>PNAI01000008.1 GCA_003169835.1 Hyphomicrobiales bacterium | reverse complement strand
GCTGAGCTACCTGAACTCGGAAGAGCACGAGCGCTTCGTGAAAGAACGTTTCAGGCCCTATGTCGAGACACGCGCGATCGTGAGCTTTGAAACTGGCGGGAAGGGGTGAGAGATGAAACTGCTCAGCTTCGAGGCTAACGGCGCCGACGGCGCGCGATTTGGCGTTCTCTCGGCAAACGGCACGCGTGAATACGTCATCGATCTCACGAATGCCGCAGCCAGGTTCATGCCAGCCGGGCGGTCAGTACCCGCCGACGCCGAGAGTCTCTTGCGGATAGGGACATCCGGCCTTGCCGCCGTACGCGAGCTTGTCGCAAGTGTTGCGCTCCCAGCGGAGAGCGAAAGCGGCATCCACACGCTAATGAAGGAACGGATCGTCTACGCGCGCGACGCGATTAAATTTCTTCCGCCAGTTCCCCGCCCAGGGAAGATCATCATGGTGGGGACGAACTATCGCTCGCATGCCTCCGAGGGAAAAAATCAGGCGGGCAACCTTCCGGCCGCGCGTGCCGAAAAGCACGAATGGCCCGTGTCGTTCTCCAAGTTTCCTTCCGTCATGGTCGGGCACGACCGTCCGATCGTGTATCCGGCGCATACGAAGCAGCTCGACTACGAGGCCGAGCTCTGCGTCATCATCGGAACGAAGTGCAAGAATGTGACGGAGGCGAACGCACTCGACGTCGTCGCCGGCTATACGATCGCTAACGACGTCAGCATGCGCGATCTGCAATTTGCCGAAATGCGCCGTGGTGCAATCATGATGGGCAAGAACCTCGACACGTCTTCGCCGATTGGACCCTACTTCGTCACCAAGGACGAAATTCCCGAACCGCACAATCTGCAAATCAGTTGCCGCGTGAACGGCGAAACGCGGCAGCAAGACAATACAAGCAATATGATCTACTCGATCCCGTGGCTCATTTCATACTTCTCGCGCATGACCCTTGAGCCGGGAGACATCATCTCGACCGGAACGACCGCCGGTGTCGGGATATTCCACGAGCCGCCGGAGGACTGGCTACTAAAGCCCGGCGACGTCGTCGAGATCGAGGTCGAAAAGATCGGCTGCTTGACCAACAAGGTTATCTCCGGGTGAAACCCGGCGCTGCGGCCCGGAGTGCCGGCAGCATGATTCACGCGCTCCAACCCGCATCCAAAAGAAATCGAGGAGACCTGAGTATGAAGACGATCGACATTGGAGACTGGATTCGCGTCAACGAAATCCTGCAGGCTTACGCCGATGCAGTCGATCGCGGCGATGTGGACAAGATCATGACGCTGTTCACGCGGGACGCTGTCTGGGATTCGACGCCCGGAGCCCCGCGCAAGGGCTATGACGCAATCAGCGACTTCTTTCGCGGCCGATTCCAGCACTTCGTCAGCACGAGCCATCACGTCGGGCCGCCGAACGTGCGGCGCGATCCAAAGGACAACTCGCTCGAAGCGACCTCGTATTTCCTGAACAAGCACGACCAGAAGGACGGCGTGCCGTACACGATCTACGGACGCTTCGTGGACCATTTCGTCGAGTTGGGTGGCGAACTGCTCATCAAGCGCCGGCTTGTTATCGTCCACGTCGCGGAGGGCACCGATCGGGTCTATAACAAGCTTCCCCGCCAGGAATGGTAGCCGTGACGCGCGGCTGCGGCGCCTCATGACCAAGCGCGTCGCTCTTGTCACGGGCGCGAGCAGCGGTATCGGCGCTGCGACGGCCCAGCGGCTGCTGGAGCGGGGCTACCGCGTCGTCGCAGCTGGGCGCCGGCCCGAGCGCCTTGATGCGCTCGCTGCGAAGCACGGACCCGACTGCGCCGCGGCCACGCTCGATATCGCCGATGCCGAGTCCGTCGCGACGCTGCCGGACCGGCTACCGTGCGGGTGGGGACCGATCGACACGCTGATCAACAATGCGGGCTCGGATGTCGGCGGCCGCACGCCGTTCGCGGCCGGCTCTTTTGGCGACTGGGAATCGACCCTTGAGACCAATCTCGTCGGCACGATGCGCCTGACACATCAACTGCTTCCGTCGATGCTCAAGGAAAATCGCGGCGACATTGTGCTGATGAGTTCGCTGGTCACGCGCGCGGCGCTGCGTGACGTCGCGGCCTATACGGTCTCCAAGCACGGCATACACGGGTTCGCCACGACGCTGCGCGCGGACTACCGTGAAACGCGCCTGCGGATCACGGAGATCCAAGTCTCGGCGGTACGCACGGAGTTTGCTGAAACGCGTTGGCGGGGTGACAAGGAACGCGCAAGCGCTTTCTATGAATCCATTCCAGCCGTTCTTGAACCCGACGATCTCGCGCGCACTGTCGTCTGGATCCTCGATCAACCGTCGACAGTGACGATCGGCGAAGTCATGCTCTTCGCAACGACCGTGCCGCCGGTTTGATGGGCGCTCGGTTCGCCAGGGACAATGCAAGAAACAGAGGTGTCGCCTATTTTCGATTGCGTTGTCATTTCCGCTTCTTGGTCGCCGCGCCTTGATCGTCATCAATAAGATCGCGGCAGTCCCAACACG
>PNAI01000060.1 GCA_003169835.1 Hyphomicrobiales bacterium | reverse complement strand
CGCCTTGAACGAGATAAAGCCGCAGTCTTGGCGCGCTCACTGGAACCAATCAGATAGCCGTTACACGTAACGTCGGATCGTTCAGCACTTGGAACAGAACGTCTTGAACAGCGCTCACGATGGCGTCGGGATCCTGCCGCTGTATCTGTTGCAAAAATCTCTTCTCGATAAGCCCATCGATTACCGTTTCGCGTAACTCGATCCGCATGCAGATGACCCCTCTGCGGCGGCGCTTGCGGTAAAGGCGCATGCGTTCAGCAGCCGGTGAGCGGGGCGCTGGCTCAGTTGATTGTGGTAGCGACGCGGTTTCGAGGGTTTGGTTCATGTCGTTAGCTCCCAGGCCAAGACTGTCTGGCTCCAATCGGGGGCGCCGCATCGGTAAATTTGATGCACTACTGGCCCTGCCTGTGTGAACGGTGAGGGAACATATTCCACGTATTTTCCACGCCCGTTTGCACCGGATTCCGTATCCGTTCCGTCACCATGCGCAGGTTTGCGTACTGGGAACGGCAGCAATGCTGCGATTGCGCGAGTAGAAAAGGGTGCGGCCGGTCCTGGGGGGGAACCGGCCGCGCACGAGCCCGGTCTGGGGACGGGGAGGGGTGGGGACGTGACCGGGGTCGTGTAGTTCCTTTCAAACAGTGCCGCTCAACGGAGCGTTCAAATTTCACCGCGACGCGGCGGTAGCGGGCGCCGGGCGCGAATCGCCGAGTGAGACCCAGATGTTCGGATCGCTCTGCGACTGGCGTTTGACGAAGCGGTAACCCGTATCCAACCAGTGCAGAATGTCTGCGTTTTGGTTGTCGAGAATGAATTCGCCTTTGTCGGTCTTCACCGTGAGCACGGCGTGGCCTTCGCCCTTCTTGTCGCGCACCACGGTGATGAGCAGCGCCTCGCGCGGCCATCCGGCTTGCGTCAGCATGCGCCGCTTGAGCAGCACATAGTCCTCGCAGTCGCCGTAGCCGTCGTCGGGGTACGACCACTTCTCGACCACACCCCAATGTTCGAGGTCGGTGATCGGCTTGATCGTGTCATTCACCCACTTATTTACGCGGACGATATCTTTCCAGGTCTTGGCGGTGAGCACGACGTCGCGCGGCGTCGTGGGCGCGTCGGCGCATTCAGCCGGCTGTTCGTTACAGAACTCGACCCAGCCGATCGGTGCACGCGTATTGTCTCCAACTGAGACGAACATCGGCTGCTCGGAGCCGGTGGCGCCGGCGTTGGCCGGAGAAACGCCGAGCGGTATGTTCAAACTGGCTGCGAAAAACGCGCCAAAAATTGTTCTGGTCAGCAGCGGCGACATTCGTGACCCTCTCCCGTCATCACGGGGCCACAATTGCCACAAAGCTTTTGCGTTGAGGCTAAGTCGAGCGAGGTATTTTGAAGATAACCAGAGTAAATGTTGAAATGAATTCGAGTTTAATTCTAAGAAATATTATGTAAAACTCGAGATAATCTAATTTGTCTAAAATTTTATCTTTAACCCTGTCGCGTCAGCCATGATGGGGGAATTCGGCGATCGCCGGCGCTGCCGTTAATCCCTTGGGCGTTGCTGCGCAAACGGAAAACAAACGTCGTCCGCGAGCGAGTGGTCCAGATCATGAGGCTTTGAGGGATTTCGGGTAAGACCGCGTTTACTGCGCCGTGATGTTCTCTTCGACCGAATCCGGATGCTGAAGCCGGGTGAACTCGATCGCTATTCCATCCTCAATGTGGCGCACCACGCGGCCGGTAATATTTCCGACTGTGATTGGGCTGCCGACTTCCGGTCGTTCTTTGGTCGCGATGCCTGCGCCGGACAGCGAGACGTCGATGATGCGGCAGCCGACGTTGACGCCGTTAGAGAGGATCATGCGCGCGTTCGGGTTGCGCGGGACGATGCGGTCGTGGCGGCGATCTTCCGGCAGGTTGAGGATGCTGCGGTTGGCGAGCCAGGTGAGCTGGGCTGCGAGCTTGTCGCGCTTGCGCGGTGTTGCCGAGATCGTCATGGCAAAGCCATTGAGGAACTGGCGCGCGACGATGCCTTCAAGCCGGCCGAGATGGTCGATATAGGCGATGACGCGTTCGCCCGGTTGGCCGCTCACCGGTGCGATCAGGGCTATGCCACCCGGAGACATGTTAATCACTTGGCAAGGGAATTCGCGGCGGTCGGCCAGCATATAGCGGCCAAGCAGGTTGACGCGCACGCGTTGATGCCGCCGCCGCTCCTGAGCGTGCGGCAGACTGGCCGTTTGGGTCTGCGCCAATTGCATGCGCGGTAAACTCCGCGACGAGAAACAAGACGCAAGACTATGCAGTCAGCGTTAATGCAGTGTTAGCTGTAGGAATTATGACCGTGGATGCTGCCGTCAGTCGGAACGGCCGCCCTCGTAAACCACAAGGCCACGCCGGATCTCGCGACCCTGCCCAACTTCGACGCCATGATTAGCGGGAACCAGGCGCGGGGCTGGATGCTTGTCGACCGTCGGTCCGATATGGCGAAGCATACCAAGCTCGAGGGTGCCGACGTGGCGGGCGCCGAACCAGAAGGGCATGGGTGTCGGAATCAGCGCTCCCAATACGCGGGCATCCATGGGCCCGCGCTGTAAAAGCGGCAGCAGCAGCAGTTCGAGGTTAATGAGCAGCGGTGCGCCGTCAGTGGTGCGGCCGAGCGCGTTCGCGACGACACCGACCTTCTCGTGCACCACGACGTCCATCAATTTACGCACCGTCATTTGGTCGAGCTTGCCCCACATCGTAAAGAAGCTCTCGCTCTTGAGCTCACGGCCAAACAACGCGCAGAGGCGCGTGCCGGCGAGACGAAACGGATATTGGGCTGCCGCGTCTGCAGCCAGAAAAAAGCTGTCTCCGAGCACGTGGCGTATGGCATTCGGCTCGATGTCGCCGCGCTCGGGCGCTATGCGATGGCCGCGTCGCTCATTCCAATACGCAAAGAGATCCCGAGTCCCCGTATTCTTCATGACACAACACCTGTCCCGCCGTGATGCTGTCGCCCTTATGACTTGTCCCGGAGCGGGACATTTGGCCTGGGCTTTGGCTACGGCGAGTTGGTAAGAGCAGGCGGCGTGCCAGCGCGCGTCTGCGATTGGTGTTGTGTGTGCGAGCAGGCGTTAGCGTTACTCTGAGCGGCCGGGTGTTAGCGTTAAACCGAGGATGAAGTTGGCAGGTGAGGGACGCTCGGGTAGCGTGACTTTCGGTTCACACGAATTGCCTTCCGGTTGCTCACCGGCAGGCCACGAACTCCACGCCAGGGGAGAGGGGGGCGTGACCCGCGCTTTTCGCGCAGTCTCGACACCTCAAGAAGAAGGGGAGGGCTTTTGCTCTCCCCTTTTGTTTTTTGCTTTGGAGAGCAATTGCGTCCGTGTGCGCTTGATGAATTTTCCGGCGCACCTTATGTGAACACGTGTGGGTAAAGCGCGGGAACCGATCTTCAATATTCCGGCCGTTGTGCTCGTGGTGCTCGTAGCTCTCGGGCTGGTTCACGTTCTGCGCATCTATGTGTTGTCGCCCGAGGCAGATCGTCTGTTCGTCTGGAATTTTGCGTTCGTGCCGGCCCGCTATGGATTGAATGAGTTGCTCGCGGGCGGCTGGGAATACGCGTGGTCGATCTGGACCTTAGTGACTTACGCGTTTATTCATGCCGACATTACGCATCTTGGGTTCAACGCGGTTTGGTTTGTCGCATTCGGCACTGCCGTCGCGCGCCGGTTTGGAAGCGTGCGCTTTCTCGCTTTCTTCGCGTTGACGGCGGCGGCGGGTGCGTTGGCACATCTCGTCTCGCACATGGGCGATATTGCGCCCATGATCGGCGCATCGGCTTCGATCTCGGGAACCATGGGGGCGGCGGCGCGTTTCGCCTTTCAGCTTGGCGGCCCGCTCGATCCTTGGCGTGCCGATGGCGAGCACGCCTATCGCATTCCGGCGGAGCCGCTGTTCGATGCGCTGCGCAATCCGCGCGTGCTCGGATTCGTCGGCGCATGGTTTGCACTCAATCTGCTTTTCGGGGTCGGGTCGTTGTCAATCGTCGGCGAGGACCAAAGCATCGCGTGGCAGGCCCATGTCGGCGGATTTCTCGCCGGGCTCTTGTTGTTTGCGTTGTTCGATCCGGTGGGGCCGGAGGCGGATTTCGATGACGACGAAGAAGCTCCGCACATCGCGCCCTGAGAGCGTTTTTGCTTCGCGAAACAAATTGCTGCGCTGCATCGCAAGGCGCAACAGGGAAGCAACCCTTACCCACCTTCATTGGTTTATCCGGTACGCTCGATTCCGTTATGCGAAAGATCAAATTTTAAATATCGGAATCTGAGGCACCAGGGAGGCGACCCATGAATGTACGAGAAATTCTGTCCGTCAAAGGAAATGACGTTGTCACTATCGAACCCAACACCAATCTTGCCGCGGCGGCTAAGCTCTTGGCCGAGCGGCGCATCGGCGCGCTGGTTGTGACAGGCCCGGCCGGGCGTGTCGTTGGAATTTTGTCAGAGCGCGACATTGTGCATGTGCTTGCGGCGGGCGGGATTGCGGCACTCGAAACGCCAGTATCCGAAGCGATGACGCGCAAGGTCACGACCTGCAGTCCGTTGGATACGATCGGTAGCATCATGGAGCGGATGACCGCGGGCAAGTTTCGCCATGTGCCGGTGGTCGAGCAGGGCCGGCTTACCGGCATCATATCGATCGGCGATGTGGTCAAGCACCGGCTGATGGAGATGGAGAACGAGCAGGCGGCGCTGCGCGATTACATTCAAACCGCGTAAGCGCTACTTGCGCACCGGATTGGTGCCGGCGGGATAGGTCGAAAGAGCGTTGATCGCTTCCGCGATGGGTTCGAGCGCGCGTTCGGCCGCGGCGGCTCCGATCTCGATCGCCTGCTGGGCGCGATGGAAGTCGAACCATCCGACTTGACCGAGACGAGGGCTGATCAACACGTCCGGCGGATCGCCGGCGAGACGGGCGCGCGTGATGCGGTCCTGCATGATGTTGAAGGCTTCGACCATCACGGTCGGAATGCCCGGCCGTCCGGCGTCGATGAATTGCCGCTTGACCGCGCGCTCCGCACCGAACATGCCGCGCAGTCCGTTGCGCGGCTTGTTCGTCTGCTGACGCAATTTCTCGTCGGTATCGTCGGAACCATGGCTTGCAATTGTGCTGCCGCGGCCGAGCATGTCGGCGTTGAGATTGACCGCGATCACGAGGCGCGCACCGAGCGCGCGCGCGGCCGAGACCGGCACCGGATTGACCAGCGCGCCGTCAACCAGCCAGCGGCCGCCAAGGCGAACGGGCGGGAAGATGCCAGGCAGCGCATAAGAGGCGCGCAGCGCCTCAACCATGCGTCCGCGCGTGAGCCAGATTTCGTGGCCGGTGCCGACTTCGGTGGTGATGGCGGCAAAGCGGACCGGAAGTTTGTCGATCAGGGTTTCGCCAATGGCTTCATCAAGCCGGTTTGCCAGGCGATTGCCGCCGATCAAACCGGCGCCGGAAAAGCTCACATCGAGATAGCCGAGA
Organism: Hyphomicrobiales bacterium; assembly: GCA_003169835.1. GTDB lineage: Bacteria > Pseudomonadota > Alphaproteobacteria > Rhizobiales > Xanthobacteraceae > PNAI01. Next base: position 29,540 of record PNAI01000060.1, on the reverse strand, counting down.
ATGCCGCGCTTGGTGAGCTGGCGCGCCCAGTCCTCCAATGTATCGAGTTGGCCGGAGGCGTAGCACCCGCCGGCCACGGCGCCGATCGAGGTTCCGACAATGACATCGGGCACGATATTGCGGGCGAGCAGCGTGCGAAGTACGCCGATGTGGGCAAAGCCACGCGCCGCGCCGCCGCCGAGCGCTAATCCAATGGTGGGGCGTTCGACGATCGGGCTGTTAGACTCGGGAGTAGCTTCGGCGCTGCGATCCCCATTACGCGAGCGTCGCAGAAGCGACTGGAACAACTAATCCTCCCCTATCCCTATTTTGACCCATGATCGGACCCATTTGGCGCCGAAACAAGGGTTTCATTTCGATATGGTGAAAGTACGGGCGAAAGTTAAGCGAGCGCGAGAATATCCGTCGACTGTGACGGAACCGCGACCGCGCCTGAGTTTTGCGGCCGCAAGGACTTAACGTTAAGCCGCCGGTTTTGTTGCGGTGCGTCGCCCTTTTTTTGACCGTCGACGATTATTTCACCACCGAGGATCCGCCTTTGGGCCGCCGCATGGCGAAGACCTCTTGCACCACGGCGTACTGGTCGTAGCCGCAGCGCGCGATCGGCCGCATGGCGGCGGTGTCGAGCCTGCCGTCCTTGATGAAACGGTCGTCGATATAGACGCCGACAACCTGGCCAAACACCACGAAGCGCTCCAGCGCGAGGCCGTCGAGATCGTCGAGCTTTACTGTCTTGAGCCATTTGCATTCGAGTGCGCAAGGCGAAGCGGCAACGCGCGGCGGCTTGACTAGACGCGAGGGCGCGGCGGCAAGCCCGGCCGCTTTCATTTCATCGACGCCGCGCGGCAGCGGCGCAGACGTCTCGTTCATTTCGTTGCGCAGTTCATACGTCGCAAGACTGCAGACGAATTCCTTGCCCTCTTCGGCGAAAGCGGCCGAATGCTTCGGGCCTTCGCTGGAAAACATCACGATGGGGGGATGGTCGGTGATGCCATTAAAAAAGGAATAGGGCGCGAGGTTGATCTCGCCCTTTGCGCTCATCGACGTGATCCAGCCGATCGGGCGGGGTGCAACGATGGCTTTGAACGGATTATGGGGCAGGCCGTGATCGTTTTTCAGCGTGTCGTAGAACATGCCGGAATTTCCACTGAAACGGAGATGATTGCCGACATTGCGCCGGGTTACATCGTCCGCGCAAGGTGCGCGGGCGGGTCGTTCGGGCACCGAAAAGCCGGGGCAAACAGGGCTGGGATGGGATATGTGCCGATTTGGCTGTAACCAAATGGCTAGTATCGGCTTGAAATTGCCGCGATTGCGGTCGAGAACCACGGGCATGACGGTCGAACGGCGCTTGTATTTCCGCCCGCCTGCGATGCTCGCTGTGCTGCTCGTGCTGTTGCCGGGCGGGGCGATCGCGCAAGCGCCTCCCGGTGCGCCGGCCATGCAACTGCAATCGCCATCATCGGCGCAAATGCCGCCGTCGTCGTCGAAGCCGGTGCCGCCGGCCTTTACGCTGACCGCGCCGCGCGGCGGCAATGCTGCGCCCGCTGCGACGGCTCCTCTGCAACTTGCGCCGACCAACCAACCGCCGCCGCCTATGGCAGCGGTGCAGCAGGCCGTGCCGCATTTGCGCGCAGGCGAAGTTGCCTTGCTCGCCAGCGCGAGATTTGGCCGCGACTTGCCGATTACAGGTGGGCTTACGTGGCGCGTGTATGCTGACAAACCCGACAACAATGGAATGCAGCGGCTGCTCAAGGAAGAAAAATCGGCATCGCCTACGTTTGCATTGCCGGCCGGTGGATACATCGTGCATGTGGCGTTTGGACTGGCGAGTGCAGTGAAGGCGGTGCAGCTGCGCGATGAGCCGGTGCGTGAAATCTTCGACATTCCTGCCGGCGGATTACGTCTTGAAGGCCGCGTCGGCGATGTAAAGATTGCCTCAGGGCATATCTCGTTCGAAATTAACAAGGGAAGCCAGTTCGAGCCGGGCGACAAGAAACCGATCGTCTCGAGCATGATGACCGGCGACGTGGTGCTGTTACCGGAAGGCACCTACTTCATCGTCTCGAAATACGGCGACGGCAATGCGGTCGTGCGTTCCGATATCCGGGTGCAGTCGGGCAAGCTCACCGACGTCTTGGTGACCCATCGTGCCGCCGCCATCATGCTGAAGCTCGTGAGCCGCCAAGGCGGCGAGGCGCTGGCCAACACCGAATGGGCCGTGGTGTCGCCGGCCGGCGACGTGATTGCCGAAACCAAGGGCGCGTTCCCACGCGTCATTCTGGCGGAGGGCGAGTACCGCATCATCGCGCGCAACGAGAACAAGACCTATCCGCAGGACATCAAGGTCATTACCGGGGTCGACGGCGAGATCGAAGTGCTGGCGAGATAGGCGCTGATTCTCATATTGCGAGAGAGCGTCACGCCGCGAGTTGCATCCGCTTTACATCCGGCGCCACGGCTTCGTCGGCGAGCATTTTGAGCGCCGCGTCGAGGCCCATCACAGTCTGGCCCTCGCTGCCGAGCCTGCGAATGGAGACCGTACGTTCGGCCGCCTCCTTCTTTCCGATCACGAGCAGCGCCGGCACCTTGGCGAGCGAGTGCTCGCGCACCTTGTAATTTATTTTCTCGTTGCGCAGGTCGAGGTCGGCGCGCAATCCCATCCGGCGCGCGAGGCTGAGCACCTCACGTGCATAGTCGTCCGTATCCGAAGTGATGGTCGCGACCACCGCTTGGAGCGGGCTGAGCCATAGCGGGAAGTGCCCGGCATAGTGCTCGATCAAAATTCCGGTGAAGCGTTCGAGCGAGCCGAACATCGCGCGGTGCAGCATCACTGGCGTGATCTTGTTGGAGTGATCGTCGATATAAAACGCGCCGAGCCGACCGGGCAGGTTGAGATCGACCTGCACGGTGCCGCACTGCCAGTCGCGGCCAATCGCATCGCGCAGCACATATTCCAATTTCGGACCATAGAATGCGCCTTCGCCCTTGTTGTGCGTCCATGGCCGGCCGGAGGCTTTGAGCGCGGCCATCAACGCGGCCTCGGCCTTGTCCCATACGGCGTCTTCGCCGATGCGCTTTTCCGGGCGGTCGGAGAATTTGATCCGCACGTCGGTAAAACCGAAGTCCTCATAGATCGAGAGGATCTGATTGTTGACCTTGAGCGTCTCCTCGGCGATCTGGCTTTCCGTGATGAAGATGTGCGCGTCGTCCTGCGTGAAGGCGCGCACGCGCATGAGCCCGTGCAGTGCGCCGGACGGCTCGAAGCGATGCACCTTGCCGAATTCGGCGATCTTCACCGGGAGTTCGCGGTAGGAGCGTAGGCCATTCTTGAAAATCTGTACGTGGCCCGGGCAGTTCATCGGTTTGATGGCGTAGACGCGCGTGTCTTCCTTGCGCTCGGCGGTGAGAAACATCATGTCGTTGTAGGTCGGGATGTGGCCGGTGGTGACCCACAGTTCCCTGTCCATGAGCTGGGGCGAATTCACTTCGACAAAACCAGTGGCCTGCTGGCGGCGGCGGATGTAGCCTTCGAGCTGCTGGAACAGCGTCCAGCCGTGCGGGTGCCAGAACACCGAGCCGGGCGCCTCTTCCTGGAAATGGAAGAGATTCATCTCGCGGCCGAGGCGGCGGTGGTCGCGCTTCTCGGCTTCCTCGATCTGCTTGATGTAGGCGTCGAGTTCTTCCTGCTTGGCGTAGGCCGTACCGTAGATGCGGGTGAGCATTGGGTTCTTCGAGTCACCGCGCCAATAAGCACCCGCGACCTTCATTAGCTTGAAGGCGCTCCCGACTTTTCCCGTAGAAGTCATGTGCGGGCCGCGGCAGAGATCGAACCAGTCTCCTTGGTTATAGATCTTGATCGGCTCGTTGCCGGGAATGGTGTCGACGAGTTCAACCTTGAAGTTCTCGCCTTTGTCGCGAAATACTTTTTTGGTCTCGTCGCGCGACCAGACCTTCTTGGTGAAAGGTTTGTCGCGCGCAATGATCTCGCGCATCTTTTTTTCGATGGCGGGGAAGTCCTCGGGCGTAAACGGCTCGTTGCGCGCGAAGTCGTAATAAAATCCGTTCTCGATCACCGGACCGATGGTGACTTGCGTGCCGGGCCACAGTGTCTGCACCGCTTCGGCGAGTACATGGGCTGCGTCATGGCGGATCAATTCGAGCGCGCGCGGGTCATCGCGGGTGAGGAACTCGATCTTGGCGTCGCGCTCGATCGGGTCGGCAAGGTCCACGACCGTGCCGTCGAGTGCCATGGCGACCGTGCGCTTGGCGAGCGAAGGCGAAATGCCTTTCGCGATATCGAGGCCGGTGGTTCCGGAGGCAAACTCCCGGCGTGCGCCGTCGGGAAAGGTCAATGCGACCATTCTAAACTCCTGTTGCTCACTCGCTGCCTACGAACGCAGGTAAGCGCGGCTATGACATAGTGCAGAGCCTTGGTTTACGCAACGTTTTCGCGTTGCTGCGGTTCGCTGGCGGTGTCACCGGGTGTTACCTGGAACGAGACTTGGTTCGACTTGACGGGCAACTTTGGACGAATCAACCGTGTGGTCTAACGTGCCGCATCATGATGGGGCGCGAACCTGGCCGGCACATTGTCGTTACCGCGTTGGGGATCGCACAAATCCTCGGTTGGGGGACTTCGTTCTATTTTCCGGCCGTGCTGGCGGAACCGATCGTCGCCGATACCGGATGGCCGCTCGGCTTGGTTGTCGGCGGCATATCGGTTGGACTCCTGGTGGCTGGACTGGTGTCGCCGCGGGTCGGCGATGTCATCGCCAAGGCAGGCGGGCGTCCGGTGCTTGCGAGCAGCTCAATACTTTTCGCGGCCGGTCTTGCTGGCATCGGTCTTGCGCCTTCACTGCCGCTGTATCTGCTGGCCTGGGTCGTCGTCGGTCTTGCCATGGGTACCGGACTGTATGACGCGGCGTTCGCGGCGCTTGGCAGGCTTTACGGACAAGATGCGCGCGGCCCGATCACAACGCTGACGTTGTTTGGCGGATTCGCCAGCACTGTTTGCTGGCCGCTCAGCGCCTACCTCGTTCAAAAATACGGATGGCGGGAAACCTGTCTGATTTATGCAGCGCTCCACTTGGTCGTGGCGCTGCCGCTGCAACTTGTGATGCCGGCGCGGGTGGCCATCGATGGCGCTGCAAAGCCGAGCGCGGACAAGGCGGATTCAGCGACGGCCACGCTGCCGGGCGAAGGCCTGATCTTTGCGCTGATCGCGTTAGTGCTCACACTTGCAGCCGGCATTGGCGCGATCGTGGTCGTGCACTTGCTGATTTTTCTGCAGGCGCGTGGTGTCGATTATGCCGCGGCGGTGACGATCGGGACGCTGTTCGGTCCGGCGCAAGTGGGCGCGCGCGTTGTTGAGCGATTGTTCGGGCAACATTACCATCCGATCTGGACGATGGTTGCGGCGTGCGTGTTGATGGCTGTCGGGCTATTTCTGATCGGTAGCGGAATTTCGATCCTGGCCATCGCCGTCATTCTCTATGGCGCAGGGTATGGCATCAGCTGGATTGCGCGCGGCACGTTGCCGCTCGCGCTGTTCGGCGCCGAACGATACCCACGCCTGATGGGACGCTTGGCGTTTCCGAGCCTGATCGTGCAGGCGCTGTCACCCTCGGCTGGAGCGTGGCTGATCGAGAGACAGGGCGAGGATTTAGCGATTGTCGCGTTGACGGCGTTTGCCCTCGTCAACGTGGTTCTGATCGGTGTGTTGTGGGTCGTATGCCGCCGCAAACAATTGATTTGATGATTCCGCAAACGTGCGCAGCGCTTTGTTACGGCTGTGGTTTTTCATTCGTCCCGCGCCAGCGGCCATAGCGCCAGGGCAGAAACCAGTACGACTTCGGCGACAATGTATCGGGCACGAAATCGAGGCCGGATGTTCCAAACGGATGGCAGCGGCACAACCGCGCAAGCGTCATCCACCCGCCGGCCCAAAGCCCGTGCCGCTCCAGCGCCTGGTCGGCGTAATCGGAGCAGGTCGGCAGGTGCCGGCAGTGGAAGCCAATCAGCGGGGAGAGCGTGTAGCGATAGGCCTTCACGAGCGTGCGTCCGGCAAGGCGCGGCACGCGGGACGATTGGTCGAAGAGGGCGTTGAGGTTCATCGAATGCGTCGCCTATCCGGCAGCCTTTGTTCCGCGCTTGCTTTCGATCTGGCCGATGGCATCGACCACCGCGTCGAAGGTGAGCATGGTCGACGCGTGGCGCGCCTTGTAGTCGCGCACCGGCTCCAGCACCGCGAGGTCCACCCATTTTCCGGAATTGGGCGGCGCGCCGTTCTCTTTGAGCATTTTGCGCACGGTTTCGCGCAGCGCGCGCAGCTCGCCGGCCTTCGCACCGACAACATTGCGGGCCATGATCGAGGACGAGGCTTGGCCGAGAGCGCAGGCTTTCACTTCGTGGGCGAAGTCGGTGACGGTGTCGCCGTCCATCTTGAGGTCGACAGTGACCGTCGAGCCGCACAATTTGGAATGGGCGGTGGCGGTCGCGTCGGGGTGGTCCAAGCGCCCCAGCCTGGGGATTCCCCCGGCGAGCTCAAGGATTCGGCGATTGTAGACCTCGTTGAGCATGGAGACCGATTTCCTGTGCGTTTACCGGCCAAAAAAATGAAGTTCGACAGAGAGTTGTGTTGACTGTTTCGCAGCCGGAAAACACTATATATATAACGGCTTAACGGGTCGCGAGTAAGGTCTTGCGGTCAGTACGTCGCGGCTTACCTGATGTAGGTGAGCTATGCGAATTATGAATGCGGCGCCCGAACGTCCCGTGCTAAGCAAGCGGGACGCGTCAATGACGCGGCCGCCCGGTGACACACCCGACGCCCGGCCTTTAACCGCGGTGTTGGTCGAACGGAGAGACCGATGGACGCCATAGTCAAACCTTGGCCGAAGAATGCTGGGGCCAACGCAACCGGCAATACCACAGCCACGCAGCTTTCAGATCATGTCCGTGCGGCGCCGAGGCCGGTACACCCGCGCCCTTCGCGCGAGGAAGCGGAAGCGGCGGTGCGCACGCTCATCGCCTATGCCGGCGACGATCCAAAACGCGAGGGCGTGCTGGAAACGCCAAAGCGTGTCGTCGATGCGTATGGTGAGCTCTACAAGGGCTATACCGAATGCCCGGCGGACGTGCTTGATCGCACATTTTCCGAGATCGGCACGTATGACGATCTCGTGCTGGTGCGCGACATCACCTTCAATTCGCATTGCGAGCATCACATGATGCCGTTCTACGGCCGTGCGCATGTCGCGTATATGCCGGTCGATCGCGTGGTGGGCCTCTCGAAGCTCGCGCGGCTCGTCGATGTCTATGCGCGCCGGCTGCAGACGCAGGAGCATCTGACGTCGCAGGTTGCGACCGCGATCGAGGAAATCCTCAAGCCGCGCGGGGTCGCGGTGTTGATCGAGGCCGAGCACATGTGCATGTCAATGCGCGGCGTCGAGAAGCCGGGTGCTGCGACCATCACGACGCAATTCCGCGGTGTATTTCGCGACGACCCGAACGAGCAGGTGCGCTTCATCACCATGGTGCGCGGGGGCCAGCGGTAGGTTACCCTCGGTTGATTTACGCCTCACCCTGAGGAGCGCCGAAGGCGCGTCTCGAAGGGTGAGGCGTTTTCATTTATACATTCTCATCCTTCGAGACGCCGACCTTCGGTCGGCTCCTCAGGATGAGGGCAATCGGATAATGTGCGCGCCATGATCGACACACCTTCAAAAACCGACATCGAAGAAGGCCGCGCGTTTGCTCCCAAGTTCGATGCCGATGGGCTCGTTACTTGTGTTGCGACCGACGCGAAATCGGGTGACGTGCTCATGGTCGCTCACATGAATGCTGAAGCCTTGCAGAAAACCATCGCAACGGGCGAAGCGTGGTATTTTTCCCGTTCCCGGAAAAAGCTCTGGCGCAAGGGCGAGAGTTCGGGCCACGGCCAGCATGTGGTGGAAATGCGCGTCGATTGCGATCAGGATTCGGTGTGGATCAAGGTCGAGCAGCAGAGCGCAGGCGCCTGCCACACCGGCCGGCGCTCGTGTTTCTATCGCGCGGTGCCGCTCGGCAAAGCCGGCGCGGTGACGCTCGAATTTCGCGATGCGGAGAAGGTGTTCGATCCAAACGCCGTGTACGGGAAGAAATAGCAACTAAGATTGATTGGTTCGCGCGAGCAACAGCTTTGCGCGCTCCAAATGCGGGCGGTCGTACATCAGGCCGCCGATGCCGACGGTGCCGGCGCCGGGATCGGCGGCAAATGCTGCGATCACGGTTTTGGCTTTTGCAATCGCTTCGGCGGTCGGCGTAAACACCTCGTTGATGATCGGAACTTGCGCCGGATGGATTGCCATCTTGCCGGTAAATCCGTCGCGGCGGGCTTCCTCGCACTCGCGCCGTAGCCCGGATTCATTGCGGAAATCCACATAGACGGTGTCGATCGCCTGCACTTGGGCCGCCGCGGCGCCTGCAAGACACAGAGAGCGCGCTAGCCGATATGGATCGAGGAAGTTTCCGTCCTTGTCGCGGTTGGCTTCCGCGCCGAGTTCGACCGACAGATCCTCCGCGCCCCAGGTCAATCCGGTGAGACGCGGGCTCGCGTCGGCATAAGTGCCGGCCAGAAACAGCGCCTTGGCGGTTTCGGTGGCGATCGCGACCATGGTAATGCTGCCCGCGGGCAATCCGTGCATTGCTTCGCGCGCGGTGAGTTTGGCGTCGCAATGCGTCACCGCCGCGCCGCCTTCCGCTTTCGGGAACATGATGGCGTCCGGCCGGCCCGCGACAATGACGTCGAGATCGGCGTCGGTGAGGCCGGTCTGCAAGCCGTTGATACGTACGAGTAGCCGCGGACGCGTCTTGCTGGTGCCGGCTTGCTTTATAAATGCCAGCGCGGTTTCGCGCGCCTGTGACTTTCGTTCAGGTGAAATCGAATCTTCGAGATCGACGATCAGCGCATCTGCGCCGCTCGTCATTCCCTTGTCGAGCTTCTTCGGACTATCGCCGGGGATGAAGAGTAAAGAGCGCATCAAGCGGTCCGCATGCGGATGAAGGCCTGGCGGCGGCATTCGGCGACAAGCTTGTTGTCCTGGTTGTAGGCGCGGTGGTGCAGTTCGACGATGCCAGCGCCCGCGCGCGATTTCGACTCGCGCTTGCCGATGATCTCGGTCGAGCAATGCAAGGTGTCGCCCTCGAACAGCGGATGCGGGAATTTTACTTCATGCATGCCGAGATTGGCGATGGTGGTGCCGACGGTGAGATCATTGACCGAAATGCCGATCATCAAGCCGAGCGTAAACAGCGAATTCATCAGCGGCTGACCCCATTCGGTTTCCTGCTCGCAGAAATGGCGGTCGATGTGCAGCGGCTGCGGATTGAGCGTCATGTTGGAGAACAGCATGTTGTCCATCTGCGTCACGGTGCGGGTGAGCCTGTGCTCGTAGAGCCGTCCAATCTCAAAATCCTCGAAAAAGATTCCGCCGCGCTTGTGCCGCGCGCCCTCTTCATGATTGATTTTCGGAGCCATGGGGAAGCCTCCTCGCGTCCGCGTGTCTTAAAGCTTTGTTTACCATAATCATTGACAGATTGTTGCGCCAAAGTGGCCATTCGCGGCCAGGCGGAAAGCAGCGATGTCAGTCGACGCCACGGGCGCAACCGCAATCAGCGTCACCGGCGCGATCCGTCAAGCCGCGCAGAAGACGGGGGCGAACTTCAATTATCTGCTCGCCACCGCGCGAGTCGAATCCAATCTCAATCCCAACGCCCAAGCCACATCATCATCGGCGGGGGGGCTGTTTCAATTTATCGAGCAGACCTGGCTCGGCACCGTAAAGCACGCGGGGCCCGCGCTCGGCTATGGCCGGTTTGCCGACGCCATTTCGACGAATTCATCGGGCCGGTTCGAGGTGCAGGACGCTGGGATTCGCCAGCAGATCCTGAGCTTGCGCAAAGATCCAACCGCCAATGCGTTGATGGCCGGCGCGCTCACCAAATGGAACGGGGATTGGCTTTCGGCAAAGCTTGGCCGGCCGCCAGGCGAGGGCGAGCTTTATCTCGCGCATTTCCTTGGAGCTGGCGGGGCGAGCAAGTTGATTTCGCTTGCGGCCTCCGCGCCGCAGGCGAGCGCGGCTGGAGTATTTCCGCTCGCGGCGGGAGCCAATCGCTCGATCTTTTACGACAAGCAAGGCGAACCGCGCAGCGTCACGCAAGTCTATAAAATGATGGTCGGCCGCTACGATGTCGCGCGCGGGCATTCGCTTGATGGGCCCGCCACAGCCGTGGCTGTACGAGCGGCGTCCGCGCCGGTGGCGGTTGCAGGGATTTCACCTTCGCAACGGATTTCAGGACCGGCTTGGGCATCGGTGCCGCTACCCGCGTTGGCGCCGCTAGACGTCGCGCAACCCGCGGCGAGCACCAAAGATAGCGGGCCGGTCTTTCATGGCCTGTTCCGCACCAGTGACCGGCGTGAAGCGGTGGCGCCGGTGGTGAGCGAATTGTGGGGCTCGCACGCGGTATCGGCGCCTTCGCCGGCGCGTTCGTTTCCGAACGACGCGAATCCGGCCAAGCCGGGCGGCATGTTCGATCTTTTCCGCGACAGCGGTTAGCCGCTGTTAAGACTTCGGTAAACTCTCCAAACGAACATGGTGAACGATTTCTTAAGTCTCGGCCGATAGCGTCACTGTTGCATGTGGCTCACCTGAGTTGAGCGCGATCATGATTGTTCGTCAGTTCCTGCAATGGATACGTAGCGCGCCCGCCAGCGAACGGGCGGACGCCACAAGCGCATTGGCGCGCGCCTATCTCTACTCCGATCTGTCGCCCGATGATTTGGCTGCCGCCGAAGGCGCTATGATCATGCTGCTGGACGATCCGTCGCCGGTGGTGCGGCGTGCGCTGGCCGAGGCGCTTGCGGTGAGTGAGCGGGCGCCGCCTGCCATCATGCATTCCCTTGCCGCCGATCAGACTGAAGTCGCCGCCATCGTGCTGGCGCGCTCACCGCTCTTTCTCGATGCCGATCTGGTGGATGCGGCCGCGCGCGGGGTGGCAAGCCTGCAGGTCGCGATCGCCCAGCGGCCATCCGTTCCGTGCCCGGTGTCGGCGGCCATTGCGGAAATCGGCTGCGCGGAAGCGTGCTTGGTGCTGCTGGAAAATCGCGGCGCCGAGGTCGTTCCATTTTCGCTCGACCGCATCGTCGACCGTCACGGCCATCTCGCCGCCATTCGCAATGTATTGCTGGAGCGCGAAGATCTTCCGGTCCCGACAAGGCAGGCGCTGGTTGCTAAATTGTCGATGACGCTTGCCGCCTTCGTCACCTCGCGCGATTGGCTCGCCGAAGAGCGGGCGAACAGCATTGCGAAAGAAGCCTGCGAGAAGGCAACCGTTACAATTGCCGCCGCTTCGCCGAATTACGAAGTCGGCCCGCTGATCCAGCATCTGCGCGGGAGCGGGCAACTCACCTCGGGTCTGCTGCTGCGCGCGCTGCTTTGCGGCAACATCTCGCTGTTCGAAGAAGCGCTGGTGGAGCTGTCGGGAGTGTCGGCCGCGCGGGTCGCCGGCGTGTTGCACGACCGTTGGGGCGGCGGGTTTCGCGCGCTTTATGACAAGGCCGGGCTTCCAGCCTCGATCTATCCGGCGTTTCGCGAGGCGGTCGAGGCCATGCGCGAGGAGAGCTTCCAAGGTGAGCGGGACGGAGCGAGCAGGCTCAAGCGGCGCATCATCGAGCGCGTGCTCACGCGCTGCGAAGCGGTGGTGCTGGGCGAGATCGAGCCGCTGCTGACGTTGCTCCGCCGGTTTGCGGCGGAAGCCGCTCGCGAAGAGGCACGCACGTTCTGCGAGGGGCTTGTAGCGGAAGTCGCGCCCCCGCTTGCTGCCGAACGACCAAGGTTCGCGGCCTAATTCAATTTGCGCAAATCAGGAGTGTTCGCCAGGCGAGAGTGGCGGGCTTGCAATCGCCTGGAGATATTCCGGGCGGTGGCGGTTTTCCTGCACCAGAAATTCTTCGGTGACCTGACGCAGCCGGCTGCCGAGAACCGTCGCGATGGTGGCGACATCCGAACGTCTATGTTCGCGCACGATCGCGCGTATGGCGTCGACGTGCTGGTCGATGAGCTCCAGCGAAATTCGAGTCATGTCTGGCGTGTGTTCGAGCAGCCGGCACAGGCTGTCGGCCGTCGGCATGGTCTCGCGGAAGCCCAAAGTCTGTGCGGTGCCTTTGATGTCGTCGGCCGCGCGCAGCAGGACCGCGCGATTTGCGTCTGTAAGACCGGAGGCCTTGACCTCGCGCCGCGCGGCATCGAGGCGCTCGCATTCCTCGTTCATCCAATTGCCGAATTCGCTTGAGAGCTGCGTGAGTGCTCGTTCGGCGCGCGCGATCAGCTCTTCATCGCTGCCAATGCTCGAGAACATCGCTTGGCGCAACGTGTGGTGATCCGGGGTGATGACCTCGTGATCGGCGTGGGTGACCGTATTCGGGTTTCGAGGCTTTGCAGGTTCCATCGTGTGATCGTCCTTGATCTCCGGCGTCAGGTAGGCGGCTTGGCGTTGTCAGATGGGGCATTTTCCTGCGTGCCGTCCGGTTGGCCGGATTTGCGCCGCTCGGGACCGGCATATTTGGTATTGACGATGCGGCGGCGGTCCGGTCCGAAATAGGATCCGGTCTTGATGAAGGGGCGTGGGTGCGTGATGACGTTGCGGATGCGCAGATAGAGCGCCTTGGCCGAAATGGGTTTGGCGAGGAACTCGGTGATGCCAGCGTCTCTCGCGGCTATCACGCGTTTTATTTCGGTGTGGGCCGCCAGCATGATGATCGGCACGAACGGATTGGCGTTGGCCCCGGGCTGGCGGATCATCTGCGTGAGCTCGATGCCGGTGAAGATCGGCATTTCCCAGTCAGTGATTACGATGTCGGGCCGGTTCTGCGTGAAGATTTCGAGGCCGGCGGCGCCGTCTTCGGCCTCCATGATCTCACGCGCGCCAAAGCCATGCAAAATCGTGCGCACAATCTGGCGCATGTGAGCGTTGTCGTCGATGACAAGGAAACGCAGACGCGTGAAGTCGATGCGGACCATAGTTCCTCGGATGGCCGCTCAGCCATTCGCGCAACGTAAGATCTCGCCCTTAACGAATGGTTTAGGATAATAACCCGCATCAATCCGCCATTTGCGAGGTGGTGGGCAGTGGGGAGGATGCTCGGGTGGGCAGGTGAGAGCTGGCCTGCGCTTGCATGCGGGCGCTGACTTGATCAAAGTCCGGCCGCTTAAATCCGTACCCAATGTAATCTGAGGCCGGGGCATCATGAAGCACAGCGACAATCGCATTCTTACCACTCACGTCGGCAGTCTGATCAGGCCGCCGGAATTGATTGCGTTTTTGCAGGCCATGCAAACCGGCGCGAGTTACGACAAGAGGGCGTATGAGAAGTGCCTGAAGGATACGGTGGCCGCGGTGGTTAAGAAGCAGGCCGATGTCGGTATCGACGTCGTCAGTGACGGCGAGTTCGGCAAACACATCAGTTGGTCGCAGTACGTACTTGAGCGACTGTCGGGCTTTGAGCGGCGTCCATTTAAAGGCGGAAATCCGTGGCAGCGCGGCGCCGATCGAACGAAGTTTCCCGAATTTTACGAGGAGATGGATGCGCGGGATAAAGTCGAAACCACGATGGACTCGGTTGCTGTGGCGCCGATCAAGTACACCGGACAAGCGCTGCTGCAGGTCGACATCGATAACTTCAAGGCTGCGCTAAAAAAAGTGAAGGTCGAGGAAGGGTTCCTGCCGGTCGCTGCGCCCGCATCGGTGATTCCGGATCGCAAGAACGAATACTACAAGAACGATGACGACCTCCTCGCCGGGATCGGCAAGGCGATGCACACCGAATACAAGCAGATTGTCGATAGCGGCCTGCTTGTGCAGCTCGACGATGCGCGCACGGCGGTGACGTTCGATCGCATGGTGCCACCGGCAAGCATGCAGACGTATCTGAAGTGGGTCGCGCGCCATGTGGAAATTCTCAACGAGGCGATCAAGGGATTGCCGCGCGAAAAAATCCGCTATCACGTGTGCTGGGGAAGCTGGCCGGGGCCGCACGTCACCGATATTCCGCTCAAAACCATCGTCAATCTGATTTTGAAGCTGAAAGTCGGTGCGTTCGTGATCGAGGGCGCTAATCCGCGCCATGAGCACGAGTGGCGGGTGTGGGAGAGCGTGAAATTGCCCAAGGATACGGTGCTCATTCCCGGCGTCATCAGCCACGCCACCAACATCGTCGAGCATCCGGAGCTTGTGGCAGAGCGGATCGTGCGGCTCGCGAAGTTGGTGGGGCGCGAGAATGTCATCGCCTCGACCGATTGCGGATTTGCGCAAGGGCCGTTCCATCGCCGTGTGCATCCGACCATCATGTGGGCGAAGCTTGGCGCGTTGGTCGAAGGCGCGCGCATTGCCAGCAAAGAGCTTTGGGGAAAGAAGAAAACGATCAAAAAAGCCGTCGGAAAGAAACGCGCGGCTTAGTATCCGAACTGCTCGCGCAGAATTCTCTCATCCAGGCTGTGACCGGGATCGAACAACATTTTGATTGCGATTTTCTGGTCCATGCGGATATCGACCGAGCGTACGGAGCGCACCTCGCGGTGATCGGCGACGGCGGCAACAGGCCGCTTGTCAGGATCGATGACGTCAACCGTTATGCGCGCTCCGTTCGGCAGCAGCGCGCCGCGCCACCGGCGCGGGCGGAACGGGCTGATCGGCGTGAGCGCGAGCAGCGGCGCATTGATCGGGATGATCGGCCCTTGCGCGGAGAGATTGTAGGCGGTGGAACCGGCGGGCGTTGCGAGCATGACGCCGTCGGCGGTCAGTTCGGCCAGGCGTTCCTTGCCGTCGATGCGGATGCGCAATCGCGCGGCCTGGTAGCTTTGGCGAAACAGCGAGACTTCATTGATGGCGTGGTGCTCGTGGACGCGGCCGGAGACGTCGCGTGCGCGCATGACCAGCGGGTGGATCAGCGCGGTCTCGGCGGCGTTGATCCGCTCGTGCAAATTCGTCTCGTTGAAATCGTTCATCAGGAAGCCGATGGTGCCGCGGTGCATGCCGTAGATCGGCTTGCCGGAGCGCATGAACTTGTGCAGGGTTTGCAGCATCAGGCCATCGCCGCCGAGTGCGATCACAACGTCGGCCTTGGCGGGGGAGAAATTACCGTAGCGTTTAGTCAGCCGGGCGCGCGCCTTCTGCGCCTCCGGAATGGGGCTCGCAACGAAAGCGATGCGCTCGTAGTGGGGCTTTGCTCGGTTCACGGTGTGCTCGCGGAGTAACGCGCGCTCACTACACCATCGGGGTTAAGGATCATGGAACGCGCGGTGTTCGTTTACACAACATACCCATCCATTGTCGAGGCGGAGAAAGCGGGCCGTGCGATCGTCGAGCGGCGGCTGGCGGCCTGCGTTAACATCTTGCCGGGGATGGTTTCGCACTATTGGTGGGAGGGGAAGGTCGAGCGCGGGGAGGAAGTGGTCATGATCGTCAAGACGCGGGCCTCGCTCTCGCAAAATGTAGAGCGTGCAATCAAGGACATGCATTCCTATACGACGCCGGCGATCCTGGTGATCCCGATCGAGAATGTCGAGAAAACTTATCTCGGCTGGCTGATGGCGGAGACCGAGGCGGCGAAGATAGACTGAAAATAGGGCCGAAAATCAGTAAAGCCGCGTGCCTTCGATCACGCCTTTGAGCTCGGCGTATTCGCGGCAAGTGGTGCCGCAAAGCGATTGGACCTTTGCGAGGTAGTCGCGTGCCTTGAGCACGTTGCCCTGCTCGGCGTGCCACATGCCGTAATAGGACCAGGTGCGGGCGTGATCGGGATCAGCAACGAGCGCCTTTTCGTACCAATATTTGGCGTCGTCATAGCGGCCAAGCTTGCGGCTGGAATAGCCGATCAGATTTGCGACATCCGGGTGCTCGTCGTGACCGAGGGCCTTGAGCTGAGCGATGCCGGCTTCGTATTTGTGTTGCTTGTAAATCAATACGTGCGCCGCGCGATAGCCGTCGAGGAACAGTTCGTTCGAACTTTTTTGCTGTGACGTGTCTTCCTTTTTCTTTTTCTTCTTGGTCGTGTCGGTGTTGTTGGCGGGCGGGGTTGACGGCTTTTGTGTTGTCGATGGCTGCTGCGGAGGAGGAGGAATCATTGTATCGACGGCACTTGCAAAAGGCGGGGCCGCAACGAAACCCAAGAGACCGATCGCGAGCGCGGCGGTCATTCGATAGCCCATGATTTTTCCCCGATCGTGCGAAGCGGACCATTGCCCGCGTGAATTGCACCGACACTAACAAATCCTTCGACGAAAACAACCGTTTCGAGTTTCGCGCGGCCGGTGGATGAATGGCCGGTGAACGTCGCGCGCAATCTCGGTTCACGTAGGTGAATGCGCACTGTCAGACGACTTCAGGGTGAGTTCAGCGCACCTGTTGCATGTTGGCCTCACGATCGGAGTCTCGCCGGTCCAGGTATCACAAGGGCGTTCGGACACGAAGCCGAACCACAACATAGAGGACACACATCATGTTTAGGAAAATCACAATCGCGCTGCTCGCGGGCACGCTGCTCGCGGGACCGGTGCTCGCACAAAGCACCATGTCGACAGCGCGTGCGCCGGCAACTCAGCCGGCGAAAGTAGTTGCGGTTAAAACGACCGTCATCACGGCGAAGCCGATTTTCGCCAAGGCCCACAAGGCGACCAATGTCAGCAAGGTCAAAAAGCACAAGGTAAAAAAAGTCAAGGTTGCCAAGCACGTGAAGCACATGACGGTGGTCAAGCACCGCATTCATGCGAGCGCAAAACCTGCGACGTCTTCGCACCACATCTAACAAATCGCGGCGTCAAGCCAACGTCGTGCGTTGCGAGGCCGGCCGAAGGGCCGGCCTCTGGCGTTTTGCGACGCAAATTTTAAATTTCTTGACTCTCGCGTGCGGACGTTGTGAAAATAATCTTGCACTGGTTCCTCGGCGCGAGCCGGGGAGGCAAGAGGGAACACGGTTGCTGCGCAGTTGCAGTGAATCCGTGGCTGATCCCGCAACTGTGAGCGGCGAGTCCACGTCCAATAAGGCCACTGGGAAACTGGGAAGGCTGGACGCCAAGACAACGACCCGCAAGCCAGGAGACCTGCCAGCGCAGTCACCCATCCGGTGGGCGGGAGCACCACACGGAGCGGCTGTTCGCAGCGGTGACGTCGTGTCCGATGCGGAGGCCGTGAGAAGTTTTTCCCACGACTTTCAAGTGTGAGCGTAAGGCGCCGCGGGGCGTACCGCGTTCGCATGTCCTTCGCATCGGGATGGTTTCACCCATGCGCGCGTTGTCACGCGCGCAAGCGAAGGAGTGTGTGCAAATGCGTGCGAAAGCGAAAATACAACATGCCTTAAGTGTTGCGTTTGTTTTGAGCGGTGTCCTCGCGGCAACAGTTGGTGCCCAGGAAAATCGAAACGTTCTGCCAACAATCGACGTCACATCGAGCCGGCTCATCCCAGACATCGTCGGTGCCTCGACGACGGTCATCACGGCGGAAGAAATTGCACGGTCTCCGGGCGAGTCCCTGCAGGCGATAATGTCGCGCGTGCCGGGTGTGCAGACTTGGAGTACGTTCGGCGGGGTGAATGGCGCCGGCACTGTCATTGACATGCGCGGGTTTGGCGCCGCTGCGGCTTCAAATACGCTCGTTTTGATCAACGGTCGGCGAATGACCGATGTGGATCTGGCAGGCGTTGATTTCTCCGCGATCCCGCGCGAAAGTATCGAGCGGATCGAGATCACGCGCGGCAATTCCGGCGCGGTGCTCTATGGCGACGGCGCCGTCGGCGGCACGATCAATATCGTCACCAAGTCGGGCGTGAGTCAGCCGCCGTCGATCAAGGCCGAGGGCGGGTTTGGCGCGTTCAAGCAGCGCGAGGGCAGTCTGTCGGTCCTCGGCTCGACCGGGCCGTTTTCCGCCTCGATTTTCGGCAATTCCATCAATTCCGACGGCTATCGCGTCAACAACGACTTGCGCCAGCGCAACGCGGTCGGCGATTTCCGCTACACGGGCGATCGCGGTAGCGCCTACGCCAATGTCTCCGTCGACGACCAGAAACTCGGCCTTCCGGGTGCGCGGCGCGTGACGCTGACGTCGAGCGAACTGGACTCGGACCGGGCCGGCGCAACCACGCCAACCGCTTTTGCCGACAAGCAAGGCGTGAATGTCACGGTAGGTGTGACACGGCTGTTGGGGAATTCATTCGAGCTCATCATCGATGGCGGTGTGCGGAATAAGAAACAAAAGGTCTTTTCGTCGTTGTCCGGATTCGATAGTTCCGACGACAGAGAGCTGACGACGGTGTCCTTCACGCCGCGTTTTATCGGACGGCATAATCTTTTCGGAATTCCGTCGAAGGTTATCGCGGGGCTGGACGTCTATGATTCGACGCTGCGCTCGAACCGCAGCACGGAGCTGAGCGATCCGCCAATACATCGCTACGATTTGACCCAACGCTCGCTCGGAATCTATTGGCAGCAAACGCTCGGCGTAACACCCAAGACCGATATTTCGTGGGGCGCGCGCGTGCAACAAACTTCCATATCGGCGCGCGACCGGTTTGATCCAACTGCGCCGGGGGCGTTCTTTTTCGACGCGCAAGCGACGCCGCTCAGCAAAGACGAGCAGCAACACGCGCTGCATCTCGGCGCGGAACATCGCTTCAACCCGAACATCGCGGTGTTCGGCCGCGTTGCGCGCAGTTTTCGTACGCCCAATGTGGACGAGCGCATCGGTGTTGCCTCGTTTCCGGTTGACTTCAATCTGCGTACGCAAACGTCACAAGACATTGAAGGCGGCGCCCGCTTGCGGTTCGGCGCGCTGGAAATCCAATCAAGCGTGTACGATATGCGGCTCGTGGACGAGATCCATTTTCTTCCGTCGGTTTTCGCCAACGTCAATCTCGATCCGACGCATCGCTACGGCAGCGAAACGAGCGCGACCTATCGTGCGACCGACAGACTTACGCTTCGGGGCGGCGTCGCCTATACGCGCGCGGTGTTCCGGGACGGTCCGTTCAGCGGCCATGACGTGCCGCTGGTTTCGCGCTGGACCGCGAACGCGGGCGTGTCGTGGGACATCTGGCGCAAATATCTGGTGCTCGATGGGGTGGTGCGCTTCAACGGCTCGCGCCGGATGGACAACGATCAGGCGAACTTCCAGCCGATGATTCCGGCATTCGCGGTGGTCGATCTGCGCATTGGCGGCGAAGTGGACAAGATGTTTTGGTCGTTGGCCGTCCAGAATCTGTTCAACGAAAAATACTTCGATTATGCGGTCGCGAGTTCGAGCACATTCGGGACCTACAACGCTTATCCGCAGCCCGGCACCGCCTACATGGCGCGCCTCGGCGTGAAGTTCCAATAACGAAATCGCGAATATAATATTTGGCGTCCGGTGCGAGTGATCACGCCGGCCGAATATTTTCCATGTGTTTTCTCACCTCGAAGAGTTTTTTCATCAGTGTCCTGTAACGTCGCGCTCGTATGAGTTCGCGTCGTCAGGAGTTTGTTAATGATAATTCTTCGCGCGTTGGCGGTAGCGGCATTTGTTGCAAACATGACGGGCGCCGTGCGCGCCGGCGACGACGTCCTGGATGCCTTGGATCAGGCGCGCAGCGCATACAAGTCGGGCGACATGTCGAATGCGAAGCAATCGCTCGATTTCGCCTCGCAGCTCATCGGGCAGAAAAACGCGGAAGGCTTTGCGGCGTTGCTGCCCAATCCGCTGCCAGGATGGAAGGCGGATCGCGCGCAGAGCACGGCCGTGGGTGCGGTGATGTTTGGAGCATTGGTTGCGAGCCGCAGCTATTCCAACGCGCAGGGCGACAATGTTGAGGTGCAGATCACCGGCGATTCCGCCATGGTGATGCAGTTCGCGACATTGCTGAGCAATCCGCAGATCGCCGGCGCCATGGGCAAGCTCGTTCGCGTCGGCAGCCAGCGCGCCATCCAGACTGCGGATGGCGATATCAATATGGTGATCGCCAGCAAGTTCCTGGTCACTGTGCAGGGCTCGGGCTCGGCTGGCGACAAAGCCGCTTATGCGCAGGCGGTGGACATCATCAAACTGACCAAAATGTGAGCGCGTAATCTCGCCGCGCAGAAGAATATCTAAATCGTTACAGTGGCTGCCACATCACCGGCACCAGATCGTAACCCGATCCGGCCTTGACGATATGGCCTGAAGCCGGGAACGGGAAGTGATAGCCCGCCACCAGCATCTTGTCGGCGACCGCGCGGTCAAGCAGGCGGCGGCGTGTGGTGACGGCCAGATTTGCGTCCATGTCGAAAATGCCCTGCCATTCGGGATGGCGCGCGAACAGCCACGGATGATTGGTGACATCGCTGAGCACCAGCATCGACTCGTTGCCGGAGGTAATTGCGAAGGCGGTGTGGCCGGGCGTGTGACCATAGGCGGCGATCGACGTGATGCCCGACGCCACCATGTTGCCGGGCGCGTAGCGTTTTACGTCCTTGGCGATGTCAGCGAAGATCCTGCGCACATTGAGAAACATCGGACGCATTTCTGCGGGCGCAGTGCGCATTTTGGAGTCGTCCATCCAATAGGCCCACTCGGGCTCGGGCACGAGAATTTCGGCGTTGGGAAAAACCTTTTTGCCGTCCTTGTCCTTGATGCCGTTGATGTGGTCGGGATGGAAATGAGAGATCAAGATCGTGTCGATCGATTTGGGGTCGATGCCTGCGGTCGCGAAGCTGTCGGCGAGGAGTCCCGTCGTTGGCGCGAGTTGTCCGGCGGTGCCGGTGTCGATGAGGATCAGTTTTGCGCCGGTATTGATAAGGAGCGGTGTGAACGAGGTCGGCACGATGCCGGGCGGGAGAAATGAATCGGTGAGCGCCTTGTCCACCAGAGCGCTGGTGGCGTTGCGCACAAACTTGTCATCGATCTTGCGAAACCAAGTGCCATCGTAGAGTGCGGTCAGCTGGTAGCTGCCGATCTTGTAGCGATAGACGCCGGGGCCCTGCTTGCTGGCCGTGGGCGCCGAAGCTTCGGCGGGACGGTTTGCGAGAGCGGCTGCCATGAGAGTCGAGGTCGCGATAAAATTGCGGCGGGTGAATTCGCTCATGGCGGCCTCATGCTGATGTGATCGACAAACTCAAGCGCGGCGCGGCAATCGATCGGCGGGCTTCGACGCAGCGGCTTTTTGCGGGTCCTCAATGGGTGGACCGCGCTTGATGTTGAGCCGGCGCATCTCGTCCTCGCCAAAATCGTCATCGGTCTTGAAGCCGGCGGCTCGAATGCCGGCAATGGCGCAGAGATCGTCGACCTCATTGGTGTCACCGGTGATGCCGATGGCGCCGACGACTTCGCCTTCCGCATCGCGGATCAACTGGCCGCCGCCTTCGAGAAACATCGGCCCGTCTGCGAGTTCGTTGAACGATTCCATGAACAGCGGCTTGTCCTTGGCTTTTTGCAGCACGAGTCGCGATTGCCGCCCGAGCGCCAGCGAGCCATAGGCTTTGCCGTAGGAGACCTCGAAACGCAGCAGCGATGCGCCGTCCTGTTTGAGTGCCGCTTTGACCCGGCCGCCGGCGTCGAGCAGCACGGCGGTGAGGGGATAGGCGTTGCGCCTTGCCGCCTCAGCAAAAGTTTCGTGGATAATTTTCAAGGCTTCTTCGAGCTTGATCGCGCGCATTTCATTGTCTCCTTGCGGGCAGCGTAGCAAAATAGAATTTTATCGTATCGACACTGTAGCGTTCTGTGCGCGTTGCGGCACCAGTGCTTGCTGAACCAATCCGGATTTTCTTTTGGCTGTGCGAATGGGTTCATCTGGTCGGCGCGAAGTCCGCTATTAGTGTCATCGTCAATCGTATGATTGCACGCCCGTCGCTTTATTTTCGATTTTCGTGATCGACATCTCGTTTTGGAAAAATGCACGTTATTATTGTATTTGACATAAGTACACTTTTAGGATGTATTAAGGTTGCTGTGCGACCAAGATGAAGTTGGGACGAAAGTAGTTGGTCGCCGGCATCGCTGCCGACGACCATTGTTCCAGAGCGGATCGATATTGCCTGTTGAGTGGATTACCAATCCTCCCCGCCTTCAGATGTTTTGGATTTCTTGTCCCAAGAGAAGTCCGATCCCGTACCTGCATTTTTGTTTTTCGGTGTCTTAGAATTCGACTGATCCTGCTCGCGCTCCCGCTCTTCCTCATCGTCGCTCTCGCGATCAATTACCTTAGTCTGCCTCGCGGTGGCGTTGATCGGTGATTTAGTCGGCTGGTGTTCGAGCAGCTTCGCCGTGTGGAGCTCGTCGAAGGTCTTTGCCATTGCGAGACGCCGTAGACAACGATCAAATTTCCCTTCGACAGTGGCCCGGGCTTTTTCAACGCGCTCCAATTTTCGTAGATGCGGAGAATCTTCGCGCGCCAGACGTTCCCGCTCGCGGGACGCGTGCAGAGGAGCAAGCGCGCCATTGCGCGCTTGCTCGAGTGCGGCAATTTCTGCTCGCAGTCGCACCGCATGCTGACCCTTGGCGACGATGACGCGTTTCGCGAGTTTGACGCTTTTCGCGTTGAACGCGTGCTCTAATTCGGCAATTTTCTCGTCCAGGTCGTCCGACTCGTGCAAATTGGCACGCATTTGTTCGTCCGCATTTACGTCGCGGAGGATTGTCGAAAATTCACGCGTATGGCAACGGTCGAAATCCCGCTTCTGCAGCCAAATCATCGCGAGATCGCGCACGACGTTTTTTTGTAGGGGCCCCGATGGTAAGAAGTGACGAACAAGCTTGTCGTGCAGCTTGTCAAATTTGGGGTTCGTCTTTGGCGGTGGTGCGAAAATTTGCGCGTATGCGCCGTGGGTTTGGGCATTTTTTTTGCTTGAGAGAGTCATCTATTTTCCTTCGGGGTCATTGTTAAGAAAAGGCCAGCGCGCCGAGAAATGATCCTCGGTCCGGAAGGCCGTTCGACGCGGTGGGGTTAATCGTGGGCACGAAGCCCGTGCCGAAGCTGGTGCGCTTGGCATTACTGACTCACTCTTGAGATAATGTCTTCTTCCATACCGTCAAGGCCCCCGCGCGGCATGGTAAGCATTTGATCGAACTCAAAGCCGGTTGCGCTCGGGAAGGACCGGCGGGAGCGTATCCGGTGGAGCTTAGCGGCCACGAAACGACGAAAATTGGGTTCGTTTTGCAAAAGGTGTCACCGGCATACGCAGTCGCGGTCGTCAATTGGTTTGAGATTCGGCAAGCGCACGCGGGTGCCCGCTTTTTATCGCCGGCCTGACGTCGATCCCAACGGGGTGGGCGCAGCCGGGGGTATGTGGTCAGAAAGACTTCCCGATCATGGCGCAATTGGTATTTCAGAAGGGGCGCTTTTTGCATGTCAAACCCAATTCGTGTTGCTCTCACCATTTGATAATCCATAGAACTTGCTCACATGCGCGTTACCATTGCGGTGCATGAGGTGTAAAGCGGCCGCGTGAAGCGGCGATGCGGTGATACTTGGCCTGATCAAGTGCGAAGAGCACTTGCACAAATTGCCGCCACAAGCGCGTTTCGTGACGATTGATGCGCTCCAGTGGTTGACCGCTGAGATTTGTAAGCCGCAAAAAGCACGACGCAATGCTTTGCGGTCTGTCGCTATGTCTAACGGAACTGATAGTCAGAAGACCAGTCTCAATCAAATTAGCGCGCCGCAAGCGCCACAAGAGTGAAGCAAGGCGGCGGGTGAGTTCGCGCTCAACGATTGACTTCGGATCGTATTCTTCAACAATTTGTGCTTCGAAGGCGACGTATTCGGCTGCATCTTCAGCGCCAGCAATAACCGTTTCGGCCACTAGTCCATGACGGTAGGCATTGCAGCGCGACTGCTGTTTGCCGTTTTCGGTGATCGGACCGGTGCTCAAGAGAGCATTGCGGCGATTGGCCTCAATCTGCCTTTGGGAGGTCATGAGTGCTTATGCTCACATTGGATTCAGTTCGTCCGTTCGCGTCTTTGATATTGGCGGTCTTGGTAATTTGTTTGTGGCTCGTCTTGTGCGGTGCAATTGCTAGACCGATAGCGTCAGGCCGTTTCGTCCCTTGGGATTTATTCCAAAGCTCTTGGGCGATCACAATTGGATTAATCCCGAGCCCGCTCCACCATCTACTCTCGTTTCCGGCGCGATGTAGCTCGCGGTGGTGGCTGCGGCACAGTGGTACGGTAAATTCATCGCTTACTTTCCGGCCAAGTGCCCGACGTTGGGCAAAGCGCAAGTGATGTGGATCCGATGGTTGTCGCCCACACACTAGGCAGGCGCGCGTTGCGACAAATCGTAGATGGGCTTTGTCGCGGCGGCGTGGTCCGGTTCCTTGGCCTCGCATATGGCCATCAACGCTATCGGAATTGGTGAACGGGATATCGTGTGAGTCTTCAACGCTCGTCGGTGGTTCCGCCAGTGGTTGCCCCATGGGGGCGCTTTGCGCCGCTGTAGAGCTCTCATGATCAATACGATCGCCGGCATTGATCGTCATCATCCGAGAGCTAAAAGCTTGTTCGACCTCTTGGGCATCGGATTTTGTGAGTTTGTTTTTGAGTGCAAGTGCACGCGGAAGCCAATTTGTGACTGTCTCGACCGATTGTAGAATCGTGATTTCCTTTAATAACTCCGCTCGTCGTTCGGAGGATTTGTTTGGCGCGAGGATCGGTTGTCGGTCATTGAGTTCTGTTTTTTTGTTCCTCCAACGAAACCTTGAGCTGTCAACAGCCGCTCCACTCGTGCCCGGACCTTCAGTCCGCGAAGGCTCCGACAAATTCTTCGAGGGGATCGGCACGCCTGTGTCAACATTGAGGTCCGGAGCATCAAGATCATCATCACCGGCAATTCCAACCAAAGCAAAGAGAGCGTAGCGACGAGCGTAGGTCAGCGCCGCGCCCATTCGGTGCGGAGCAGAGACGTCGCTCATAGGACAGACCGGCCAGTCGGAGGAAATCCATTCACCCGTGGTGTGAGCAAGCAATGTGGTCAGGCTTATCATGCCGGCTGCGGCATCGAAGGAAGTCGTTTGCATCACCGCAATCTCGTGTCGCCCTAATGTCTTGCGTACGATGTCGAGACCGCTTGAGAGTGGTGCGTAGCGAAATGATTGGCTGGGTACGCCCGCCCTTTCAGAGCGAATGTTTGCAATTAACGATTTTTCCGGATTAACGAGTTCGATCTGAGCTTTGGCAAGCGCTGTCGCAAGGCCTGCTACTGACTCACTCGACCGGTGCATGGCGGCTCTCCGTCTCCAAGAGGTCAAAACTTACGGCTCCGGATTTCGAACGCTTTGCTCGCACGCCATGTCCGATGGCTTCCTTGGCATCTTCGGGCATCAAAGTTTTGAGTTCGCTCTTAGCCCGCTCGTGATCGAGGTGCGCTTCGCGGGTGGTGCGAAATAGAGCTGCGAATTCACCCCACGAATTCGATACGCTCATATCGACGATGCGCACCGCTTCGATCCGGGGCCGTGGCGGTTCGACACCAAAAAGTCGTGGTGGCTCGCCGTTTTCGACACACCGCCAAAATTTCTTTTCCGCTGTGATCAAAAGATGCTGGTAAAGGGAATCTGCGGGGATCGAGATTTCAATCCACTTGCCACCGCCCGTGATGATCGAGAGCACCGCATTTGTGGCATTTGTCACCCACATGTTGTGTTGGAGTTGGGCCATGTGCTTCTCGGCTGCAGCTTCTTCCGAGAACGACCAGGGCAGCATGAACTTGGCTTCGAATACCGCCCCGCTGCTCTCCACCACCCCATCCAGGGTCGCAGCCATCCAGCGGACAACCGAATGGTGGACCCGGCGCTGGACGTCTTTGAGGACCTGCCCGGAATTGCGCTCGTACCAGTGTCGATTGAGGACTTCGGTGACTACACCAAGCTGGACAATCAGATTGCCTGAAAGATCCTCCGGCTCGACCTCGCCCCGCTTTTCCTTCCAAAGCCGAATAAGGGCGCTTTCGTCATTGCCCATGATGACGCGGGCATCCGAACCACCGATGAAGCTTCGACGGTTGAATGTAGCCGTATGTTCCATATGATTTGCCGACATATGATTCTCTCCTGCCTCTGGTGATTCAATGTTCGTAATTGGCCTTTGGGCCTACTGGCCCAAAACCAGATCAACAAAAATTATTGATATATAGCGCCCGCAACCATGTCAACAAAAATTGTTGATTCCATCAGCCCTGCTCAGTGCCGAGGCGCACGGGGTCTGCTTGAAATTACCCAATCACAGCTCGCTGTGTCCGCTAACCTTGGACTTTCAACGGTGGTCGATTTTGAAAAGTCTAGGCGAGAAGTCTCAGTTGCTGCGATCCGAGACATTCTCAAGGCTCTTGAGCGGGCTGGCATCGAATTCATTGACGAGGACGGCGGTGGTGCAGGGGTGCGTCTGCGCAGTCGGTCGCCGCGAAAGCCGCATAAATAAAACGCGATGACCGAAGGTAAAGAGGAGTGATTGACAATCGGATGGTAGACATATATATTTATATGGTAGAAAGGTATAATAATGAACATGAACATCAAAAATAAGGAGGCGCATCGCCTCACCGAAGAGCTCGCCAAACTCACCGGAGAAAGCCTAACAACGGCCGTGACAGAATCCGTGCGCGAACGCCTCAATCGTCTGCGACGCGAGCGCGGTGGCGATCTTGCCGAACATTTGATGGCGATTGGAAAAGACTGCGCGGTACATCTCAAGAAGCCGTTTCGCACCATCGATCACGGCAAGATGCTTTATGATGAACGAGGATTGCCGAAATGATCATCGACACCTCAGCGGTCATAGCCATTCTTCGCAATGAGCGAGAGGCTGCGTTTTGCGCCCGAGCCATCGCAGATGCCGACAACTGCCGCGTAAGTGCAGTTAATTATGTAGAAGCTGCGGTTGTCATAGATGCGAGCAATGATCCGATCGCCAGCCGACGCTTCGATGAGTTTGTTAGGACGGCTCAAATTTCGATCGAAGCGGTCACCCAAACCCACGCGCAAATTGCAAGGAACGCCTACCGGGATTTCGGCAGAGGCAGCGGGCATCCCGCGAAGCTGAATTTTGGTGATTGTTTCGCTTACGCTCTCGCCAAATCCATGGATGAGCTGCTATTATTTAAGGGCAACGATTTCATACACACCGATATTACTTCTGTTTCACCAAGATGATATTTTGAATTGTGATCGATGCCTTCCATTCTAGCGCCACTAACAACGCGGTGTAGGGACGAGCGTTAGCCTCGTGACAGTGCACCAGTTAGAAGCCGGGACGAGTCAGCCGCGCCATGCGACTTTGGATGTCGTACGGCATGCATTCGAAAAAGCCGGAGTTGAGTTCATCGACGAGAACGGCGGCGGCGCTGGGGTGCGCCTGCGGAAACCTCATCATTCAGCAAAGTGCAAATAGCTCTTCAATTGCGAGGTTTCAAAATGTATCGGGCCGGCGGCGCGCAGAATGATAAACGCGCATGACTTGAATTGTATTGCTCTTTACACGGTACGGAACAATGAACGGCGTTTTTGGAATGACCAGCTCTCTTGTTCCCGGAACACGGCCCGGACGTCCCATCTCGGGGTGTTTGGAAAGAAACGCATCAACATTGTGCAAGATGTGAAGGACAACGCGCTGTGCGGCTGCTGGATTGTCTTCGGCAATAAAGGCGCGCAAAGAAACAAGGTCATCGATTGCCTCTGGCGACCAGATTGGTGTCATGGCTTGGAGGGCTTAGGAGCGGGGCGTTCACTGACACCACCCCAAGAGCCAACCCATTCTTGGACTTCTTGATGTGGTATTCCTTTGCCTTGATCGAGAGATGCGGCGGCATTCTTAATGCCAGTGACCTGCCAATCGTTGACAGAAATGTATTCGGTAATTGCCTCGGCTGCGAGGAACGACCGACTGCGCCCTGTATTTTTTGCGAGCTTTTCGAGCCGTTTCTTGACCCCGGAGTCAACACGAACCGTAAACGTTGTCGAAGGCATCGCTTTCACCCATAATTTGTTGTGTACAATATAGCACAACGGAGAATATTTGCAATCTTGGACCGGCCGAATCTTGAATGCTCGATCTGAAATGAACCATCAAGGCGGTGATACGGATAACCCACCCAACGCGAGTGCAACCTACAATCGTCGGGTACAGCCACATGTCTATGAGCTTCAATATCCGGGACGTTCCCTACCAGGGCAAAGTCGGGCGCTTGTGATAAAAGGTCAATCGACGACCATCTACTAGCGCTTCCGTAAGACGCAGATCGTCCGCCCGCTTGCGATCTTTTCCGCGACAGCTTGAATCGTTAAACAGACCAAAGCGATAGGTAATCTCGGCTTCGACGGAATTTTCAAATATCAATCCTGTCTGTTGAAGATTGACAGGCATCAGCTGCGGTTGGCCCAGTTTGGCTGTGACGTGTAGGCAGTTGCTGTATTCAAAAGGTAGCACCAGCAAGCTGTGGCCCGGCGACATCGCGCGCACAATTAAGGTCGGGCCGAAATCAACGGTTACGGTGGCAGAAAATGCAGGCTGTAAGTTTTTCTCGATGTCGCGTTCGACGATGACATTTCGCTCGGGGTCAAAATCTGGTGAGCGCAAAGCGGAAAACGCTTCAGCTGCGGTCGAAATGCGTTGAGTGTGCACGGGTGAGTACTGCCCGACATTTATGCCATCGAGCCGAAATATACCCAAATCGGAATTTCCAGCCTTCGTACGGTAAACGAGCGTTCCGCCGGGAATGTTCGGAGCATCAGTAACGACCATTCGTACACCGATAAGACGAGCTATGCGCAAGTCAAAGCGGCTCAACACAAACCAGGCTCTCCCAAAATCCTCACCTTCTTTACCGAAGAACTCCCGGTAGAGAGCAAACGTCGGTGGAGACGTCCAATACGCGTACTCATTCACCGTCGGGATACCAAAGGGCAGCGCGTCGATAAAGTGATCATTCCCAAGGAGGAGCCGATATTGATCTTCAACCACCCCCAAAAAACGATACAGATCGGAAGGGCCTTCTAGGTTTGATGGAACTATTGTCATCAGGCGGCCGCGAAATTGCGAACCGGGGGTGAGGGCTAACTCTTTCGCCAGCAACATAATAGATGGCGGTTGCTTGGGAGGATAGTCGGCATGATTGAACTCCGCTGACGGGAGCATAGCTTCGGTGGCAAGCAGACAAATGAAGAGGGCGAGATATGTCAGACGCCGCGGAATCGTTAGCCGTAGTACGCGTACGAATCTGAGTTTCGAGATATTGCCCCATGTTGCAAGACGCTTGTCGACAACGAGGGCTAGAATCATGATGGCAAGCACAAGGAAGGACGCCCACATAGGCGCATGTCCAAGTTCTGCATAAGTGCCTGCTAAAGGGACTTGCCATACCCATAAGTTGATCGTGGTGACCACAATGATGCCGGCTTCACAAACGAGGACTGCGATCGCGATGCGGCGCAAGACTCTATCAGCTTTTACCGCCGCCAAGACCAAGGCTGCGCATGTAATCCCGCATACCAAGAGACCGCGCAGATCA
>PNAI01000024.1 GCA_003169835.1 Hyphomicrobiales bacterium | reverse complement strand
CCCAGATTGCCGATGGAGTTGATGAAGGCGATGCCGCCCGCGGCGGCCAACCCCGTCAGGAACTTGTTCGGAAGCGTCCATATCAGCGGCAGAACCGCGTAGATGCCCGCCGCCGCGATCGCCAGCGGTATGAGTGCGATCAGTTGCGTTCCCAGCAGCGCGCTGACCACGAAGGCCGCCGTGGCGACGAAGGCGGGCACCGCGAGATGCCACCTGCGTTCGCCCAGCCGATCGGACCTTCGTGTCCAGATCGCCATCGTGATGGTGGCGAGAAGATAGGGCCCCGCTACGCCCCAGCCGACCGCCATATTCGAGAGGCCGAAACTCTTGACGATCGTCGGGAGCCACAAGCCGATGCCGTAGATTCCGATGACGGTGCAAAAGTACAGCGCGTTGATCAGAAGGACGCGCCCGGAGAGCATCGCCTTCCAAATGTCCTCGTAGCCGACCTTCAAGGCTTGCGCATTATCGGCAGCGACGACTTTCTCGAGCCAGTTTCGTTCGTCCGGGATGAGCCATTTGGCGTCGGCGGGCTTCTTGGTCATGTAAAACAGCGCGACGACGCCGAGGATGACCGCCGGAATGCCTTCGGCAAGAAACATGAACTGCCAGCCGCGCAAGCCGAAGATGCCGTCGAACGACAGGAGGTAGGTGGACAGCGGCGCAGCGATGACAGTCGTCCCGGGCGATGCCATGAGATAGGTGCCGATGACCTTGCCGCGCTGCGCGGCCGGCACCCAGGCTGCCAGATAATAGAAGATGCCGGGCGTGAAACCCGCTTCGGCGAGGCCGAGCAGAAATCGCAGGGTGTAGAAGGTTGTCGAGGAATTCGTGAAGGCCATCGCGGCCGAGATGATTCCCCTTGTGATCATGATCCGGGAGATCCAGATCGGCGCGCCGACACGCGCCAGGATCAAGTTGCTCGGCACCTCGAACAGGAAATAGCCGATGAAGAATATTCCCGCCGCAAAGCCGTAGACCTCGGGCGTGAAGCCGAGGTCCTTGTTCATTTCGAGGGCGGCAAAGGAGAGATTGATGCGGTCGATCAGATTGACCACGAAAAGCAGCATCAAGAACGGCACAATGCGCCAGATGACTTTGTTGACGACGCGATGGCCGAACTCTCCGTCGGCTGCCAGCGGGTCCGCACTTGTAAGATCTTGTTGGACGAGTCCCGTCATCGTGCTCCCCCTGTGAATGAACGGGCTTAGTTGCGCCCTCACATTGGCGCCGTGCCCATGTGCCGGTTCGAGTGGCGCAACGGCGAACGCTCCCGCTATTGAATACTATACACGGTAAATATTGACTAGGAAGGCGGCCGACGCATGTTCCCGGCTTTTGTTTTGGTTTTCATTTCCGACGCAGGCGAGGACAGTGGCCGACGGCGCCGTCTCCGCCGGTGAACGCTGTGTTATTGCCGATCGCGGTCTGAAATTTCAGCAACCTCAGGACTGAAACACTGTCCAATGCACGCGGGAAATTCAGGCGACGTGTGCCGGCCATAGCGATCCTATTGGCGAGCGCTGGTATTGCGGCGGCGGCCATGGTGCTCATCGTCTGCACGGTGCTGCCGGTCGCGCTAGTCTATCGCCTGTTACGACGGCACGAAACTTCGATGATGTGAGGAAACCGATGATCGATCTGGGAAGCGATACCGTAACGCACCCGACTGAGGAGATGCGCGAAGCGATGCTTCGCGCCGAGCTTGGCGACGACTCGCGCGAAGGTGACCCGACCGTGCGCCGGCTGGAAAGGCTCGCTGCTGACCGCACCGGCAAGGAGGATGCGCTGTTCGTAGCGAGCGGCACGATGTCAAACCTCGTGGCGCTGCTCGCGCATACAGGCCGTGGCGGCGAGGTGCTGCTAGATGCGGAGTCACACTTCATGCGCAGCGAGATGGGCGGTATCGCGTCGCTTGCGGGACTATTCTATCGCACGATCCCTTCGACGCGCGGCGCGCTCGACCTTGCCGAGTTGCGCGAGAAATTGAGCGAGAAGCTCAGCCGCAACAAGCTCGCAACCGCACTCGTCTGCGTCGAAACGACCCACAACAGCGCGGGCGGTGCGGTCCTGCCGCTCGACCATATGGCCGAGCTGCGAACATTGACGGCGGAGAAAGGCATTTCTGTTCACATCGACGGCGCGCGCCTGTTCAACGCGGCGATCGCGCTCGGTGTGCCGGCGGCCGAGATTGCAAAGCATGGCGACAGCGTCGGCTTCTGCGTCAGCAAAGGCCTCAGCGCGCCATTCGGTTCGGTGCTGTGCGGATCGGCTGCTTTCATCGAGCGTGCTCGAGCCTATCGGCGCATGGTCGGCGGCGGGATGCGCCAGGCTGGCGTTATCGCCGCGGCGGGTTTGGTAGCACTGCGAAAATCTCCTTCTCGCTTGCATATAGATCATGAGAATGCGCGATTTCTAGCCGAAGGTCTTGCGAAGATTCCTCAATTGAAAATTAATCCGGCGAAAGTACAAACCAACATCGTAATTTGCGATTGCTCGCAAAC
>PNAI01000052.1:20525-20845 GCA_003169835.1 Hyphomicrobiales bacterium | reverse complement strand
TCGATGAAATCGCCGAGGTGCGAGTCCTCCTCGTCGCCGATGGGCGTCTCCAACGAAAGCGGCTCTTTGGCGATTTTGAGAACCTTGCGCACCTTCTCGAGCGGCATGCCGAGCTTTTCGGCGAGTTCCTCCGGCGTCGGCTCGCGGCCGATCTCATTGAGCATCTGGCGCGACGTGCGCACGATCTTGTTGATGGTCTCGATCATGTGCACGGGAATGCGGATGGTGCGCGCCTGATCGGCGATGCTGCGCGTGATGGCTTGTCTGATCCACCAGGTGGCGTAGGTGGAGAATTTATAGCCGCGGCGGTATTCGAATTT
>PNAI01000052.1:0-20470 GCA_003169835.1 Hyphomicrobiales bacterium | reverse complement strand
TCGCGCTCGCCCTTCTGCACCATCTGCACGAGCTTGCGGAATTCCTGGATCTCCAGGCCGGTTTCGCCGGCGAGCACGTGGATCTCGTGGCGGTGCTGTTTGACCTTTTCCTTGTCCTTGGCGACCAGGTTCTTCCAGCCCTTCGCCGCGAGTTTCGAGACGCGGTTGAGCCAGCGCGGGTCGAGCTCGGAGCCCTGATAGGCTTTGAGGAAGTCCTCGCGCGTGACGCCATGGCTCTCCGCGAGCCGCATCATACGGCCTTCGTGGCCGACCAGGCGCTTGTTGATGTCGTAGAGCTGCTCGACCAGTGAATCGATGCGCGCCTGATTGAGGCGCAGCGATTTCACCGCAGTGACGATCTCCTCCTTGAACTTGCGATATTTGCGCTCCTGCGCGGGCGAGAGCGACTCGTTGTGCAGGCGGTTCTCGATGTCCTGGTCCTGCAAACGGCGCAGGCGCTTATAGGTACCGGCGACGGTGTCGAAGGTTTCGAGAACCTTGGGCTTGAGCTCGGCTTCGATCGCGGCAAGCGAAAGCGAGCCTTCCATGTCGTCTTCGTCGTAGTCGCTTTCGCCGGGCGGCGGCGCTTCGCCATCGCCTTGCTCGCCGGCTGTGCGCTCGCCGGGCGGCTTGAACGAAGCCCCGGCAGGCGGAGCGACCGCGGGGGCCTGCACGAACGGGGTTGCGCCCACGGCTGCGGTACCGAGTTCGACACCGGGAATGCCGGGCATGCCCGGCACCGCGGGCACGTTCTTGGCGTCGGGGCCGGCGTAGGTCGCTTCGAGATCGATGATGTCGCGCAGGAAGACCTTGGCGTCGTTGAGTTCGTCGCGCCAGATGATGATGGCCTGAAACGTCAGCGGGCTTTCGCAAAGCCCTGCGATCATCGCTTCGCGGCCGGCCTCGATGCGTTTGGCAATGGCGATTTCGCCCTCGCGCGAGAGCAGCTCCACCGAGCCCATCTCGCGCAGGTACATTCTGACGGGGTCGTCGGTGCGCTCGGAGGGTAGCTTCGTCTCGGCCTTGGCCGGGACCTTTTGCTGGACCTCGACCAGTTCGCCTTCGCTCTCCTCCTCGGCTTCCTCCTTTTCGCCCTCCTCGCCGGCCTCGTCCTGGTCGGTCACGTTGATGCCCATCTCGTTGAGCATCGCCAGGATGTCCTCGATCTGTTCGGAGGTGACCTCCTCGGAGGGGAGCACCGCATTGAGCTGTTCATAGGTGACGTAGCCGCGCTTCTTGGCGGACTTGATCATCTTCTTGACGGCGGCATCCGACAGATCGAGCAGCGGCAGCTGGGTATCCGGAGTCGCTTCGGCGGCAGCGGCGCCTTCCTTCTCCGGCGCCTCTTCCTTTGGATCCTTGGTTTTTGCCTTGACCTTGACCTTGGCCTTGCTCGCCATCGCTGTCTCCCAAAACGTACCCTCTACTAATAGGGATACGACTCGCACTCACTCGTCACACCCGCCCGCCGGTCGCCTGCCGGGACGAAACTTGGCCTTGGCGCCCTATTCAGCCCGAATCGGGCTCGGGGCTCAGTGCCTCTCTTGGCCAAACAATTCTAAGTCCCGCTTAACCCTGTCAAACCGCGGGAGCCGGCCCGTTGTTCCCTCTCTGGTTGTAGCAACGCATTGCCGTAAAAGCTCGGGCACTATGGGCGCATTGCTCTAAAGGCACATCGATCTAAAGGCTCCTTGCCGAGCGCCCGGAGGAGAGGCCGAAGCCCTCGATCAAGGCCTCGCTCCCTTCGAGCGCCGCGAGCCGCTGCTGCACGTCGCGCAACCAAGCCAAATTCGCTTCGGTGGGTTCCTCGCCGAGCGCCCGTTCGGCCTCTTTAAGCTCCTTATTTAGCGTGCGTTGCTTGCGATGCAAGGTAACGACGTGGGTCCACCACTGCACGACGTCCTCAGGTGCAGCGCCAGCGCGCGCGGGCCAATCCGAGGCGTGAGTGATCGCGGTCTCGACGCGGCCGAGCACGGAATTTAGTCCGCGGGCGGCCAGCGCCGCACGCTGCGTCTGGGCATCCGACGGACCGTGGCCGCCGCCGGCATCGAGAATCGCGCGCCGCAAGAGGTCAGCATCGGGATGCTGGAATTCGAGCTCGGAAAACTCTTCCGCGTGGGTCTCCAGCAACCACGGATGATTGATGACCGAGACCAGGATCAAGGCCTCGCGCGTCGGCATGGTGCTGCGGGAACCGCGCACGATCGGGCTCGTGGACAGACGCGGACTGAGCAGCGAAAGCGGTGCGCGGCCAGTGGGCTCAAACCAACTGCGGCCGGAACGGTTGGCGCCGTATTGCGCGTTGCGTTGTGCGCCACGCGGCTGCTGGCGGTCGTAGCGTTGCTCGCGATTTTGGGATTGGGAATTTTGCGCGGGCGCAAAGCGCTGCCGCAGGCGCTGCTCGAAATCCTGGCGATAGTATTTGCGCACCGCATCGTCGCCGATCGAAGCCGCGACCGCAGCCACGCGCGCTTCGAGGGCTGCGCGCCGCTCCGGCGTGTCGAAGCTGCCGGCTTCCGTCTCCCGCGCCCACAGCATGTCGGCGAGCGGCCAGGCCGCCGCAAGCACTTCCGACATCGCCGCGCGTCCGCCGGATCGCACGAGATCATCGGGATCCTGGCCCTCGGGCAGCAGCGCAAAACGCACGCTCTTGCCGGGCTTGAGGCGCGGAATCGCGAGATCGACTGCGCGATAGGCAGCGCGCCGGCCGGCGGAATCTCCGTCAAAGCATAAGATCGGTTCGTCCGCGAGCTTCCATAACAGACCGAGTTGTTCTTCGGTGAGCGCGGTGCCGAGCGGGGCAAAGGTTGCGGCAAAGCCTGCCGTGACCATGGCGATCACATCGACATAGCCCTCAACCGCGATCACCTGCGCGCCGGTGTGAGCCGCGGCGCGGGCGGGCGCGCCGTTGTAAAGCATCGCTCCTTTATGAAAGAGCGGCGTCTCCGGCGAGTTGAGATATTTGGCCGGCGCATCGGCGTCGAGCGCGCGGCCGCCAAACGCGATCACGCGGTCGCGGAAATCGGTGATGGGAAATATCACACGATCGCGGAAACGATCGAACGGCACGGGAATGTCGTCGCCGGCGATCAAGAGACCGGCTTCGATCATGTCCTCGACCGACACGCCCTGCTCACCGAGATGTTCTTTCAGCGCGAAGCGCTCAGCCGGCGCGTAGCCGAGACGGAATTTGAGTTGCATCGCCGGCTCGATGCCGCGGTCGGCGAGATAGCCGCGCGCCTTCGCGCCATTGCGCGCGGCGAGCGTCGTCTCGAAAAACTTGGCGGCGAGATCGACGATGTCGTGCAACGTCTTGCGCTTTTCCTCGCGTGCCTCCTCCGCCTTGTCCAGCTTCGGCATCGGCACGCCGGCGAGACCCGCGAGCCGCTCGACGGCTTCGGGGAACGTCACGCCTTCGGTTTCCATCACGAAGCCGAAAATGTCGCCGTGCTTGCCGGAGGAGAAATCGTGGAAGAAGCCCTTCTGATCGTTGACCGTGAACGAGGGCGTTCTCTCTTTGTTGAAGGGCGAAAGTCCCTTCCATTCGCGCCCGGCTTTTTTGAGCTTCACGCGGCGGCCGACCACCTCCGAAACTGGCAGGCGGGCACGCAACTCATCAAGGAATTGGGGCGGAAAGCGCATGGGTGCACCGAATCACTCCCGTAATCATAGCGGCCGATTCGGACGGTATTTGCGGCCGATTGCCAGGTGCTCAGTACGAACCGGAAATCGCAGGCTTTTCCGAGTTATTCACAGGTGGGGCGGTTACCGCTTGGCGGCCTGGGTTCGTAACGGGGCGCGTGATCCGCTTGCCTTAACCGACGTGATACGAGCGCGTCCACTCTCATTGTGAGTGCGTCGACGCGGGGCCGGGTCACAATCCTCCATACCATCTTCATCGAAGATGTGTTCGACGACGGCATAAGGCGGGCCATTGTACCATCGCGGGTCATGATCCAGATCGAGTCTGATAGCGGCAATCGTGCGCTGCCCGACATCGGTGCAACGCCAGCGGCCCGTCGCAGTCATGAATTCGCGACCGATTTTGAATTCTGAATGTTTCATGGCCTTAGGCATCCTTGATACCCGCTCGGCTGCATCACTGCCACGCCGTCATCCTTCGAGGCTCGCGCTTCGCACTCGCACCTCAGGATGATGGGAGCTTTTTCACTGTGCGCCTACTGCGGCTCAAGCCCTGAGTCCTTGACCACTTTCTGCGCCGTGACACGGTCGCGCTTGATCTCCTCGGCAAATTTTTCCGGCGAGTTGACCGCCGAGACGAGACTGCGCGCGCTCAGATGCCGCTCGCGGAATGCCGGATTGCTGACGACTTCGGCGACGTCCTTGGCGATCTTGTCGACGATCGCCTTCGGCGTGGCGGCCGGCGCGAACAGACCGTACCAGCCTTGCGACGGCGCCCCTTTGTAACCGGTATCGGAAAGCAGCGGGACGTCCGGGAAATTCGGCGACTTGATATTGTTCATCATCAGCAGCGGCGTCATCTTGCCGGCGCGGACGTTGCCGATGACGTTGCCCTCGCCGAACAGCGCGACCGGTGTCGAACCGCTGAGGATCGCATTGACGGCCTCGCCGCCGCCGCGGAACGGCACACGCACCCAGTCGGCGCCCTTCTCCTTCTTGAGCGTCTCCATGTAGAGGACCATCGGCGCGCCGGGCGTGAGATAATTCAGCGTGCCGGGCTTCGCCTTCGAGAGCGCGACCAGCTCGTCAACGTTCTTCACCTTGAGATCGGAATTCACTACCAGCATGTGGATCAGGTGGAACAGATTGGTGATCGGCTGCAGTCCCTTCTCAGGATCAAACGGAATCGATTTGAACAAAAACTGGTTATAGATGACTGCGTCGGCATTGATGATGCAGATCGTGTAGCCATCAGGCGCCGCATCGGTGCAGGCGCGGGCCCCGATATTCTGGCTGCCGCCAGGACGGTTTTCGACAACGAGCGTCTGTCCCCAGCGCTTGGATAATTCGTCTCCAAGCGCGCGCATGAAGATGTCGCTCAAACCGCCGGCGCTGGTGGTGGTGATGACGTGGACCGGCCGCGCGGGATAATCCTCGGCTAACGCAGGCGCCGCGGCCAAGGAGGTGGAGATCATCGCGGCGGAGAGCAACAACGCTGAAAGTCTCATGGTACTCCTTTGACGTTTTGTTTTTTCAACTTCATTGCGGCTGCATCCCGGCCTTCTTGGCGGTCCGTTCAACCTGCGCGCGCTGGGTTTGCAGATATTGCGTGAATTCCTCCGGCGTATTGAAGACCGGATCGAGCCCGCGCTGGGTCAAATTCCGTTCCACGAAGGCCGGATCGGTTGCGATCTTGGCCACGTCGTCGCGCACTTTTCGGATCAGCTCTTTCGGCATGCCTTTCGGCGCCCACAGGCTGAAATCGGCGCGCGTGATTTCGACGTTCGGCCGCAACTCCTTGAGCGTCGGAATGTTGGGAAACAGCGGCGAGCGTTTGTCGGCGTCAACCGCAAGGCCTTTGATCGTTCCGGCCTGCAGATGAGGAATGAAATTTCCGATGCCGAAAAAGGCGACCTGCGTCGTGCCGGTCAGCATGCCGTTGACCGCATCGCCGCCACCGCGGAAGGGAACCCGCACGATGTCGGCGCCGGTTTCCTGCTTAAAGTTTTCAATGAAGAGCTGGTGGGGAACGGCCGCGGCGGTGTAGCTCAAGGTCTTGGGATGCGCCTTGGCGTAGGCGGCGAGCTCGTCGAGCGAATTGACGTTGAGGGACGAGGACACAACCAGCGCTTGGGTGAGGTAGAACAAGACCGTGATCGGTTCGAGGTCCTTGAACAGATCGTAGCTCAGGTTCTTGAACGCGAACCGATTGTACTGCAGCACGTCGGTCGGCATGATGCAGATCGTGTAGCCGTCGGGCACGGCGTCCGCGCACGCCCGCGCGCCGATGTTGAACTGCCCGCCAGAGCGGTTTTCAATCACCAGCGGCTGACCCCAGCACTTGTGCAATTCTTCGCCGACAATCCGGATGAAAATGTCGCTGATGCCGCCCGCGCTTGATGTGGTGATGACGCGCACCGGTTTCGCCGGATAGCTCTGCGCGAGCGCAGATGCTGCGGGTTGCAGCCAGAAAAGCCCCGCCAGCAAGGGAAGAATGCGGGACAGCCGGCGCATTTTTCGGTTCCTCCCTCGTGATTTTCTTGTAGGCGCCACGTAACAATGCAGCAGCCGGCCGCGGGCGGCAAGGCATTTGGGGCGGACATTTGGACGGAGCAATCGGCAAGATGACGCAGACGGCTGGATCGGATAGTGGCGCGCGGGCGCCGCAATACAAAATGAAAGTTGAAAAGGGCATCACCGTCACGATGCGCGACGGCGTGCGTATTTCACTCTGCGTCTACCGGCCCGACGCCGAAGGCCGCTTTCCGACATTGTTCGCCGCTTCGCCCTATCAATACGAGATGGACGAAGTTCCGGCCTATCCACTGTTCCTGTGGCGCGAGACCGGGCCGGTCGAATGGTACGTGGGCCAGGGCTACTGCTACGTGCACGCCGACGTGCGCGGCTCCGGGCGTTCGGAAGGCGAATTCAGTTTCATGGGCCGCGACGAGCAGGAAGATTATGTCGAACTGATCGCGTGGATCGTGAAGCAGGCGTGGTGCAGCGGCCGTGTCGGCGGCATCGGGCAATCGTATTACGCCATGGCGCAGTGGCTGATGGCGAGCTTCAATCCGCCGGGCCTGGCCTGCATCGTGCCCTACGATGGCCTCGTCGATCAGTACCGGTGCTCGAATTATCACGGCGGCATTTTCTGCAGCTACCGTTCGATCTGGTACACGACCTTGCGCGCCGACAATCAGCAGCGTCCGGTGAGCCGGCAAGGACGGCCGCCCATGCGGTTCGATCTTGCGGGCGCGCTGACCGAGCACATGCTTGACGATGAATTCTGGCGCGAACGATCGCCGTACTGGCGGCTTGCAGACATCAAGGTGCCGGTGCTCTCGATCGGGCATTGGGGCAAGATGGGCCTGCACCTGCGCGGCAACATCGTCGGCTATGAGGAGCTGCGCGCGCCGAAGAAGCTCGTGGTCACAGGCGCGCGCAACACATTCGAAGCGCACAAGATGTTCGACCAGATCGAATTTCACGAAAAAGAATGCCTGCCATTCTACGACCACTATCTGAAAGGCATCGACAACGGATTCATGGACGGTGCGCCGGTAAAACTTTTCGTGCGTGGGGCGAATATCTGGCGCGAGGAGAAAGAATGGCCGCTGCCGCGCGCAAAATACGTGTCGTATTATCTGCGCAAGGGGCCCTCGGGCAGTGTGACATCGCTCAACGACGGCGCACTTTCGCCCGAGAAACCGGCGGCGAATGAGGCCGCGACGAGCTACAGCTATCCGGATTG
Organism: Hyphomicrobiales bacterium; assembly: GCA_003169835.1. Lineage (GTDB taxonomy): Bacteria > Pseudomonadota > Alphaproteobacteria > Rhizobiales > Xanthobacteraceae > PNAI01. Next base: position 13,077 of record PNAI01000052.1, on the reverse strand, counting down.
GGAATGGGTCAACGGCGTCGTGGCCAACGATCCGCAAGGACGGCCCGACCCGGTGCGACGCGTGCTGACGTTCACAACCGCACCGATGGCGAACGATCTCGAAGTCACCGGCCCGATCGTGCTCAAGTTGTTTGCTTCATCGAGCACGATCGATACGCAATTCATCGTCAAGCTTTCCGACCAGCATCCGCAAGACGAGGCTGCGCGCAAGAAGAGCGAGCAACCGGTGTTCACGCCTGTCGCCAAGGGATGGCTGAAGGCTTCGCATCGCGAGAAGGACTTGAAGCACTCGACGCCGTTGCGGCCGTTCTACACCCACACCAATCCGCAGCCGCTCGTCCCCGATAAAATCTATGAATTTGAGATCGAGGTGCTGCCGATCGCGTACGTGTTCAAGAAAGGTCACCGCATCCGCCTGGAGATCGCCAACAGCGATTCAACCGTAACCGACGGTGTGTTCTCGCACCCCTATCACCCCACCCAGATGGGCACCGACACGATTCACCATGACGGCGCGCATGCGTCGCATATTATTTTTCCGGTGGTGGAAGCGTAATGTGTGAATTCGGAAGCGCGTGTGCTTCGTCGCCCCTTAGAGGCAGGTTTCTTGCGCGTTTGCCGCGCCCACGTTGCCGCAGGGAACGTTTTTCTCAAGTCGCTCCACGCGCTTGCGCGCATCGGTTTGCGCCGCGAGGTCGAATATCGACTTCGGGGCGAGCGTAATGGCTTTGCGCAGATCCGCCATCGCGAGGTCGACCTTGCCAAGCTTCTCATAGACGCCGGCACGAGAGTGATAGCTCTCGATCGCGTTCGGCTCGAGTTCGATTGAGCGGTCGAAATCCGCAAGTGCACGGTCATAATCCAGCTTCTTCGTCCACACCAATCCGCGCGCGGTTAGCGCTTCGGGAAATTGCGGCCGCAGCGCAAGCGTCAGGTCGAGATCGGTCATGGCCATATCTAAATCATTCTTCGCGAAGAACGCCCGCGCCCGCAACATATGGATGAGCGCGTTATCGCTCGCCTTGTTCGCCAGCGCGAGGTCAAATGCGGCGATGGCTCGTTCGGGCTGCCCGGTTGCCAGCATTGCTAGGCCGCGACCAAAGAACGCTTGCGGGTTGTTCGGTTCGACCTCCAGTACGCGGTCGAAGTCCGCGGTGGCTTCTGCAGGGCGGCCTTTGAATACCAGCGAAACTCCGCGATTGGCGAGCGCCTCGACAAATCGCGGGTTGGTCGCGAGGGCGCGGTCGAATTCCGCGATTGCTTTGTCATGCTGACTCTGCAGACGGAACACTACGCCGCGTCCCGACAGCGATGGAGCATGCCTTGGGTTTATCGCAAGCGCGCGGTCGTATTCAACCATTGCGCCCGGCAGATCGCCTTTGAGGCGGAACACGTATCCGCGGTTCGATATTGCATCCGCGTTTTTTGGATCGATCGTGAGGACGTGATCGAAGTCGGAAAGCGCGTCGTCCAAACGCTTCATCGAGACAAGCAATAGGCCGCGGGTGTTAAGCAGAATTGTGTCGCGGTCTTTCAGTTTTATCGCTTGATCCAAGTCCTCAAGGGCCTGCGTATCCTGCCCGAGCGTCAGGTGGGCGAGCCCGCGGACGGCGTATGCCTGTGCCCATTTCGGATCGGCATCGATCGCCCGTGTTGCGACGGCAATCGCTTCCTCGGACTTGCGCTGCTGCATCAATTGTGCGGCTTGCGCGGTCAGCGCCTGGGCCGGAGATTGGCCGGGCGCTGTGGTGGCCGCAGGCGGGCGGCCGCGCGTTGCGAGCAGCGCCGCTTTTTGTTGCGTTGCCCGCGTGTAACCGGGATCAATAGCGAGTGCGCGGTCGTAATCTGCGAGGGCACGATCGACTTGGCCCTTGCGCTCGAAGATCGTCCCCCGAGTCGTCAGAGAAATCGCACTGTTTGGATTGATCGCGAGCGCACGGTCGATTTCAATCATCGCGGCATCAAACTGTCCGCGATCACGCAAAATCGTTGCACGGTTGGTGAGCGCGTCGAGGCTGTTGGGATTGCCGGCGAGCGCGCGGCCATAGGTTGCGAAGGCTTTATCAAACTCACCTTTGTTGAATTCAATGCTGCCGAGAATTGTCAGAAGGCGTGGGTCATTGGGACGGATGCCAAGTGCTTTTTCAATGTCGGCGAGCGCACGCCCAAATTCGCGCTTCTGATTGTAGGAATTGCCGCGAATGCGCAGAGCCACGACATTATTCGGCTCCTTGGCCAGCGCCGCATTGGCCGACGCAATGGCAACGTCATATTGCCTGTTGTTGTAGGCGCCGGCTGCCTGATTGAGAAACCGAATGACCTCCGGATCCAAAGACGCAGGTTCTGACGGCGGGCCCTGGTTCGGCGGAGCGACGGCGGCGGTGGAATTATTCGTGGTCGGTGCATTTGCAGCCGAAGGCGGCGTGGCAGGAGGCCTCGCACCGCCGGCGGAGGTTCCCATGCGCTCAAGCTCCGCCTTGGTCGCCAGCGCCATGTTTCGCGCCTGCTGAATTTCCTTGTCGTTGGGAGCGATTGCGAGCGCCGCATCGAGATCAGCGATCGCGCGATCAAGATCGCCCTTCGAGCTGAACACCTGCGAGCGGGTCACGTAATAGGCGGACAATCTTGGATTGATGACGATCGCACGGCTCAAATCCGAAAGAGCTTGGTCGAGGCTTCCAAGGCGGCGATGGAGCACGCCGCGCAAAAAGAATGCCGCGGCATTATTCGCGCTGATCGCGATGGCACGATCGTAATCGGCGAACGCGCGTTCATTGTTATTCATCTGGACGTGGATATAGCCGCGCGTCACATAGCCTTGGGAGTTGTCCGGCCGCAGCGCGAGGCCCTGGTCGACATCGCTCAACGCCGCCGGCCAGTCGCGCTTCGCCATGAAAATCCCGGCGCGCGCCAAAAGCGCATTGGCGCTCTTCGGATCAATTTCCAGTGCGGCCGTAAAATCGGCTAATGCGTCGTCGAATTTGTTTTTGCGGTGATTGACATCGCCGCGCCCGATCAAAGCGTCGATCGAGCGCGGCGCGCGTGAAAGCGCCTCGTTGAGATCGGCAAGCGCCTGCTCGAGCAATTGCTGGCGGTAATACGACCCCGCGCGCGCGATGTAAGCCTTGACGATATCTTCGGTGCTGCGGGTGTTTTGTGTGATGATGACGGTGCAGCCGACAACGATTTTGTTGACGTCGCGCGACTGACAATCGTCCCAGTCGTCGGCGCGGGCGGGAGAGGCGAGGAGGATGAGCGCGCAGCCGGCGATAGCCAGCGCCCGATTTACCTGCAAGTCCGTTCGATACATTGTTGGGCCGCCGTCAATGGCTCGATGTAAAACGGCTTAAAATGTAGCGGCTTCCCATAAATGGTCCCTGCATAGAGGCATTCGAATGCGCAACTATATCATGGGTGTAACCGACCACAATTTGTATCTTTTTGCATATTCAAGTGCTTCACAGGATTGCCGATTTCGCCACCTGCAAATTGGTGGTAGCGATCGAGCAATGCTTGGTTCCGGCACATCTCGGAATTGCGGGTGACTGCCGCCGTGAACTCAAGGTGCACACCGATGACGGTCAAAAAGCTGCCCTGTCATGGGCATCCTCTGTCCCAATGGTTCAAGTTTTTCGCTCAACCTCGGATGTAGTTGAAAAACCAAAAAATAATTTTAACGTGTAGATTCAATACCTTATAAACATTCAGACTGCAGCCCTAAAGTAAATTAGCAGTCGCACTTGATGAGTGCTAGAAGCGCACCAATTGAGCAAGCAGAGGCTGCTTTCATTTTGCGACCGGTAATGAGCCTCTGCTTTACCGTCCGAAAAATTAACAAAAACCGGTGCTGAGGAGGATTGATATGAAATTTCGGCCGCTTCACGACCGCGTCGTGGTTACGCGCATCGACGCCGAGGATAGGAGCAAGGGTGGAATCATTATTCCGGATACCGCGAAGGAGAAGCCTTCTGAGGGAGAGGTGATCGCAGTCGGTCCGGGTGGCCGCGACGAAAGCGGCAAGCTCATCCCGATTGACATCAAGAAAGGCGACCGGGTGCTGTTCGGCAAATGGTCGGGCACGGAAGTCAAGATCGACGGGGTGGAATACCTGATCATGAAAGAGAGCGACATCATGGGCGTGATCGAAGAGAGCGTCGCTCGCAAGAAGGCCGCCTAAGGGCTGTCGCATCAAATATAACGGAGAACAAAAATGGCTGCGAAAGAAGTAAAATTCGGAGTCGATGCGCGCGACAGGATGTTGCACGGCATCGATATTCTCTCTAATGCGGTCCGCGTGACGCTTGGCCCCAAGGGGCGCAATGTCGTGCTGGACAAGTCGTACGGTGCGCCGCGCATCACCAAGGACGGCGTAACCGTCGCGAAGGAAATCGAACTGGAAGACAAGTTCGAGAATATGGGCGCGCAGATGGTGCGCGAGGTCGCGTCGAAGTCATCCGACTTCGCAGGTGACGGAACGACAACCGCAACGGTTCTTGCGCACGCAATCGTACGGGAGGGCGCCAAGTCGGTAGCCGCCGGCATGAACCCGATGGATCTCAAGCGCGGCATCGATCTTGCGGTCGAAGCGGTGGTCGAAGATCTGAAGAAGAATTCGAAGAAGGTCACTTCGAACGAAGAAATCGCTCAGGTCGGCACTATTTCTGCCAACGGCGACGCCGAAATTGGAAAATTCCTTGCCGACGCGATGAAGAAAGTTGGCAACGAGGGCGTGATCACGGTTGAAGAAGCAAAATCCTTGGAGACTGAACTCGAAGTCGTCGAAGGCATGCAATTCGATCGCGGTTACATCTCTCCTTACTTCATCACCAACGCCGACAAGATGCGCGTGGACATGGATGACCCTTATATCCTGATCTACGAAAAGAAGCTCTCAGGCCTGCAGGAGTTGCTGCCGCTGCTCGAAGCGGTAGTCCAGGCCTCGAAGCCGCTCGTCATCATCGCCGAGGATGTTGAAGGCGAGGCTTTGGCAACGCTTGTGGTCAACAAGCTGCGCGGCGGCCTCAAGGTCGCGGCTGTGAAGGCCCCGGGCTTCGGCGATCGCCGCAAGGCCATGCTCGAAGACATCGCGGTCCTCACCGGCGCTCAGGCGATCAGCGAGGATCTCGGCATCAAACTCGACAAGGTTACTCTGAACATGCTCGGGCGCGCCAAGAAGGTGACGATCGAGAAGGAGAACACCACGATCGTCAGCGGCGCCGGCAAGAAGGCCGACATCGAAGCGCGCATTTCTCAGCTCAAGGTACAGATCGAGGAGACGACATCCGACTACGACAAGGAAAAGCTGCAAGAGCGGCTGGCGAAGCTCGCCGGTGGCGTTGCGGTGATCCGCGTGGGCGGAGCGTCCGAGATCGAGGTGAAGGAGCGCAAGGATCGCGTCGATGACGCGATGCATGCAACCCGCGCCGCGGTCGAGGAAGGCATCCTGCCGGGCGGCGGCGTCGCGCTCTTGCGCGCGACCGAGGCCCTCAAGAAGCTGCGCACCCAGAACGATGACCAGAAGCACGGCATCGAGATTGTCAAAAAGGCGCTCTCGTGGCCAGCACGCCAGATCGCGATCAATGCGGGCGAGGACGGCTCCGTCATCGTCGGCAAAATTCTGGAGAACGATCAGTATGCGTACGGCTTCGACGCCCAGAATGGCGAGTACGTCAATCTCGTCTCTAAAGGCATCATCGACCCGACCAAGGTTGTACGGTCGGCCCTGCAGAATGCAGCGTCGGTCGCCGGGCTCTTGATCACCACGGAAGCCATGGTCGCCGAACGGCCGAAGAAGGACAGCGGGGCCCAAGCTATGCCCGGCGGCGGCATGGGCGGCATGGGCGGGATGGACTACTAAGCTCGCCCTCAACCGAAATGAAGAAGGCCCGGGATTTTTTCCGGGCCTTTTTTCTTGTGCCCGCTGATCAGGCCGCTCGGCGAGACTTTGGAATTGGGCGGAGATTGTTTGCTTGCGTGAGAAAGTCGTCATAGTCCGCGCGATGGCCTGTTGCTCCCACCGCGTCGCAAGGCGTATCAACCCAAAAGGCTCTAGCCCCGCTGGATGGAACTTCAGTGGCAGGGTCAACTTGATCAGGCAAATCAGCGTTAGGAAAGACGATGGCCAGCGACGATAAGAAAGTTAAAACCAACCCCGCTCCAAAAAATGACGCCCCTCCGAAGAAAAACAATGAGGCCCTTCCGAAGAATAAGAAGGCTGAGGGCGGCGAGAAAGCTGCCGACTTACCCTCCAGCTATAGCAGGGGCGAAGGCCAGAAACCGGTTTCGAAAGCTTACAAGGATAACTGGAACGCGATTTTTGCGAAGAAGAAAAAGCGATAATTCGGCGGCCGATGACTGCTTTGTGGTTCGAAGCGGACGTAGCAACGGCGCGCATGCGTCTCATATTCTACTTCTGGTGATCTCGAATTAAGATACTTCGGCGATTCGAACCTGCGTCGTTTGAGAAGTGCAGGCGAAAAGGGAGACGAACATGTCGATGCGGAAATCGGGTATGAGTTCGCCTCTCTCGGCCTTGTATTTGACCGATGGCCTTGCCGCGCGGGCGCAGAATTTCCTGCTGCTTGCCGGACGCATGCTGGTCGGCTGGATTTTCATCAGCAGCGGCTGGCGCAAGCTCATGGATATCCCGGCGTTCGCCGCCTCCATGCCGCGCCGCGGTCTGCCGACATTCCTCGGTTATGTCGCGCCGCCGGTGGAGTTTATTGGCGGGGTGTGCATCGTGCTCGGTTTGGCGACACGCTATGCGGCGCTGCTGATGCTGCTGTTCATGATCATCGCGACGTTCAGCTCACACCGATTCTGGAGCGCGGAGCCGGCGCAATATACCAACCAGAATTCACACTTCTGGAAGAACATCTCGATGACGGGCGGCATCGTGCTGCTGTTCGTGACCGGCGCCGGCCGCTTCGCGATCGATCGCCTGCTGCGCAAGAGCTGAAACGAGGCGTGCACCTTTGACTCAGAAAACTTTTCTGCTCATCCATGGCGCGTGGCACGGCGGCTGGTGCTGGCGGCGCGTCGTCGACCTGATGACCGCGCGCGGGCATAGAACGTTTGCGCCGACGCTCACGGGTTTGGGCGAGCGATCGCACTTGATGAGTACGAGCATCAATCTCGACACGCACATCGCCGATATCGTCAATGTCATCACCTGGGAGGATCTGTCGGACATTTGTCTTGTGGCGCATTCGTTTGCCGGCTGGTCTTGCTCGGGCGCGATCGAGCGCGTGCCTGAGCGAATTTCTTCCATCGTATGGCTTGATGCGTTCAAGCCGGAGAACGGCCAGCGCGCCTTCGACGTCACCAACGAGCAAGGTCAGGCGGCGATCAAGGCTGCCGTCGAGATGGGCGAGCCGTCGCGGCCCAAGCCGAAATCCGCTGCGTTTCACGTCAACGCGAAGGACCAGGCCTGGGTGGATACAAAAATGACGCCGCAGCCGGTCGGTGTGTCGATGCAGCCGATCAAGCTCACGGGCGCGCGCGAGCGGGTCGCGAAAAAGACCTACATCCGCGCGCCGCTCTATCCGCAGCCGGAATTCGACAAGGCGTGTGCCCTATGTAAGGCCGACAAGACATGGCGCGCGATGGAAGCCACTTGCGGCCATGACGTCATGGTGGACGCGCCGGAATGGCTTGTGGAAATTCTGCTGGAGACGGCGGGAGCCGCTGCGTCTTAAGGCTTGAGGAGATCCTTAACCTTCGCGCTCGCCTTGGCGAAGTCGAGCTTGCCGGCGAAGCGGTCTTTCAGCGCGGCCATCACGCGGCCCATGTCCTTCATGCCTTCCGCTTTCATCTCCTGGAGAATGGCGGAAATGGCGGTGCCGGCTTCAACGTCGGTCATCTGCTTGGGCAGGTAGACGGAAATGATCTCGACTTCCGCGCGTTCCTGGGCTGCGAGTTCCGCGCGGCTGGCCTTTTCGTAGATATCGGCCGATTCTTGGCGCTGCTTGATCATCTTCTGCAAAATGCCGAGAATCTCGATGTCGGCGAGCGCGGCCTTGCCCTGCCCGCCAGTCTCGATGTCGGCACTCTGGACCGCGGCATTGATCAGACGCAGCGTCGAGACCCGGCGCTGGTCGCGGGCCTTCATCGCGGTCTTCAATGCGTCGTTGATCTCGTCGCGCAACACGGGATATGCCTTTGCCTCAGAAGCGCCGCCCCGCCAGCGTCGGGAATCATCAACTTTTAGGCCTTGCATGAACGAGACACAACCGGCCTCCACGCTCTGGGCTGAGCCCAAGGTCACCGCGCTGCTGGTACTGGCGGATGGCACCGTGCTGGAAGGCCATGGATTCGGCGCCGCCGGCCATGCGGTCGGGGAGGTGTGCTTCAACACCGCCATGACGGGGTATCAGGAGATTCTCACCGATCCTTCGTATGCCGGGCAGATCATCACCTTTACATTTCCGCATATCGGCAATGTCGGAACGAATGAAGAGGACATCGAAACGGTCAACCTCGCGGCGACGCCGGGGGCGCGTGGTGTGGTGCTGCACAGCGCCATCACCGAGTCGTCCAACTACCGCTCGACGCGCCACCTCGATCTATGGCTCAAGGCGCGTGGCATTATCGGGCTGTCCGGCATCGATACGCGGGCGCTCACCGCGCTCATCCGCGAAAAGGGCATGCCCAATGCCGTGATCGCGCACGAGCCTGCGGGCAAGTTCGATCTCGCCGCGCTCAAGAAAGAAGCTCGCGAGTGGCCGGGACTGGTCGGCATGGATCTCGTGCCGATGGTGACAAGCGGGCAGCGGTTTTCCTGGGACGAGACGCCGTGGGTTTGGGGAAAGGGCTATGCCCGGCAGGAGAATGCGCAATTCCATGTCGTGGCCATCGATTACGGCATCAAGCGCAATATTTTACGGCAATTGGTCGGCGCGGGCTGCAAGGTGACAGTCGTTCCGGCGCAGACGTCGGCGAATGACATTCTCGCGCTCAAGCCCGACGGGGTGTTTCTCTCCAACGGTCCAGGCGATCCCGCGGCTACAGGAAAATACGCCGTGCCGGTGATCCAAGGGCTGATCGCGAGCGGGCTTCCGACCTTCGGAATATGTCTCGGCCATCAGATGCTCGGCATCGCCGTTGGCGCGACAACCATGAAGATGCATCAAGGCCATCACGGCGCGAACCATCCGGTGAAAGACCTGGTCACCGGCAAGGTGGAAATCACGTCGATGAACCACGGCTTCGCGGTCGACTCAAAGACGCTGCCGAAGAATGCCGAGCAAACCCACGTCTCGCTGTTCGACGGCTCGAATTGCGGCATCGCGCTAAAAGACAAACCGGTGTTCTCGGTGCAATACCACCCGGAGGCCTCGCCCGGACCGCGCGACAGCCATTACCTGTTCGAAAGATTCGTCGGGATGATGAAAAAGCGTCATTCGACCACGGGTTGACTTGTCGTCACTCGATTCACCACTTTTTCATTCGCGCTCACAGGCGCTCCCGCGCGCCGTAGCGTGCTTTGGACCTTTACGGCGCGAGTGCCGGGCCCGAAGGCGATTTGTCCCGGAATCGGAAAGACGTTAAGAGATGATCTGCGAAATGAAATCGTAAGCACTTCCTCCTCATACCATTTGATCGATGCCGACCCTCAAGCCCTGCAAGCCCGAAACGCTGAAATTTGCCGACGATGGCTCGGTGCCCAACAACGCGCGCCTGCCGTTCGTCCTCTACCGCGCCGCCATCGACCTGTCCGGTACACCCAACCCGGAGGAGGTCATCGAGAGCGTGTTTGGCGAAAACGGCTGGGGCGAAATGTGGCGCAATGGCATCTACGAGTACATGCATTATCATTCCATGATCCATGAGGTCATGGGCATCGCGCGCGGCCGCGCCAGGGTGCTGTTCGGCGGCGCGCAGGGGCGGGAAATCGAGCTGGCGCAGGGGGACGTCGCGGTGCTGCCGGCGGGCACCGGTCACCAGGGCCTGTGGGTGAGCCCCGACCTGATGGTCATCGGCGCTTACCCGGCCACCGGCCGGTATGATCTGTGCCGCGGCAGCAAAATCGAGAATGCCAAGGCGAAAGAGACAATTCCCCGCGTGCCGGCGCCTAAGACCGATCCGGCCTACGGCCAGAAAGGCCCGCTGCTGCGGCTGTGGCGCGTTTGATCCACAGCAAAATTGTCGCCCCCCTTGTGGAAGATGGCGTGCTGCGCAGGATGATATGCGTCGCATTCGAGTGAATTTCGATATCACGACGTGCGGATTTACATATTGGCTTCCGCAACCATCCCCCGCATGGGGAGAGCTAGCATGCTTGGTCTGATCCATGAATGATTGGATCGCCTTTTGGGATTCGCCGCACGCGATCTACGTCAACGCGCATCATCTCGATGTGCACTATCGCAGGATCGCCGAGGATACCCGACGCTACATGCCCGCCAATGGCCGCGCCCTCGATTACGGCTGCGGCGACGCCTTGCATGCCGACCTAACGGCCGGGGTCGCGCAACAACTCATCCTGTGCGACGCCGCTCCGAAACTGCGGGATACGCTGGCGGCGCGCTATGCGGGCAACGCCAAGATCCAGGTGATGTCGCCAGAGCAGGTCGCGGCACTTCCAAACCACTCATTCGATTTCATCGTCATGCATTCGGTCGCGCAATATATGTCGGAGGAGGAACTCGAAAAGTTGATCGTGCTGTTCCATCGCCTGCTGAGGGAGGACGGACTTTTTGTGCTTGGCGACATCATCCCGCCGAAAGTGTCCGCGCTCACCGACGCGATTGCGCTGTTGCGTTTTGCACGCGCGGAAGGCTTTTTCTTCGCGGCCCTGTTCGGGCTGGTGCGCACGGTGTTCTCGAACTATTGGGATTTGCGCTCGACGCTCGGGCTTGCGCGCTACGGCAAGGACGAAATGCTTCGCAAGCTCACCGCCGCCGGTTTCTGGGCCGCGGAAGCCCCGAAAAATATCGGCCACAACCAGGCGCGTATGACGTTTCTCGGGCGGCTTGAGCCCACGCATATCGACCACTAAATTTAGACCACTGAATTCCGGCGGACAGCGTAGACGACGGCAAAAAGCGCGTCAGACGGTCTCACGCGGTTCGGCGACCACGCTGTCGGTCTGCGGCATGCCGGTGAGCGCGCTGCGCAGCCGTTCCGCCTCGCCGTCCATGCCCATCCAGCGCAGCTTGCGGATCAGCTTGATCATTTCGTTCGACGCCCGCTGGTCTGCCGAGACGTCGGGAAGGTCTTGATCTTTCATCCGACCTTGCATTTGTAATTCCATTGACGTTCTCCTTGAACGTGTTTTTATTTATTTCATGAATTTGCAAGCACGCATTAGTGCGTTACGCAACGATGTGCTTTACGCAACGATGTGCTTTACGCAACGATGTGCTTTACGCAGCGATCACGCACCCACGCCGGCAATTGCGCAGCAATGCACCGCCCTCGCCGCTTGTCGTTGCGACGGTCCACTAAAAAGCCGTCAGCAAATTTTCAAACGCAAAGCTCTCAGACCGTCGAGCCGTTGCGCCCGGAGCCATTGGCCAGAAATTTTGTGCCCAAATTCACGATCTTCTGGCTATCGGCAAAAAGCCTGCGGCCGTCCTCGACCAACAGCTCCATTCGTTTGCCCATGCATTGCTGGTAGGCCTCCGCCGTTTCCGGCACGGTGCGCGCAGAAGTCAGTTTCGCGATCAACTCGGAATTGATCGTGGCTGCCGATCTGGCGCGATCGAACCAAGCCTGGTTGATCTCCTGAAATACGTCGAACAGCTCTTTTTGAATTTCCATCATCGTTTCGACGTGTTTCTTTCCGATCTCGACAAATTCTGTCGGAAGAATGCTCGCCGCTGCGGCCCCATTCGACTCCTCGGAATATCGTTGGCTTGACCTTAAGTCCTCACCACGGCCTTGCGTCGGCCTTGGCTCGTCGATACGTGCTTGTGCTTGTGCCATTTTGCTGCTCCTCATGACTTTGTTACCCTCCGCGAACGGCACGTCGAAATCGCGTGCCGCATCGCGTGGTCTGGTCGAATGCTTCGAACGTTGCCTGACAATGACAAGCAATTTGGACAAGCAAAATGCCGACCTGTCCGGCACGTCCCGCAATACACGCGATGCTAGCTCAATTTTCGATTGCTGAGGAAGTCCACCGGCGACTCAGCTGTGACTCACCTGTGCGTTTCCTAAACAGTTTTTATTTCATATCGACGACTGGGCGATTTTTTGGTGACATCGCGTCATAATCATGTGCTTGCACAGCGCGCGACAAGCGGCTGATCCGTCCAGGGATTGCGGCCGGCAAAAATGAGTAAGCAACGTTTGCCTATCTGTGCCTATGTGCTCTTTTCCTGGCGGCAAATCTGGTCTAAACATCCTGCGCGCAGGGTGTATAGCCTCCTGCGCGGAGGCGAAGGACGCGCACTCGCGCGCCCTTTTTTTGTGCCTACCTAACCGAGGCCAGATGCCCAAACGCACCGACATATCGTCGATCCTAATCATCGGCGCCGGACCGATCGTCATCGGTCAGGCCTGCGAATTCGACTATTCGGGCACGCAGGCGTGCAAGGCGCTCAAGGCCGAGGGGTACCGGGTCGTGCTGGTCAACTCCAACCCGGCCACGATCATGACCGACCCGGACCTGGCGGACGCGACCTACATCGAGCCGATCACGCCGGAGATCGTCGCAAAAATCATCGAGAAGGAGCGCCCGGATGCGCTGCTCCCCACCATGGGCGGGCAGACCGCGCTGAACACCGCGCTCAGCCTGCGCAAGATGGGCGTGCTGGACAAGTTCGGCGTCAAGATGATCGGCGCCACCGCTGACGCCATCGACAAGGCGGAGGATCGCAAGCTCTTCCGCGACGCCATGACGAAGATCGGGCTAGAGACACCGCGCTCGCATCAGATCAAGACGCTGCCGCAGGCGCTCGAAGCGCTCGAGGACATCGGCCTGCCCGCGGTCATCCGGCCCTCGTTCACGTTGGGCGGAACGGGCGGCGGCATCGCCTACAACAAGGCGGAGTTCATCGACATTGTGGAGCGCGGTATCGATGCGTCGCCCACCAGCGAAGTGCTGATCGAGGAATCGGTGCTGGGCTGGAA
>PNAI01000019.1 GCA_003169835.1 Hyphomicrobiales bacterium | reverse complement strand
ATTCAAATGTTAGATTTAATCCACTAGTACTCCATTGACGCAAGCGCGCGTGGCCGATGCCCGCCGTATCAGATCGCCGCCGATCGGGATTTCGTCCGGCTGTTGTTCGTGCCGGGCCGGTGACGGTCAGCCGCGCGAGTTAAGCCGCGGATCGTAATCGGCAAGCACGCGGCGGTCGATTTCCTTGATCGATTTAACGCCACATAGCGCCATGGTGACGTCGAGTTCTTTTTGCAGAATTTCGATCACGCGCGCGACACCGGCCTGGCCGCCCGCGCCGAGGCCGTAAATGTATGAGCGGCCGACGATGCATGAGCGCGCGCCGAGCGCGAGCGCGCGCATGATGTCCTGGCCCGAACGAACGCCGCCGTCGAACATCACTTCGATGTCGGTGCCGACGGCATCGACGATCTTGGGCAGCGCTGAAATGGCCGAAGGCGCGCCGTCGAGCTGGCGACCGCCGTGGTTTGAGACGCTGATCGCGGAAGCGCCGGTCTTGAGTGCGATTTTCGCGTCTTCGGCGTCGAGGATTCCCTTGAGAAACATTTTTCCCGGCCATAGGCTCTTGATCCACTCGACATCCTTCCAGCTCAAGGTCGGATCGAACTGACTTGCGGTCCATTGCGCGAGCGAATTGATGTTTTCCATTCCCTTCACATGTCCGGAGAGATTGCCGAAGGTCTTGCTTTTTCCCCTCAGGATCGAGAGCGCCCAGGCCGGCTTGGTGGCAATGTCGATGACATTCTTGATCTTGATCTCCGGCGGCACGGTGAGGCCGTTGCGGATATCAACATGTCGTTGGCCGAGAACCTGCAGATCGACGGTGAGCATCAATGCGCTGCACTTGGCAGCGGCTGCGCGTTGCACCAGTTCGCGGACGAAACCGCGATCGCGCATGACGTAGAGCTGGAACCAGAACGGTTTGTCGACCGCGCCTGCAACATCCTCGATGGAATTCACCGACATGGTCGAAAGCGTATAGGGAATTCCCGCCGCCTGGGCGGCGCGGCACGCCAGAATTTCACCGTCGCCGTGCATCATACCGCCAAGCCCGATTGGGCCAAGCGCTAGTGGCGCCGCCGCCGGCTCGCCGAGAATGGACGTGCTGATATCGCGCTTGTCGACGTTGACCAGCACGCGCTGGCGCAACTTGATATTTTCCATGTCGCTGCGGTTGGCGCGCAAGGTCTCCTGCGAATAGGAGCCAGCCTCGGCGTAGTCGAAAAACATCTTGGGAACCTTGCGCCGGGCGATCTGCCGCAAGTCCTCGATGCAAGTGACGTTTTTCATTTCCGGCCCCCGGAATCTCGTTCGTCCATCGATAGCATGAAAATCCAAGCCGGGCCGGGGGATCAATGGGAACCGGGGCGGTGGTGTGCGGCCAGTGGCCGGGCGACCGATTTTGGGACAAGTACCAGGGATACAGGGCAAAATCGGGCGGAAATAGCGGTAACGAAGACGCGATTATTTTCAGCATTGGGACCACGGAAGGTCCTAATATCCAAGGGTATTGCCCGGGGCGGCCGCGGGATTGCCGGCGGCATGGGGGTTTGGTTTGGTCGCAGTGGTTCGCAAATATTTCGGGACCGACGGAATCCGCGGACGCGCCAACGGCGTGATCACGCCGGAGCTTGCGCTTAAGGTTGGACAGGCCGCGGGCCAGGTGTTCCAGCGCGGCGAGCATCGCCATCGCGTCGTCATCGGCAAGGACACGCGGCTCTCCGGCTACATGATCGAGACCGCGCTGGTGGCTGGATTTACTTCCGTCGGCATGGATGTGCTGCTGCTCGGCCCGATGCCGACGCCGGCAATTGCCATGCTCTCGCGCTCCATGCGGGCCGATCTCGGCGTGATGATCTCGGCCTCGCACAATGCCTACGACGACAACGGCATCAAATTGTTCGGTCCGGACGGCTACAAGCTCTCCGACGAAGTCGAGCACGAAATCGAGCGGCTCATCGATTCAGATATGAGCAAACAGCTGGCGAAGTCGGCCGATATCGGCCGCGCCAAGCGTATCGACGGCGTGCACGACCGCTATATCGAATTCGCCAAGCGGACGCTGCCGCGCAATCAATCGCTCGAAGGTCTGCGCGTCGTGGTCGATTGCGCCAATGGCGCCGGTTACAAAGTCGCACCGGCCGCGCTTTGGGAGCTTGGCGCCGATGTTGTCGCGATCGGCGTGGATCCGGACGGGGTCAACATCAACCACGAATGCGGCTCGACCGCGCCGCAAGCCTGCGCGCAGAAGGTGCGCGAAGTGCGGGCGGATGTCGGCATTGCGCTCGACGGCGACGCCGACCGCGTCGTCATCGTAGACGAGAGCGGGCATCTGATCGACGGCGATCAGTTGCTGGCCGTTATCGCCGAGAGCTGGAGCGAAGATGGCCGGCTTGCGGGCGGCGGCGTGGTCGCGACGGTGATGTCAAATCTCGGCCTTGAGCGGTATCTGGCGGAGATTGGCATCAAGCTGGTGCGCGCGCCGGTGGGCGATCGCTACGTGCTCGATCAGATGCGCGCGCATGGCTTCAACTTGGGTGGCGAGCCGTCAGGCCATATCATTCTGTCGGACTACACCACCACGGGCGACGGGCTGGTCACCGCGCTGCAATTGCTCGCAGTGGTCAAGAAAATGGGACAGCCGGTGTCGAAGGTCTGTCGCCGGTTCGACCCATTGCCGCAGGTGATGAAAAATGTGCGTTATCGCGGCGGCAAGCCGCTGGAAAACGCCAAGGTGCGCTCCGCGATCAAGAGCGGGGAAAAGCGGCTCAACGGCCATGGCCGTCTGGTCATACGGCCGTCCGGCACGGAGCCTGTGATCCGCGTCATGGGCGAAGGAGACGACAAGACGCTGGTGGAAGCTGTGGTGGATGACATTGTCGGCGCATTAACCGATGTGGCGGCCTGAGCCTGCGCGATTGCTCGAAATCCACGGAATTCGCAGTTAATTTCGCCGGTGCGCCGGCAAGATTAGATGAACTATAAAGTAAGGCGGTTTTTCTTTGCGCCGCGCGGTCAACTCAAGTATCGAAGAATTGCTCTAGGATTGTCGCCTGACATGATTGTTTGCTCTTGCAACGTTTTGACCGACCAGGATGTCCGCGCCGCGGTGAGTGCGGATACGCGGCCGCGTTCGGCCAGTCAGGTTTATGGTTGCCTCGGCTGCAGTGCGCAGTGCGGGCGATGCGCCACCACCATCCGGCAGATCATGGATGAAGCGCTCGATTCCGCCGCAGTGGCCTGTGGAGACTGCAAGAACTCCCGCCAGTCCTGAATATACAATCGTTCTAACGTGGTGGCATGATGCGGTGCAAAACCGCGTCAGCGATAGGGGCCATGTATGAAGGGCGATGCCAAGGTCGTCGAATTTCTCAATAGGGCGCTGCGGCACGAACTCACCGCCGTCAATCAGTACTGGCTGCATTACAGGCTGCTGGAAAATTGGGGCTATAAGGCGCTGGCCAAGATCTGGCGCAAGGAATCGATCGAGGAAATGGAGCATGCCGACAAACTCGTCGAGCGCATCATTTTTCTCGACGGCTTCCCTAACATGCAGGTGCTCGATCCGCTCCACATCGGACAGAACGTCAAAGAAATTCTCGATTGCGATCTCGCTGCCGAGATTTCAGCGCGCGCGCTTTACGAGGAGGCGGCAACGCATTGCCACGGCGTGGGGGACTATGTGACGCGCGATCTGTTCGAAAAACTGATGCACGACGAAGAAGAGCACATCGATTTCCTTGAGACCCAACTCGATCTCGTCGCTAAGCTTGGCGTGCAGCTCTATGCCCAGCACCACATTGGCGAGCTGGAAGAGGGCGACGACTAAAAGCTCGCGGATACCAATTAGCAAGCGTAGCCCGGATGAAGCGTTAGCGTAATCCGGGAATATTTTAGTTTGTGGTCGGACGGATCCCGGATTTCGCTCCGCTCCATCCGGGCTACACGCTGAAAATTCGCCGGCACCAATTCGCTTTGCAAAACAAAGCCATTAGCGCGACGTCTTGACGGCCGCGTCATCCTTCCTTATTCCCGCGGGTGGGACACCCCTCCCCACCGAGGGGCATCTATCTGGAAGGATAGGTTATGCCAAAGATGCCTACTGCGCGGCCTGCCGTGCCGCATTTCTCGTCCGGCCCATGCGCCAAGCGCCCCGGCTGGAGTCTGCAAGCCCTCACCGATGCCGTTCTTGGACGCTCGCACCGGTCGAAAGCCGGTAAGGCAAAGCTCAAGCGCGCCATCGATCTCACGCGCGAAGTTCTCGAAGTTCCCGCCGATTACCGCATCGGCATCGTGCCGGCGTCCGATACCGGCGCAGTCGAGATGGCGCTGTGGTCGCTGCTTGGGCCGCGGCGCGTCACGATGCTCGCCTGGGAATCCTTCGGCGAAGGCTGGATCGCCGACGTGCAGAAGGAGCTCAAGCTCAAGGATGTCACGGTTATCAAGGCGCCCTACGGCGAGTTGCCGGACTTGTCCAAAGTCGATTCCGCGACCGACGTGGTTTTTACCTGGAACGGCACAACGTCGGGCGTGCGCGTGCCGAACGCGGACTGGATCGCCGCCGACCGCGAAGGCCTGACGATCTGCGACGCGACATCGGCCGCCTTCGCGCAGGCGCTCGATTGGCCAAAGCTCGATGTGGTCACCTACTCCTGGCAGAAGGCGCTTGGCGGGGAAGCCGCGCACGGCATGCTGATACTTTCGCCCAGGGCAGTGGCGCGGCTGGAAAGCCATACGCCGGCATGGCCGATTCCAAAAATCTTCCGCCTCACCAAGGGCGGGAAGTTCAACGAAGATCCGTTCGAGGGCGGCACCATCAACACACCCTCGATGCTGTGCGTCGAGGACTATCTCGACACATTGAGCTGGGCCAAGTCTGTCGGTGGGCAAAAGGCATTGATGGCGCGGGCGGATGCAAATGCCAAGGTGATCGCCGATTGGGTGACGCGCACGCCATGGATTGCGTTCCTCGGCAACGATCCGGCGTTGCGATCCAACACTTCGGTTTGTCTCAAGGTGGTCGATCCGTCGGTGCTCAAGTTATCCGCCGATGCGCAGGCCAAGTTCGTCAAAGGCATTTCCGCGATGCTCGAGAAAGAGGGCGTGGCCTACGACATCGATGCCTATCGCGATGCGCCATCGGGATTGCGCATCTGGTGCGGCTCGACCGTCGAGCGCGCCGATGTCGAGACGCTCACATTGTGGCTTGATTGGGCCTACGCGCAAGCGAAGGAAGCACTCGCGAAAGCGGCGTGACGCTTTCCGCAATTCATTTCGTTCCGACAAACGACCAAAAAAATCTGGAGTCTTGTAATGGCCTCGCGTGTATTGATTTCCGATGCGCTTTCGCCTGCCGCCGTGCAGATCTTCAAGGATCGCGGGGTGGAGGTCGATTTCCAGCCCAATCTCGGCAAGGACAAAGACAAACTCGCCGAACTGATCGGCGGCTTTGATGGCCTGGCGATCCGCTCCGCTACCAAAGTGTCGGCGAAGATGCTGGAGAAAGCGAAAAACCTCAAAGTCATCGGCCGTGCTGGCATCGGCGTCGATAACGTCGATATCGCGGCTGCGACCGCGCGCGGGATCATCGTGATGAACACGCCGTTCGGCAATTCGATCACGACCGCCGAGCATGCGATCACGCTGATGTTGGCGCTGGCGCGGCAGATCCCCGAAGCCGACACGTCCACCCGCGCCGGCAAGTGGGAAAAAAACAGGTTCATGGGCGTCGAAATCTTTGGCAAGACGCTTGGCGTGATCGGGTGCGGTAATATCGGATCCATCGTCGCCGATCGCGCGATCGGCCTGAAAATGAAGGTGATCGCCTATGATCCGTTTCTGTCGCCCGAGCGGGCGATAGATCTCGGCGTCGAGAAGGTCGAACTCGATGAGTTGTTCAAGCGTGCGGATTTCATCACGCTGCACGCGCCGCTCACCGAGAAGACTAAGAACATCATCGATGCGAAATCGCTCGCGGCCATGAAAAAAGGCGTGCGCATCATCAATTGCGCGCGCGGCGGTCTGGTCGACGAAACCGCGCTTTATGAAGCGCTCAAGGGCGGAAGGGTCGCGGGTGCTGCGTTCGATGTGTTTGTCGAGGAGCCGGCGACCAGCAATCCGCTGTTCAGTCTGCCCAATGTGGTGTGCACGCCGCATCTTGGCGCCGCCACCAGCGAAGCGCAGGAAAATGTAGCGTTGCAGATCGCCGAGCAGATGTCGGACTACCTTTTGCGCGGCGCCATTTCCAATGCGGTCAACTTTCCATCGATCACTGCCGAGGAAGCGCCACGGCTAAGGCCCTTCATTGCGTTGGCGGAAAAGCTCGGCTCGTTCGCCGGCCAGCTCACCGAAACCGGCATCAGCAAGGTGCAGATCACCTACGAAGGTGCGGTCGCGCAGATGAAAACCAAGGCGCTGACCTCCTCGGCGATCGCCGGGCTGCTACGGCCGATGTTGCAGGACGTCAATGTGGTCTCGGCGCCGATCATCGCCAAGGAGCGCGGCGTGGTGGTGGAGGAGACGACGCGCGAAGCCACCGGCGACTACGAAAGCTTGATTACCGTCACCGTGATCACGCCAGGACAAACGCGCTCGGTGTCGGGCACCGTTTTTGCCGACGGCCGGCCGCGCATCGTCAACATCAAAGGCATCCGCATGGACGCCGAATTCGGCCCGTCCATGATCTACATCACCAACCTCGACAAGCCGGGCTTCATCGGACGTTTCTCCTCGACGCTGGGCGAGGCCGGCATCAACATCGCCACGTTTCACGTCGGCCGCGAGGCGCCGGGCGGCCATGCCGTGGCGCTGATCGAGATCGACGGCGAGCTGCCGGCGGAAGTGCTGGCCAAGGTGCGCGCATTGCCGCAGGTGCAGCAGGCGAAGCCGCTACGGTTTTGAGTTTCTTTGATATTGGCCGCGATCGGCAAAAAGTTCTACGATCCGGCGTCGGGGGCAGGGGCCTGCCCCGTTCTTGCCGTGAGCCTGCCCTACGGAAACCGGAATTTCGCGGGTTCCTTAGAGCAGGGGATGCGCTCATCGAGGGACTCTATGAAAAACCTATTGCTTGCTGCCGCCGCTCTGCTTGCCGGAGCGTGCTCCGCCATGGCCGCGGATATCGAGATTCAGTCGGTCGTCGAATCGGTCATCGTCTATCCGGACGGGGCCACCGTGACACGTGTCATCAAGGTCGATCTGCCGCGTGGAGACTCCACGCTGATCGCGCGCGACTTTCCGCTCACCATTGATCCAAGTTCGCTGCGCGTCGAAGGTGAATCGGCGGCCAAGATGGTGATCGGTTCGATAGATGCGCGCACGCCGAGGCCGGAGCCTGTCGGATCGACGCCGGAGCTGGAAAAGAAAATCGAGGCGCTGAAAGATGAGCGCGCCGTGCTCGATGATAAGATCGCAGCCGATACGGCGCGCAAGAATTTTGCCGAGCGTTTTGCCACCAGCGTTCCGCTCGGTCTCGGCGAAAAGGCGGATGCCCGGCCGTTGGCCGATTGGCGTGCGGCTTTTGCTGCGGTGTCTGAAGAGATCACTACCGCTGCCGCCAGCATTCGTGTCTCAAAGCTCAAGCAGCGCGATATCGACCGCGAGCTTACGCGCCTGCAAGTCGATCAACGGGCCAACCCGCCGCGCAAAATGGAAGTCCGTGTCGCTCTGGCCGCCGATGGCGCCACTTCAGCGACGCTGCGCGTCAGCTACTCCGTGCGCGGCGCACGCTGGGTGCCGCTTTACGATGCGCGGCTCGACACGGGTACGAAGGATCGCAAGCCCGCGATGGAGCTTATCCGCCGCGCCGAAGTCGTGCAGCAGACCGGCGAAGATTGGGCCGATGTCGCGTTGTCGGTCTCAACCGTGCGCACCGCCAAGGGCGGCAATGCGCCGGATCTGGCGTCGCTCATCGTGCGGTTCCAGCCACCGCCGTCGCCGCCCGCATCGGCAGCATCCGGGCGGGCCGATCAGGATCGGAGCCTCAGGCAAAGAAACGCTGCTCCTCTGATGGCTCCAAAATCTGAAGCCGGTATCGCCGGTGTTGATGAGTTGCAGAAACAAGCCGAGGAGCAGCAGGCCGTGGCCGATAACGGCGGCTTCCAGGTGCTGTTTCGCGTGCCTGGCCGCGTCAGCATCGGGGCGAGCGAAGGCGCGAAGAGTTTCCGTGTCGCATCGGCGACGGTTGCTCCGGACCTGATGGTGCGCACGAGCCCGGCGCTTGACGACACCGCGTATCTCGAAGCGTCGTTCAAGCAGGGCGAAGATGCGCCGCTGCTACCCGGGCGCGTGAGCCTCTACCGCGACAATATTTTCGTGGGGCGCGGCGTGATGGCTTTGACGTCCAAGGACGAAACCGTCCGGCTGGGCTTCGGCGCCGACGAGAAGGTCAAAGTGATCCGGACCATGGTCCGCCGCAACGAAGGCACCACCGGTATCATCACGACATCGAAGACCGACGAGCGCGAATTCAAGATCACGGTTCGCAACGGCCATGATACGCCGCTGCGGGTCACGGTCGAGGATCAACTCCCGGTCAGCGAGATTGCCGACATCGTCGTCGAGATGCTTCCGCTGACCACGCCGCCGACGCAGAAGGATGTGCGCGACCGGCGCGGGGTGCTGGCGTGGACGTTCGATGCGCAGCCCGGCGAGCTCAAGGAGATCAAGCTTGGCTGGCGGCTGCGCTGGCCGGCCGACAAGTCGATCCTGTTCGATGGGCGGCGGATGTGATGCGTGCGGGTGCCGCGCGCCATGACGTGCAAATGATTGAAATATCAGGAACTTAATTGTAGTTTTTCGGGACGGGGCGCGGCTGCCTGCAGCCTTGCTTCGGGTAGCGCCATACTTTATCCGGGAACGAGCCCCAGCGGGCGCCCAAGCTTGAGATCATTGAGCGGCTGCCCGCGCGGGGGAAGGATTTGGTATGGCGAATGTTGTTGTGGTCGGTTCGCAGTGGGGTGACGAGGGCAAGGGCAAGATCGTCGATTGGCTCTCCGAGCAGGCCGACATCGTCGTGCGGTTCCAGGGCGGGCACAATGCCGGCCACACGCTGGTCATCGACGGCAAGACCTACAAGCTCTCGCTGCTGCCTTCCGGCGTGGTGCGTCCCGGCAAGCTCTCGGTCATCGGCAACGGGGTCGTGCTCGATCCGCATGCGCTGCTCGAAGAGATCGCGCGGCTTAAAGCCCAAGGGGTCAATGTCACGCCAGAAAATCTGCGCATTGCCGAAAATGTCACATTGATATTGCCGCTGCATCAGGAGCTCGATGCGATGCGGGAATCCGGCAGCGCGCGTATCGGCACCACCAAGCGCGGCATCGGACCGGCGTACGAAGACAAGGTGGGGCGACGCGCAATCCGGCTGATGGACCTCGCGGACTTAAGTGCGCTTGGTACCAAGATCGATGGGCTGCTGGCTCATCACAACGCGCTGCGGCGTGGAAACGGGCAAGCTGAGATTGCGGCCAAGTCGGTCTACGACGCGCTGGCTGCGGTCGCCCCCAAGGTTCTGCCGTACATGGATTCAGTGTGGTCGCTGCTCGACGAGAAGCGGCGCGAGGGCAAGCGCATTCTGTTTGAGGGCGCGCAGGGGGCGCTGCTCGATGTGGATCACGGCACCTATCCGTTCGTGACCTCGTCAAATACGGTTGCAGCGCAGGCCGCGACCGGCTCCGGAATGGGCCCGAGTTCGATCGGCTACGTGCTCGGCATCTGCAAGGCCTATACGACGCGGGTCGGCGATGGTCCATTTCCAACCGAGCAGGAAAACGAGATCGGAAAACGGATCGGCGAGCGGGGGAACGAATTTGGTACGGTGACCGGCCGGCCCCGGCGCTGCGGCTGGTTCGATGCCGTGCTGGTGCGGCAGACTGTCCGGACCAGCGGAATCGACGGGATTGCTTTGACCAAGCTCGATATCCTCGACGGGTTCGATCAAATTAAGGTTTGTGTCGGCTACCGTCTCGATGGCCGGGAAATCGACTATCTGCCGGCGGGTGCGCACGCCCAGGCGCGGGTCGAGCCGATCTACGAGAGTGCCGAGGGCTGGAAGGATCCCACCGTCCGCGCGCGCTCGTGGGCACAACTGCCGGCGCAGGCGATCAAGTATGTGCGCCGGATCGAGGAATTGATCGGTTGTCCGGTGACTTTGCTGTCGACAAGTCCCGAGCGCGAGGACACAATTCTGATGCGCAATCCGTTCGAATCCTAAAGGCGAGCACCATTGTCGCGTAAGGCGTGAAATCGTAGCAAGATGGCAGACTATCACCCGCTCATTGCTCGTGCCGTCAGCGGTCTTGAAAAAGACACCGCCGAAAACAGGCGCGTACTCTACGAGCGCGCGCGCGCGGCGCTGGTAGCGCAGTTGCGCGGCACGGTGCCTGCGCTCGAAGAGTCGGAGATCACGCGCGAGCGGCTTGCACTTGAGGAGGCGATCCGCAAGGTCGAGGTGGAATCGGCACGGCGCGCGCGGGAGGCGCCGAAGACCGATCCGTTGATTGCCAAGCGCGCGGCCGAAATTGCGAAGCCTCAAGAGGCGGAACCGGTCGCGCAACCGGAGCAACCTTCGCTCCCTGTACAACCCGCTCAAACGACGTTCACGGAAATACCGACCGTTGTTCCTGACGAAATCGCGAGCGAACCGGTTCGGATCAAGCCGCCTGCGCAGGACAAAACGGCAGACAAGTACTGGACGCAGAGCGAGCATGCGGCGCTTTTGGATGATGCGCTGAAAGAATTCAGCGAAGTCGCGCGCAGCTCGAGCGATCAAGTTGACGCCGAACGCGGCGCACCTCCCGCGCGCCCGGCTTTTTTGGCGCCGGTGCCGCCTCCCGCGCGTCCGTCATTCTTGGTGCCGGTGCCGTTGCCGCCACCTTTTCCTCATCCGCCGCCGATCGTCCAAACGCCGCCGCTGCAGCCGTCCGCATCGCCGCCTCCAAGCCCGCCTGCGTCAGATCCTTTGCAGGAGCTCGAATCCTTCCTGCCGCGGCCACACGTGGAGGAATGGCCGCCGCCGCCTGCCGAGCAAGTTCTGCCGATGCGAAATTTGGATTCCGACGAAGCGCCTCCCAGATTCCTGCCGCGACAATCTTCCTCTTCCCGGCAGGCGGAAGACCGCGAACGAGTGCCGCGGTCGTTGCGCTCATACCGGCGGCTGATTTGGATTTCGATTGCGCTGTTCGTCGTCGCCGGCTGTGCTGCATTGGGCTATTGGCAGGGTGATGCCATGATGCAAGCCGCGCGCAGCATCGTTGCGCCATTCCGCGGGGCGACGACGCAGGTCCAGCGTGAGGCGACACCTTCCAAGCCGAAGATCTCCGACCGTCTCGGTCAGCCGGATTCCTCGCCTCCGTCCAAGAGCGGAACCGTCGCCACCCAGCGGGCCATGCTGACGACCGAGCCCGATGCGAGCAATCCGCGCGGAAAGGATTATGTCGGAACGGCGAACTGGCGGACGGAGACGATTCCGGCGGGACCAGGCCGCGCCGCCGAGCTCGCCATCAAGCTCGAAGTGGAAATTCCAGACCGCGGTTTCGTCATGACCTGGCTGATCCGGCGCAATACCGATGCGACGCTGCCGGCCAGTCATACAATCGATATTGAGTTCAACTTGGCGGCCAATTCGCCGCTGGGAAAAATCATTGAGATCAAGAGTCTGCTGATGAAACAGCCCGGTCAGATCGAAGGATCGCCGCTATGGGGCAACGCGCAGAGATCGACGCCGAACTATTTCTTGGTCGGACTTTCGGCCACCGAAGCCGATGCGCAATACAATCTGCAACTGCTCAAGGGGCAGCCGGCATTCGATGTGGCGGTGGTCTTCAGCAACGTGCGCCGCGCTTTTCTCTTGATTGAAAAGGGCCCGGTCGGCGAACGCGTCTTTGCCGAAGCGTTCGCCGCCTGGAAACAGTGATGGTGCAGATTTAGTGCGCCGTCGCCGCGGGCTGTTCCATCTCGGCAACACGATCCTTGACGGCGTGCTGCACTTTCTCGAACGCGCGTACTTCGATCTGCCGAACGCGCTCGCGTGAGACGCCGAATTCGTCGGCGAGCTCTTCGAGCGTGATCGGATTTTCTGCCAGGCGCCGCGCCTCGAAGATGCGCCGCTCGCGTTCGTTGAGCACGGCGAGCGCGTCGGTCAGCGCCTGCTTGCGATTGTCGAATTCTTCATGCGTGGCCAGCACGGTTTCTTGGCTTTCGCTGTCGTCGGCTAGCCAATCCTGCCACTCGCCGGATTCGCCGTCGTCGCGGATCGGCGCATTGAGCGACGTGTCGCCGGAAAGCCGGCGGTTCATGTCGACCACGTCCTGCTCGGTCACGCCAAGACGTTTGGCGATGATCGCGACTTGATCGGGGCGCAGGTCGCCCTCGTTGAGCGCGGAGATCTTGCTCTTGGCTTTGCGCAGGTTGAAGAACAACTTCTTCTGATTGGCCGTGGTGCCCATCTTCACCAGCGACCAGGAGCGCAGGATGTATTCCTGGATCGCGGCCTTTATCCACCACATGGCGTAGGTGGCAAGCCGGAAGCCCTTCTCAGGCTCGAAACGTTTGACCGCCTGCATCAGGCCGACGTTGCCTTCGGAGATCACCTCGGAAATCGGCAGGCCGTAGCCGCGATATCCCATGGCGATCTTGGCGACGAGGCGCAGATGGCTGGTGACGAGCTTGTGGGCGGCCGTGGTGTCGCCGTGCTCGCGCCAGCGCTTGGCCAGCATATATTCTTGCTGCGGTTCCAGCATCGGGAACCGCCTGATTTCTTCGAGATAGCGGGTGAGACCGCCTTCGGCGGTCATAAGCGGTAGTGTTGCAGTACGGGCCATGATAGCGCCCTCCATGAGTTTGCCCCCGAATTCGGCGGGCTGTTAGCGCTCCGCCGCTCTTAGAGCCGACGGAGCGTTCGCAGGTGCAGCATAGCGGACCAATTGGGGCGAAAGGAAGGGGGAGACCCTTCACGCTCGCGTTAGGTTCGCGATACCGCGTCCCACATCAACTCATTGAACATTAAAGAAATTTAACCATCCGATAAGCCGAGGCGGGAGCCAGCCAGAGCACGACGTAAACGCGCGAAATCGCTTGGCAGTTCCGAGCGGAATGTCAGGGTTTCGTGCGTGGCTGGGTGTTCGATAACCAATAAATAAGCATGGAGCGCCTGTCTTCCAAGGGCCGCCAGGGCCGCCCGGGCGGAGGGGCTAAGGCGGCTCTCCTTGGTCTTGAAGCCGCGACCATAGACCGCATCGCCCAGAAGGGGATGGCCGGCATGCGCAAGGTGCACGCGGATCTGGTGGGTGCGGCCGGTCTCAAGGCGGCAGGAGAGCAAGCTTGCCGCTGGTTTTCCATCAGGGCCCTGGTAGCGCTCGAGCACCTGCCAATGGGTGATGGCCGTGCGGCCGCCGGAGCGCACCGCCATTTTTTGGCGGTTCTGGGAATGTCGCGCGATCGGCGCGTCGATCGTGCCCTTGGCCCGCTCCGGCGCGCCCCAGACGAGCGCGAGGTAGCCGCGCTTGAGCGGACCGGTGCGGCCATGGTCGGCGAACTGCGCGGCCAGTGCGTGGTGCGCGCGGTCGGTCTTGGCGACCACCATCACGCCGGTGGTGTCCTTATCAAGCCGGTGCACGATGCCCGGCCGTTTGACCCCGCCAATGCCGGAGAGGCTGTCGCCGCAATGGGCAATCAAGGCGTTCACCAGCGTTCCGCTGCCATGACCCACGGCCGGATGCACCACGAGGCCGGAGGGCTTCTCGATCACGATGATCTCGTCGTCCTCGAACACGACGTCGAGCGGGATATGCTCGCCCGCAGGTTCCGCGGGTTCGGGCGGCGGCACAGTGAGCGAAATCATGTCGCCGGCGTTGACGCGATAGCTCGGATCGCGGATCGTGCGGGGGCCGATCGCCACCTTGCCGTCGAGGATCAGCGCCTTTAGCCGTGAGCGCGAGTGCGCGGTTCGAGCGGCCAGCACGCGGTCGAGCCGTTCGCCGGCATCAGAGCGCGCGATCGCAATCTTATCCTTATGCAGGAGCGCCATGGATATCCTAAAGTGAGCAACCTTCAGCCGGACGACGAAAAGCCGTTAGACCCCGCGCAGGCGAGCATTGTCGCCAAGGTGCGGTGGCTGATGCTGATTTCCGGATTTGCCACCGTGCTCGGCATCGCTGTCGTCATCGCCGTCATCGGCTACCGTGTTTTCAAGGACGAGGGAAGGGTGGCTGACGTCATCGCCACGCTGCCCAAGGGAGCCAAAGTGATCTCCACGGCGGTGGCGGAAGATCGCATCGCGGTGACGGTCGAGATCAACGGCGCGCTCGAAATTCGGACATTTGAATTAAGATCGCTCAAGCCGGCGGGGCGATTGCGGTTTGCAACCGAGCCGTAAGACGCGGGCGCGCTTGTTCGCGTTTGCTTGTTTAAATTTCCTTGGCGGTGCTAACGTTCGTCGCACGTTAGAGTATTTTAGGAGGCGGCTATGGCGACATCATCAGGTGCAACCGGGCCGGCGGCGAAAGCTAATTCAGCGACCGCGAGTGCTGTGAAAGACGATCCGGTCGCTGAGGGCAAAATCATCGTCGGCAAGAGCGGAAAATACGAAGTGCTCGATCTGCATTTCGGCAATCGGCACGGGCTCGTCACAGGGGCGACCGGCACCGGCAAGACCGTCACATTGCAGGTGCTTGCCGAAGGCCTTTCGAAAGCCGGCGTTTCGGTTTTCGCCGCCGACGTCAAAGGCGATCTGTCCGGCATCGCAGCGGTGGGTGAGGCGAAGGATGCGCTGGTCAAACGCGCTGCCGACATGGGCTTGAAATATCAACCCGACGAATTTCCCGTGGTGTTCTGGGATGTGTTCGGTGCGCAAGGACATCCGATCCGGGCGACGGTTTCCGAAATGGGTCCTCTGCTGCTGTCGCGCATCATGCAACTCAACGACACACAGGAAGGCGTGCTCAATATCGCGTTTCGCGTTGCGGACGAGCAGGGGATGCCGGTGCTCGATCTGAAAGATCTGCGCGCCATCCTCGGCAACGTCGCGGACAATGCCGCCGAATTGCAAAAGCAATATGGCAACGTGTCGTCGGCGACCGTCGGCACCATTCAGCGACAGCTGCTGGTGCTGGAGAACCAAGGTGCGGCGTCGTTCTTTGGGGAGCCGGCGCTCGATCTGAAGGACTTCATGCGCACCGATCGCGACGGCCGCGGCATCATCAACATTCTCGCCGCCGATAAGCTGATCGCGAACCCGCGGCTTTTCGCGACGTTTCTGCTGTGGATGCTCTCGGAGTTGTACGAAATTTTGCCGGAGGTCGGCGATCCCGACAAGCCGAAGCTCGTGTTCTTCTTCGACGAGGCGCATCTGTTGTTCAACGATGCGCCAAAGCCGCTGCTGGAGAAAATCGAACAGGTCGTGCGGCTGATCCGTTCGAGGGGCGTCGGCGTCTATTTCGTCACGCAGAATCCGCTCGACGTGCCGGAAACCGTTTTGTCGCAGCTCGGCAATCGCGTGCAGCACGCGCTACGCGCGTTCACGCCGCGCGACCAGAAGGCGGTGAGGGCGGCGGCGGATACGTTCCGGCCGAACAAGGATTTCGATACCGCGCAGGTGATCATGGAGCTCGGCAAGGGCGAGGCGCTGGTGTCTTTTCTTGAAGGCAATGGCGTGCCCTCGATGGTGGAACGCACGATGATCCGCCCGCCTTCGGCGCGCATCGGGCCGGTGACGCCTGCGGAGCGCAATACGGTGATCGCCGGCAGTCCGGTGAAGGGTAAATACGACACCGCGATCGATTCCGAATCCGCCTACGAGATTTTGCAAAAGCGCGTGCACGGCACTGCGGCCGCGCCGTCGGGCGCGCCGGGTCAAAGCGGTCAGCCGGGGCAGCCCAATCAGCCGCAGCAAGGCGGCATTCTCGGGCAACTCGGCGGTATGCTTGGCGGTCTTTTTGGAACCAATCAGCCGCGCAATCAGCGGCTCTCGGAAGCACAGCGGATCACGCGCGAGGTCACGCGCACGGTTACCAACCGCGTCGCCGGGCAACTCGCAGCCGATCTCGGCAAGTCGCTTGGCGGGTCGATGGGCGGCTCGGTCGGACGTGCGATCGTTCGCGGGACGCTTCGCGGCATTTTACGGCGCTAAAGACTACGGCGGCGCAAGCGCGCGTTCTTGCGTGGCTGTGCGATCGAGGCTAATTCAAATGCCTTGAGCTTTGCTCCCTTCGTCTAGCGGCCCAGGACGTCGCCCTCTCACGGCGAAAACGGGGGTTCGAGTCCCCCAGGGAGCGCCAATAAAACCGGGCATTTTCGAGCACCCCGCAAAATTGGTCTAAAACTGATCTAATATCGGCGGGCCGTGTCGCAGGTAGCCCGAGGCCGTGGAAAACGTACCTGCGAGCTTCCTACGGGCGCGGCGCGTTGCTGGATTGTGGCTGTTCCATCCCAGCTTGAATCCATAGCCGCTATCGGTTTCACTACCGCGAGTTGCGTTCAGGCGGCCTTTTTGTTCCACACAATTTTCGCTGCCCTCTCGATGAGAGGGCCGCGCACAAATTATTTCGAGAAGTCTATATGGCTGATTTCTACGAATTAGATTTCCGGCAGGTTCACACCGCCAAGAGCGGTGACGCCATCGCAATTCGCTATCGGATCGGGAACGAGTGGTGGGTCCACCTCGTAGATGGCGGGTACACGACCACCGCTCCGGAAGTCGCCAATTTCATCAAGACAACCTACGGAACAGACTACATCAACAATATCGTCGTCACGCACCCGGATCAGGATCATGCCGAGGGTTTGGCCCCTATCCTTGAACAATTCAATGTAGGAGCGCTCTGGATGTTGCGGCCATGGGAGTATGCCGCGGCGCTCCTCCCGCAATTTTCCCGATACAGTTCGGTGGAGGCGCTCGGCAAGCGGCTACAGGAGGTGTATCCGTACATACACGTGCTAGAAAAAATTGCCCAGCGGCGCGGTATCGCGATCCTGGCACCCATCCAGGGGCAAAACATCGGCCCATTCAGGGTTCTGGCCCCATCGCTGGCGCGTTATTTCCAGCTTGTTATTCAGTCGGAGAAGACTCCCCAAGCAGCGGCTGCAACCAACATACTGGCTAGTCTCCTCGGGATGGCGGCGCCCGTGGTGCATCTCATCAAAGCGGGGTGGGGAAGCGAAAAGTTCGCTCCCGAGCCTACGAGCACCGAGAACGAGATGAGCGTCATTCAGTACGCCACGCTCTGCGGCGATAGAATACTGCTGACTGGTGATGCAGGACGCGACGGTCTTACCGAGGCGGCACACTACGCGGTGAACAACGGGCTGGCAGTACCCGTCAATAAGTTTCAGGCGCCACACCACGGCGGACGCCACAACCTATCGTCCGAGCTGTTGGATTTTTGGGTGGGGCCGCGTCTCGCGCAGATGGTTCCAAAGGGGCAAGAGAAGTTTACGGCGGCCATTTCTTCGGCGAAGGAAGATACCGCCCATCCTCGTAAGGCCGTGTTGAGGGCGCTCCGGCATCGAGGCGCGTTCATCCTCACGACGGAAGATTTACCCGCCATTGTTCAACGCAACAGTGCGCGCACGTGGACGGTGGTGGAGAACGTTCCGTACCCCGACGAGCAGGAGGAGGACTAAGGCCGTGCAGAAGATGACCTTCTACGAGCAGCTTGGCATCGTCATCCCCGGTTCTGTTCTGATGGTGGGACTCCTCCTGTATTTTCCAGCTCTCCAAGAGCTGACCGGCAAAAACGGCATGTCAGTAGGCGAGCTGGGTTTGTTTGTGCTTCTCGCCTACGCCGCAGGCCATCTCATTGCCGCCATCGGGAACGCCCTTGAGACGATATGTTGGCGCGTCCTTGGCGGCATGCCATCGGACTGGGTGGTGGCTGACAATCCATCGCTGCTATCACCACAGCAAATTGAGCAGCTGCGATTGAAAGTTAGCGCTCGGCTCAACATCACGTTGCCTGCACTCAAGGGCACCGAGCGCAAAGTGTGGTGGCCCATCTCGCGGCAGGTCTACGCGGACGTGGCGAAAAATGGGAAGCCAGATCGCATTGACACGTTCAATGGAAATTACGGGCTAAACCGCGGCCTGTCCTCAGCGTGCCTCGCACTTGCAGTCTTGGCGGCCCTGCATGGTCACTGGCTGGTGGTCGTGGGTCTGGTGATCGCGGGGCTCGTGTACGCATACCGCGCGTATCGTTTTGGTGTTCACTACGCGCGGGAGCTTTACCTTCAATTCCTCGTTCTGTGATTGAGCCATATGCTATAGGTTCGGCTAGCATTTTGGCTCGGGCGCTAGTTTCTCACATTCCCAGGCACTGCAATGACGGCAGACCGGACCAAATGGGGCGTTCAACTTGTGGGGCAGCCATCCGATCTTGCCGATTGGGAACAGGCCCTAAAGCAGCCGTTTGACCCATGGGTGGATCGGAACGGGGAGGAGTTTGCGCTTTGTTGGTCCGGCTTTGACAGCTGCGGCACGGCCGTCGAGGTTCAGGCTGCTGCTGCGTCGATCATTGAGCAACTAAATGGTGCCATGCAGATTGCATGCGCAACTCGGCCTGTCCGCTTTGACGGCATCGTGGAATTTCGCTCAGACGGCACTCGCTCTAAACTCTTCTTTGTCGAGGCTAAGGTCGAAATGCGTTTAAGGGCAATCGCGGGTGCCGGGGTGATCGGACCTGATGGTAAAGTTCGCCCACCTCCACCTCCGCAGCAGAGTGAAGTTCAAAATTGGGCGGCCCTCGGTGCAACGGATGACTTGTTAGCCGATGCGCTTGCGTATTTTAGCCGGGCCACATGGTTTGACATTTATAAAGCTATTGAGAGTCTTGAGCATCGGGTCGGTGGTGAGACTGCCCTGGGCAGCAAGAACTACATCGCAATGAGTGAGTTCAAGCGACTTAAGCGAACTGCCAACTTTCACCGCCACTATTTAAAGGGAATACATCAATTACCGGCTAATCCGCCGACGCACAAAGAAGGGCTTGAAATGCTCGCTATCTTGATCCGAAAGGCATTGGAAGAAGCTGCGGCTACCCCCTAGTTGCGGGATGATATTGGATTACAATAAACGGCATCAATTCTCGGATTTTCAAAACGGCGATTTAGAAATGTTAAAGGCCATCGAATATTTAGCTTTCGGTTCCGCAATCGTATTCGCAGTTTGTTTGATTGCGTTGATGTTCTTTTATGCTTCATCACCGCCCGCCTCCCAGCCGCCACATCAGCAGCACGCTGAAGAAAACCAAACCGTACAAAATGGAAGCGAAACTAATAGACCCTTCTGGCCCAAGGTGCGAACCGACCCGGTCACGGCTTTTACGCTGTTCCTTGTAATTTTCACTGCGATTTTGAGTGGTGTCGGAGTTATACAACTCAAGCTGTTGACACGCGCCGAAACCGTTGCGGAGAAAAGTGCGAATGCCGCACAACAAGCCGCTGATGTAGCTAGAAATACTCTGGTCGCCACTAACCGCCCTTGGGTATCCGTTGACCTCGCGATTGTTGGCCCATTGACTTACACTCAGGATGAGGCCCGAATTGAAATCGCGTTCATTCTCAAAAATACCGGCACTTCCCCCGCAGTGAATGTTCAAGTGGATGCCGAGATTGCTCTTTTCACTGACGGTCGTAAGCCTGCGCTCGATGTGATGAAGGAAATTTGCAAACGCGCCAAAGACAGCCCGGACGATAACGCTGTGTTGGGGCACACTATTTTCAAGGATCGAGAATTTACTTCTTTGATCAATATTGGAAAGAGAAAGTCCGATGTTGAAAATTCTCTCGATGGTTTTGCGGGTGTCGAGAAAGGCAAAAACGACTGGTTCACTCCGGTAATAGTCGGTTGCGTGAGCTATCGATTTCCTTTCCAAAAGGGAAGGCACATTACCGAGTTCCTAGCGGACCTCAGGAAAATCAACCAAGCTAATCCTAGAGTGCCCCTCGCCTTCAAAATGTCGGACGGTGATGTTCCAGCCAACCAGTTGATCCTGACACGGTCATTCATTGGTGGAAACGCTGACTAAACTGAGGGTCAAAATGGCTAGCGCCCCATCAGTTCATCAAGCTCGGCCTGCGTAAGATCGTACCGCACCGAGCAGCCCCCGCGCATCGGCTGCCAATACGGGCAGTCGGCAATTTTATGCAACAGGTCCGGCATCACAACGTCCGGGCCATGCCGCTTTAGAAGCGTGGTCTTTAGGTACTGACCCTTGCGACCGCACTTGTCGCAGATAAGCCGGATCATCGGTCGTTCGCACTCAGCAAGGGTTAGGGAGCCGTAGCGCATCCGGCAATCCGACTGCGATTCGCTACTCAAGACCAGTCGCTACATGTTGCGATGCGGCTGCGCCCGCCAACAATCATTCTCGGGTGATGAACCCGCTGGCGCGAGACTGAACGCCGAACTAACATTCCGCTTGGCTGAAAGCCGCAACCAGGGAGGAAGCCATGAAGCAATATATCGGACTGGGACTTGGATTGATTGTGGGTACTGTGATTGGAGCTGCGGCGGTTTCTGGGCTGCATGCTCAGGCCAAACCGCCAGTTTATATTGTGTCTGAAATCGACGTGACGAATGTCGATGCCTACACAAAGGAATATGTCCCTTTGGCTCGGGCGGCCATTAAAAACTCGGGAGGCAAACTCGTTGGTGCAAGTCAAAAGGTGACGATGCTTGAAGGGGCTCCACAAAACTCACGCGTTACCATCAACGTCTTTGACAGCCTCGAAAAAGCGCAAGCCTCCCGCAATGTCGCCGACTACAAAGCGGCTCGGGTAATTGGCGACAAGTATGCCAAGTTCCGCGCCTACGTCGTCGAGGGCCTGCCGCAATAGCGCGAGTGGTTTTCGCAGGCGTTAGAGGCCGCCTCAGTTGGCGGCCTCCTTCATCCCGGTGTCACGT
The DNA here is from genome assembly GCA_003169835.1 of Hyphomicrobiales bacterium. Taxonomy (GTDB): domain Bacteria; phylum Pseudomonadota; class Alphaproteobacteria; order Rhizobiales; family Xanthobacteraceae; genus PNAI01. The sequence goes on along the minus strand of PNAI01000019.1, from coordinate 1,745 downwards.
TACACCGGTTGCCGTTGAACCCATGTCCGCTTCCGGGGCGAAGCGGACATCGGTCGACGCGGACAGCGAGTGGCTCGGTCGAAAATGACCCAGAGCGGACATCCGCGCCGACGAGCACAAATGCTTCAGTAGGGACTTGCGCTTATCTCAGCCACAAACCGGAAACAATCCCTCACCTACCAATCCCGCTGAGCATTACTGAGTGCATCCTGTTGCCTCGCCCGGTCTGCGTGCTCTGATCAGCTTACCGTCGCGTGAATACAGATGCCACAGATCGTCTGGTCGTTTATCCACCCATCCCAAAATGGTCCGACCATCGAGACAAAAAAACGGTTCTTGTTCAAATTGCGGTTCAAGAAATACATTTAATGCGTCATCGAGTACTCCGTACTTTTCTCCTAGCTTGATGTTCCACCAACCGATTGGAATGAAAATTCCACCTTTGTAGATTAGGTCGTACTTGGGCTCTAGAATCCACGCACCTTTGCGATCAATCAATCCGAACAGTTTATCAACACGCACAGGGGCATATGGCCCAGTAAATGGCCCTGCTTCGTCGAAACGGGGCTCGATAACGATGCGACCGGTTCCATCGACGTAGCCCCAGCGGCCATTTAGTTGGATCGCAGCCATGCCGTCTTCTAGCGTTCGGACTTCTTCAAATTTGGGTTCTATTCGCCAGGAAAGATCAGGCCTTACCAAGCCCCAATTAGCGCCGGTTTTCGCCCACATGAAGCCTGAAGCTTTATTATCAAAATATCTAACGGCCGAAAATTCGGGCCTCCGAAACCAGTTTCCAGAGCGGTCTACGAGCCCCCACTTGCCTTTCGGCATCACGTAGGTTTCCGATCTCCCGTTGACATAATAAATGGGCTGATCGAACAGAAATCTTCGGTTGCCGATGTCGCCTTTGTGTATCTCTCTTTCTTCAGTTGCCCAAAAACTATTAGCCGTGAAAGGAACGACGAACCCGAAACGCGGCCACAAGATCACCTGTCCATCCCGATCAATCGCGCCCGATCTTCCATCAACATCGATTTGAGCCAAGCCCTGGACAAACGTGTCAACTGTGGAGAACTGTGGCCTTGCAATCAGGCGTCCACTTTCATCGACATAACCGTACAGTTCTCCCTGCCGCACTAACGCACGCCCCTCCATAAATGAACTAACCCAATTGAATACTGGCGCGACGGCAATCGTGCCGTCCCGGTTAACCGCCCCGCAGAGTCGACCATCAAAATTGCAAGAGGGCATCGGAAAGGTAAGCCACGACGTCAGTAATCCGATTTTCTTTTTCTTCTCTTCTAGTCTCAGATGGAATGCGAGTTCTTGACTGACTCTCGGTGGCAAAGTCGCGGAGGGTTTTTGATCGACCTGACGTTCCGTCGCCGGAGGGGACTGCGAGAACGAAGGATTGACGAAAATTGCAATCAGGAATCCAATGATCGCCGCAGCGTGTATTGAGTATAATCGAAAACCACTAAAACGCATTGCATTACTCGACATCTGATCAAGCAATTCTATAAGGAATTGACGGACAAAAGCGGGCGGATTTTAGTCACGGCTACCCGGCATGTGATGCCCGTTAACCTTTGCGGCATTGGGCCCTCAACGCGTTTGTCAGCGGCGCGCTCAATGTCCGCTGCTGGCAGATTGTGTTGCAAAAGTCCCAAATCGTGGGGCGACAATTTTTCCGCCAGGAGACGAGACAAGCCGTGATCGCCGATTGATATGGCCTCAGGCTC
>PNAI01000010.1:47584-48699 GCA_003169835.1 Hyphomicrobiales bacterium | reverse complement strand
CGGGGGGGGGGGGGGGGAGATTGCCCTCGCACTGATTGAAGCTCTCATCGCAAAAAACATTCTGACGGTCGAGGATGCCAAAAGCTCAAGCCAGCATCAGTCAGTTTGTCAGCCCTGGTGGGGTTATCAACAATGACGCCATGACTGCTACTCAAATCGTTAGCGCAATCTTTCAACGATTGCCCAAGAGTGGCGGCTAGCCACGCTTCGACAAGTCCGAGTCCTTTTGTCCCATTGCGTGCCTTCCTTTCTAGGCACGCACTCACATTCGTGATGTCCGACCAATTCCCTATTCGCTGCCCCTGCGGAGCGATTCAGCTGTCCTGTCACGGCCACCGAATCTAGGAATATAGTCGTACTTATGTCAAGTACATAAGTGCGTATAAATCCCCACTCAACATCAAAACTGCGTCCTGCCGGCGGAGGTAGAAAGTTTTCAAAATAGGTCAACGAATGATCTCCGAACCAAGATTGAGAATGTGAATTTTTGAGCTGTTCCAACCGTCTCTCAAAAATTATCTTCTTGGCAAGTTGCTCAGATGGCAAATCGCCTTCTGATAGCCGCGCTGCCTCTGTCTCCAGGTCTCGCAGACGCGAAATTAGAGCTAATGTTTCCCGATTTTCCAATGTATTGCCTCACTCAAATAAGAAAATGCTTCAACGCCGGGTTTAAGACTTATTGAGGGAGATGAAGTTGAAAAATCTATTCTGCCGCATCGATGCGATTCTTCGGGTTGTTCAAGCGTCGACCTATACCACACCCCGCACCGCCCACGCCCGCGCGACCAAGCGGATTTTTCCATCGCGCCCTTGCATCAGCGCACCGTGGTGACGACGAGCGCGCGGATGCCGCCGTCGACGGCGCCATTTCCAAATCGGCGCGCCAAAGCGTCGGCCGCTCGGTTGGTGGCCTCCTCAAGCCGTGAGGCATCGCGCGATTCAATTTCATTTCTCAACGGCGTGCCCTGGCATTAGGCCATCGCAGGGATGCGCGGCGAAGAGGCCTTGCTTCGCCGATCCACCGAATCCACCGCGATCTCGATAAATCCCGCAGATTTCAATTCGTCCCGGATTCGTTCAACGTCATAGTAGCCGTGCGGCGTGCGGGCCATGAA
>PNAI01000010.1:0-47560 GCA_003169835.1 Hyphomicrobiales bacterium | reverse complement strand
ATGCCCGCCCGGCTTCAGCACGCGGCGCGTCTCCTTATAGCCTTGGATTTTATCCGGGAAGAACATCACCCCAAACTGGCAAGCCACGGCGTCGAAACTTTGATCCGCGAACGGCAGCGCGAGAGCGTCAGCCTGTCTCCACACAATCCGGCCGTCGTCCGGCTGATGCGCCTTGGCGCGATCCAGCATCGGTGGATTGAGGTCGGTTGCGGTGAGTCGCCCGCGCTCTGGCAGCCGCGCGGTGATCGCTCTCGTCACAACGCCCGTTCCGGCGGCGGTCTCTAGTATCTCCCGCGCCCCGGTCCTGGCCACTCGCTCGGCGAGATCAAGCGCATAGGTCTCGAAGATGAGAGGAACCAGAAGACGGTCGTAGATCTCAGGGATTGATCCTGCGAACAGCTTGTCAGTGGTCACCATCAGGCTACTCCGTCGAAGGCGAAGAGGTTTCCCGGCAAGTTAACGACTTCGCTGCCGCGATGCGATTCCAAATCCGGTTCACGCCCCGCGATATTGCCGCGATTGTGGATCAATCCGGCATCAGCGGCGGCTTGAGCGCCGTGCTCAGCGCAAAGTCCCGCTGCGCGCCTTCGACATCGCCGAGCGCATCCTTGGCGACGCCGCGCCAATGCAGCGCGCCGCGTTGCCCGGGGGTCAATTTAAGAACATGCTCAAATCCTTCAAGCGCGCGTTCCGGCTCACCCTTTTGTAAATATGAAGCGGCGCGCGTGCACAGAGCCATCACGTTGTCCGGCTCGATCCCGATCGCGCGCGAGCTATCGTGGATGCTGCCGTCGTAATCGCCCTCTTTGTATCGCAGGTTGGCGCTTGCCGCGAGCGCGTTGACGCAAAACGGGTCGATCGCGACCGCGCGCTCGAAATCCGCCATGGCGCGGCCAAAATCTTTCGCATCCTGCCATGCGTAGCCGCGCTGGATTAAAAACTCCGCATTTTCGGGATTGCGTTCAATCAATTCGTTGAGGCGGCGAATGGTCGCGTTTATTCCGCCCATGAACATTACTCCGCCGCTTCAACCCGCTTCTTCGGCTTGCTCTTATTCTCCCGCCGCTCCAGCACCGGCTTCAAAAACGCGCCCGTGTAACTCCGCTTCACCTTCACCACATCCTCCGGCGTTCCTGAGGCGACAATCTCGCCACCGCCGTCGCCGCCTTCCGGGCCGAGGTCGATGATCCAGTCCGCGGTCTTGATCACTTCCAGATTGTGCTCGATCACGACCACGGTATTTCCCTGGTCGGTCAGCTCATGCAGCACTTCGAGCAGCTTCGCCACGTCGTGGAAATGCAATCCGGTCGTCGGCTCGTCCAGAATGTAGAGCGTGCGGCCGGTGGCGCGTTTGGACAGCTCCTTCGCGAGCTTCACGCGCTGTGCTTCGCCGCCCGACAGCGTGGTCGCCTGCTGGCCCACATGGATGTAGTCGAGCCCCACGCGATGCAACAATGCGAGGACATCTCGCACACGCGGCACTGCCTTGAAGAATTCCAGCGCCTCCTCCACCGTCATGTCGAGCACGTCGGCGATGGTTTTCTGCTTGAACGTGACTTCCAGCGTCTCGCGGTTGTAACGTTTTCCTTTGCAGATATCGCACGTCACGTAGACATCCGGCAGGAAGTGCATCTCGATCTTGATCACGCCGTCGCCCTGGCACGCCTCGCAGCGCCCGCCCTTGACGTTGAACGAAAACCGCCCCGGCTCGTAACCGCGGGCCTTCGCCTCCGGTAGGCCCGCGAACCACTCGCGGATCGGCGTGAACGCGCCAGTGTACGTCGCCGGGTTCGAACGCGGTGTGCGCCCGATCGGCGACTGGTCGATGTCGATCACCTTATCGAGATGTTCCAGGCCCTCGATGCGGTCGTGCGGGGCAGGGCCCTCCGACGCGTTGTTGAGCTTGCGCGCGATCGCCTTGTAAAGCGTATCCACCAGCAGCGTGGATTTGCCGCCGCCCGAGACGCCGGTGACGCAAGTGAACAGCCCAAGCGGAATTTCGGCGGTGATGTTCTTCAAGTTGTTGCCGCGCGCGCCGATCAATTTGAGCGCGCGCCGCGAATTCATCGGCCGCCGCTCCGGCACCGGCACCACCAGCTCGCCGGAGAGATATTTGCCGGTGAGCGACTCGGGCGCCGCGATCAGATCGGGCACCTTGCCCTGCGCCACGATATGGCCGCCGTGGATGCCGGCGCCCGGCCCGACGTCGAGCACATAATCGGCGGCGCGGATGGCGTCCTCGTCGTGCTCGACCACGATCACGGTGTTGCCGAGGTCGCGCAGGCGTTTCAATGTTTCGAGCAGCCGCGCGTTGTCGCGCTGGTGCAGCCCGATGGAAGGCTCGTCCAGCACGTAGAGCACGCCGGTCAATCCCGATCCGATTTGCGAGGCGAGGCGAATGCGCTGGCTCTCGCCGCCGGAAAGCGTGCCGGAGCCGCGCGCGAGCGTGAGATATTCCAAGCCCACGTCGACCAGGAATTTCAGCCGGTCGCGGATTTCCTTGAGCACCCGCACGGCGATTTCGTTCTGCTTCTTAGTCAGTTGCTTCGGCAGTTCCGTGAACCATTCGCCCGCGCGCTTGACCGATAGCTCCGACACCTCGGCGATATGCTTGGCGCCGATTTTGACGCACAGCGCTTCGGGCTTCAGGCGATAGCCGTTGCAGGCGGAACAGGGGATGTCGGTGAAATATTTCGCCAGCTCCTCGCGCGCCCATTCGCTTTCGGTCTCGCGCCAGCGCCGCTCCAGATTCGTGATCACGCCCTCGAACGGCTTTTTCGTCTCGTAGGCCTTCAATCCGTCGTCGTAGGTCATCTTGATGGCGTCTTCGCCCGAACCGTACAGGATGGCGTCCTGCGTCTTCTTCGAAAGGTCCTTCCACTTGGCTTCGAGCGTGAAGCGGTAATGTTTTCCGAGCGCGGTCAATGTTTGGGTGTAATAGGGCGACGACGACTTCGACCACGGTGCGATCGCACCCGCGCGCAAGGTGCGCTCCTTGTCCGGGATCACCAGGTCGGCATCGATCTTCTGCTCGATGCCCAGGCCGCCGCATGCCGGGCACGCACCGAACGGATTGTTGAACGAGAACAACCGCGGCTCGATCTCGGAAATGGTGAAACCGGACACCGGACATGCGAACTTCTCCGAAAAGATCAGCCGCTCGGCGGTCTCATTGCGCTGCTTGTTCGCTTTGCTGCCGGCGACCGGCCCGGAGTCAGCAAGTTCCACCACCGCCATGCCGTCGGCGAGTTTCAGCGCCTGCTCCAAGGAATCCGCAAGCCGCGTGGAAATATCCGGCCGCACTACCAGACGATCCACCACCACGTCGATGTCGTGGGTAAACTTCTTGTCGAGCGCAGGCACCTCGCCGATCTCGTGGAATTTTCCGTCCACTTTGACGCGCTGATAGCCCTTCTTCAAAAACTCGGCGAGCTCCTTGCGGTACTCGCCTTTGCGCCCGCGCACCACCGGCGCCAGCAGATAGATGCGCGTGCTCTCCGGCAGCTTCATCACCTGGTCGACCATCTGCGAGATGGTCTGGCTCTCGATCGGTAAGCCAGTGGCCGGCGAATAGGGCACACCGACGCGCGCCCACAACAACCGCATGTAGTCGTAGATCTCGGTGACGGTGCCGACGGTGGAACGCGGATTGCGCGAGGTGGTCTTCTGCTCAATGGAAATGGCCGGTGACAAGCCGTCGATCTGATCGACGTCGGGCTTCTGCATCATCTCCAGGAATTGCCGTGCGTAAGCGGACAGCGACTCCACATACCGCCGCTGGCCCTCCGCATAGATCGTATCGAACGCGAGCGAGGATTTGCCCGAACCCGAAAGCCCCGTGAACACCACCAGCTGGTCGCGCGGGATTTCGATATCGACGTTCTTGAGATTGTGCTCGCGCGCGCCGCGGATCGCGATCACGCGCGCATCGGGACGGGGCCGGCTCTTGTCAAACAGTTCATTCATCGGATGCGGCGGCGTCTCGGCGTCCTCTTAGCAGCAGTCGGGGTGACACAAATCGGATGGACGGAACCCAAAGGTAATGCGCAGGGCGGCGAATGCGAGTCCATTGAGCCGGCCGCACATGCACAGCCGTGTCGGTCGGCCCGAATAACGCCCCGGATTGCTATTGCCGATTCCCTCGCCGTATGCTAGAACAAAACACGAACAATACGGGTGGCAGAGGGCCTCGAAGCAAGCGCTCTCGCCGCCACTGTGGGAAAAGCCCGAACGCGCTTGCCGGGCGGTCGCTGGGCACTACGGTGGGCGGCAATTGAAGGCTGATCATCAACGAAGGAGAGGGTGTTATGGCGGGTTCGGTCAACAAGGTCATTCTCATCGGCAATCTCGGCGCGGACCCGGAGATCCGCCGCACCCAGGACGGTCGGCCGATCGCGAATTTGCGCGTGGCCACCTCAGAGAGCTGGAAGGACAAGACTACCGGCGAGCGGCGCGAGAAAACCGAATGGCATCGAGTGGTGATTTTCAGCGAAGGGCTGTGCAAGATCGCCGAGCAATATTTGAAGAAGGGCTCGAAGGTCTATCTCGAGGGCCAGTTGCAGACCCGCAAGTGGACCGACAAGGAAAACATCGAGCGCTACTCAACGGAAGTCGTGCTGCAGAACTTCAACTCGACGCTCACCATGCTCGACCGCGCGGGCGGTGGCGGTGGTAGCGCAGCGGAGGAGTCCGACGATGCCGGCTTCGGCTCGCAAGGCGCGAGCGCACCTTCGCGCAAGCCCGCCATGGCTGCGGCCGGCGGCGGCAAGCGCGGCGACATGGATGACGAGATTCCATTTTAAGACGATTGGCGTTCGCGCCGGATCAGCTCACTGCTTGGGTGGAAAAACCCCGCCGATACTTTTCGCAAAAGTGCTGCCCGCCTTAGGCTGCGCCCACACCGGCGCGTTGGTCTTGTCGGGCGACCACACCTGCGGCGGATCGGCGTTGTTGAGCAGCTGCAGCGAGCAGTTATAGTTGTTGGCCTGTGAAATCCTCACCTCCGTCTGGTTCGGATAGAGGATGTTTACGGGCACCGTGACGGCGCTGTCGAAATTTCCGGACGAAGAAATCTGCGTGGTCGTGTAGCCATGCGCGATCGGCGCCACGCCTTGATGCAAAATGCAATGTACGCGGATATGCGCGACATCCGGCATCATTTTCGACACCTTGACCGCGACTCTGAAGGTGACCGGCGCGGAGCCCCGAACCATGACTTCGCCTGGGCTGAGAGATTGCCCGCTCGCTCCCGTCACCGGCAGAAAAATCAGTGCACAGAGCAGAACCGTAAATGTGCGAGCGATGCGCATGATGAATTCCTCTACTGTCGTGTAAACGACATTCAATGTTCAAATTTTCCTGTCATCGACAACGTGCCCACGCTGTAGATCGTTGACGCGCCACCTCGCCCGTCCATCCGGAGCGTGCCGACACGGTAGATCATGTCGGCTGCCTTCTTTCCGGTCATCCACAGCGTGCCGACATCGTAGATGATGAACGTCGTGATCGGGGGCAGCTGCGCCGGATCGGTCGTCTCCGGAATGGGTGGCGGCTTTTTAGGTGCGGTGCGTTTGGGCGCGGCAATAGCTTGCGCGGCGAGGGCCACCATTACAATCGCGCCGATCGTCAGATATTTTCCGTGCCTCATCCTGCCGCCAAATGCCGCGAACAAGTGCTGCGAGCGTTTCACGCCGCCGTCGATTATAAGACACCGGGGAGGGCCAACCAATCCCTGAGACAAGAAATACATTTGTGCTGCAATATCGGAGCCGCCAAATGGCGCCGCCAACAGACGATAAATCTCTAAAACGATGAACCTCTATTTCGCCCTAAAACTTGTTCATATCCTCGGCGGCGCTGTCTTGTTCGGGACCGGGCTTGGCATTGCCTTTTTTCTCTGGATGGCACACCACACCCGCGACGCCTCGGCCATCGCCCAAACCGCCCGGATCGTCGTCGTTGCCGACGTCGTCTTCACCGCAACCGCCGTTATCGTGCAACCGCTTTCTGGTGCAGCGATCGCCTGGCGCGCCGGCTATTCGCTCCTGGAACCCTGGATTTTGCTCTCGCTCGTGCTCTACGTGCTCGTGGGCGCGTGCTGGCTGCCGGTCGTATGGGTTCAAACGCAGCTGCGCGATCTCGCCGCCGCCGCCGCGCAAGATCAAGTTATGCTGCCGGAACGTTATCACCGCCTCTTTCGCATTTGGTTTTGGCTCGGCTGGCCGGCCTTCGCCGGCATGATCGCGATCTATGCACTGATGATCTGGAAGCCGGATTTGTGGTAATCCGCCCGCGGCATAAGATGCGGCCATGAACCTGTCGCTCGCGCCACTGTTCAATGCATCTCCCGCGATCCAACTCCATGCCTTTGCGGCGATGGCGGCACTTGTATTGGGCCTGGTCCAGCTCTCCGCGTCGAAAGGCACGTTGCCCCATCGCACACTCGGCTGGATTTGGGTCGCATTGATGGTCGTCGTCAGCGTCACGGCGTTCTTCATTCACGAGATCAGGCTTTGGGGGCCGTGGAGCCCGATCCATCTGCTGGCGATCTTTACGCTTGTGACGCTGCCGCTTGCGGTCTGGGCTGCGCGGCGGCATGTGGTTGCGCGGCATCGCTCGGCAATGATCGCGATCTTTACGGGAGCGCTGGTCGTCGCCGGCCTCTTCACATTTGTGCCCGGCCGCATCATGCACACGGTCGTGTTCGGTCCTTGAGCCGCCTCGGACAAGCACTGCGGCACGTGGCTTGAAAAGGAGCGGTGCAAATCGTCGAAAAACGCCAAATAACACATTGATAAAACAATAGAAAATAGTCCCATGAAATCGCGTTTTTGGTTGGCGCGCGCGCCCCAAATCCGTTATGAAATTTGGGCTGGATTCGTTCCGGCTTCGACTGGAAACCAAGACCTTGGCTGATACCGAAAAACCCTCCTCCGAGGGCACTCTGCCACCCTCGGACGTGCGTCCCGTGTCGATCACGGACGAGATGAAGCGCAGCTACCTCGATTACGCCATGAGCGTGATCGTGGCGCGCGCGTTGCCCGACGTGCGCGACGGCCTCAAGCCCGTGCACCGGCGCATCCTTTATTCGATGCACGAGCAGGGCCACACGCCCGACAAGAAATACGTCAAATCCGCCCGCGTGGTCGGCGATGTGATGGGCAAATACCATCCGCACGGCGATCAAGCGATCTACGATTCACTCGTTCGCATGGCGCAGGATTTTTCCATGCGCCTGCAGCTCATCGACGGGCAGGGCAATTTCGGTTCGGTCGACGGCGATCCCGCAGCGGCCATGCGCTATACCGAATGCCGGCTGGCCAAGCCGGCCATGTCGCTGCTCGGCGATATCGACCTGGACACGGTCGATTTCCAGGCGAATTACGACGGCAACGAGCACGAGCCGGTGGTGCTGCCGGCACGCTTTCCCAATCTGCTGGTCAATGGCGCCGGCGGCATTGCGGTGGGCATGGCGACCAACATCCCGCCGCATAATCTCGGCGAAGTGGTGGCAGCCTGCGTCGCACTGATCGACAGTCCCGCGATCGGCATCGACGATCTCATCGGCATCGTTCCCGGTCCGGATTTTCCGACTGGCGGCATCATCCTTGGCCGCAGCGGCATCCGTTCCGCCTACCACACCGGCCGCGGCTCCGTCGTGATGCGCGGCAAGGTGGAGATTGAAACGCTGCGCGGCGATCGCGAAGCCATCATCGTCAGCGAAATACCCTATCAGGTCAACAAGGCCACGCTGGTCGAGCGCATCGCCGAATTGTGGCGCGACAAAAAGATCGACGGCATTTCCGCCCTGCGCGATGAATCCGACCGCCACGGTTATCGCGTGGTGGTCGAGCTCAAGCGTGACGCCGCACCCGATCTGGTGCTCAACCAGCTCTACCGGTTCACGCCGCTGCAATCGACCTTCGGCGTCAACGTGGTGGCGCTCGACGGCGGCCGTCCGCTGGTGATGAACCTGCGCGACATGCTCGTGTCCTTCGTCGCCTTCCGCGAGGAGGTGGTGTCGCGACGCACCAAGCACCTGCTCGGCAAGGCGCGCGACCGCGCTCACGTGTTGGTGGGCCTCGCCATAGCCGTCGCCAACATCGACGAAGTGATCAAGCTGATCCGCGGATCGGCGGACGTCAACGCCGCGCGTGAAGCCTTGATGGAGCGCGAATGGCCGGCGACCACGGCTGCATCGCTGATCGAGCTGATCGACGATCCGCGCCACAAGGTTTCGTCCGCCGGCACCGCGCGACTTTCGGCCGAACAGGCCAAGGCGATTCTCGATTTGCGCCTGCAGCGCCTTACTGCGCTCGGCCGCGATGAAATCAAGGCCGAACTCGACAAGCTCGCCATCGAGATCGCCGACTACCTCGACATCCTGCGCTCGCGCGTGCGCATCCAAAAGATCGTCAAGGAAGAGCTCGTCAAGGTGAAGGAAGAGTTCGCCACGCCACGGCGCACCGTGATCCTCGAGCAGGAAGGCGAGATCGAGGACGAGGACCTGATCGACAACGTCGACATGGTCGTCACCGTCTCGCACCTGGGCTACGTCAAACGCGTGCCGCTCTCGTCCTACCGTGCGCAGAAGCGCGGCGGCAAGGGCCGCACCGGCATGCAGACTCGCGACGAGGATTTCGTTGCAAAATTGTTCTGGGCGAAAAACCTCACGCCGGTTCTGTTCTTCTCCTCCTACGGCCGGGTCTACAAGGAAAAGGTCTGGCGGCTGCCCGAGGCCGCACCGCAATCGCGCGGCAAGGCGCTCATCAACATTTTGCCGCTCGACCAGGGTGAGCTGATCACCACCATCATGCCGCTACCCGAGGATGAAACCACCTGGGGCAATCTCGACGTCATGTTCTCCACCACGCGCGGCAGCGTACGGCGCAACAAGCTCTCCGACTTCATCGACGTGCGCCGCTCCGGCATCATCGCCATGAAGCTCGACGAGGGCGAGGCCATCGTCGACGTGCAGATCTGCACCGAGCGCGACGACGTGCTGTTCGCCTCCGCCGCCGGCCAGTGCATCCGCTTCCCCGTAACCGACGTGCGCGTGTTCCAGGGCCGCACCTCCATGGGCGTGCGCGGCATCAATCTCGCAGAAGGCGACAAGGTTATCTCCATGTCGATCCTGCGCCATGTCGATGCCACCGCCGATGAGCGCGTGGCCTATCTCAAGCGCGCCAATGCCGTGCGCCGGGGATCAGCCGACGACGTGCCGGACGAGGCGCCCGCCGAGGCTGAAGAGGCAAGTGGGATGATCGAGCTCGGCGAGAAGCGCTATGTCGATATGTCGGAGGCCGAGCAGTTCGTGCTGACGCTGTCCGAGAAGGGATTCGGCAAGCGCACCTCGTCCTACGAGTACCGCACCACCGGGCGCGGCGGCAAAGGCATCGTCGCCATGTCGGTGACCGGCAAGACCGGCCGCGTGGTTGCGTCGTTCCCGGTCGAAGAGGCCGACCAGATCATGCTGGTGACCGACGGCGGGCAATTGATCCGCTGCCCGGTCAACGGCATCCGCATCGCCGGCAGATCAACCCAAGGCGTGATCGTGTTCAGCACCGCCGAAGGCGAACGCGTCGTCTCGGTCGAGCGGCTCTCCGAAGAGGGCGAGGACAACGGCGGGTAGACGGCGCACTGAAACAGCGCCTCATATACGACGTCATGCCCGGGCTTGACCCGGGCATCTATCTTTTTAAAAAGACTTTCAATCAGGTGATGGATTGCCGGGTCAAGCCCGGCAATGACAGCACGTAAAGCGATCACAAATCCATCGTGTTCGGCGCGAACAATTCCTCGATTTTAACCCGCCGCGCGGTCAGGCCTTGCTCGAGCACATATTGCGCGATCGTTTCCAGCACCTTGCGCGAAGCCTTGATCCCGTAAGCCATCGGGTCATTCGCAAGCTCCTGCTTAGTTTCCGGTTCGATCCGGCCTGTCACGTAATAAGGCCGTAACATTTCGTGCCCCGCGCGCAAGACTTCGGCCCTTGCCGCCGCGAACGCCGAATAGAGATTGAGTGCGATCCACGGATGCTTTTCGAGCAAGGTCCGCCGAACAACTACGGTGTGATTGATCGGGTAGAGACCGGTTGTTGCGAAATAGCGCCATCCTTCCTTCTCGTTGTCGAACAGCGGGCGGATGCGCGCATCGGCGGTATGATCGGTCCGGCTGCGGTCAACCAGGTTGCGGCGGCCGAAATAGAGCAGCGTGGCGTCGAGTTCCCCGCGCACCAGCATCTCGCCGATATCGGTGGACGGTGGAATATATTGCAGCCGCACGCCCTGCGGCGGCGTAAATCCAGTCGATCCGCCATGGCTCTTGTCCGGATTGCGCTCCATGAACCATTCGATCTCGCGCGCATGCACGCCGAATTCGTGCTGCAGGATACCGCGGGACCAGATCGCGGCGGTCTGCTGATATTCCGGCACGCCGACGCGTTTGCCGCGCAGGTCGGCGGGCTTGGCGATGCCGGCGTCCGCGCGCACCAGGCTCCAGGTGTGGAAGAACGCGCGCGAGGTGAACACCGGCAGCGCGACCCATGGCGTCGGCCCGCGCGCCGTTGCGATCAATAGCGATGACATCGACATCTCGGACACGTCGAACTCGCCAAACTTGAGTTGCCGCCAGAACATCTCCGATGGGTGAACGGCGGTCGGGATCAGCCGGATGCCCTCCGCTCCGACCACCCCGTCGAGTAGCGGCCGTGTGTTCTCGTTTTCGGAGAGCGCGAGGCTGAGTTCGAGCTTGGGCGCAGTCATGTCGCGGCGATCCTTGTGTGTTGGACTATGTGTCGTTCGGGCGATGACGCAACGGTTTCAACGCGCGCCCGCGGTTTCAAGGATGCGCGCCATCTCCGCGTATCCGCGCTGTCGCGCGTGCTGCAGCGGGGAGACGCGGTTTCGGTCGGCAATATTGACGTCAGCGCCGGCCTCGACCAGCGCCTTGAGCGTCGCGGTATGGTTGGCGCCGCCGTTGCCGAGCACGATCGATTCCATCAGCGCCGTCCATCCGAGGTTGTTGACGTGATTGAGCGGCGCCTTGGCCGCGATCAGCAGCTTTACGATCTCCACATGGCCCAAGTGCGCGGCCGCGATCAATGCGGTGCCATCGTAGCGGCTCGTGATGTTGCCCGCTTTTGCGCCGCCCGCGAGCAGGATCTTTAGCATCTCGACGTCGTTTGCCACCGCAGCGATCGTGACCGGATCGTAGCGCTCGGATTCAAGCGCATTCGGATTGGCGCCGGCCTTGAGCAGCGCGCGCACGGCGTCGTATTTTTTCAAGAACACCGCCACATGTAGCGGCGTGCGGCTTTTGGAATCCTGGATGTTCACTTTCTCGCCGGTCGCGATCAGACGCTCGATCTCGGCCACGTCGCCCTTGGCCGCGGCCTCGTGCAAACCTGCGTAGATTTTCAGTTCCTGTGCGGTCGGCGCGGTTTGTGCACGCGCGAGCGGGGTGCCCATAAGGACCACCAAAAATGCGCATGCGGCGGCGGCAGCGGCAGCGGCGTATCGTGTCATGGCGGCTCCGCGATCGGTCGGTGTCGAAAGATCAATTGGTCTTCAAGTTGAGCGATTTCACGACCGGGGTCCAGCGTGCAAGGTCGGCCTTCATCAATGCCGTAAAGTCCGCAGGCGTGCCGCCAAGCGGGGCGGATGAAATCTTCGCCAGTGGACCCGTGAGCTCTGTCGACTTGAGCCCCAGATTAATCTGGTTGTTGAGGCGGGCCACGACATCCGCGGGCGTGCCGACCGGCGCCAGCAGTCCGGTCCAGCTCGTCGACACCAGGTTCGGATAACCGCTTTCGATCATGGTCGGCAGCTCCGGCATTTCCGCGATCCGTTTTGCGCTCGGGGTTGCGAGCGCGCGCAGCCGACCGTCGCGGATCAGCGGCAGCAGCACGCCTACGCTCTCGAATGTCATCTGAACATTGCCGGCGACGACATCCTGGATCGAAGGCGCGCCACCGCGATAGGGCACGTGCACGATGTCGATGCCGGCCGCCGCTTTGAACATTTCGCCCGTGAGATGCGGCAGCACGCCGATGCCGCCGGATGAAAAATTGATCTTGCCGGGGTTGGCCTTGGCGTAGGCCACCAGTTCCTGCACCGATTTCGCCGGCACGGAAGGATGCACCACCAGGATGAGAGAGCCGCTTCCAACCGCAACGATCGGCATGAAACTCGTGATTGGGTCGTAACCTGCATCTTTCTGCAGCATGGGCGCGAGGATGAGCCCGCTGACGGCGGAATAGAGCAGGGTGTAGCCATCGGGATCGGCGCGCGCGGCTTCCTTCGAGCCGATGGTGTTGCCGGCGCCCGGACGATTGTCCACGATCACGCCTTGGCCGAGTGATGTTGTGAGATAATTTGCCACCACGCGCGCGGCCACATCGACCGGCCCGCCCGCCGGCGTCGGCACGATGATTTTGACCGGCCGGTTGGGGTATTTGTCCTGCGCCGATGCCGGCCCCGTCGCCAACCCCAGCACAACCGCCGAAATCGCCAGCCACAAACGCATGCCGCCCATTTGCTTTACTCCCCGTAGGGTTGCCTTTCCCGTCATGATATACGCACGCCCATGTTGAACAAGGTCGCAATTGTCGGTGGTGGCATCGGAGGGCTTACCGCAGCGCTCGCGCTGCTCCGCCAAGGCATCGATGTGGAAGTGTTCGAGCAGGCGCCTCAGCTTAAAGAGCTCGGCGCCGGTGTGCAGATCAGCGCCAACGGCACGCGCGTACTCAATGCCTTGGGGCTCGGCCCCGCCATCGAGCGCGTTGGCGTCATCGTCGCCGGCAAAGAAATCCGTCTCTGGAACACGGGGCAGACCTGGAAACTGTTCGATCTCGGCGCGGTTTCGGTCGAGCGCTATGGCTTTCCTTACATGATGTTCCATCGCGGCGATCTTCACGGTGTCCTGGTCGACGCCATCGAGCGCGAGAAATCAGGCGTACTCCGCCTCGACCATAAATGCGTTGCCGTCGAACAATCCGCAGACGGCGTTCAAATCGAATTCGAGAACGGCTCGCGTGCGAGCGCACCGATTCTGATCGGCGCCGACGGTGTACAGTCGCGTGTGCGCGCCCGCCTGTTCGGGGCGGATCGGCCGGAATTCACCGGCATCGTCGCCTGGCGCGGGCTTATACCCCGAGCGAGTGTGCCCGCCAGCGTGAAGATGGAGATCGGCACCAACTGGGTCGGACCCGGCGGGCACGTGGTGCATTACCCGGTGCGGGGCGGCGCATTGCTAAATCTCGTCGGTCTGCTCGATCGCGACGATTGGCGCGTCGAATCCTGGACCGTGCGTGGCAGCATTGACGAATTCGCCAACGACTTTCGCGGCTGGCATGCCGACGTGCAGGCCATGATCCACGCCGTGGACATTCCCTACAAGTGGGCGCTGTTCTCGCGCCCGCCCATGCCGCGCTGGACGTTTGGTCGCGTGTCGCTGCTCGGAGATGCCTGCCATTCCATGCTGCCGATGCTGGCGCAGGGTGCGGTGATGGCGCTGGAAGACGGATTTGTGCTCGCGCGTTGTTTGAAGACTTATGCGGCCGATCCGGTTACCGCGCTCGCACGTTACGAAGCCGCGCGTCGCGATCGCACCAACAAAGCGGTGCAAGGCTCGGCCGAGAACGCAAAACGCTTCCATAACCCCGATCTCGCGCACTCAGCCGGCGCCGACGCTTACGTAAGCCGCGAGTGGCAGGAGGAGAGGGTGACGCAGCGCTACGAATGGCTGTTCACTTACGACGCCACGTCTGCGGTAATCTAGAAGCCGATCTACCGGCGGGCAAAATATGAGGCTCACATGAGACGCATGACGCTCGGCGCGCTGGATCTTTCGGTGATCGACAACAATGACGCAGATACAAGATACATCTATGACGAGGTTTTCGGCTCGCAAATCTACCATCACAGCGAGTTTCGTATCCCGAACAATCCGACGATCATGGATGTGGGCGCCAATATCGGTCTCTTCACACTCTGGGCGCACCAAAAATATCAGCCGCAAACTATCTATTGCTACGAGGCAAGCCCAAGGACATTTGCGTATCTGAGCGACAACATCGCCCGCCTGGTCGATCGGAAAGTCACCGCTGTCACTGCTTTCAACCGTGCCATGGCGAGCGCTGCCGGCGAGACGCTTGTACTGCACCAGTCCACCGAGGTCTCAGGCATCAGCACGCTGCTCGACAGAAGCAAGGTGAGTTGGATCGAAAAGGCATTCGCAAGCGACCGACTTGAGACCCACGAGGTCATGACTTCGACCTTATCGGCCGAGATCGAAGCCAATCGCCTTGCCGTCGTCGACATCCTCAAGATCGACGTTGAGGGATACTTTCTGGAGGTGCTCAAAGGCATTGACCCGACAGACTTCCCGAAGATCAGGAATATCGTCGCGGAAGTTGATTATTTGCCTGAAACGGGCATTGCACCTGACGCCATAGAAAAAATTCTAAAGCAAAGAGGCTACAAGACGGATTGCTTCGACCGCTCGCAGCAAAACAACCTCACATTTTACGCTTGGCGCGATTAAGTTTTGTGGGGCAGGGCCGTTTGGACAACGACGCGGCCCGTCATGAATTCGTGGAATGTGCAAAAATATTCATACGTGCCGGGTCGGTCGAATACGCGTGCGAACGTCTGTCCCGGCGAAAGTGAATCGGAGCCGGCCGAACGATCTTTAAATGTCACGGTATGCGGTCCGCCGTCGTCATTGCTCCAGGTAATGCTCTCGCCCGCCTTGATCGTGATTGCCCCGGGCGCAAACGCGAAATTCGTAATCGAGACCTTTCCGGTTCGCTTCGCGGGCGCGGCCTGTACGACGACCTTGCGCGGCGCATTGCCCACCGCAATCGTCTCGACTTTTTG
Organism: Hyphomicrobiales bacterium; assembly: GCA_003169835.1. Taxonomy (GTDB): domain Bacteria; phylum Pseudomonadota; class Alphaproteobacteria; order Rhizobiales; family Xanthobacteraceae; genus PNAI01. The sequence continues at coordinate 32,681 of PNAI01000010.1, read as the reverse complement.
CGAAGCCAAATCGACAACTGAGAGGTCGTTCGAACCTTCGTTGGTGACATACGCCGTTTTGCCGTCGCTCGACACGCTCATCCAATGTGGCTGCTTGCCAACCGCGATGCTGCCCGCGGGCTTGTTTGTCGCGGGGTCAAACATCAGCAACTCGCCCGGTCCCTGAACGACGGCCATACCCAATGTCGTGCCGGCAAACAAATTGGCGTAATGTGGCGATGCGCCGGTCGGAATCTCGGCAACGATCTTGTCGGACGTCGGATCGAGAACCTCGACCGAGTTGAGCCCCGCAACGGTGAAATACAATGCCTTGCCGTTGTAGCCGAATTCCAAGTCGCGCGGCGGCTTATCGAGTGCGACCGTGCGCACGACAGCGCGCTTTGTGAGGTCGACAACAGCAAGCGCGAACTTGCCTGGCTGCTGCGATGTGACAAAAGCCACCTTGCCGTCGGGGCTGATCGCGACTGTATGCGGTTTTGCGACTGCAACCGAGCCGATCACGGTACGCTTTGCGGTATCGACGAAGACGACTTTGTCCTCGCCATTGACGGCGACCAGCAGCTGGCTGCCATTTGGAGTGAGCGCGGATCCATGCGGTCCTTTGCCGACCTCGATCGCTTTCGCAACGCGATCGGTCGCGGTGTCGATCACGCTGACTTGTGAGGAATTGTCGCCACTGACGAAAACCCATCGGCCATCCTTGGTGATCGTCATGCCGTGCGGGCCGGCGGCGACCGGTACAATTGCGACGACCTTGCCCGTGGCGGTGTCGATCACGGACACCGTATTATCTTTGAAATTGCCCACGTAAACCTTGGGCGCCGCCGCAGCGATCCCGGATGTCAGAGCAACCGTCATTCCGGCGATCAGCAAGCCAACGGCCTTCAATCGAATAATGGAAAACATAAGGGTCTCCTCGGTTGCCATGGGGACTTTTGCCGTGCGATCGGCTACATCCCATCGGATACCGACTTGACTCAGGTATTGCCGTGCTTATTCCCGCACAAACTAAATAGCCTGAGTTTCCAAATGTTAAGCCTGACACGGGAATAAACCGGAGGACGGACGAGTCTGATATACGGACTCGTCTTCGCTAAGCGGTGACGCGGTGAACGAAGACGAACGAGCGCGCTTCGAGCATGTGGTGGTGCCACATCTACAAGACGCGTACGCGATGGCGCGTTGGCTTGCCGGCAGTGCCAGCGACGCCGAGGACATCGTGCAGGAGGCGTGCATGCGCGCCTACCGTGGCATTTCGGGCTTTCGCGGCGATAATCCGCGCGCCTGGGTCATGACGATCGTGCGCAACACAGCTTTTACCTGGCTCAAGAAACACCGCGACCCATCGCTGATCAGCATGGAAAACTTTGAGGACCACGGCGAAGGGCGGAATTTGGAAGTCATGGATCCGGCAACGCCGGAATTGGCGCTTATCGAACGGGCCGATGCCGCCCGTCTTGAGTCCGCAATTGCAGGATTACCGCCGCTCTTTCGCGAAACGCTGGTGCTGCGCGAACTGCAGGGGTTCAACTATCGGGCGATCGGGGAAATCACCGGCGTCCCCATCGGCACGGTGATGTCCCGCCTGGCACGCGCGCGCCGCCAGCTCACGGTTGCTTTGGGGGCGGATGAAAAATGAGCCAGAGAAAATGAGCCACACCGGACCTGATGATCGTTACCTGCTGGTGCACGCCTATTGCGACGGCGAGCTTGATCCCGTCAACGCAAAGGCTGTCGATTTGCAGATTTCGGCTGATCCTCGGCTCTCGGCCGAACGCGACCGGATTATGGCGTTGCGCCGCGCCCTGCAAAACAAGCTGCCTGCGCCATCGGCGCCAAGCGGCCTGCGCAGCAGGGTTGAACGAGCCGTTGGACTTGCAACGCGCCGCGCTGGTCCAAGCTGGAATGCGATCGCAGCCTCGATCGCCGCGGCTGTGATAATTTCGGCGTCGGCTTGGTATTTTTCAGGTCGTAGCGAAAACAGCATTTTAATGCGGGAGTTGACCGCAAGTCACGCCCGCGCGTTGATTGCGGCACGCGTAACGGACGTCGATTCATCCGATCAACATACGATCAAGCCATGGTTTAGTACGCGAACAGCACAAGCCCCGCGAATTGTCGATCTGGCCTCCGAAGAGTTTCCTATCGTTGGCGGCAGGCTCGATGTGATTGAAAAGATTCCGGTGCCGACGATTGTTTACAGCCATCGTGGGCATTTCATCAGCTTGACGCAGATCCCAGGGACGGCCGCGACGGGAATAGCGGTGGGTCTGCGTTCGGTCGATGGCTTCCACGTTGTCGGCTGGTCAGAGGGCGACACCTCATATTGGGCCACTTCCGATATTGGGATTGCCGATTTGGAAAAGTTCGTTCGAAAGTTTCGAGCCGCAGCGCCATAGCGGATTCATTCAGCGTCATAAATATTTCGCTACCATGCCACGTTGCATAAATCGCGACTGAAGAGTGGCCTTCACCGCTTCTCGGTAGTTACGACGCGCGCCGGCCGGGCCTCGCTCTGCCGCTGGTCGCGCAGGCAATGCGTTTCGTAATACGGCCACGCGTGTTGTGAGCAATGCGCGCCAATGATCGGTGCGCTCGCCTCGACCTGGTCTGCCGTAGCGGTGATGATCGTAAAAAAGCACGCGACGATCGCCGCCACGACGATCGCGAGGACAATCCTGTATAACGAGAATGACAACGTTTCCTCCCAAAACCCTCTGACGACTACAGCTGCAGCCATAGCGCACCGTGATCGCCATAGGCTTCACGCGATCGGTACAATTTTCACGATCTAGCCGGATCAGCCGCGATCTGAGGAAGTTGGGTTAATCCCCGCTCAACGCCCGTTACGGTCTTGCGGGCAGGGGGTTTTGCAGGTTAGACCCGCCCTATGCCGCGCATCGCGCTCTATGCTGGGTCGTTCGATCCGGTCACCAATGGCCATCTCGATGTCGTGCGCCATGCCGTTCGCCTGTCGGACCGGCTGGTGCTCGCAATCGGCGTTCATCCCGGCAAGGCCCCGCTGTTCTCCGCCGACGAACGGCTGGACCTTCTGAAAGCGACCTGCGCGCCGGTCGCCCGCAAGGCCGGCTGCAAACTTAGCTTCATCACATTTAGCGACCTGGTGGTCGATGCCGCACGCCGCTCGGGCGCGACCGTGCTCATTCGCGGCCTGCGCGACGGGACCGACTTGGATTATGAGATGCAGATGGCCGGCATGAACGAAGTCATGGCGCCGGGCATTCAAACAATATTTCTGCCGGCGTCTCCGATGGTGCGCCCCATCACCGCCACTTTGGTGCGCCAGATTGCCGGCATGGGAGGCGACGTTTCGCGCTTCGTGCCGCCGCAGGTGGTGACGCGACTGAAGAAAAAATTCGCACGCCGCCGCTCAGGCAAGTGAGATCCAAACACGATTGTAAGGAATTCCATGAATATCCGCGCTTTGTTTGCAGCCCTCGGGCTGTCGCTGTCGTTCGGCCTCGCCGCCACGCCGGGGTTTGGCCAGGCCGGAAACCTCGGCAATCCCGCGGCGCTCAACGAGCAAGCACCCGCGACCTTCAAGGCGCATTTCGACACCAGCAAGGGCGTCTTCGTCATCGAAGTGCGCAGGGACGTGGCGCCGAACGGCGCCGATCGCTTCTACAATTTGGTGAAGAACGGTTTCTACGACAATGCGCGCTTCTTTCGCGTGGTCAGCGGCTTCATGGTGCAATTCGGCATCCACGGCGACCCGGCGACCATGATGAAGTGGCGCAACGCCAGCATCAAGGACGATCCGGTCAAGACGACCAACCAGCGCGGCTTCGTGACCTTCGCAACCTCCGGACAGGATTCGCGAACCACGCAAGTGTTCATCAACTTCGCCGACAATAGTGGACTCGATCGGCAGGGATTTTCGCCGTTCGGCAAGGTCATCTCCGGCATGAATGTCGTTGATGCGCTCAATGCCGAATACGGCGACGGCGCGCCGCGCGGCAACGGACCCGACCAGATGCGCGTCCAGGCCGAAGGCAACACTTATCTCAATAAGAGCTTCCCGAAACTCGACTACATCAAGAAGGCCACCATCGAATAATAGTGCTGTGGCGAGTGACGATGGTTATTTCGATGCGCTCCAGTTGGCTGATCGGTCTCGCAATGGTGGCGATGCTTTCGAATTTAACCGCGGCGGTGTCCGGCACCGACCAAGGTTCCCGCGAGCCAGGCCTGCGGTGGCTGGTCCAGCAAGACACGCACACCAAGTCCGACCCGCGAAGACCAACGCAGGAATTGAATACGATCAATGATATTTACGTTGCGATCCATCGCTGCTTTGTACCGCCAAGCCTCGACAAGTCGCGGCCCGGCATGCGCATAACAGTGCAAGCGGCCTTCACGCGCGATGGCGAAATCTTCGGAAAGCCCCGCATCACCTATGAATCCGATGGTGCAACCCCCGAACAGCAATCAGCTTACCGTATGGCGGTCGCGGCTGCGCTCGCGCGCTGTTCGCCGCTACCATTCAGCAAATCGCTTGGCGGCGCTGTTGCCGGCCGTATATTTCCCTTCCACTTTGTCGATGAACGCAATCTCAGAGGAGCGGAGCTCAACCCATGACTAAATCCGACGATACGCTGATCCTGGAAACCACCAAGGGCAAGGTGGTGATCGCCATGCGCCCCGATCTCGCGCCCGGCCACGTCGCGCGCATCAAGGAGCTGGTGGGGGAAGGTTTCTACAACGGCATCGTGTTCCATCGCGTGATCGATGGTTTCATGGCGCAGACCGGCTGCCCGCAGGGCACCGGCACCGGCGGCTCCGGCAAGAAGCTCAAAGCGGAGTTCAGCAAGGAGAAGCATGTGCGCGGCACGTGCTCGATGGCGCGCGCTTCCGATCCCAATTCCGGCGACAGCCAGTTCTTCATCTGCTTCGAGGACGCGGCCTTCCTCAACGGCCAGTACACGGTCTGGGGTGAGGTGACCGAAGGCATGGACAACGTCGACAAGATCAAGCGCGGGGAGCCCGTGCGCGATCCGGACAAGATCGTGAAGGCCACGATGGGGGCGGCCGCGAAGTAGGGTCTTGCTTCATACCTCTCCCTGCAAGGGGAGGTATAAGAAGGACCATGCACACTTCACTCTTCGACTTCGACCTTCCGCCGGACCGCATTGCGCTGCGGCCGGCGTCCCCGCGCGACGCTGCGCGCATGCTGGTGGTGCGCCCGAGCGGCGTGCCTGAGTTCGAAGACGCAGGCGTGCGCGACTTGCCCGATCTGCTGCGCGCCGGCGATGCGCTCGTAGTCAACGACACCAAGGTAATTTCGGCGCGCCTTTCCGGCCGCCGCATCGGCCGCGCGACCGAACCCAAGATCGAGGCCACACTCATCAAGCGCCTCGACGGTTCGCGCTGGCGCGCCTTCGTGCGGCCGGCCAAGCGGCTAGAGAACGGCGATATGATCCGCTTTGGCGACGAGGGTAAGGTTTGTTTCCTCGGGCAACTCGACGCGACGGTGGAGGACAAGACCGCGGGCGAGGTGACCCTCTCGTTCGCCTTCCACGGCCCCGTGCTCGATCAGGCAATCGTCGAGCGCGGCGACATGCCGCTTCCGCCCTATATCGCCTCCAGACGCCCGCCCGACGAACGCGATCGCGAGGACTACCAGACCATGTTCGCCCGCGAGGAAGGTTCGGTCGCGGCCCCCACCGCGGGCCTGCATTTCACCGACACGCTGCTGGAGCGCCTGAAGGCACGCGGCGTTGCCTTGCACAAAGTCACCCTGCATGTGGGCCCAGGAACCTTTCTGCCGGTCCACGCCGAAGACACGGCCGATCATAAAATGCATCAAGAATATGGAAGCGTTTCCAAAGAGATCGCCGAAACCCTTAATGCAGTACGGGAAAATGGCGGATGCATCGTGGCGGTGGGCTCGACCGCATTGCGGCTGCTCGAAAGCGCTGCCGACGACGACGGCGTTCTGCACCCCTTTTCCGGTGAAACCGCACTTTTCATCACTCCGGGCTATCGCTTCCGCGCCGCCGACTTGCTGATGACCAACTTCCACCTGCCGCGTTCGACCCTGTTCATGCTGGTTGCGGCATTTTCCGGCCTCGACGTGATGCACCGCGCCTATGCCCACGCGATCGATGCGGGCTATCGTTTCTACTCCTATGGCGATGCCTGCCTGCTGTCCCGCGCATGACGACGCCCAACGCATTTTCCTTCCGCCTGCTCGCAACTGACGGCGCTGCCCGCCAGGGCGAGATCGCGACGCTTCACGGCGTGGTGCACACGCCCGCGTTCATGCCTGTAGGAACGCAGGCGACAGTCAAAGGCGTTGCGCCCGACGACGTGCGCCGCACCGGCGCCGAAATCGTGCTCGCCAACACTTACCACTTGATGCTGCGGCCTGGTGCGGAACGCATTGCAGCGCTCGGCGGCCTGCACAAGTTCATGAATTGGCCGGGACCGATCCTCACCGACTCCGGCGGCTTCCAGGTCATGTCGCTTTCCGGACTGCGCAAGGTTGATGAGAACGCGGTAACATTCCGTTCCCATATCGACGGCGCGATGGTCGAACTTTCGCCCGAGCGCGCGATCGAAATCCAAAGCATGCTCGGCGCCGACATCGCCATGCAGCTTGACGAGTGTATCGAACTTCCAAAACCGCGCGCCGAACTCGATCGCGCCATGCAGCTCTCATTGCGCTGGGCGGAACGATCCAAACGCGCATTCGAGCGTGTGCCAGCCGGCCGCGCGTTGTTCGGCATCGTGCAGGGCGGCGACGATCGCGATCTGCGCAACGAAAGCGCGCGCGCACTCATCAACATTGGCTTTGATGGCTATGCTATCGGCGGCCTCGCGGTGGGCGAGCCGCAAGACGTGATGCTCAAGGTCATCGACGACGTCGCGCCGGTTTTGCCGAAAACTTTGCCGCGCTATCTCATGGGCATCGGCAAGCCTGAAGATCTGCTGGAAGCGGTCGCGCGCGGCATGGACATGTTCGACTGCGTGCTTCCGACCCGTAACGGCCGCCACGGCACGGCGTTCTCGCGTTTCGGTCCCATCAATTTGACAAACGCGCGCCATGCCGCTGACCCGCGTCCGCTCGACGAGGAAAGTCCCTATCCCGCGGCGCACAATTTTTCGCGTGCCTACCTCCATCATCTCGTGCGCGCGAACGAAATGCTGGGCGCAATGCTGCTCTCAGCCATCAATCTGTCGTATTATCAGTGTTTGATGGCGGGTATCCGAACTGCGATCGGTGAGGGCCGGTTTGCGGATTTCAGCACCAAGACGCGGGAAGGTTGGAAAACGGGCGACCTTCCGGCACTTTGACGAAATGGCGCAATAGGCCTCGACGTCACGCGACTGCCGTCGCAAAATAGGTTCCGGACGACCGGGGTGCCCGGCTAGCACCCTCGTGAGGGGAGGCACCTTCCATGGCCACGAATCTCAAGGTCAACGGGCAGACCCGCCGTACCACGGCCAAGCCTGACACTCCGCTGCTCTATGTGCTGCGCAACGATCTGCAGCTCAACGGCGCAAAGTTCGGCTGCGGACTGGCGCAGTGCGGCGCCTGCACAGTCCTGCTCAACGGCAAAGCCATCCGCTCCTGCCAGACTCCGATCAGCACCATCGGCAATGGCGAGATCACCACGATCGAGGGCATTGGCAGCCTCGCAACCCCTCATCCGGTGCAACAGGCATTCATCGAAGAGCAGGCCGCACAATGCGGCTATTGCACCAACGGCATGATCATGGCGGCGAAAGATTTGCTCGACCGCAATCTGCGGCCGAGCGAAACGGATGTGCGCGAAGCGCTCGCTGGCAATCTTTGCCGTTGCGGCACCCACAATCGGATTGTCCGCGCCGTTTTGCGCGCGGCCAAGGTGATGGGGAGGACTTGATCATGAACGCTCCGATCCTCAACCGGCGTAAGTTCACCAAGGGTCTCGGCGGCATCGTGCTCGCCTTCTCGCTCGGCCCATCCGAATTGCTCGCGCAAGGAGCGCCACAGCCACAACTGCCCGGCAGCCTCAACAACAACCGTATGCTCGATGCCTGGATACGCATTGCCTCGAACGGCAGCGCCACCGTGTTCACCGGCAAGGTCGAACTCGGCCAGGGCATTCTCACCGCGCTTTCGCAGATCGCGGCCGAAGAACTCGATCTGCCGCTGTCGCGCGTAAAAATGATCTCCGGTGACACTGGCCAGACGCCGAACGAAGGCCAGACCGCGGGTAGCCAGTCGATCGAAAACAGCGGTACCGCATTGCGCTTGGCCGGCGCGGAGGTGCGCGCCATTTTGCTCGAACTCGCGGAAAAACGCCTCGGTGTTACACCCGACAAGATGACCGTGAACGACGGCATGATCAGCGGTCCGGACGGCCGATACGTTTCCTACGGCTTACTTGCCTCCACCGCCAATCTCAAGCGCGAGGCGACTGCGAAGGTTCCGCCGAAATTGCCAGCCGACTACAAGATCGTCGGCAAATCGATCCCGCGCCACGATATTCCGGCAAAAGTCACCGGCGGTGCAGCCTTCGTGCAGGATATGCGGCCGCTGGGCATGCTGCATGGCCGCGTGGTGCGGCCGCCGCGCTACGGTTCGACTCTCGTGAGCGTTGATGATGCCGCGGTGAAAGTCACGCCCGGCGTGGTCGCGGTGGTGCGCGACGGCTCTTTCCTGGGGGTCATTGCCGAGCGAGAAGAAATTGCAGTCGGTGCGCGCGAAGCCCTGGCCAAGAACGCCAAATGGAATCTTGGGCCCGAGCTGCCCGACCCCGATCGCATCTTTGAGCATTTGAAATCGCTGCCAAGCCGCGACCAAGTCATCGGCGTTAAAGAGGGAATGCTGCTGGCCGGCGGCCGCATGTTCCAGTCGACCTACACCCGGCCTTACACGGCGCACGCTTCAATCGGTCCATCCTGCGCGCTCGCCGAATTTCGCGACGGCAAGTTGTCGGTATGGACACACTCGCAAGGCGTATTTCCGCTGCGTGCCGAACTCGCCAAAGCTTTGAAGATGCCAGCGGCGTCTATCCACTGCATTCATGTCGAGGGTTCCGGCTGCTACGGCCACAACGGCGCCGACGACGTTGCGCTCGATGCCGCTCTGCTGGCACGTGCAACCCCGGGAAAACCGGTGCGCCTGCAATGGATGCGCGACGACGAATTCGCTTGGGAGCCCTATGGCCCGGCCATGGCGATGCAGGTGAAGGCCGCGCTCGATCCGGAAGGGCGCATCTACAATTGGCAGTACGAATTGTGGAGCAACAGTCATTCCACCCGGCCGGAATCGACCAGCGGCACCAACGTGCTGGCCGCCTGGTATCTGGCCGAGCCGCAGCAGATGGGTCCGCCCACCAGTCCGCCGCAACCGGCGGGCGGCGGCGACCGCAATGCCATCCCGCTTTATGATTTTGCAAATCAGAAAGTGACGCACCATTTCGTCCAGGACATGCCGATAAGAGCCTCGGCACTGCGCACGCTTGGCGCCTACGCCAATGTGTTCACGATTGAATCCTTCATGGATGAACTCGCAAACGCCATCGCTGCCGATCCGATTGCGTTTCGTTTGGCTCACCTCAAAGACGCCCGCGCCCGCGCCGTGATCGAGAAAGCGGCTGCCATGGCAAATTGGAAGCCTGGCCAGCAGGGCGATGGTTCGCGCGGCCGTGGCATCGGCTTCGCCCGCTACAAGAATCTCCAGACTTACGTGGCGGTGGTGGCGACCGTCGAGGTGGATCGCGCAACCGGCCGCGTGCGCGTTCCGCAGGTTTGGGCCGCAACCGATGCCGGTCTCGTCATCAACCCCGACGGCCTAACCAACCAGATCGAAGGCGGCATCATCCAGTCGACGAGCTGGACGCTTTATGAAGAAGTGCAGTTCGATAAATCTGGCATCCTCTCACGCGACTGGTCGCGCTACCCGATCCTCACCATGCCGGATGTACCCAAGGTCACCGTAGAGTTGCTCAATCGGCAGAATGAACGGCCGCTCGGGGCCGGCGAAGCCTCGCAGGGACCGACGGCTGCGGCGATCGCCAACGCCTTTGCCCATGCCACCGGCAAACGAATTCGGTCGCTGCCGATGAACGCACAGCAAGTCAAAATATCGCTGCGCTGATTTAGAGCATGATCCCGAAAAGTGGGAACCGGATTCCCGCCTTCGCGAAGCCCGCTNNTCAAGGTGGATAAGGCTCTAGACGGCGAATTTCAAAACCGCGCCGCAGACTTCACTTCGGCGCGACCACCAGCATGATCGTCGTCGACGTGGAGCGGCCCTCGGCGTCCTTTACATCGATGCGAATGAGATGATTGCCGGGCGGCACGTCCGCCTGGGGCATGTCGATACCATCTTTCGTTACGTGTGGTTTGACCCGATCCGTCAGATCAACCGTCGGGATCCTCAAGTAAGTGAGCTTCACACTCGCAGTATCGATCGGAACGGCGTTGCGTCCGACAAATTTGAGTTGCAGCGGCAGCGGCGACTTGACGTTCTGTGCGCCCGGCGCCGGTGAAACGAGTTCGATGCCGGGCCCGCGGGTGATGCCGCGCGTCGCCATGGCGGAATCCAAACCTGGCGGAAGTTTGCTTTCGGCTTCAGAAATCAGCATTTCCGCAGCGGAAACTTGCGGATGCGCAACAGTGACCGCCAACGCACCAATGACCAGCGTTACCATGGAGTACCGCATTACGCGTAAGCTCCCTCTTGCCGACCATATGGGTCGCAACGACCAACGCCGCCCGCGATCAGAATCGCTCAAATCGCGCGAATATTCAACGGCCACAATCGACGTAATTAAGGCGCTACTTCAGGAATTCCCAAAGCCCGGCAATGATAGAGATAATTGCCGAACCAAAGCCCAAGACCGAGGAGACCAAGGATCGGATCGCCTTCAATGTGAATTTCGGCTTCCCGTCCGTGAATTGCTCCACGATGAATCGGGCGATCCATTCGATCACAATATTGGGTTTGCTCGACGGCGCGTAGATTGCAATCAGCATGTGCCGCGCGATCACCCCGGTCAAAAAGCCGAATGCGATGCTGGCGCCATAGATGGCGTGCTCGCGCAGTTCGAGTGCGTCCTTAGGAAGGACTGGACGATGGTCCACATATCCCACGACCGCCGACATGGAAAAAATCGCGGCGCCAGCGACGGCCATGCCGGCGAACAATTCGTAAATCAGATTTGAATTTTCCGATTCACGGCACAGCAATCCAAAGAGAAATGGAATCGCCATCGATGCGACATGCAGATTTAGCTCTTTCGACTCCGGATGCACGATGATGATGAGAAAGTGCGCGACGACCAACCCAATATAAGTCAACGCGAGTGACTCCAGAATCGTCAGGGCAGGACCATGATGCCGTCCCGAAGTGTGGCGCGCGTGGCTTGGAGCTTGTACGACCGCAGACGGCGCAGCTTCGTCGAGCTCCGCAAGCCGCGCGTTCAACGCGTTGACCTTTTCGAGCAGCGGCCGGACGACGAACAACTCGCTGTGGCAGTGCTTGCAGACCACCGCCTCGTCCTTGACCTCTTCTGCGCAATAGGGGCAGCGCATCGATAACTCCTGGCCGTAGGGTGGCACGATGCCCCACCTGTCGAAAGTTTCAAGGGACGAACATGTGGAATTCCACCACCACCAATGATTTGCCGAAATATAACGCAGAACTCAGGTCTGCCAAATGACGTGATTACGTAGGGTTGCAGCCACAGCAAGGGTGCGGTTTGCTTGGGCATTGCTTGCGGTTGCGAGCTATTGTCGCCGATCGTTTGGCGCAATCGCTGTGATAACATGCCGCGCAGCGGCACCCTGGAATACCAACTCACGAATCGATATGCGAAGATTTGACGAAAAGACTTGCCCACACCGGAAAAAGAACGAGGAACGCATCATGACAGTCAAAAAAAACATCGCGATGGTGCCGCTGCGCAGATTGGTTTGCCGGGCGCTGATCGCCGCTCCTTTGTTCGCAACCCTTGCGCCTTCGAATATGGCATTGGCGCAAGGCTATCCGAACAAGCCGGTACGCGTGATCGTGCCGTTCGGCCCTGGTGGCGTCGCCGATGTCACCACGCGGCTCGTCGCGGATAAACTTGGCGAGAAGCTCGGGCAGCGTTTCATCGTGGAGAATGCGCCCGGCGCCGGCGGCATCGCGGCGGCGCGCGCGGCCATATCTGGCGGTAATGATGGATACACGATTGCACTGTTGACCAACGGCACCGCGATCAGCGTTCCGCTGTTCAAGAGCCTGCCATTCGACCCGCTTAAGGATTTCACGCCGATCTCAAGCGTCGGCTATTTCGATACGATGTTCATCGTCAACACGGAATCGAAATTCAAGACCCTGCAGGACTTCATAGGCTCAGCCAAGGAAAAACCCGGTACGCTCAACGTCGGAACCATCACTCCTGGCAGCACGCAGCATCTGACGGCGGAGCTGTTCAAATCTACGGCCGGAATTGATTTCGTCATCGTTCCGTTCCGCACCACAGGCGAGGCCGTTGTAGCACTTCTGCGCAATGACGTTCAGATGGTGGTCGATTTTTATGCTGCGCTGAGACCGGGACTGACGGACAATAAAACGCGCGCGCTCGCCTGGACCGGAGCAAAGCCTTCGGCCGCTCTCCCAAATGTCCCGACGGTTGCGCAAAGCGGCGTGCCGGGGTTCGAGGTCGTGTCGTGGAATGCGTTTTACGCGCCGGCAGGCACGCCGGCGGACGTCATCGCCAAACTCAATGGCGCACTGCAGACGGTGCTCGTCGATGCCGATCTCAAAAAGCGGGCGCTCGAACTCGGAATCGAAACCAAGGCGAGTACACCCGCGGAGATCGATGCGCGCATGAAGGCAGACATCGCAAAATGGGGCAGCGTGGTCGACAAGGCCGGAATTGCGAAACAATAACCTCAAGGCCCAATAATTTCCGGACCCTGAAAGGTAGGAACCCGCCTGATCAGGGCGTAAACAAAGCTCGAAATCACCAATAAAAACGCCCATAAACAAGCGTCTAGCTAAAAACAGGCTAAAATAATCCCGGGGGCAGGGCGACCTCTAGGCCAGCTCCGAATAACGCACCACGGGCCACAGCTAGGGCGCGGCTACCTATGGCTGTCGTGCGGTCAAAACCCCTACTGACCGACTCATTAGAGCGCCAAGTCCGAATAGCACCATGCCGCCAATCCAAAGCAGTACGCCGTAAATCAAGCCTAAGCTGCTCGGTTGCGTCAAATTCAACAGCATGGCCAGCAGGCCGATGATGCCCCAAATAAAAAATAAAGCCCCCAATATTTTCCCACCGGTGCCGAGGTCTGTTTTGATGATGGTTATACTCGGCGACTTAATTTCGTCTGGCCTGGCAACCGCTGCGGCCGAAGGGGCGGCGGGGGGCAAAGGGTCTCCCACTTTTACATTACACCTGGGACATTTGCCGGTCTCATTGTTGAATTCCCGATGGCACACCTGACATTCAATAATCGGCATGGGCGTCATCCTCCTGTTGATGGCCCATCAATATCATTTGCATGCGAGCCGCCGCCAGCGCCGGCGGTCACGCCAAGGGCGAGGCGCATGGCAAGGTTGCCTCACCATCCACCGCAGTGCGCACCGGCATACTGGTCGGCAGTGGCGCCGGGCCGAGCGCGATGAATGGTTCGAACCGATCGGAACGCTAAAGCGGCCCACCGCCGAGTAACTCGAAGCACGACACTTCCCTATCTAACATGCAGGCCAACTGCGCATGGCGCGCAATAGTACTTGCCCGCATTTGTTTTGACCCAGCCTTGTTCGGATGCCTGCCGCAAAACTTCGGGAATGCTGGCGGCGGCAGGGAATTCTTCCCTACAGCAATCGCAGAAAATCACAACGCGGCCTTTAGTGGTCACAGTTATCAGGGCGCGGCTCCCCTATTGGTGCGTCCGCACTACATAGCGAGACCGAAGCGCGCCCACCAGCCGTGATGCCGCGGCACCGGTGGCAACATCAAGTGCGCGGCGGCGGGTGAAATCCGGCTGTTGGGAGGTTTCGGACCGCATAGCGGGCAAGTGCGCTGGCGCGCGGCCCTGGCTTTTACCCACAGTTGCCTACAAATACTTTCGTAAGTCGCATTCGACTATTGTAATCATGACGTGCGTACTGAGAAAATGACAGTAATTTCCAGTTACTTGAGCTTTTTCGATGGCAAGCGGTAGCGCGACCAAAGGTTTGATGATCGTTGCCGGGGCAACCGTCTTAGGCGCTCTGTTGTTTGCTGCGGGTACGTTTCAACGACAACCCGATAAACAACCCGCTCCCGCACCCATTTCGCCGAGCAGTGAGGCGCGTGCAAAAGGATTTTTGGACAATGATGACATCCAATCGGCAGCCAACGCCTCAATCGCCGATAGCTTCAAATGGATGGCGCACCTTGAAACCAAAAAATACAGGGCTGCGCTGTCATCGCTTCCACAAGATTCAGCAGCCATAGACCTAGACCAATCTCGCTCGCGGGATGCTGCGTTCATCGTGAGAGGTCGGGCACGACTTGCAAAAGGTGATGTTAGCGGTGCGATTTCCGATTTCGATGAGGCACTAAATTTAAACCCGAGGAGTGGCCCTGCTCTTGTCTCTCGTGCCAACGCTTACCGTGCTAAAGGCGAACTAGACCGCGCGATTGCAGATTGCGACGAGGCAATTCGCCTAACGCCACAGGCTTCGCAACCGCTCACGGCGCGAGCATTCATCTATTATCTCAAGGGGGATCATGAGAAAGCGATGGCGGACGCACAAATGGCGTTGCGCCTGAACGATAAAGACGCTGGCGCGCATTCAATTTCTGTCGGTCTGTATTCGCTTCGAGGGGAACATGACACGGCGATCCGAGAAGCGGGCGAAGCGGTTAAATTGGAACCCAATAACTGGCTGCATTTCAACAACCGAGGGTTCGCTTACAACAGTATGGGCGATTATAACCGCGCCCTTGCGGACCTTGATGTTGCAGTACGACTGAGACCACAAAGCGGCACTGCACATAAAAACCGAGGAGTTGCCTTTGAGCGATCCGGCGATCTCGCTCGCGCGTATATCGAGTATTCGATTGCTGTCGATCTCGAACCAACCCAACCTGCCGGCAAGGAGAGCTTGGAAGGCACTAAGCGCCTAGAGGAACGTCGAGCGACTACTGGCAGTCCAAGTCCAAGTGAAATTGTCGCGCTCCGCGAAAATACCGCTCGTATGGAGGTCGCTAACGTCGAGCGGCAACGGAAGCTCGCCGAAATAGAAGCAAACAATGCGCGCATGGCGGCAGAAAACTTGCAGCGAGATCTGGCCGTAGCCGCCAAATTTCAGGCAATCAGGAACAACGCACGGAGATTAGATTACGCGACGATAGCACGCGATCCCACGGCATATATCGGTCAAACGTTGGCCATGCGCGGCAAGGTCGTCCAAGTGCTGCAAAGCGGCATCGACGTGACCCTGCGAGTCAACGTGACCAAGGACCCTCGAAATGATTATTGGAACGACACAGTGTTGGTCGCCTATCGTCGCTACACGCCGGATGAAAAACGCTTCTTAGATAACGACATAATTCAGTTCTACGGGGAATACCGCGGCATTACCGAATACAAAGCGGTCTTAGGTCAGCCAATTCAGATTCCAACTATAATCGCGTCGATCGTTGAGAACGAAACCGGTGCATGGTCGGCGCCGGTGATCAACTTGCCACCGCCACAACCAGCACCGGCCGCGGCAGGCGTACAACAGCCCGATGCGCGTTTGATCGGATTTTCGGGGCTATCGTCTCGAATGGACAGCGACCAAACCGTTTTGGTCTCTGTGACTATCAGCAATTACAACGCCGTCGCGATTAAAAATATTGTTGTTTTTTGTGGCAACAAGTCATATTCCGTGCCGGATGCCTCCGGTTTCGTTGGGCAAGTCGTCCTTCCTAGTCAACATCTTCGTGTCGATGGCATCAGTATGCACCCAGCAAAGCGTTACGCCCCGCCGGACGAATGCCGCGCCGCCACCTTCGAGGCAGCCAATTAATCGTAGAGCACTCTATGTCCGCATGGTTCAAACGATTGATGGCGCCTAGTCTTGCCGCCATCGTCTGCGGAGTTTTTACGCCACTGGCCGCCGGCCAAGATTCAGGCGGCGCAATCATCAGTGGTAGGGCGACAGCCAAGGACGGAGACAGCATCTGGTTTGAGTCAAGCAGGAGCAGGTTCGAAGTCCGCCTGCACGGGATAGATGCCCCTGAGTTGGATCAAGAGTGCAAGGACAAGGAAGGTGCGCCCTGGACTTGTGGAGCGGATGCGAAGAAGGCCCTCGCAAGCCTCGTCAACGGACGCCAGCTTCGATGTGAGGTGACTGACCAGGACAATCGGTCGGGGCGTCTGGTCGTTAGGTGTTTCGATGGCAGCGTCAACATCAGCGCGGAAATGCTTCAGCTGGGGTTAGCTTGGGCGTTTGATAAATACCTCAAAGTCCATGACGACTACCAAGCGCTCAAAAATATTGAAGCAGATGCTAAGGCCCACGGTGTTGGAATTTGGAAGGGCGAGGCCGAGCCCCCGTGGAAATTCAGGGAGCAACGGTTGGAGCGCTATGCAGTGCTGAAAGGAGACAACTGTCTTATTATCGGCAACGAAAAATCTCACATCTACTTTACGCCGCGATCACGCGGTTACGACAAGATGTTCAAGGCGTTCATCGCTAACCCAGACCTCAAGGGCAAGCACTGGTTCTGCAATGAGACCGACGTTGTGGCTAAAGAATATCGCCCGGCCAAATGATTTTCAGGCGCGTGACGGATCGCAAGTCTAAGCCAGCGAATGGCGCGTTGGAAACGGCTGGAACCCCACTTGACTGTCGACTGCACTGGGGTGCTGCAGCCTCGCGCCCTTCGATCCGCACTTGCTGCAGCGCGCGCAGTTGCGCAGCTTGTCGCTCGATGTGTCCGGTCCCCACCGGATAATCAGCGGGGCGTAAGCCATAGGCGCATTGTGTTCGCACTTGGTGCAATAGACCCACACCCATGACGTGCTGCGCCGTAGCTCGACTAACGTTGGAACTGGTGGCAATGGTTTTCGCATCCAGTAATTTGAATGCGATTCCAGGCGTAAGGCCAGCCGCTACATATAGCGTTCGGCTAACAAGGCCGCCTACGCGGCCTTGTTCGTCAATTCAACATCGGCGCGTGTGCCGGCGGCGGCTGGCTGACGTGTTTTGAATGGCACGACAGGCGCCGTAACAATTGGAGAAAGCAGATCGCGGAAATCCAGCAAGTATGCATAGAGAGTCGGGAAAGACTCAACTGCGTCTTCAACGTCAATGCTTACGGCGCAATCCGCCGGTGCAAATTGAAGCGCGCTGTGCATTGAATAATTTGGCGCCAGTGCGAGTGATCCCATGGGCTGATCTGGACCTGCAATCTTCCACGCCTCGTCGAACAAACGAGTCATAAATTTTTCAAGATCCTTCAACTCAGGCCATGTCTCAATATCGACGAGATCTAACTCCGACACCGTGAGCCGCTTCCGAAAAAGCATCCCTAGCCATCTAACGTCATTTTCAAAATGTGTTTCCAGCATGTAAGCAACCGGAACGGTCACTGCACGCGCTCGAGTCAGATCAGTTCGATATTCGACGCGCCATAGCGCCTTGTCATGCGTTAGCATCGTCATGCTCCATTAAGCCCAAGGATCGCGGTCAACTGTTGCCGGCGAACTTTGAGAATCTCCAATATGCGGTCCTGCTCCTCATCCGTTAAAATAACGTTCAAACGCCGCACGATATTTTCCACGATACCCCATTCCAGTGACAAAATTAGGGTCACAGTGAGCCGCGTCGCAGCGGCGCACCCAGGAAGCGCCGCGGTGCCGTAGCCCATACAAGCCCCAACAGCCAACGGGTCGTTTTGGTTTCCATGACAAAGCGAAAATGAGTGATCGATCGCCATGATTTGACAATCCCCCGACTCGATTTTGTAGAGGAGGTTTTGCCCGTGCCCATTATGGTCATTGTCACCAATCCAAGTCCAGAACACTCTTAGGGCCTCAAGGCGGGGCCCCGCCAGCACCAAGTGCTGATCTCCCCCAGTTCCCCAAAGACGGCCACCTATTAAGCAGGCCAGTGACAAGGCGCTATGATGCGGCCATCCATTTGGTACATCAGGTGTTCGCACAACGACTGGCGCAAGAGGTAGCCGGAGAACGTAGGCCAGATCCGAGGCGATTTTCTCCCGAGCAACAACCAGATTCTTCGCGGCGTCCGGTCGCGGCTTGACATAGGCAACGCTTCCGGTTGGCAATTCGACTTGGCACGCCCCGTCTGCGGTTGCGGAAAAGGCCCCCATGGGGACGACGCGAATCGATTGAATAGGAATGTCATACCAAGCTTGGGCGGTCGACGCAGCCTCGATGGGAGACTTGGAAAACGTGATACCGACCTCCGGTCGCGAATGATGATTTGCGGCCAAAATTCATATAGCGTCGGCACTACAACCTCAACAACTGAACCACAACTAATTTGATAAATCACGCGAACCTTTCGGCGACTCACCGTGCATTTCCTCCTCAATCTGATCGAACGCCGCCCGGAATCTTTCCCGGTCATCATCGGGCATTTGTGCCAGCGCGGCAGCGAGCGCATGGATCATGTCTTCGTGCGAAAATCCGACTTGCGTTTTAAGCTCGTCGAGTCCGGCTAGTATGGCCATCGCAATTTGGGAAATTTCGTCACGCGTTTGGGCCATCGCTCGCCACTAATCGTATGCACGCCGGGAAAATGGCTCGCAGCTGTACCTTTTGGAATGTGAGATAATTAAAGGCAGTACCGGCATCCGGTCGTGTGCCGCACCTTTCCCATTTATGGGCCGTCGTTGGTTTTGCTATTGCTTGCATGAAACAATTTTCGTTCATCCACAGATGGGATTGTGAAAGACGAGGGCGCGCATGATACATTTCTCACAGCGTTGATTGCTCGTATTCTTGATCGAAAGTGACCGTCGCAAACCAATCTTTAAGCGAGCGCAGGGCGATGTCTGACAATGACGAGAGCAATTCCGACATGCCCAAGCCGCCGAAGCATTCGGTCAAGGAGGGTCTTGCTACATTCGCGGGAATTATCATCGGTCGCGAGCGTATTTTCGATGTGATGAGTTCAATTATCACAGCGGTTTTTACTGTCGTTCTTGCTCTCTCGACCGTTTTCCTTTGGAAAGAAACGAAAGATTTGAGAAATTTTGCCGAAGAACAGAGTGCAGACATGAAGGCTTCAATTGCCGAGGCCGCACGAGCAGCCACCGCAATGCAAGACGTTGCCAACGCTGTGGCTGCTAACGCAAAGTCGGCGAATGAAAGCCTCGGAGTTTACAAAGACGCAAACATTCGGCAGATGCGAGCCTATCTCACCGTTGGTCTTGGTGCTGTTATCAAGCAAGACACGGCGACAAATTACCGTTTTGAAGTTCGAATGACGCTACAGAATGTCGGCAACACTCCAGCCTATAAGGTCGTTAGTAACGTCCGCGCTGATGTCTTGCCCTTTCCGCTGCCACAAGATTTTCAACCTCCTCCAATCGTCGATACAGGTTCAGGCACCAATGTCGTAGGACCACATCAAAATTTCGTTTTAACTGGAATTGTAGATCGTATGTATTCCGACGATGAGATCAATGAAATTCAAAATGGATCAACGAAACGTCTATATATTTACGGAAAGATCACATATGAAGATGCCTTTGGCATAAGCCGACAAACTAATTTTTGCCAATCCATTCTTTGGCTCAAAAACGGCACCTTCATGAGTTGGAACGCCCCCAACAATAACGACAGCAATTAATAAGAAACTCAACAAGCGGGCTAAGCACGCCCGATAGAAGCCGGTGAATGCCCGGTGATGGCACTTTTCTGCCATCCCGGAATGTCTGCTGTGTTGAATGCTATTCGATCACCTCGTCGGTCGACAGGGAAAGGCCCGCGCAAGAGCTTCTGCTACAAGTCCTGCGGCAACAAGATGCCTTTTCTCGGGATAATCACGAATGAAGTTCTTAACAACATCCACAATCTGTTGCATATCCGCATTCAAAGGAACACACGCCTTAAAACCATTTACCGAGTTACCCGATGACAGAGCATCGACGATGGCGGTCACGTAACCAAGGCACGTCCCAATCAATAACCATTGCTCTTTAGCTACGTTAGTGTTGGTAGCGGTACAGTCAGTGAATAGGTTATTCCCGTGTATAGTAACCGCAGCTCCCAACTCCTGCGGCGGCAGCAACACACTCGCCGTAATGACAGCTGCCAGAACTAATCGCTTCGCGCTCATTGCCGAGCCCTCCAGAAGAGGATTGGTGAGGTGAACAAGACAATCAAAGTACCCGACATTGCAGGATTTTGCACTGCCTTTGGTGCCGTGGGCTTGAAGGTCGGGGTCCGAACTGGTGCTGAAAAACGAACCCAAGACGACAAAGAGTGGTTTGTTGTTCGCCGTTTCTTGAAGGCCGGACTACGGGCAGGAATTTTTGAAGCTCCAATTTCGGTTCAAAAACGAAATCCGCCGGAACCAGACTTCGCATTGGACTTGGATGACGGAGACACTGTTGCATTTCTTGAAATCACTGAGGCCACGGACCAAACCGACCAGAAGGAAATGACAGCGTTTGAACACAGCAAAAAAACAGCCATGCTAGTTGGCGATTTCGGTGGAAGATTTTCTGGAGGGGCAAGTCAACCAGGGCGGGCATGGGCGTTAGATGTGCTCGATGCGATAAGGCGGAAAGTCGGAAAGGCTATCTTTTTACGGTCTGAAACCAACCGGCATCTAGTCATTTATCCAAATTCGAATGCGTCATCATTGCTGTTCGACGACGAAGATGAACGCGTTGCTTTTGGTTTTTTGAGGGAGGCAATAGAGATAAAGCGCGACACTTATGTTCAAGCGGCGAATGGATGTTTGGTGCACATCCTGGGCAAAGAGTATGTTTGTTTCGACCTACTCGGTAGGGTCGAGTTGGTTAGGCGTGAAGCGAATAAGTCCAGCAAGAAAAGTTAATGTGCGACGCAACGGCGACTCCTCGCGCTCCCCCTAATGAATGTCGGCTCCTGGCACTTTTCGACCAATTGTGCAGCGCGCTCGAATGTCTGCTCTTGGGGAAAGACCGGACATGTCCGCCAGCATTGGGCATGCACGCTACGCTATCGCCAGAACGCAAAGCACCCGCCGGCAATGCCGATAATGCCGACGGGCACCCTGCGCGGGGGTGACTAAAGCCCCGCCTTGACACGACGGGGCACCGCCGTGTCAGTCCGCGCGGGGAGAAGCCGCGCGGTAGTTCAATTACGCAGCGCTAAGCCGTTCACGCTTCTCCAACATGACAATCTCTCGGTTCGACGGGTCGGCATAGGCCTCGGCGAAAGCTTGTTCGACGGACAGCGTTGGGTTTGCTTTGCGGACCTCATCACCTAACTTCTGCAACCGTCGCAAGGACGGCGTACTCGGCGCGGCGATCTTTTGCACTTGCTCGGCGGGCGGGATGTAATCGGAACCTGTCGCGCGCTTGTGAATTGCAAATAATTTACGGCCTTCATCGGTTTTAGTGATGTATCGCGTAAAAGCCTGCGCGCTAGTTTCGCCCTGCTGACGAATTTTCTCTGCACTGGACGCAATAAGTTTACACACCTCTGATTTCGTCGTGGTCATTTTCGATTCCTTCTTATGCTGCGGTTGCCGAATGTTCGTCTGCGGAGGTCGTGCCGCTCCAGTTTTGGGCGAGTACTGCAAAAGTCAGGCGCTGACTGGGCGGTATGGCTTGAAGCGGCAGTCCGGTCGCTCGAAGATGTGCGGCAAGTGCCCGACGGGTTCCGACGCTTACGAGTTCGTAACTTGGACTCGATGAGACACCGGGCGTAAGCCGACCGATCGCCGCCGCCTCTTTCTGAAAATCGGTAAACGCTGAAGTTAGCTCGTTCGCCATGCGATCCAGTTCGCCCGCTCGTTCATTGAGCGCAGCAAATCGGGCTTTGCGCTCTGCCGCACGATCAGCGTCAGCAGCAGCGACCGTTTCGCGCTCAGCGTCGATAACTTTTTGATTTGCGGTGTCCAAGGCGGCGTGCAAATGTTTTTGTTCGCGTTTCAACTCATCCTCGCGGTCGTCACACCGGGCAATGTGTGCCTGGGCCTCCGCATCTTCCAAAACGATAGCAGCGTAGGCTTTATCAGCGGCCTCACGCACAACTTCCATAATCACGTCATCAACGGCAGCGATCTTCTGCAGAAGTTTGTCGGCTTCGGCACGTGCAGCATTTAGTTTCTCATCCATTGGTCTTCTCCTCACTGGTTATATCGGGGTGGTCCAAATCTGAATGAACTGACAGTGGCGGGATTGTCAGTGCTAGCGCCGTTGTAGGTTTCAGTGACACCGCCAGGCAAAAGGCGTGGCTGCAAGAACACACCCCACTCAGGTGATGCAAAGACCAGCGGGTCTTCGGCTACGGCCACGGCCAGCAGCAGCGCACCTGCAACGGCATTTGCAACGTCATCATGAGCACCAGGAGCGTGATCAATAATGTCTTTGCCGCGACCAGTGCGACGTTCGAGTGAAACGAGTTGCGCGATTAGTTTTTGATTGTCCAAAAGCGCGACGGATTTCGAATTCAGTTCAGGCAACAGGTCGCGGTAAAGATCGCTGCGGGTTTTTTCAGCGACAATGTAAGTGATGCCGTGGACAGCAAAACGCTCGCGCGGCCATTCGCCAGCGTAACGGTCGCCGCACACGGTCGCGGTGCGGTAGCGTTTCAGTAGATCGGAAAACTCCAGCACCACGTCCTCTGGACTAAACGGTGGACGGCGTTCACGTATGGCGTCGAGCACCAACACATTGTCCTGGTTGTGCGCGATGGCCAGAGTCATGCTGTCGGAGCTGCCACCACTTGGATCGACGAAGGCGTGATACAGAATGCCTTCAAGCGGCGCGCGTTCATGCACGCCCGGATCAACGCAGGCCACGACGACTTCACGGTTGATGAGAGCCTCGATGTCGATGCGGAATAGGCCAAGGTATTCTGCGCTGCCGGCGGCGGCATCGCGCTCCATTGCGCGGTCGACAACGGACTGCGGCAGGCTTGGATTGAAATCGCGTGACGCACCCTGCGCTACTAAGATCAATGGATCGCCGTTCGGGCCGAAGTGTTGCTTGTACGTTTCCCAAAGCACGCCGCGCCGCGCATAAGGTGAGCTGGCAATGATCAATGGACCGCCGGTCGTCGCCAGGCCAGGGCGCACCGCGTTCAAGATTTCCGTGTCGGCGTTGGTGCTGAATTCGTCGTTGAAATAAAATGCCGCTTCGTCGCAGATCACACCGATGTAAGTTGGCCCTCTAAGTCTGCGGAAACTACTTGCGCGGACTTCAATGCAAATGCCGTTGGTAAGTTCCAGTGCGTCAGCGGTGCGACCGGCAATGAGCTGCGACAGGATTGGCGACGACTCGAAGGCCGCCGTACAGTAGTCGAGCACGATTGCTGCTTGCCGCTGGTCAGGCGCTATACACAACAGGATGCCACGCTCGCCACGCACAAGCTTGTGCTGGCATAGGCCGGCGATGTAGGCCGCAAGTGTCGACATTGCGCGCGACTTGCCGCCACGGCGTCCAATAATGAACGCTGCTTCCTCAACGCGCTGTAGCGGCTCGCGTTCGCGGTGGGTCAACTTCGCGAACAGCGCGCGCTCGTCGTCGGTCAGCGCCTCGCCCATAGCGGCGATCATCAGGACGCGGTGGGCGTGCCAGCTATCGCCGGCCAGCACGTTGCCGAGCAGTGCGGGGTCGGACAGTGCCTTGCGGAGCGTGGTTGATGGCGTCATGCGGCGTTCGCCTTTTCCTCGGCGGCGATGCGCGCGACGTACGCCTCGACAGTGGGCACCACGTCGCGCTTGCGTCGTTCAAGCCCCAAGGATTCACACAGGCGCCGGTAATGACTGGCAACGCGCGCGTACTGTTCGAGGTCGACGGCTTCACCCTGCGATAGTCGGCCTTCGGCCTGTTCAAGTTCGGTGCGCAGGGTTGCGCATGTTTGGACTAAGCCGGCTTTGATTGCCGTGAGTTGCGCGGCGCCGCCCAGGTCGTCGATGTAGAGCGCCTCAAGATCGCGCTGCCGGCGCGCCCATGCGCTGTTGCCCGAGCCGACGACGAAACGCTTCCGGCCATTGGTTACAGCGCTACGCTGGCGCGACGGAAGCGGGGCGGGCGTTGAACGGTTTACAGGCATTTCCGCACCTGTTGTTAGCTGCATTTTAGACACCGTACACCGGTCACGCTCGAAAGTCCCTGTATTTGTGGGTTTACTGGCATACACACGCGTCTTGTTTACCGCCTTGTGTAGGCGGTGACGGGCGGGATTGCACACGGCAAATAGCGGTGCGAACTTTTTATGCGGTAGGCGTGCGGCGGTAGGCGCGGTGCTTTGGCGGCACTCGGGGCATGGCGTGCCACGTGTGCCACGTTTTCCCATTATCGACGTACATGCCACTCCGCGCAGTTTCTTGGGCGTCTACAATCAAAAAACCCGGCACATGTGGCACGCCCATCAGTCACGCCTCCAAACAGGCTTCCTCCCTTGCCAGCATTTCATTGGTCGCCACCTCTATGCAGCCGTCGGCCAGCTCTTGAACCTGCGCATCGGGTAACCCGTGCACGTACGCCGCCAATTGCGTCGCCGTCCCGCTTTCGCAGATCGCCACCAATTTGGGATCGCTTGGGTGGCAGTAATCGCGCGGCCCTAAACCTGGGTAGTGGTTGGTCAGACACTCCAGAACTACTTTCAGTTTTTGCGCTCGATCATCCATCGTCGTCTCCCTCGGTTTTGCTCACACAGATCGCGGGCGAGCCTCGCGGTTAAAATTCATTATGCGGTGGTGGATCCGGGCGCATGTCCTGCGGCGGTACGAGCTTGATCCCTTTGAAGCCGCGCCCTCCATGCCTGCGGTCAGGGACAAAGCCGCGGTCACTGAGATTCTGCGCCAACCTTTTCATCGTTCCAATATATTCACCGGCCTTTTCGGCCGACGCCTTCCACGATGCGAACAGGGCCTTGGTCGCTTCCCATGCGTTCGGATCACGCACGACTGATTCATCAAGCCACGCAGTGATTACATCTTCTGCCGCCAGATATTCGTCCGTCGCTTTCGTCACGGCTTCAGGCGCCGCCAAGCCTTGCGCTTGCCACTGAACGCAGCCATCAATCATCCATTGTAAAATTCCCGGCCATTCCGCTTTTAGCTTTTCAGCCAACTGAGGATCGCGCTCAGCCTTGTTGATCGTGACGGTGAACGGCACGAGGTTAAACCGCCGCCGGATTGCTTCGTCCACTGATTGCAAACTTGGCTTGTGGTTCCCTGCAATGGCCAACTTGAATTGCGGGACGTAATCAAAAAAATCTTGCCGCATGAAGCGCGCCGAGATTGTATCGCCGCCGGTCATCGCCTTGATCTTGGCCTCATTCCACCGTCGCCCTTCCTCGGTCTCCACTGCGGTCACAAGCCGGGCACCGCGCAAGCCGGCAAGATCAGTAGGATGTTGTTCAACATTGCTTGCAATGAAAGTCTCCATCGAAGCCGTGCGGCAATAATTACCCAGGATGCCGGTGACGGTTTTGATCTCAACGCCCTTGCCGTTGCCGCCGGTGCCGTAGAGAAAAAACAGCGCGTGCGCCTCCGTTGACCCGGTGAGCCCATAGCCATACATGCGCGCCTTGAACGCTTGCAGCCCCGCGTCATGGTTTGTCACCGTCGCTTGGAACTTTGACCAGAGCGGCGTCAGGCATGCCGCATCCGGCGCAACGGTCGTCATCTTCGTCATGTAGTCGCCAGGCCGGTGCTCGCGCATCTTGCCAGTGCGCAGATCGACTACGCCTGCGGGCGTGTTCAGCAGCCAGGGATTGGCATCCCACTGATCAACTGACGCCGCCAGGCGGCGGTCTTCACCAGCGAGACTGACCACGGCCGCGCGTGTCTTGGCGCTGGCGAGGGTTTTGGCATCGCGAGATTTGTTTGCCGTACTCGCCACCTCTCGGCACAGTTTGCGCGCCAGTGAATAAGTTTCACGCGTTTCGTCAAACTTCCATTGCGCGCCATCGAAGAGTAGCCACCGATTCCACGCCGCGACAAACCGCGCATCGCCGGCGTGGCGCGTGGCAAATTGCAATGCCAAATTCTCTTCGGAAAACGCTGGTGCCTCGGCCACCCCTTCCAGGCCTGCACCACCGCCGTACTTTCTAACGGCGCTGGCGATCAGGTTGTCTAGATATTTATCCGTAAGATAATGGTTCTCGATATTTTTGCGGTCCGGGTTCTTGGGCGCGCCGCTGATGGCATCGCGCAGCAGTGCCTTGAACACGTCCCTGTCTAGCCCCGATCCGTGCATCGCCGCGTATGCCGCCGTCGCACTGCATAAGGGCGCGGTGAACCCATTAAGCCCATCGCCGTCGCCTAACAGCGCAAGGTGTTCCGCGAAACCATGCGCATGACCTTTACCATTAGCCTTTGTCTCGCCACGCTTGCCGATGGCGCCGGCGTCGAGGTCGCCCCGCAGATCAATAAAATCTCCGTCGGTGATTTCGACGCGGTGTTCGGGATTGGAATTGACGCTGCCAAAAAAATACGACTGCGACAGCGTGAAACTTTCAGGGGAAAATATCCCACCCAACAAACCATTGGCGCGCGCGACCAGCTTCGCCCGTTCCCCTGGTGGCTGGCTCTGTGATGTTGGCAGTAAGATGCGCCATCGCGGATTCGTCGGCGACGTGTACAACAGCGCCCGCAGCCCCGCACGCTTGACGATGGCTACGGCACCATCAAATGGCATCGCCTCGCCGTCGTAATCCAGTTCGACGCCGTTGATTGCCAGCACGTTGCCGTCGTGCCGCAGGCTGCCCTTACCGGTCTTGATGTTCCCAAACCGCGCAACTTTCAGCCACGGCAGCGCGGACTTAGTGCGCGCAGTCGTCTTAAGGATTAAGTTGCCCAACGCCGGCAGCGTTATATCTTGGGTGCGAAGCGTGCTCGCGTATTCGTCGCGGAAGAACGTGACATGCATCGGGCGAGTATTGATGTCGCTCACACCGGCCGACGGTTCTTCTTTTTGAAGCGCGCCCAGCACGACCGTCATGGCCGCACCGTGTCGAACGCGTGTTGGGCGACGACTGCGGCGTGCGGTGTCGTCAAGCGAAACAGCCTTGCGACACGGGCGACTTGAACTTGGGCCTTGGTTGCAATAGCTTCGGTGCAGATCAGGTTCCCCGACCGATCACCACCGCGAGGCTCCAGCCGGCTATCGGCTGCGGGCCTCGCCGCTTTTCTGCGGCTCACGCAGCTTCGCTTTTGGAATCAGCTTCGCGGTCGCGCCGCCAGTCGATTGCGGCTTCGCGCGAGATCAGGGTGCGGGTGCCGACCTTCATCAGGCGCGGCGCGGTGCCTGCTTTGACTAGATTGTAAAAGCTCGACCGCGAGAGGCCGTGCGCCGCGCAAAACTGTTGGATTGAAAAGGCTTCGAGTTCCATTTTCCGCTCCCGGTAACGTCTGGACACGCTGGTGTCCAACCTGGCCGCGGGTGTACGGGAGTTCCGCGCGTACGCGCTATTAGCGCTTACACGGTTTTTTCAGCCGCCTAGCTATGGTCTGTACTTTTTCGTTTAATTTCAGTTCGGTGTTTACCAGCTTCGCAACAGCATTCTTGGACAGCGCGGGTTGCCGCCGCCATATTCCTGCGGCCGCACTATTCCAGCGCAGCCATTTCTGCTTGTCCTTTACACTACGCCGCCTGCTTAGTTTCGTGCGCCCTGTTTGCAAGTCGCTGCGTTGCTTGTGGCCGGCCAGCGCCTCCGGTTCGTGTTCCACCTTCATGTCGTGCGCGGTGATCAACTCGCCAAGGTTGATGGCATAGCGCGCGGCCTGGTCCGCGTCACCGCGCTTTATTGCTCCGCGCACCCGTATAATCGCCGTCTTAATTTGCAGTGCGAAATGGATGTGCGAGTCCACCTCATTAACCGCCGTCAATTGCAGTCTGGAACGGACATGCGGATCGGCATCGCTGATAATGTTGAAGGCGTCATACTTGGCGTCTTTGAGAAAATTGTCCGCGGCGTCTTCAACGCCTCGAATTTGGCCTTCAAAGCTGTCTACTTCGGCGGCGGCTTGCAAAGTGTCCAGAATGTCTTGAGGTGTGCTGTCTGATGTGATCGTCAGCACATCCCTTTTCGTTATTCCGGTTCCACGCGGTGCACGCCGAATTGCCATGACGACTACCTGATCGCCGTGACATTGCTCTTGGCTATGCCGAATGTTGGCGCGCCTGCGCGGATTTGTTTCTCGCTGTATTTCTCGGTCAAATGGCCGTAATGCAGTTGAATCATCCGCGTGTCGGTGTGGCCGAGATTGTCGGCAAGGACCTTCTCCGGCACGGGCGGGTTGCCCATTAAAGCGAGGCTCGCGTAGGTATGCCGCAGCTGGTGAAAGCCTAAGGGGGAGATGTGCGCCCTTTCACAGGCCGCCCGCATCGGCCGGTGTTGCGCTGATGTTTTCCACGCGCTGCCGTCGCCGCGACGAAAGATCCACTCATCCCTCCCGCGCCCGGCGGTCAGTTGTGAGAAAAAGCGAACGCCTTCGGTAGTCAGGAAAACGTCACGCGGAAGGCCGCTCTTGCTAGTAGGGATTGTGAGTTTGTCACGCTGAAAATCGCGAACCCGCGCGGCGCATAGTTCGCCGTAGCGGCAGCCGGTGAGCAGCGCGCCCTGGACTAAATCACGGAAACCGGATTCCTTGTCGGATGAGGTTATGAGCCGCTTAGCCTCAACCAATGTCAAAAATTCTTTGCGGGCAACCTGCACGCCCTTGAACGGCTTCACGCGGCGCCATGCCAGATCGTCATGGACGATGCCAAGGTCGAATTTCTGGTTGAGCGCTGCCTTCAGGATTGAGAGTGTCCGGTTGACGGTCGCCATGCGCGCGCGTTTGTCGTGCTCGTTCTTGTAATTCTGCTCCGGTTTCTTCTCGCCATCTTGCGGCTTTGCGGTCCGCAGGCGCGCGGGTTTTTGTGCGAGCGCTATCTTCCAGCGGCTTATGCGGTCGGCGGTCAGGTCGGCAATCTTGATCCTTCCCAGCTCGGGCAAGATCAACGTCCGCGCGCGTCTCTCGGCGTCGTCAGCGGTCTTGCGCTCCAATTTGAGGTATTCGATGTAGTCGCTAATTGCGTCGGCCACCGTCAGCGAACCGCGCCCGCCAGTTGCCTTCTTGTCTCGCTCGATGGCCGCCTTTTGGGCGTCCGCAAAGCTTAGGACGGCCGCGTCATCTTTAGTGTCCTGAAAATCGTCGGCGACGCCAAGCACCTCGACGGTGTAGGGCGAACCCTTCTCGCCCGGGCCTTTGGCCGTGTAGCGCCGCATGACCCAATGGCCGGGCACGCCGGACGCGCCCTTGCGGTAGCCCAAGTGCAACTTGTGCGGAATGATGGTGCGAAAATACTTCGAGTTCGCCTTGAGCTTGGCGCGGCTGCCCCGCGTCTCGAGATTGCTGTCGCGCACCAATCTAGCCATCGCCGCCTCCGTTCATTAGCCCGGCACCGTCCCGGTCGTGCCCGGCTGAGGCGCTGTCTAATATTGGCTAAAATACGTGGGTGGACGGCGATAGGCAAGGGTAAACAGGAATGGACATTTTACCGGTGTTTATTGAGTTATCTTGTACACCGGTGGACGCCTATAAGGTAGGAACCCGCCTGATCAGGGCGGGTTCCACAGTCCCGGCCTTGTGAGTACGCGATCACTTGACCACTTGGCCGCGGATTTCGCCGGCAGGGTAGGCTGCCGTATGCAAATTGAGGTACCAGCGGCCGGCCGCGAGGTCGGCAGCTTGCGCGTCGGTGAGAGTGGCTGAACCTTCGAACGAGGGAGGCAGATTTCCGGCCGCTATTCCGAGCGCGATCCCGGCATTCTTACCCATCGCGGCGGGACCGTGAAAATGCGCCACGGTCACGACCCCGGTCAGACCGGAATAGCTACCCTTCCAAGATAATTTCTTTTCAGTGGTGTCGTAGGTGACCGAAATGCTGCCGGTGCCCTTGCTCGGGTTCGGGGGAACTTCGCTGCTTCCGTTGAGCTCGACTTTGTAGGACAGCACCTCTGTCCTAGCCGGAATTCCCCACGCGGCAATGGCAGCCACCGCGAGTCCGGCGATCGTCAGCCCAATGAGCCGTTTCATTTTGTTTTCTCCCCCCGAGGGAGAAGACCGTCCCTAAACTAACAACAACTCATGTCGGGAAACTATTCCGCAGCAAGACTACGTACGCAGTGCGTTTGACGGGACAGCGACCTACGCGGACTGGAAACCATCGAGCATGTCGACTGCAGTTTGGAACGGATGTCCGCAGCCCTCGCAAACCCAGCTGTGGCGGATGCAGCCTCCGCCGACATATTCGGCCGTATCCGGCAGCAGCAGCATATCGCCGCAGCACGGACATCTTGCCTGCTCAAAGTAGGGTAGGTCCGACGCGGCTCGGAACGTGACGCCATGGTAGGCCATGACGCTCCTCCTTTGCTCTGTCTTGCGCCCCGCTTTGGCCAGTGCCCCACTGGCGGCATTCCTAAGCCAGCACCCGGTTCGTGGCGATCCCGCGACCGTTTCGTGGAGCTTTCACGATATCCGTTACGCTGTGCATAAGTTGCGGTCAGTTGCGTATGCCGAAGGCACGTGTCCGCACCAGATTCTGGAGATTGCTAACGTTAACATTTGTAATCCGAGCCGCTGCAACGGATTGGCCCTAAGGGTGTGTTGCGGTGATGCAACGATCGCAGCGTTAGATCAAATCGCGGTGAAATTTCCGGTATTCTTGGCCAAAAATCTGCGCAATGATATACGGCGGGCTCGGTAGCGTAGAAGGGTTTTGTGATGAGCGTCGGTACGGTGGCTGTGTTTGCGGTTTTTTCGGCGCTCTGGATTATCGGGCTCATCGGCCAGGTGGAATCCGACGCATCTATCATGCGCTATCTGGCGTTCTCGCTTGCACTGGTGGCGGTTGGAGTTTTCCGGTTTACCCGGCGAAAAAAAGAATAATCCAACAATCCGCGATTAAGCCGCGCGCACGCGGCTGAAAAACCGAGCCACTTGCGTTTCCAGATCATTCGCACCGGCTGAAAGCCGGTCCGTCCACGCGCCGATCTCGTTGACTGCCGCAGTGTTTTGACCGGCGGATTGCTCGACCGATCGAATTTCAGCCGACGCCCGCGCCGTGTTGCTGGCCGCGGTATGCATGCTTCCTGCAATCTCGCGCGTAACAGAGCTTTGCTCATCCACTGCCGAGGCGATGGTGGTGGTGATCGTTGTCAGTTCATTGATCACTTTCGCGATCGAGGTGATTTCTTCAACTGTTCGTTTGGTGGCATTCTGGATCGCGGCGACCTGCTGAGAAATATCGTCCGTCGCGCGTGTCGTCTGATTGGCAAGCGCCTTCACTTCGGAGGCAACCACCGCGAAGCCCCGCCCGGATTCGCCCGCGCGCGCCGCCTCGATCGTCGCATTGAGCGCCAGAAGATTGGTTTGCGACGCGATCGCGGAAATCAGCCCGACCACCGAACCAATGCGTTCGGCGCCCTCATTGAGCGATTGGATGGCTTGATGCATGCGTTGCGCGTCACCGACCGCGGATCGCGCCATGTCCAGACTGCGGCTCGCCTGCTTGCCGATGTGCTCAATCGAGCTTGAAAGATGATCGGTCGCAGCTTCGACGACATCGACACGGTGCGCGGTTTCCACCGCCGCGTTCGACACCGACGCCATCCGGGTGAGCGTGTCGCTCGCGACATTTTTCATCGTCGCACATGAGGTCGTGAGCGACGTCGACGCATTCTTGATGGCATTGATCACGCCACCGATGGCGCTGGAAAAATCCATGATCGACTCATCGATCGCCTTGCGCCGTGTCTGCGCCGCGAGCTCCGTGGCATCGCGGTGCAGCGTCATTGCATTCGACAGGTCAAAGGCAAGAACCTGCGAAATCACCATCGAGCTTTCCGCGAGCTTGGACGGCCTAAACCGGTATTTTTGCGCAAAGGCCTTCATCGCGGCGCGAAGCACGAAGTTCCCGGACGTGCTGCGCATGCGGCCGTCGAGTCCCATGGCGGCTTCCCGTTGCACGGTGTTCCGGCAGGATTCGAGATATTTGCTGTCGAGATTGCCGTTCAACAGCGCTTCGAAATGGACGGACTCAAGTTGCCTGATGGTATCGCGATGTTGCGCGATAACTTCCGATATAAAGGGCAACTTCGCGGCGGCCGCGAGAATGTCGTCAATGGCTTCATCAAGACGCGGCGCGATAACCGGCCATGCTTGCTTCATGACAAGGCGCGCGCGCTCATCAAGGCTAAACAGCCTCAGGCGCGCTTCGAATCCAGAAAGGAACCCCGGAATTGTCATGTTTCAACGACGCAGATGATCCGCCTCGGCACATGCTGGAGTTTATTGGTTGTTTTATCATTAAGAGTGCACGTATGGCGCGCACGTCCTGCGACGGCCGGGTACCTGGCATGAGCGGTTGGTAGGAGTTTTTAGATTTTTCGTCCGGCGGACTCGCCGCCGCGATCGGCAGAGACGATTCTCAGACACTTGTCGCGGGGGAGGCTATGGCGCAGGCAAACAGACAGAAACACCCGGACCGATCCACCCGCCG
>PNAI01000014.1 GCA_003169835.1 Hyphomicrobiales bacterium | reverse complement strand
TAGACGCGCTTCCTTCTGAGCATTGGGCAACTGATCAGGCTCCAAACCAGCAGCAGCCGAATCAACGTGGTGCAACGGACCCTCGTCTTTGTAAGTAAGTGGCTGCTCTGGTTTTTGCTCGACTGCATGCCGTTCAGACTGCTCGGACGCTCCCACTGACCCGGTTGGCAACGACGGTGCCGAGCATGTCAGCACCCCCACGCATATGCAGGCCCA
Organism: Hyphomicrobiales bacterium; assembly: GCA_003169835.1. GTDB lineage: Bacteria > Pseudomonadota > Alphaproteobacteria > Rhizobiales > Xanthobacteraceae > PNAI01. Next base: position 20,180 of record PNAI01000014.1, on the reverse strand, counting down.
CCAGCAAGTTCGCATTCCCGCTCCCCAGCGCCGGGTCAAGCTCCAGCTCGCATCACCGGCCATCCGGCTCCCATCATAGCCAAAACCGCATTAGTTTCCAATCCTGAAGTCTGCCTTCTAACGAACATTGGCCTCGGCCACGCCAAATCTGGGCCATTGACTAGCGCCAGCTAGCCTTTCCGGCATGCGTACGGAATGGAGGGCCGCGCTTCACACCGATACGCTGCTACGATGTCGCATATGGGTCATTTTCGACCGTTTAACGATTTCCGCGCGACTTCCGCTTTACCCCCAATATCGACCGAGAAGCGGACATTCCGGGATGGCAGAAAAGTGCCATTAACGACCAAATTGCACCGCAGCAAAACAGCGGCGTTATTCGATCACCTCGTCGGCGAGAGCGAGCAGCTTGTCGGGAATTTTGAGGTCAATCGTCTTGGCAGTTTTGAGATTGATCACCAGCTCGAACTTAGTTGGCTGTAGCATCGGCAGATTGGCCAGCTTCTCGCTTTTGAGAATGCGGCCCACATAGATACCGGCCAAGCGTGCGCGCGGTGTAGGCCTTGCGGTCGCTCCCTTACCGCGTGCGCAGGCGAGCCGCCAGTCACTTTCGTCAGAGACTCCGACGAACAATGCGACAAAAGTGGCCGGCGAATGCCGCACCTCGCTGCAAGACGAGCACATGGAGTACCCAAAACTATTTTGACGTCCGCTAAACTGCTAGCGTCACTAGCAGCACACGGGAGAGTCTTATGTGGGTTATGCTGATCACTTTCTTTTTCTACGCCAATGCGCCGGAACGAAAGATTAACAAAGATTAATTCTGCGGACATCGCTCATTCACGCGATGTTCGTCAGGCTCGTCTCGGTGGTGCAAACTAGGGGGACAGCATGCGGGTCATCGGTAATAAGAAGACACGCGAATGGCGCACGATCCGGTATATCGGAACTGCAGCAATCATACTGTTTGCCTCGCTTGTATCGACCCACGGACAAGATCAATCGGCCCAACAGCGCGCGCGGATTCTAGAGGCAATCGAGGCCTATCGTGGGGTGCAACAGAAGTTCGAGCAATCGCGTGGGTCGCTTGCTGGCTTCGCAGGCTTCTATAGCCGCGGGTACCGTTGCGAGTACAACGAGAAAACGGCGGGCAGACCGCCGGGGCTATGGGAGAAGACCCAGTTCGCTCTCTGGTTCGATGAGAAGTCTCTTTATGGTATGCAGCTGGACAGCAGCCCAGCTGTTTTTCAATTTGAGTATCGGTTTCTGCAGAACGTCATCGGCACGGACATGTATCAAATGACGCGCGTTGACCATCTTGGGTCCGCCGCAGGGATTGACGATTCAGAGTGGCGGATAGTTGGCTTCGGCATCCCCAATCCGCAGGATGTCACCCGGATCGGGATTCACATCCCAGCGGACTTTTTCACCCATCCCGATGTGCATGCGATCTCGCCGTTGACGACCTGCGGCCGCGGTGGACCGGATAAGGTCTTCATCGATCCTACCGATCCTCTCGATGTTGCGCTCCGGATTTTGCAACGAAGGCTCGCAACCACCCCTTCGCCCTGAAAGCTCCAACACGATTAGAAATCCAATGTGCATCTGCCTCGCCGTAAACGACTCTTGATGGGCAAACCCCGAAAGGCAGACATGGGTCATTCGCTACCAAAATGCGATGTCCGCGCAATGTCTGCTTTACCCCGGATTGTGTTGCAAAAGTCTCAAATCTCGGGGCGACAATTTTCCCGCCAGAAGACGAGCCAAGCCGTGATCGCGAATTGATATGGCCTCAGGCTTGCTACCGAAGTCGCCGGTGAATTCATCACTGTGCGATGAGGTCCCTCACATATTGAATCGAAAAACGCATCCGCAGCCCAGAAAATTTTTGATCAGTAGTGGAAAGAGACTTTTGCAACACAATCCCCCGGTAAGCATACATTCGCATTTGCGGTTGGCACTTTGGCTTCGTGTCACAACCTGGACATTCACCTAAGATCGCATTGCTAGGCTAGAAGCGTCTGACGTTGATCCTGTCACCGATTTCGAAACACATGAGGTCCTCGCCGATCTGCAACGGGCCGTGTCGGGTCTCGGCCACTATTTCGTCGAGGGTCGATGGCGGGATGAGATCGCTGGCGAGTTGGACCACGTGCGTGAAGGCCGCGTGCTTCCACCTGATTACCGAACATACGAACACGCAAAATCCGCTTCTCGCCTCTTGATCGTAAAGGCAGCGCGAAGGATGCGTCGTGACGGATGGAACGCGGGGCGGCTTTGGCTTTGGCTCGAATTGATGGGCGATAGTTCCGTGCATCGCGGCGCATGGCTGCCAGCGGTGCATGACGATCAAGCCGTACTGTCGGCGCTAGAAGGTCTATGGGCCAAGATTTGGAAAAGTTTGCCGCGTCACGCGCGGATCATGCGCATCGGTGTCACGCTGCTTGAACTCACTCGCGCCAGCGAACGCCAGTTAGATATCTTGCTGAATGACGATAGACAGCGCCACCAATGCGAGAAGGCAACGGCAGCAATCGATACCCTCAATCGGAAATACGGCCGCACGCTTGTCAGCATTGGTCCGTGGGCTCCACCGCCCGGCGGTTATGCCGGCGGCAAGATCAGCTACACACGTATCCCTCGCGCGGAGGATTTCTGGTGAATTGGAAAACAGATTTGAAGCTCGCAGACCTAGATGCAACGATCACGATTGAGGTTGTGTGCAAGCGTTGCAATCTTACGCGTTACGAAACACCCGCACAGTTGCTAGAGCGAAATAATTTCAAGATCGACATAAAGCCCGACAACATCGCGCAGCTTGTCGATGAACTTCGGATCGTTGGAGAGCTTGAACTGCTGGACCCGGTGCGGCTGAAGACCATGCGCGCGCCAGATGCGTTGGACGGAACTCGCGCTAATGCCGACGACTTTCGCCATCAACGTGGCAGTCCAGTGGGTAGCCTCGGCGGGTGGATCGGTCCGGGTGAGCGCTACGACACGATCGGCGATATCCGACCCGAGTGGTGGGATGCGCGAGGGTCGTGTCTTATCGCGCAGGAGGCCGTCGTAACCCGCCTGCATGAAGCGTTCCTGCCAACGCCACACACAGGTCTTCGACTTGCCGGTTTCGCGCATGATCCTATTGGTGCCGACGCCGTCTGCGCTCAACAGGACGATCTCGGCTCGCCAGACATGCTTATGCGCTGCGTTGCGATCCCGCGCGAGCGCCTTCAGACGGCGGCGATCACTGGGCTTAAGAGCGATAGAAATTCCGGTTCGCATCCACCAGACTCGCATGCGGCGAGCCCGGCGGGAATCCCTTTCAGGATTCAAATGTTAGATTTAATCCACTAGAATGTTTAACTTGCTAGTGTCCCTTTGATTCCGAAGTTCGCAGTCGAACGTGCAGCACGGTATAGCGAACTTCGGAATCGGGACATTAGCCTCGCGCCGCGTAAGGCGGTTTGTCCAGCCCCTTGGGCGACGGCGTGAAAATTTCGACCCCGTTCTGCGTCACCCCGATCGAGTGCTCGAACTGGGCCGAAAGCGAGCGATCACGGGTGACAGCGGTCCAGCCGTCGGAGAGCACTTTGACGTGCGGACGGCCGAGGTTGATCATCGGCTCTACCGTGAAAAACATGCCTGGCCGCAGCACGATACCTTCACCCGGGCGGCCGACGTGGACAATGTTGGGTTCGTCGTGGAACAGCCGGCCCAGCCCGTGACCGCAGAAGTCGCGCACCACGCTCATGTGCTGTGCTTCCACATAGGTCTGAATGGCGGCGCCGATGTCGCCTGTGGTGGCGCCCGGCTTTATCACGGCGATGCCGCGCATCATCGCCTCGTAGGTGACGTCGATCAGCCGCTCCGCGCGCCGTGGGATGGGGCCAACGGTATACATCCGGCTTGAATCGCCGTGCCAGCCATCAAGGATCAGCGTGACGTCGATGTTGACGATGTCGCCTTCTTTTAGCGGCTTCTCGCCGGGGATGCCGTGACAGACGACGTGATTGACCGAAGTGCAAGTTGCTTTCTTGTAGCCGCGGTACATGAGCGTTGCCGGCAACGCGTCATGATCGAAGGCGTAGTCCATCACCAACCGATCGATCTCTTCGGTTGCCACTCCGGGGCGCACTTCGCCGATCAGCATATCGAGGCAGTTGGCGACAAGCTGGCCCGCTCTACGCATACCGGCAAAGGCTTCCGGCCCGTGCAGTTTGATTTGGCCGGTTTTTCGCGGCGGCGCCGTCTTGGCATCGACATAAGTCATAACGGCATAATGTAAGGAATAGAGGCGCTGGCGCAAGCAGTCTTGTCTTAATCAACGAGGGGAACCGGCGCGGATACCACGATGGCTTCGCGGGTCAATGTGCAGCGCCAGGCGAGGACCTCGACGCCGGCCGCCCGGGCGCGATCGTAGGCAACGCCATATTTGGCATCGATATCACGTGCCAGCGTAAAGCGATTCGCCGATCCTATTTGAATTAAGAACAGCATGACGGCGCGCGCGCCGGCCGCGACCTCACGGCCAAGCTCGTCGAGATGCTTTGCTCCGCGCGCGGTTACCGCGTCGGGAAATTCCGCCAATCGCGGTTGGCGCATTAGATGCACGTTCTTGACCTCGACGTAGCAGCGCGGTCGCGCCGGATCTTCGAGGAGAAAATCGACGCGCGAGTTTTTGCCGTATTTCACTTCGCGCCGGATCGTCTCGTAGCCGGTGAGCGGGGGGATCGTGCCTGCCGCAAGCGCTGCGCCGACCAGCGCATTGGGTTGGGATGTGTTGACACCGACCAGTTCGGGGCCGGAGCCGAGATCGACCTCGACCAGTTCCCAGGAGTACGCAAGTTTTCGATTCGGGTTATCGGATTTCGAAAGCCAAACCCGCGCCCCGGGTGCGGCGAGCCCGGTCATCGCGCCCGGATTGGCAATATGGGCGGTGATCTCTTCGCCGTTGTCAAACCGCACATTGGCGAGGAAGCGCTTGTAGCGTTTGATCAGCGTGGCTGGAACGAGCGGAATTGGGAAGCGCATGAAATCATGCCGCGATCTTGCCGCCCAAATCTTCCTCGATATGGATGCGGATAATTTCGTCGAACGTTTTTTCCGGCCTAAAGCCCAAGGCGAGCGCGCGGCGGGCATCGAATCGATGCGGCCAGCCGGCGACGATGCGTGCAACCAGTTCATCGGGTTCGCGGCGGATGCGGGCCGTCACCGCGTCGCCGGCGATGCGGCGGAGCGCTTCGATCTGTTCAGCGACGGTGCAACACACGCCCGGCATGGTGAGGTTGATGCGGGCCCCAAGCTGCTCGCGCGTAAGGCCCGCCGCGTGGATTAGGTAGGAGGCGGCTGCGCGCGGACTGGCATGGGTGTGAAGCGTTGCCTCGGGAACAGGAAGAAGCGCCTCTTTGCCGGCAAGCGGCTCGCGGATGATGCCTGAGAAGAAACCGGACGCCGCTTTGTTTGGCTTGCCCGGCCGTACGCAGATCGCCGGCAGGCGCAGCCCCACGCCATCGAGAATCCCGCGTCGTGTGTAATCGGCCAGCAGCAGCTCGCACATGGCTTTTTGCGTGCCGTAGGAGGTCAGCGGTGTGAGATGGAACTCATCGGGGATTGCGAGCGGGAAGGGCGCGCCGAACACCGCGCATGAGGATGTGTAGATCACGCGCGGCCGATAGCCGTCGCCGATCGCGCGCACGGCATCCAGCAGCGCGCGGGTGCCGTCAAGGTTTACGCGGTAGCCTTTCTCGAATTCGAGCTCGGCCTCCGCCGATACCACGCCGGCAAGATGGAAGATCGTGTCGGGCCGGTGGGCTACGAGCTTTTGCCCAATGCCCGGCGCGGGCATATCGGCGGCGATGGTCTCGACCTTGCCGAAAAATCCCGCCGGCTTTTCCGGTGCCACGATGTCGGTCAAGGTGAGGCGCTCGATCGGCTGGCCGTTGAGCTCGCCGTTCTTCACGAGCCGCGCGGTGAGCTTGCGGCCGATCATGCCGGCCGCGCCGGTCAGAAGGATATGCATTGTTCAAGCCTCATTTTCTGTTGTCCGGCGGTATCGAAGTTTTCCGGCGCGAGCCAGCTCTCGAAAGCCGCCTTGCGCGCCGGCCATTCGCTGTCGAGCATGGAAAAATAGGCGGTATCGCGGTTGCGTCCCTTGGCGATCATCTGCTGGCGCAGGATGCCTTCGAACACGAAGCCAAAGCGCTGGGCCGCGCGATGCGATGCGGCGTTGAGCGCATTGCATTTCCACTCATAGCGGCGGTAGCCGAGCGTTTCGAACACGTAGCATGCAAGCAGATATTGCGCTTCCGTTGCCAGCGGCGTGCGCTGCAAGGCCGGCGAATAGACGATATGGCCAACTTCGACCGATCGCATCGCCGGCCGGATTTCCATCAGCGTTGCAATGCCGACGGCGCGACCGGATTTGTCCAGCACTGCGTAAGAATAAGGATCGTCGAGTTTGACCCGGCTGCGGACCCAGTTCGCGAATTCAGGGAAATCGGTGAACGATCCGTAGGACGACATGTAGGTCCAGATCTGGTCATGGCCTTTGACAGCGTCCCACAGCGCCGCGTCGTAATGCTGGGCAAGGCGCTCCACCCGGCCGAACCTTCCTGTGAGCGTAACAGGGCCTGGACGCTCGGCCGGGGTGGCGTCCGCGGCCAAGCCGACCGGCTGGCCGGTCAGCGGGTGGGGTTCCGAACGCAGCGTCACGATGAATTCTTCTCGGCGTATTTCTTGTGGTCTTCGCTGAAAAATTTATTCAGTTCCGCGTTCGTCACAATACCGGCAAAACTGTCGAACTTGCCTTCATTGGCAATTGCGCGCGCCGAATTGACGAAGGCGTTCATCGCCACCCGCGCGAGCGTGCCGCCGACGCTGATGCGGCGCACGCCCATGGCGGCGAGGTCGCTCACGGTAAAACCAAACGCGCCGGAGTTGAGGAAATTAATCGGCTTGGGGGCGGCGGCTTTCACCGTTGCTTCGATGTGTTCGCGCGTCTTGATGCCGGGCGTGTAAATGCAATCCGCGCCGGCCGCGACAAAAGCTTTGATGCGGCGGACGGTCTCTTCGATGTCCGGGCGGCCGCGGATAAATCCTTCGCTGCGCGCCGTGAAGACCACATCGCCGCCGGCCTTGTCGATTGCGGCGCGCGCGGCCTTTACGCGAGCAACCGTAAGATCGAAATCGTAAAGCGGGATCGCGGGGTCGGGCGTCGAATCCTCGATGGACAAGCCGGATACGCCGGTCTCCATGCACAGCCGTACATTCTTGGCGACACCTTCGGGGTCGTCCGCGAAGCCGCCCTCAAAATCCGCATTCAACGGCACATCGGCGGCTTGAGCGATTTCGCGAAAGTGCGCGAGCATGACGTCCAGGGGCACGTTGCCGTCGGCGAACCCTTGCGCATGGGCAAAGCCCGAACTTGTGGAGGCAAGCGCCTTGAAGCCGAGCCCTTGCAGGTAGCGCGCGCTGCCGATGTTCCAGGGATTTGGGATGACGAAGCAGCCACTTTCGTGCAGCTTGCGAAACGCGCGGCGCTTGTCGGCGGTAGACGGGCGGGTGCTGGGCATGGATAACTCGATCTCTGTTGCAGGCGCTTAAACCTGCCACGGCCGCACGCGTAAGCACAGCGCATTTCGGTGATCGGTGCGGACACGGCGATTGATGGGCGTTGCGACGATCCGGGAGGAAGCTGTGGACTGTGTCGATTTCGATGCGCTGGAGGAAGAAGCCCGGGCGAAGCTGCCGGCGCCCTCGTTCGCTTTTTGTGCCACGGGCGCGGATGATGAGATCACGGCGCGAGAGAATGTCACGGCCTGGCAGCGGATGCGCTTACGTCCGCATGTGCTGTGCGATATCAGCAACGTCGATACCAGCGTGCGCCTTCTCGGCAATCAGGTGGCGACGCCGATCATGATTGCGCCCATGGGCCGCCATCGCATGTTCCATACTGAGGGCGAGCGCGCCACCGCACGCGGGGCCACGGCGGCGGGCGCGCTCTATGTGTTTGCGACCAGCGCCAACGTACTGCTGGAGGATGCGGCGGCGGAACGCGGCAGCGCACCGCAATGGTTCCAGCTCTATATGTGGGCGGATCGCAATGGACTCGAGCCGCTGATCGATCGGGTCGCGGCCGCGGGATATCGTGCGCTCGTCCTCACCGTCGATAATCAGGTCTATGGATCGAGCCCGCGCCAAATGCGCGCGCCGTTTATTCCATCGCCCGATATCCGCAGCGTCAACATGCCGGGCGCACCAATGGCGCGCACGGCTTACGATCCCGAGAACCAAGGCAAGGTGTTGTTTCCAACGACGTGGCGCGATCTCGAATGGCTGGTCAAGCGTGCGCCCATGGATGTCGTCGTCAAGGGCGTGCAGCGCGGGGACGATGCGGCGCGTTGCGTTGAGCTGGGCGCCAAGGCGGTCATCGTCTCCAACCACGGCGGGCGGCATTTGGATACGGCCATGGCTACGGCGGATGTGCTTGGCGATGTGGTCGATGCCGTTGCCGGCAAAGCCGAGGTCTATGTGGACGGTGGCATCCGGCGCGGCACCGATATTCTCAAAGCACTTTCAATCGGTGCGCGCGCGGTGCTGATCGGCCGGCCGATTTTGTGGGGCCTTGCAACGCGCGGCGCCAACGGCGTGCAGGCGGTGCTCGAGCATCTGCGCGAGGAACTCGTGCGCGCGATGCAGCTTTCAGGCGTGCCGCGCCTGGCTGAGGCCAAGCGCGATCTAGTGGTGCGCTGAATTTTCGTTGTAATGAAAGAGATAACCAGCCAACTTGCTTGCTAGGGAGCGTGGCAGACACGATGTTTCATCAACTGATGACGAGCGGTCTCGTCAGTCTCATCAATTTCGGCATCCATGCGGTGATGACGGGAGTCATCGTGGTGATCACGCGCCACGTCGCCGGCAGGACCGACGATCTGCATGTCTTCATGCGCCTCATTACGCTGCTCATGATCACTGCGGTTGCGCTGATGGTCGCGCACGTGATCGAGGTCGCGGTGTGGGCCGGCTATTACAGTTGGATGGTTATGGAGGCTGGCAATACCGATCCGTTCGAATTCGCGTTCGAGAATTACACCGCACTCGGCTACGGCGACGCGGTCCCCGGAAAGGGATATCGAGTGATCGGTCCGATCACAGCGCTCAACGGCCTGCTGCTGATCGGCTGGTCGGTCGCCATCATCTTCGAAGTCATGAAAATGGCCGATATTCAAATCGGGCGAGAACGGCCACGCTCCCGTTGACGGCAGGGCCTTGAGCGCCGCAAATTGCGGCCGGGAAAACGAGGAACGTCATGCTGAAAACCATCGCAGCGTTCGACCGGATTGGCGAGGAAAACGCGTTCGCCGTGCTTGCGCGTGCCAATGCGCTGATCGCGCAGGGCCGCGATATTATCAATCTAGGCATCGGACAGCCGGATTTCCGTACGCCGGAATTCATCGTCGAGGCGGCGATCAAGGCACTGCGCGACGGGCATCATGGCTATACGCCTGCGGTGGGCATCCCGCCGCTGCGCGAGGCAGTGGCGGCCGATCTGCACAAGCGTTTCAACGTCGAGGTCTCGCCCGACAGCGTGATGATCATGCCTGGCGGCAAGCCGACCATGTTCATATCGATCCTAATGTTCGGTGAACCGGGCGTGGACATCCTTTATCCCGATCCCGGATTCCCGATTTATCGCTCGATGATCGAATTCACCGGTGCGCGGCCAATTCCGGTTCCGATCCGCGAGGAGAACGGCTTTGCCTTTTCGGCGGAGGAAACGCTCAAGCTGATAACGCCGCAGACGCGGCTGCTCATTCTCAATTCGCCGGCCAACCCGACCGGGGGCGTCACCGGAAAGGCCGAGGTCGACAAGTTGGTTGCCGGCTTGGAGAAGTGGCCGGACGTGTGTGTGATGTCGGATGAGATCTACGATCACATGACGTATGACGGCGAGACGCATGTGTGTCTGCTTACGTATCCGTCGATCCGTGACCGGCTGATTTTGTTGAACGGCTGGTCAAAGACCTACGCCATGACCGGCTGGCGGCTCGGCTATGCGGTGTGGCCGAGCAAACTCTACGAACACGCGCGCAAGCTTGCGGTGAACCTGCATTCTTGTGTGAATGCATCTGCGCAATATGCGGGTCTCGCCGCACTCAAAGGTCCGCAGGACGAAGTGCACAAGATGATTGCCGAGTTCGACAAGCGACGCAAAGTCGTCGTGGCGGGCCTCAACAAGCTGCCCGGCGTGTCTTGTGCGACGCCGAAGGGCGCGTTCTATGCGTTTCCCAACGTCAAACGCACCGGCTGGAAAGCGAAAGCGCTCGCCACCTCGCTGCTCGATGACGCCGGCGTCGCCATCATCGGCGGGCCTGATTTTGGAATTCTGGGCGAGGGATATGTGCGGCTGTCCTACGCCAACTCGACTGAGAACATCCTCAAGGCGCTTGGCCGCATGGGCGAATTCTTGGCATCGAGGAAAGCGGCGTAGCGAGCGCCGCTCGCAAAAGCTCCGCTAGGCCGGCTTTCCCTCGGCGCGCTGCGCCGGCATGCGCATCGCATCGGTGAGCCGTACATCGCGCACCGGATAGGGAATTTCGACTCCCTCGCGCTTGAAGGCGTCCCACAAGGCGAGCATGACCTCGCTGCGAATATTCGACGTCCCTTTGATTGGATCAGGGATCCAAAATCGAAGGACGAAGTCCAGCGAGGAGTCGCCGAATTTGACGATATGGCAACTCGGCCCGGGCGTTTGCATGACGCGCGGGATGTCCGTGACTGCTGCGATCGCTATTTTGCGCACCGCGTGCGGGTCGCTCGCGTAACTCACGCCGAACGGCACTTCGAGCCGCACTTGATCATTCGAATGCGACCAGTTGATGACGCGTTGCGTTACGAGGTCTTCGTTCGGAAGCAGAATTTCGCGGCCGTCGCGCAGCACGACCAGTGTGTAACGTGCGCCAATAGTTCTGACCCAGCCGGCGTTGTTATCAACCGAGATCACATCGCCCGGCTTGATCGATTTGTCGGCGAGCAGAATGATTCCGCTCACGAGATTGGAAACGATCTTCTGCAAGCCGAAACCGACGCCGACGCCGACCGCGCCGGAAAATATCGCAAGCGCAGAAAGGTTGATACCGACCGCATGCAACACGATGGCGATCGCAAGCGTGATGAGGCCGAGGCGAACGAGTTTGCTGAGCAAGATCTGGATCGAAGGCGTGAGGTCGCTTGAGTGCTGGATGCGTTTGTCCAGAAAGTTTCCGACGACAACTGCGGCCCATAGCGTCACCAGGAGAAAGACGGCGGTTTTCAGGATGAGAAGCGGGGAAATCCGCAGGTCGCCGACGGGAAGCGCCACGGAGTCGAGCATCTTCGTCGTATTGCCGAGCAAGCCGAGTATGCTCAGCGCGGCGATCGTCCAGGCGGAAACGGCAACGATGCGATTGACAAAATGATTTCTGAGCAATGCGGCGAGCAGCGATATCACGACCCAGGCGGTTGCGAGGCTGGTGGCGACATACAGAAGATAGCTGCGCGCCGGCGTGGCGGTCATCTCCTGCACCGTCGTATGCATCAACCCCGTTACCAGCGCGAATATGATGAAATGCAGATTTGCGGTCAGCGCCAAAATCAATTGGCGAATAACGTAGGGCAATCCGGCCATCAGGGCCGCGAAATGAACGTGTTTGCGGATCAGCGCCGCTCCGCCAAAGGCAATGGCGGCGGCCAGCAAGAGCAATGCAATCTGAATTGGAAGCCAGATGGTGGTGAATTCGGCGCCGAACGAGCGGACCGCCTCGCTCATCGAGTCGAAGAGCTGCCTGAAGTCGTCCATAGCCTCGTCCCTTTTCCGCCGCTAGCCGGAGTGCCGGATCATATAGCAGCGCAATCGGCGCGTGCACATCCCGGTGAAAGAGCCGTCGAACGAGACGGTAGACCATTTTTCATGCGCGGAGCATGATCCGCCCCGGCGCCCGCTCGGCAGGCGTGCAGATGGGGGAAGGGACATTCCATGACCACCGCTGACCGCGATCTTTCGGAAGAACAGCGCCTGATGCGGCAATCGTGCCGCGATTTCGTCGATGACGTCGTCATCCCGTTCATCCGCCGCAACTGGCAGCGTGAATGGACCATGACGCCGGAAGACCGGCTGCCGAAGGAAATCCTCGAAGGTGCCGAGAAGATCGGTATCCGCACGCTCGGCGTGCCGGAAGAGTTCGGCGGCATCGAGCTCGATCCGAAATCCGAAGTCCGCACATTCGCGATCATCTCCGAGGAAATCGCGCGCGGCGATTCGGGGCTGGCCGACAAATTGGTTCAGAACTGGAAAGTCTCGGTGCTGCTGCGAAATCTCGCGCCGCGGCACCTGCAAGAGAAATGGTTCAAGCGTTTGCTGGAAAATCCGCAATTCCTGCTGGCGCACTGCCTGACGGAGCCGCGTGGGGCGTCCGACCGCTGGCTGCCCTACAACGTGCCGGAAGCCGCGATGCAGACGCGGGCGGTGAAGAAGGACGGCGGCTGGGTGATCAATGGCCGCAAGCAGTTCATTTCGAACGGTTACGACGCCAGCCTCTACGTGGTCTACGCCAACGCCAATCCGAAAGTGGGTATGATGCAGGGCACGTCGTCATTCCTGGTGCCGCGCGATACGCCCGGCTTCACGGTGGCGCGTTGCAACGAGACGCTGGGTTGCCGGTTCATGAACAATGGCGAGCTGGTGTTCGAGGATATGTTCGTGCCCGACGATCATCTGCTGGTGGAGAACGATGCGCTCGGCAAGGCCGGCGTCTATTTTCGCCCCGGCAAGATCATCCAGGCGTCGAAAAACCTCGGCGTCGGGGTGCGCGCCTTTGAGGATACTTCCAAATATGTTCAGAACTATGTGCAGGGCGGGCGCATCCTGATCAAGCATCAGGCGGTGGCGTTGCGGCTTGCCGACATGGCCACACGTATCGAGGCGGTGCGAGCGTTGCTCGATCGCGCGGCGCAGGCGGTCGACGACAACGCGTCCGACGCGGACGTGCTGTGCAACATGGTCAAACTGTTTGCCTCTGAGGAAATCATGAAAGTGGCCCAGCACGCGGTCGAGCTGCATGGCGGCAACGGCATGATGCTCGACTTCGGCATCGAGAAGCTGTTGCGCGACGCTGCGATCTTCCTGCACATGGACGCGACGGTTGACATCTCGAAGCTCAAGATCATCAAGGCAATGTTTCCGCAGACCGCCGGCAAGTACGCGGGGCCGGAAGCGTGACGGAACTTACGATTTTTGAGTGAATCGGAATCCGATCAGCACAACCGCAAATCCGATGAGCTGCAGCAGGCTCGGCACCTCGCCGAGCAGTAGGAAACCGATGAGCAGGGTGAAGCCCGGCACGAGCGAGGGAAACACGACGGCTCGGCCCGCGCCCAGCAATCCCACCGAGTGCGTAAACAGATAGGTTGAAGCTGGTCCGGCGAATACGCCTTGGACCAGCGCTTGCAAGAGGTTTTCGAAAAATCCTGCGGCGATCAGCCGGTCGAAACCGAACAGCCAAGCGTGGACCGGAATATCGATCAGCGCAATCACGCCTACGATACCGACAGATCGCACCGCGCTGATCTGCCAGAGGCGAAGCAACATTCCGAACATTGCAAACATCAAGCCGGCGGCGGCAAAGGTGAAGTCGCCGAGGAGCCCATGCGTGCCGATGGTGGCAAGCGCTTCGCCGCCGATCACCATGAGACCGGCGACAATGATCAGCGCGCCGACCGCGCGGCCGAGTGTCAATCTCTCCTTCAGTACGATCGAGGCGAGTAGCAGACCGCTGAGCGCAGCGCAGGATGGTTGAATCACGGCGCCATGCCCGAGCGGCACCAGTAGAAATCCGGCATAGCTCGTCATCGCCAGCAGCGGCCCGCCAAAAAGCGCCAGGACCAGCGCGCGAAACCAACCAATGGCGCGAAAGTCAGCAGCGCCGTTGCCCAATACGATGGGTAGCAACGCCAAGCCGGACCAAATGAAGCGGTGTAGTGCGAGGTCGGATGGCGACAGACCTATGGCGATACCGTGGCGTGCCGCAACAAGCCCTGCCGCCCAGAACACCGCTGCGCCCACGCCGCAACCAATGCCCACCGCGACTGCGGATAGTCCACGGGGTACAGCACCATTTCCCATGCAATTGTCACTACGCTGGTCTGCCGGGTGGCGCTAGTCCACAAGGCTATCGCCATCGGCGACAACCCCGTTAAGATGCGCCCGCAACAGGGAGCGCAGAGCTAGAAATTCGTCATGGCAAAGTCAGTCAAGTCCAACAACAAGGTCATCATCACCTGCGCCATCACCGGCGCGATTCATACGCCCTCGATGTCGCCGCATCTGCCGATAACGCCGGATCAGATCGTGGACGCCGCGATCGGCGCTGCGGAATCGGGCGCGGCGATTGTGCACCTGCACGCACGCAACCCGGAGACCGGGCGGCCGGATCAATCGCCGGAGGCGTTCGGACGGTTCATCTCGCGCATCAAGCAACGCTCCAATGTGGTCATCAACCTCACCTCCGGCGGCTCGCCCGACATGCGGGTCGAGCAGCGCGTGAGCCCGGCGCACACGTTCAAGCCGGAGGTTGCGAGCCTTAACATGGGCTCGATGAATTTCGCGCTCTTTCCCATGCTCAACCGCTACAAGGACCTCAAGCACGATTGGGAGCGCACCTATCTCGAAGGCACGCGCGATTTGGTGTTCCGCAATACGTTTAAGGATATCGAATTTGTGCTGCGCACCTGCGCGGACAACGGCACGCGCTTCGAGTTCGAGTGCTACGACATCGGACATCTCTATAACCTCGCGCACTTCCTTGAGCACGGACTGGTCAAGCCGCCGCTATTTGTTCAATCGGTGTTCGGCATTCTCGGCGGCATCGGCACGCACCCCGAGGATGTCATGCATATGCGGCGCACCGCAGATCGCCTGCTTGGCCGCGAGAATTATCGCTGGTCGGTGCTCGGCGCCGGCCGCGCGCAGATGGTGATCGGCGCCATGGCGGTAGCGATGGGCGGCAATCTGCGCGTCGGTCTCGAGGATTCCCTGTGGATCGGGGCGGGACAACTGGCCGAATCCAATGCGCAGCAGGTCAAACAGGCGCGACAAATTGTCGAGGGTCTCGGGTTCGAAGTTGCCGGGCCCGACGACGCGCGTGAAATTCTCGCGCTCAAGGGTGGCGACAAGGTAGCGTTCTAGAGCCTTATCCACCTTGATGGAATCAGAGCAAGGCTCTAGCTTTTTGCTTGAGCATGATCTTATCCGAAAACCGGTTCCCACTTTTCGGGATCATGCTCTAGCGCAATCGGCCGGCGAAACCTTTTCCCCGGCGGCTGAGGAGAACGAAGATAGTTCTCCGCTTTCATTTGTTCACGGTTTAGTGTGCGTCTCCAATAAATGCGGAGATTCGCGCGCGCATGGCTTCGCTCGATACGGTCAGCATCACGATCCTGCTCGGTGCTCTGCTGGTGATGGCCGGCATCATGTCGAGCCTGGTTGCGCTGCGTTTTGGCGCGCCGTTGCTGCTCGCGTTTCTCGGGGTCGGATTGCTGGCCGGCGAAGGCGGGCCCGGCGGCATCAAGTTCGATGACGTGCAGGCGGCCTATCTGGTCGGCTCTGTCGCGCTCGGGCTGATCCTTTTTGACGGCGGCTTGCGCACGCGGCTTTCGACTTTCCGCAGCGTGCTCGCACCGGCCGGAACGCTGGCAACGGTGGGCGTGCTGGTCACCGCTGCGCTCACCGCGCCGATGGCTTGGCTCACGCTCGGATTGAGGCCGCTCGAAGCACTGCTGGTCGGCGCCGTGATCGCCTCGACCGATGCGGCCGCGGTGTTTTTTCTGTTGCATGCCCAAGGCTTGCGTTTGCGGCAGCGCGTTAATGCGACGCTCGAAGTCGAGTCGGCCACCAACGATCCATTCGCCATCTTTCTGACCATCGTGCTGGTCGAAATCCTGATGGTCGGCGATAAAACATGGTCTGCCATCATTCTTCTGCTTCTGCGCGAGGCCATCCTCGGTGCCATCATCGGCCAGTTGGGCGGCCGCGCGATGGTGCTGGTGCTCAACCGGCTCGATCTGCCACAGGGCCTACATGCGCCGTTTATCGCGGCGGGCGCGCTGGTGATCTTTGGGCTCGCGCAGTCCTTGCATGGATCGGGCTTTCTCGCGGTCTATCTGGCCGGACTCGTCGTCGGCAATCGCGCGACCCGCGCGCGTTCGACGCTCATCGCTTTTCTCGACGCCGCAACCTGGCTCGCACAGATCGCGATGTTCGTGCTGCTTGGTTTGCTGGCATGGCCAAGCCTTCTGCTGCAGCACGCGCTGCCGGCGTTAGCCATTGCGGCGGTGCTGATGTTCGTCGCGCGACCCGCGGCGGTGTTTCTGTGCCTTGCGCCGTTTCACTTCAGCGTGCGGGAGAAGGCCTTTATTTCGTGGGTGGGTCTGCGCGGGGCGGTCGGCATCTTCCTTGCGTCGATCCCGCTGCTCGTGAAGTTGGACAAGGCGCAACTTTATTTCGATATCGGATTTGTGGTCGTTGCGGTTTCGCTGCTGGTGCAGGGCTGGACCATTCCGTATGCCGCGCGACGGCTGCGCATTGCGGTGGCGCGAGATGTCGTCTCCGCCCATCGCGTCGAACTCGACTTGCCCGGGCAGCTTTCGCAGGAGCTGGTCGGCTATCGGGTCGCCGTCGGCAGTCCGTATCTGCGCCATGGCATCACGCCGACCTGGGCGAAGCTCACGCTGGTGGTGCGTGAAGAGCGCGTGCTTACGCCGGAGGAAGCGAGCTCTGCGCGTGAAGGCGACCACCTGTATTTTCTCGCGCCGCCCGAGCGGGCGCAGACGCTCGATCGCTTCTTCGTCGACATGCCGTCGTCGATGCTGCCCGATCCCCGCCTGCTTGGCGATTTCTTCGTGTCGAGCGAGGCGACGCTCGGCGCGCTTGCGGAAATCTACAATCTGCCGGTCGAGAGCGAGCAGACGTCGACGACGCTATCGGATTATTTCCTCGAACAATTGGGGCGGGTGCCGCGCCAGGGCGACAAGGTGCGGCTGGGAGACGTCGTGCTGCAGGCGCATACGATTTCCGAAAGCCGGCTGGTCACCGTCGGGATTCAGCTCGAAGAATCGGAGACGCCGGAACCGGAAAATCTCATCGCGTGGGCGAAGGCTAAGATTGCGCGCTGGCGCGGCCAGGGATAAAGGCGCGACGGTGGAGGCGCGTTTCAGGCCACGCTGCTGCGCAACCGGGTGCGTGTAAATGTCGTCTGCACGAGCCAAGCGCCGCCGAACAGGATCGCGGCCCAGACCAGATCACCCGCCACCGTATATTGCAGGAACGGCAACGCGGCGATGTAGCATTTGACGAGCCCCTGTAAGTCGGTGGCGTAAATGCCGCTGAACGCCCACACGGCGAAATTTGTGGTGACGAAGAAAATTAGCGAGCACGACAGGACGGCTGGGACGAGCATGCGCGAGACGCGGAAGCGGCGCGAGACGATTCCGACCACTGCGGGCAAAACGAGCGAGAGATAAACGACGGCCGCGATCCGCCAGTCGTCGAAGCCGAGCACGGCATCGCTGAGCAGGAGCGCGGCGACCGGAACGAGCAGGGCAAGCGGGCGATTGCGTAGCACCGTTCCTGCGAATAATGCGCTGGCGAGAACCGGCGAGAAATTCGGGACGTGCACGACGATACGCGCAAGCGCGTCAAATCCGATGAGGAATGCGACCAGCAGCAGATCGGTCCAAAGGATTCCGGCGGATTTGGACGGCGAATTCGAATTCATCGGCGCAGTTTTCCTTGTTCGGCAACGCGGGAGTGTTGCGGCCACAATAAGCATATCGATAGATCATTGCCAGTTCTTCGTGGCTACCTCATGGCTGGCCACTACAGCGGGATTCTGCCTGATAAATGAAAGCTTTATGAGGTGCGCTGGAGTCGTTCCAGAGGCAGCGATTCCGCCCATTGCGCCACGATCCTTTCGAGTGCGTCGAGCCCGTCGGTGAGCGCTGCGGGGCCGGGCTGAAGGATCAGCGCGGACTTGATCTCATGCAGGTGTCCGGCGGCGACAGCGGGGATGGCGGCAAAGCCCGGGCGGGCTGAAACCTTCGACGGCACGAATTTTTTGCCGCACCACGAACCGATAATGATGTCGGGCCGGGCCGCGATCACGTCGGGCACCGACACGATGCGTTGTTTGGCGCTTTTTTCTAGGCTGAGATGCTTGAAGATATCGATGCCGCCGGCCGCTTCCACAAGTTCGGACACCCAACCGATGCCGGAGATCATCGGATCGTCCCATTCCTCGAAGTAAATCCGCGGGTGCTGCGGGAGCCGCGCGGCATGTTCGCGTGCTTGTGCAACTCTTGTTTCGAGCGCGCGCGCAAGTCCGTTAGCTTTCTCGTCCGCACCGACCAGCGCGCCGAGCGTACGGATCATGGCGAAGATGCCTGCAAGATCGCGCTGATTGAAGGCGTGCACGGCGATACCCTTACGGATGAGCTCGGCAGCAATGTCGGCCTGCAGATCGGAGAAGGTGAGAACGAGGTCAGGTGCGAGCGCCAGGATCTTGGGAACATCCGCGGTGATGAAAGCTGAGACGCGCGGTTTTTCCCGCCGCACGCGCGGCGGGCGCACCGCATAGCCGGAGACACCGACGATGCGGCGGTCCTCGCCGAGGAGATAAAGTGTCTCCACGGTCTCTTCGGTCAGGCAGACGATTCGCTCGGGTGGGAACATGGGGTTAGGAGACCATTTCCCGCCGCTCCGCATCAAGCAGTTCCAATCCGCCGACCGCGAAAACCTGGCCGTCCTCGATTCGCACCACCTGCGAGGCGATACGCAGAATTTCACCGGCCTGGTGGCTGACATAGATCATCGGCACCTTGGCCTCGTCACGCAGCTTGGCGAGATATGGCAGGATCTCCAGTTTGCGCGCGCGGTCGAGCGAGGCAAGCGGTTCGTCGAGCAAAAGCAGCCGTGGCTTCATTAGCAGCGCACGTCCGATCGCGACGCGCTGGCGTTCGCCGCCGGAAAGATTGCCGGGGCGGCGGCCAAGCAACGGTTCGATGTCGAGCAGCGCTATGATGCGTGCGGTCTCTGCGGTATCCGGCGCAAGTCCGCTCATCCAGCGGCCGTATTCGAGGTTCTTCGCCACCGTCAAATGCGGAAACAGCCGGCCTTCCTGGAAGACATAGCCGATGCGGCGGAGATGCGCAGGCACGTTTCTGCGCATCGTGGAATCGAACAGCACCGTGTCGTCGAACGCGATGCGGCCGCTATCGGGAGCCACCAGGCCTGCGATCATGTTGGCGATGGTGGTCTTGCCTGCGCCGGAGGGGCCGAACAGCGCCGTCACACCGCCGATGGTCTCGAACTTGGCGGAGAGCGTGAAATCTCCCAAACGTTTTTCCACGGAAACCGCGAGCATTTCAGTCTCCGTGGTAGCGCAGGCCGGCGCGGCGCGCGAACCATTCCGACACGATGAGCGCTGCGAGCGAGATGACCACCGCGACGACAACCAAGCGGAGTGCGGCAGCGTCGGCATTCGGAATTTGCGTATAGGTGTAGATCGCAGCCGAGATGGTTTGTGTTTCGCCTGGAATATTTGAGACGAATGTGATGGTCGCGCCAAATTCGCCGAGCGCCTTGGCGAAGCACAGAACCATTCCGGCGATGATGCCCGGCAGCGCCAATGGCAACATCACCGTGAGAAAAGTCCATACCCGATTGGCGCCGAGCGTGGCGGCGGCGTCTTCAAGCCGCCGGTCGATCACCTCGAACGAAAGCCGGATGGCGCGCACCAGAAGGGGAAAGCCCATGATGCCGCATGCGAGGGCTGCTCCAGTCCAACGGAAAGAGAAGACGATGCCGAGATCGGCGAGAAATCCGCCGATCAGCCCTTTGCGGCCCAGCGTTATCAGCAACAGGTAACCGGTTACGACCGGCGGCAGCACGAGCGGTAGGTGTACGACTCCGTCGAGCAGCGATTTGCCCCAGAAATTCTTGCGGGCGAGCAGCCAGGCGACAGCAATGCCGAACGGCAACGCGACAATGGTCGCGACGAACGCAATCCGCAAAGAGAGGCGAATCGCCGTCCATTCGTCAGGTGTGAGGTTGAGCACGGGATGCCTTCGTTACCCTCCCCTGGAGGGGGAGG
>PNAI01000022.1 GCA_003169835.1 Hyphomicrobiales bacterium | reverse complement strand
CTACCCAAATGCGATGTCCGTGATAGGTCCGGTGTTCCCCTGAAAGCAGACATCGGTTGATTGCCCCGGCAGCAAACTAACGCCATAGAAAAGATGCCGGATAAATAAAGAGGCCGCCAACTGTGACGGTCTGGGCTAACCGAATAATCCTTCGAACATCACGCACACCCCGATGGTAAGCACGCCCATAATCGCAATCGTGACCATTGAGCCGACGTCTGAATTTTGCACGAGCGGGTTCACTTGGCCGTTGCGATGTAGCAAATACCAGAAAGAGGCGCTGGCCGTGACAACCATGGCTGCACCGAAAATGGTGAAAAACATCATGTGGTCTCCATTTCTGGAGGGCTCACCCTCACATCGGGGGCGGCTGATTTCTGAGCAGAAGCCACACGGACAACGCAAATAATATTGTGTAGGGAACCGCGATATTTAGAACGATGTCCATTGAGAGCCCCTGGCGTTTTCAAACTATCGGGCTCGGCTTACATGTGCCTTACAGGCGTTAACCAAATCAAACTAGGCCAGTGCTGAATTCAAACTAGGCCACTAGGGGTCGAAACAGGTCAGCACGGGGCCCGTCTATAGGAACAATTGGAAAATCCAGGGCATTTCCTGAACATGGCAGACGGATGGATTGATCACCGCGGCTATGGGATCAGCTCTGCCATTGTGCTCCGACAGGGCAGCGCGGCGCTCTACTTCAATGACCTATGCAGTTTTCTGAGCTAGTGTTGGCAGCGTGCGGATAAACTGGCCACCGCATTTACCGCAAACATACGCGAGCCGGATGGCTTCTTGGGGCCGGGCACGTTCTGCCGGACCGTGGGCCATGGGAGTCCGACAAACAGGGCACAGGATCACTTCTGGGGCTGGATCAACCATAGACGTATCTGGCCACGATCCGATGGAAGTCAATTGCGAATAAGTGTCCGTGCCGTCCTAGGTGTCCAACCAAGACGACCACGAATGATGCATTTCCAACGCTGAGCTATCACCACAAAGAAAAGAGCCCCGGCGATGAGGCCGGGACTCCATCACGAACTAAAGCAAACTTAGCGCTTACTTGGTGTCGCAAATCTTGGCGACTTTCATTGCCTTCTCGGCCTTAGCTTGGGTTTTGTGGGCCAAGCCAACCATCTTCATCGTGGCTTCTGTTGGCTTCTGCTCCACGACGGAGCACTCCTTCGACGTGGTGTCGCGCACCACGTAGAATTTACCGGCCGCAAGTGCTGGGGTCACAAAGGCGGCCAGCACAATGCCGCACAGCGCATATCTTATTTTCATGGTCATTGTCCTTCATTGGTGGAACGAATTTTACATTCTGTAGAATTGCAAATTATTTACCGGAAGTCTGTGCAAGATTGATCACAAAATTCAGATGGTGAAAGCAGAAGTCAAAACGGTGGATTGCCCAGAGTCACCCGTTGAAGCGCTCTTAAATCAGGGAGAGACTCGCCTCTGTCGGCCTGGACTTCCATTTGCCTAGCCCAAGTTTCGGCATCTTTGAGGACATGGAACGACCTTGAGACTGGCCGAAGAGCTAAGCGGCGGATTTGAACCTGCCACTTGTCCCCTCGTTTACGAATGGTCGCCATCGGAACCTCTTGCTGTGACACTGCTGTGACAGCGGAGATTTCGACGAAGTAACGAGGGACGTTGGCCTAGCTAAAAAGCGAGTCTGGATAAGAGTTTGTTAGTGGTGGGCGCGACAGGGATCGAACCTGTGACCCCCTCCATGTCAAGGAGGTGCTCTTCCGCTGAGCTACGCGCCCGATCTCGATCGGAGGATCGAATCTATATCGGCTTGGCGTGCAGGTGCAAGCGCACGCGGTTCGCACTTTGTCACCCCTGGGCTCGACCCGGGGGTCCATCTTTTTCAGAAAGTATTTTCGCAAAATGATGGATTGCCGGGTCAAGCCCGGCAATGACAGTTAAAGTATTGCATTACGTAAAGTATTGCATTACGGCAATCGGAAATATTGATCTACGCCGCCAGCAGCTTCTGCACTTCGTTGACGAGATCGCGCAGATGCACGGGCTTGGAGAGCACCTTGGCGTGCTTGGGCGCGGCCGAGTCCGCATTGAGCGCGACGGCGGCAAAGCCGGTGATGAACATGATCTTGATTTCGGGGTCGAGCTCGGCCGCGCGACGGGCCAGCTCGATGCCGTCCATCTCGGGCATCACGATGTCGGTGAGCAGGAGCTGAAACGGCTCCTCACGCAATCTTTGATAGGCCGAGAGGCCGTTGTCGTAGGACATCACCTCGTAGCCCGCGTTCTGCAACGCCTTGACCAGAAAGCGGCGCATGTCGTTGTCGTCTTCAGCCAAAAGTATCTTCGCCATCGGTCCCGTCACTCCTAGAGCGCTTTCCGTTTGAGTGGAATTACGAAAGCGCTCTCTCTCTTCGAGTTGTCGCATTCCCGGTCGGCGAACCGGTTCCCACTTCGCCTGGAAATGCTCTAGCCCCTATGATCCAGCCGCCGATGTCCCCGCACGATGCCCCTTTGGCCCCCAGAATGCCTGAAAAGCTTGCACATGGGTTGCATCGAGGATCAACCCTCCCATGGCGGCATTTGCGATTCAGTTAGGACCCACTCCAGACACACCATTAGCCGGGAGGCTGGTAAATAACCGGTGAAAGTGCGCTTGAGTGAAGGAAGAAAGCTTGGCGGATCGCGCGATGACCTGGAGAATGGCGTGCAAGAAGGCTAGGCTGGAGAAAATCGCCAGGGACATGAGGCTATCCCTGCGATCCTGCCCTGCCCGTGCCGCATTGCCTCGAGACCATCCCGGCCATGAGCCAAGCGCCAGACGAGTTCGACCCACCGTTCGAGATCATCGAGCCGACCGATTGGCGGGGGCCGGTGGTTTTCAACTCGCCGCATTCCGGAAAAATCTATCCGCGCGAATTCCTGGTTGCGACCCGGCTCGATCTGCCGACGTTGCGCCGCTCGGAAGACTGTTTCGTCGATGAACTCGTGGCGGGCGTGGTCGCACGCGGCTACCCGCTGATGCGCGCGCATTTTCCGCGCTGCTACATCGACGTCAATCGCGAGCCGTATGAACTCGACCCGCGCATGTTCGAGGGCCGGCTGCCGTCGTTCGCCAATACGCGTTCGATGCGAGTTGCGGGCGGGCTCGGCACGGTTGCGCGTGTGGTCGGCGACGCGCAAGAAATCTACCATCAGCGCATTTCCGTCGAGGATGCGCTGCGCCGCATCGAGAACCTATACAAACCCTATCATCGCACGCTACGGCGGCTGTTCACGCGCGTGCATCGCGAGTTCGGCGCGGCGATGCTGATCGACTGCCACTCCATGCCGTCGTCGACCGGCGGCAAGGACGAACGCCCGCGCGCCGACGTGGTGCTGGGCGATCGCTACGGCACGAGCTGTGTCGGTGCGGTGTCGGAAACCATCGAAGAGACGCTGCGCGATTTCGGGCTCACGGTGAGCCGCAACAAGCCTTACGCGGGCGGGTTCATCACGGAGCACTACGGCAACCCCACGGCGGGGCTGCATGCGATTCAGCTCGAGCTCAACCGCGGGCTCTACATGGACGAGCGGCAATTCGAGCGTACCGCTCCGTTTGACGTCCTGGCCGCCCATGTGGAGGTGCTGGCCGACCGGCTGGCCGCCATCCCGATCGAGGAACTCCGGCCTTACCGCGCCGCGGCAGAATAAGCAGCCCATCGGGCATAAAGATAAAAAAAGGGCCGTTTGCGTAAGCAAACGGCCCAGTTTAGGGAGGAAACGCCCAAAGAGGGCCGCGGGAATGCGAGGAATCGCATTACCGCGCTGCAATAAGTTACACTGCAACGCACAAAAGACAAGGGTTCTTACATTAAATTTACACAGGGCTGGACGGCCAATAGCGCATAGCCGGACCACGCTTTCTGTCATATTTTCGTTTTTTTTCAGCCACGTAGTCGAAAATCGCGGCTTCCGAGATAGGCAAAGGCGGCGGCCAGAATCAGGACCGCTTGCAGTGCAAAAACCAGGCGATAGGCGGAAAGCGGATAGACGCCTTCAGGGGCCGAAAACAGGTTGATCACCGCACCGCTGAGGAATTGGACCACGAACCCTCCGCCCATGGTGCCGATGTTGAGCAGCGTGAAGCCGCGCCCGATCAGGTGGGCCGGCAGCAGCGTCTTGCCCTGCGCCATCACCAGCGACGACAGCCCGGTCGAAAAGCCAAGCACGGCAAGCAACACCAGCAGCAGCGGAACCGGAGGATTACCGATGGCCGCCAACAGCACGAGCGAAGTCGCGGTGCCCGCGACGGCGATGAGGACCGGCGGTTTGTAGCGCCCGAACACACGATCCATCGGGCCCCAGAACAGCGAGCCGACCACCTGCGCGAGAGCTGCCACAAACAAAATGTCGCCGCGCCCCGCGAGATCGAAACCATAGACGTGGGTCAGATAAGGCCCGCCCCAGAGCCCGATGACCAATAGGTAGCTCGGATAATTCGTGAGCTGGAGCAGGAAGAGACGCCCGATCGATGGCGTGCGGATCACCTGCAGGAGGCCTGCGAAATCCTCGCGCAGGCTCGCGTGGTGCTCTGCCTCTCGCGTTTGCGGTCCGGCATCGCGCACGATCAACCACACCAGCGCGGTAAAGCCGAGTGTAATGACGCCGATGCCAATGAAGGTCGTGCGCCAGCCCACGGCGGCGGTGGCGAAGGCCAGCGGCGCGGTCGCAATCAGCGAGCCCAATGTTCCCACGCCGAGCTGCAGTCCGGTGATGGTGGAAAATTGCGCGGGTGGAAACCAGCGCGCATAGAGCGCGAGCGGCGCCATGAGAAAGCTCGCGGTCCCTAAGCCGAGCAGCGCGCGCCCCAGCACTAGGCCCGTCACGCTGTGTGCGAGTGCGAACACAACGCAGCCGGCCACGGCAATGACTGCACTCACCAGCAGGCAAGGCTTTGGACCAAACCGGTCGAGCGCAATGCCGAGCGGGATCTGCGCCAGTCCGAACACCAGGAAGTACACGCTCGACAGCAGGCCGAGTTCGGCTGCCGAAAGCTGGATTTCGCTCGCAAGATTGGGGGCGATCACGCCGACCGAATTGCGCAGGAATTGGCTCATCGTATAGAGCCCGCACAACGTCGCCACGACCGCGATGGTCATCAGCGGCAAGGTGTACGTCTTCATCGGAAATTCACGATCGGCCAACGTGGAGCCTTCCCCTGCGCACCGGAGCCACGTAAGAAGCTGCAGCGGCGGTGCCGGTCCCGGGTAAAGCCGAGATTGACGGGCGTGACAATTCAAAAGAAGTCCTAGCTGGCATGACGGCCATCGATTTCACGGCTTTTGTCGAGCAACTCGCGGGGGTCGCGGGTGAGCAGATTCTGCCATTCTTCCGCACGTCGCTGAGCGTCGAGGACAAGGGGCGCAGCGGCCGCTTCGACCCGGTGACGGCCGCCGATCGCGGCGCGGAAGCGGCCATGCGCGCGCTGATTCGCAAGACGTTTCCGGACCACGGCATTATCGGCGAAGAATACGGCGACGAGCGGACTGACGCGGAATATGTCTGGGCGCTCGATCCGATCGATGGCACGAAGTCGTTCATCTGCGGTCTGCCGGTGTGGGGCACCTTGATCGCGCTCACGCGCGCGGGCGAGCCGGTATACGGCATGATGCATCAGCCGTTCACGCGCGAGGCGTTCACCGGCGACGGACAAGCGGCGAATTATCGCGGGCCCACGGGCAAACGCAGCCTGCGCGTGCGGCGGTGCGCGAAACTGGCCGAGGCCATCCTCTCAACAACCAGCCCACTCCTGATGAATGCGGCGGACCGCAAAACATTCGGCAAGGTCGAGAAGGCGGTGCGGCTGTCGCGCTACGGCGGCGATTGCTACGCCTATTGCATGCTGGCAGCCGGCCATGTCGATCTGGTGATCGAGACCGAACTCAAGCCCTATGACGTGATGCCGCTGATCCCGATCATCACGGGCGCCGGCGGCATCATCACGTCATGGAACGGCGGCCCGGCCAAATCCGGCGGCCGGGTGATCGCTGCGGGCGATGCCCGCGTACACGCACAGGCGATGGCGCTGCTCGCGGAAGTGGAATAAAATAAATAGTGATGGGCGACATTTGCGGAGCGGGACGCTGGGAGCGTTCCGGGAGGTACGCAATGCTCGATTGCAAACGCACGTTGAATGCATTTTCCGCCATTGCTCTGATCGGGGCCTTGCCGTGGCTCGGCACGGCCGCGCTTGGCCAAACGACCGCGCCTAGTTTCGTCGCGCCGCCGCGCACTATCGACGACATCACAGCGATCCTCGACCAGGAAAAGCCCGATCCGAACATCACGCGCGGTGAAGCGTTGCGGGCGGCCATGATGGCGCTGCTCGACGGCCAGGGATTTGCGGATGACAAGGGCAACGTGCTCTTTACCTACGGCCATCCGCTGTTCTGGGCGCCCTACACCATCATCGGCGACGGCGGCGGCGCGCGCGAGAGCAAGTGAGTCGTGGCGCAAGATCTTGTCTGACTTAATTCACGCTGAATCGTTGTCGTGCGCGTTTACATAGGTAAACGCACACAAACATCCCGACGCATTTAGAATCATTAATTGCCAGCACGTGAATACTTTCACTGCTTCAGACTAAAGAATGCGATTTTGAAAGTTTTGTGACAGGCACAATGATCGTTTCTTGCCGACAATGCGCTGCAACACTTCGCGTTATTAACCGTGCCCCAAAAAACTGGGGAAAATTCTCGAAATACACTTTGCGAGTGCATCCCCGCTGCTAAACTTGCCGGATAGGGGTTGGGGGATTTCAACTATGCGACGCATGAGTTTGGTCATTGTTGCAGCTGCGCTGAGTTTCGGCGCGGTGGAGAATGTTTCCGCACAAGACATCCTGCACGCGATGTACTCGCGCGTGCCGGTCGTCAATTGGACCGGTTTCTATGTCGGTGGAAACTTCGGTTACGGCTGGACGAATGTCGAATCGAGCGCAAACTCCGTCCTCGGCTCGGCCGCGTCCTCATTCAAGATGAAGGGCGTGATCGCCGGCGGTCAGCTCGGCATGAATGTCCAGTTTTCGGGACCCTGGCTCATCGGCATTGAATCCGATTTCCAAAAAAGCTGGCAGAAGCTCAATGGACCCGGCAACACCGCCGTCCTTAATCGTTCCGTCGGCGTCGGCGGTCTCGCAATCAACGAAACCGACGACATGGATTGGTTCGGTACGACTCGATTTCGTATGGGTGTCGCCCAAGACCGGGTTCTCATTTACGGTACCGCAGGCGTCGCCTACGCCAGTATCCGCACACGCGCAAGCAGTGCCGGAATTTCCATAATCAATGGAACTCCAGTCAAAATCGGTTGGGCGGCCGGCGGTGGCATCGAGGCAATGTTGACCCGCAACTGGACTGTGAAAGCCGAATACCTCTATCTCGATTTCGGCGGGTATACGGACCCTTACATTTACACGGGCACGGTGCCTGGGACGCCTGTGGATCTGCATCAAAGGATTACCGATCAGATTGTTCGTTTGGGCGTGAATTATTATTTCAGGTGATCAAATCAGCGTTTGCTCCGCAATTTATCCTGTGAGCCGTTCGGCAGCCTGACATTTTCATCGGCTGCCAGCGCATCGCGACGATCGCGCTCACGAGTCAAAACACCGGCGTGCCGGGCACGAAGGCGTCGAACGCGGCCCAGAACTGCGCGCGATAACGATCCTGCTCCATGATCAGCTCGTGCTTTGCGCCTGCGACGATGAGGTGCGAGCCCGCGCGCAATTGTGTTGCGAATTCCTCGATCGCGGGCGTCGAGACGATTTCGTCGCGGCCGGCGGCGATGAGCAGAAGCGGCTGGCGAATGCTCGTGGGGTACGTCCGCTCGGCGAATTCATCGATCACGCGATAGGCCGCGTTGGCCCACGCGACCGTGGGGGAGCCGATGCGCAGCGCCGGCTCGGCCTCCAGAATGGCCGCAATGCGTGCATGACGGATCGGATCGGAGGTCAGCGGGTTGCCGGTGAACGGGAGCATCGCAATGACGGTGCCGTCGCCGCCGGGAACGTAAGCCGCTCCGAAGCCGGCCATCGTCGTCACGCGCGCGGTGAATTTCGCCAGCTTGCCGGAGCGCAATCCCGGCAGCTCAATCATCGGCGTCGAGAGCACGATGCGGTCGAACCAGCGCTGGCCCTGCCAAACGTTGCGCAGCAATACCGCCGCGCCCATGGAATGGCCGAGCGCGTAGAAGGGCGGCGGACAGTCGGGCAGCACGACCTCCTGCATGAAGGTCGCCAGATCGAGGCCGTATTCGTCGAAGTTCCTGACGTGGCCCTTGTGGGTGTCGGCGAGCGCGCGGTCGGACAAGCCTTGCCCGCGCCAATCGAGCGTGGCGATGGCAAAGCCGCGCGCGCGTAATTCGCGTACCGTCTCGAAATATTTCTCGATGAACTCGGCACGACCGTGAAACAGGCATACCGTGCCCTTGCGTCCGGGCGGGGGCGCCCAGCGCGCATAACGCAATGCGACGCCATCGGAGGCTCGCAACATGCCGGTGACCGCGTCTTCGGGGATTGGATTTGCTGGGATTGAAACGAGTTGCATGACTCGCGCATGACTTGGGGCCGCCGCTACGGCTTTGGGGCCTTATAGCAGGGCGCGCGCTTTGCTCAATCGCCGGCGAAGGCAGGCCGGAGGGAGCGCGCCTGCGGGAGTAAGCCGCCGAGAGCGGATTTTACAAAAACTCCTGATAATTCAATACCTTTATGCCCCCTTGCAGGCGGCTTCGAGGCTCTTAAATGAATCGACGTACAGGCCCAATACCGGGCTGTGCAATGACGGGATCCGGCCATATCGGCGGATCGCCCGCATGTCGCTCAAACTGGAGGATATGCTATGCGAACTTTTGATCTTGCTCCCCTCTACCGCTCCACCGTCGGTTTCGACCGGCTGTTTTCCATGCTCGATGGCTTTGAGGCCGCTCCGGGCTATCCGCCCTACAACATCGAACGCACCGGCGAGAACGACTACCGCATTTCAGTGGCCGTGGCAGGCTTCGCCGACAACGAGCTTTTGATCGAGGCAAAGGAAAACACCCTGACCATCAAGGGCGACAAGCAGCCTACGGAAGAAGAAAAATCCGGCGAAGTGCTCTATCAGGGCATCGCGGCGCGCGCCTTCGAGCGCGTCTTCCAACTTGCCGATCATGTCTCGGTCAAGGGCGCGGCGCTGGAAAACGGATTGCTGCACGTCGAACTGGTGCGGGAATTGCCCGAGGCCAAGAAGCCTCGCCAGATTCCCATTGGCGCCGGCAAAGTCAGCAAGCCGAGGGTGGTGGAAGCCAAAGCTGCCTAACGGACCAGTGAACCCTTAAGATTGAACCTCTAAGGTTTCCGAGCGCCCCGGATCACACCGGGGCGCTTTCGTTTTTGGCTGGCGATAAGCTGCAAATCGTAACTTGCGAGCGTTGCCGAAGTTTGCGAGCAATCAGGCAGACAGGTCATGGCTGTGTCTTTGGGGGCGTCATGCCAACCGCTTCGGAGAATCTGATCGCGTGGGGCGACTGCGACGCCGCCGGCATCGTCTATTACCCGCGGTTTTTCTATTTCATGGATGCCGCGTTCCAGACCCTGCTGCGCAAGGCAGACCTCAACCATCGCATTCTGCTCAGGCAATTCGGCGTGCGCGTTCCGATCGTCGATGCGAACGCGAAGTTCCTGTCGCCCGCGAGCTACGAAGATCGGCTCGTCGTCAACGCCGAGATTGCGCATTGGGGGACCAAAAGCTTCCGCGTGAACTATCAAGGCTCGCGCGAGGGTGTGTCGGTTTTCGAGGGTTTTGAGGCGCGTGTGTGGGCGAAGGTCGCGGCGGACGGGACCATCACGACGGCTGAGATCGCGCCGCAGTTCAAGGCCGCCCTTCTG
Organism: Hyphomicrobiales bacterium; assembly: GCA_003169835.1. GTDB lineage: Bacteria > Pseudomonadota > Alphaproteobacteria > Rhizobiales > Xanthobacteraceae > PNAI01. The sequence goes on along the minus strand of PNAI01000022.1, from coordinate 14,182 downwards.
GCACTCAACCCGTGATGCTTGACCCGGCGAGATTTGGGCGGCTGCCTAATCAGCTGGATTTTGACTTCAAATCGCAGGAACACGCGCAAATGATTTGCGCAGGTGACCGGCCGCGACAAATATGGGGCTGGACGCGGCGAATTATTCAACAACAATAGCTGCTATAAATAGCGACATGCAAAAACACTCCGGGAGGAATGACATGAAAAAGATCTTCGCCGCGCTTTGCGGAGCTGCAGCGTTGCTCGTCGCGGCTGCGGCCGAGGCGCAGACCATCAAGATCGGCTTGATCCTGCCGTATTCCGGCCAGTTCGCCGACACGGCGACGCAGATGGACAACGCGATCAAGCTCTACATCAAGCAGCACGGTGACACGGTTGCCGGCAAGAAAATCGAGATCATCCGAAAGGACACCGGCGGTATCGCGCCGGATGTCGCCAAGCGCCTAGCGCAAGAACTGATCGTGCGCGACAACGTCGACATTCTCGCCGGCTTCGTGCTCACGCCCAATGCGATGGCGGCGGGCGACGTGTCGGCGGAAGCGAAGAAATTCATGGTGGTGATGAATGCCGCCACCGCCATCATCACGACCAAATCGCCCTACATGGCGCGCACTTCGCTCACGATCCCGCAGTTGAACGAGTCCTTCGGCGCCTGGGCCTACAAGAGCGGCCTGAAAAAAGCCTACACGATGGTCTCGGACTACGGACCAGGCCACGACGCCGAGATCGCGTTCCAGCGCGGCTTCAAGGACGCCGGCGGCGAGATCGTCGGGTCGGTGCGGTTTCCCGTGGCGAACCCGGATTTTTCCGCCTTCGTGCAGCGCGCGAAAGATCTCAATCCGGAAGCGATCTATGTGTGGGTGCCCGGCGGTACGCAGCCGGCGGCGATCGGCAAGACGCTTGCCGAGCGCGGCATCGACGCCAGCAAGACCAAAATTTTGGGACAGGGTGAGTTGGTCGAAGAGGAATCGCTCAAGAGCATGGGCGACGCAGCTCTCGGCATCATCACGGTCATTCACTATGGCTTTGAACACGACTCCGCACTGAACAAAAAGTTCGTTGCGGATTACAACGCAGACTATAAGCGCAATCCGAACATCTACTCGATCGGCGGTTATGACGGCATGCATCTGATCTACGAGGCGATCAAGAAAACCGGCGGCAAGACCGACAGCGAGTCCTTGATCGCAGCCGCCAAGGGCATGAAGTGGGAAAGCCCGCGCGGTCCGATCTCGATCGATCCGGAGACACGCGACATCGTGCAGAATGTCTATATCCGGCGCGTGGAAAAGGTCGGCGGGGCGCTGCGCAATGTCGAATTCGACAAGGTCGAAAACGTGAAGGACCCGGTCAAAGCCAGAATGAAGTGAGGCGAATCGCGTTCTAGTCGGTGGGCGTCGCGTTCGGCTTTTCTGATTTGGCCGCGGGCTTGCTGGCCGCGGACTTCGCGGGCTTGGGCTTGGCGGCCGGCACTGCGTTCACGCGCTGCGGGAAGCGCGGCGGAGGGGGCGGCAGTAATTCGCCTTCACCGCCTTCGGGTGGCGCGGCCATTTCGGTGGACGGCGGCGCCAGCGGGGCGGTGATGACCTCCGGCGGTAAGGGCGGCGGAACGATCACCGCGTCACGTTCCCTGATGTCTCTTGGCGGCAGTTCTCTTTGTTGCAGTTCTCTTTGTTGCAGTTCTCTTTGTTGCAGTTCTCTTTGTTGCAGTTCTCTTTGTTGCAGTTCTCTTGGCGGCGGGGCGACAGGAACGGCAACCGGGACAGACGGCGGAGCGCGCCGGTACACCGGCAGTCCGGATTCATCCTCGATGATGATCGGAGAGGTGGCGCGCGAGACCGGCGAGCCAACATCGTAGACCGGCGCACCGGAGTCATAGACGGTCGGCGGCATCGGACTGAAATCGCGGCCATAGGCGACCGGCGTCACCGAAATGACCTCGCCCGCGCGTCCATCGACCACCACGCGCATCGCCAACCCCTCGTCATCGACCGCGCGCATCAAGTAGGTCGTGCCCTTGCGGGTCGGCTTGCCCAACGGTTTGAGCCCGGCGGAGCGTACGATGGTGACGATCTCATGCGGCGGCAGCACGCCGGTCGCGCGCGCCGCACGCTCGGCCGCGCCTGCGGGGGTTGCCGCAAGACCAAACGTGGTCACGATCATTGCCACGCCGAATATTTTGCTCTTGTTCACCGGGCGCTCCTCGGCTCGTTGCGGACGCACAATAACACTGAATAGGGCACCGCTGAGGCGGGCTGGCCACCTTTACCGCTCAACACCGGCTGACCTGCGCACGATTTCGGCGCACTTGTCGATCCCATGATCAACGTTGGGTAAACGCAAAACCACCCCAACTAGACGCCGTCTTGGTTAAAAAGATTTGCCATCCGCGGCGTTATAGGACAGTATTACTGTCCCAATTGGCCCTGCTCACTCCGAGAAGTCTTTTGGGTGGCGTCCGGCGAAGCACTTGCGTGCGCTTCGAACGGGCCTCAAAGTGTGCAGTCACGCGATGTGCCGGCGGCGAGCGGCCCCGCGAGAAGGCTGCCCTTTGAACATGGTTCGCCATGAACCACGGCGCTTGATCTGCGCTGTGGACAAGGCAGGTGCGCCAGCCTTGCGGAGGCAATCGGAGGCGCGAGGGCTACTGAGGGATGAGGAAGAAAGGGACAGGCATCGAAAGGCGCGGTCGCAATGTTTCGGCGAAGCCATTCGTCGAGGCGCGTTCGCTCTATCTCGATTCCGCCGATCCCGGCGTGCCCGCGGCGCGCGGCCTGTATGACCCGGCGCTCGACAAGGATTCCTGCGGCGTCGGATTCATCGCCGACATCAAGGGACGCAAGTCGCACAAGATCGTCGAAGACGCGCTGACCATCCTGGTCAATCTCGAACATCGCGGCGCGACCGGCGCCGATCCGCGCGCGGGCGACGGCGCGGGTATTCTGACGCAGATCCCGCACAAGTTTTTTGCGCGCAAGTGCGAGGAACTCGGCTTCGAGCTGTCGGAGCCCGGCCATTACGCGATCGGCGTTCTGTTCATGCCGCGCGACGCGGAATGGCGCGGGTTCATCCGCGCGACCTTTGAGCAGTTGATCGACCGAGAAGGCATGAAGCTGCTGGGCTGGCGCACCGACATGCCAACCGACAATTCGACGCTCGGTGAATCGGTCAAACCCACCGAGCCGGTGCACATGCAGGTGTTCATCGGGCGCGGCAAGAAGATCAAGTCCGAGGACGACTTCGAGCGGCGCCTTTACATTCTGCGCAAGTCGATTTCGGGCGCAATCTATTCGCAGCGCGAGCGCCGCCTAAGCGGCTACTACCCGGTGTCGATCTCCTGCCGTACCATCATCTACAAGGGCATGTTCCTGGCCGATCAGCTCGGAACCTACTACCCCGATCTGCACGAGCCCGACTTCGAGAGCGCGCTTGCGCTGGTGCATCAACGGTTCTCCACCAACACGTTCCCCGCGTGGTCGCTCGCGCACCCATACCGGATGGTCGCGCACAACGGCGAGATNNATCAACACGCTGCGCGGCAACAACAACTGGATGGCGGCGCGGCAAGCCTCGGTCTCGTCCGAACTGTTCGGCGACGACATCAGCAAGCTGTGGCCAATTTCCTATGAGGGCCAGTCCGACACCGCGTGTTTCGACAACGCGCTCGAATTCCTCACGCAGGGCGGCTACTCGCTCGCCCACGCCATGATGATGATGATCCCCGAAGCGTGGGCGGGCAATCCGCTCATGGATGAGGAACGGCGCGCGTTTTACGAATACAACGCCGCGGTGATGGAGCCGTGGGACGGCCCGGCCGCGATCGCGTTCACCAACGGCAAGCAGATCGGAGCTACGCTCGACCGCAACGGCCTGAGGCCCGCGCGCTATTTCGTGACGTGCGACGATCGCATCATCATGGCGTCGGAGATGGGCGTGCTGCCGATCCCCGAGAAGGACATCGTCACCAAGTGGCGGCTGCAGCCGGGCAAGATGCTGCTGGTCGATCTGGTCGAAGGCCGGCTGATCCCAGACGATGAGCTCAAGTCCACGCTTGCGCGCAGCCATCCCTACAAGAAGTGGCTCGATCGCACCCAGATCGTGCTTGAGGAATTGCCGGCCGCGCGCTCGGAAGCGCCGCTTTCCAATCTGTCATTGCTCGATCGCCAGCAGACCTTCGGCTACACGCAAGAGGACCTGAAAATTCTGATGACGCCGATGGCGGCGCAGGGCGAGGAAGCCATCGGCTCGATGGGCAACGACACGCCGATCTCGGCGCTGTCGGACAAGCCGAAATTGCTCTTCACGTACTTCAAACAGAATTTCGCGCAGGTGACCAATCCGCCGATCGATCCGATTCGCGAAGAACTGGTCATGAGCCTGGTCTCGATCATCGGGCCGCGGCCGAACCTGTTCGATCTAGAAGGGCTCGCGAACACCAAGCGGCTGGAAGCGCGGCAGCCGATCCTGACCGACGAAGACCTGGAGAAGATTCGCTCGATCTCGACGGTGAGCGATTCACATTTCAAATCGCTGACGCTCGACTGCACGTGGCCATCCGAACAAGGCGTGCGCGGCATGCGGCCCGCGCTCGACGATCTGTGCGCCAAGGCCGAGGAGGCCGTGCGCACCGGCATCAACATCATCATTCTGTCCGATCGTATGACCGGCACCGATCGCATTCCGATCCCGTCGCTGCTGGCGTGCGCGGCCGTGCATCATCATTTGATCCGGCAGGGGTTGCGCACTTCGGTGGGGCTCGTGGTCGAATCCGCGGAGCCGCGCGAGGTGCATCATTTCAGCTGCCTTGCCGGTTATGGCGCGGAGGCGATCAATCCGTATCTGGCGTTCGAGACGCTGATCGAGATGCACGACGAACTGCCGGTCAAGCTCGACAAAAAGGAAATCGTCAAGCGCTACATCAAATCGGTCGACAAAGGGCTGCTCAAGGTGATGTCGAAGATGGGCATCTCCACCTATCAGTCGTATTGCGGCGCGCAGATTTTCGACGCGGTGGGCTTGAAGGCCGATTTCGTCCATCACTATTTCACCGGCACAGCCACCCGCATCGAAGGCGTGGGGCTTTCGCAGATCGCCGAGGAAACTGTGCGCCGCCATGGCGATGCGTTCGGCGATGCGCCGATCTACCGCAACATGCTCGATGTCGGCGGCGATTACGCTGTGCGCATGCGCGGCGAAGATCACGTGTGGAATTTCACTACCGTCGCCACGCTGCAGCACGCAGTGCGCGGCAACTCGTATGAGCAATACCGTGCGTTTGCGAAGATTCTCAACGAGCAGTCCGAGACGCTGGTTACCATCCGCGGGCTGTTCCGCTTGAGGGGCGCGGAGGAAGACGAGCGCAAGCCGGTTCCGATCGAGGAGGTCGAGCCCGCAAAGAGCATCGTGCGGCGTTTCTCCACCGGCGCGATGTCGTTCGGCTCGATATCGCGCGAGGCGCACACAACACTGGCCATCGCGATGAACCGGATCGGCGGCAAGTCGAACACCGGCGAAGGCGGCGAGGAATCCGACCGCTTCAAGCCGCTGCCGAACGGCGATTCCATGCGCTCGGCTATCAAGCAGGTCGCGTCCGGGCGTTTCGGCGTCACCGCCGAGTATCTCGTCAACTCGGACATGATGCAGATCAAGATGGCGCAGGGGGCCAAGCCCGGCGAAGGCGGCCAGTTGCCCGGCCACAAGGTCGACAAGACGATTGCCCAAGTGCGCCATTCGACGCCCGGGGTAGGCCTGATCTCGCCGCCGCCGCATCACGACATTTATTCGATCGAAGATCTGGCGCAGCTGATCTTCGATCTCAAGAACGTCAATCCCGACGGCCTGGTGTCGGTGAAGCTCGTGTCCGAAGTGGGCGTCGGCACGGTGGCGGCGGGCGTGTCGAAGGCGCGCGCCGATCACGTCACGATCGCGGGTTTCGAAGGCGGCACCGGCGCGTCTCCGCTCACCTCGATCAAGCATGCGGGTAGCCCGTGGGAAATCGGGCTTGCCGAAACGCACCAGACGCTGGTGGCCAACCGCCTGCGCGGGCGCATATCGGTGCAGGTCGACGGCGGCATCCGCACGGGCCGCGACGTTGCCATCGGGGCGCTGCTCGGCGCGGACGAATTCGGCTTCTCCACCGCGCCCTTGATCGCGGCCGGATGCATCATGATGCGCAAGTGCCATCTCAATACCTGTCCAGTGGGGGTCGCGACGCAAGATCCGGTGCTGCGCAAGCGCTTCAAGGGCCAGCCCGAACACGTGATCAATTTCTTTTTCTTCGTCGCCGAAGAAGTGCGCGAGGTGATGGCGGCGATGGGCTATCGCACGTTCAGCGAGATGATCGGCCAGATGCAGATGCTCGATCAGCGCCGGGTGATCGAGCACTGGAAGGCCAAGGGGCTCGATTTTTCGCGGCTGTTCACCAAGCCAATCGCGCCGGACGACGTGAAGATTTTCAAATGCGAGGAACAAGACCACAAGATTCATAAAATTCTCGACCGTAAGCTGATCGCGGACGCGCAAGGTGCGCTCGAACGCGGCACGGCGGTGAAGCTCTCCTATCCGATCCGCAACACCGATCGCACCGCGGGCGCTATGCTGTCGGGCCAGATCGCCAAGCGCTACGGTCACAAGGGGTTGTCCGACGATACCATTCACGTGAATTTCAAAGGCACAGCCGGGCAGAGTTTCGGCGCATGGCTCGCACGCGGCGTCACGTTCGAGCTTGAAGGCGATGCCAACGATTATGTCGGCAAGGGGCTTTCGGGCGGGCGCATTATCATCAAGCCGCCGGCGGATGGCGGCATCGTGCCTGAGGAATCGATCATCGTGGGCAATACCGTGCTGTACGGGGCGATTGCGGGCGAATGCTATTTCCGCGGCGTTGCGGGCGAGCGCTTCGCCGTGCGCAATTCGGGCGCGATCGCGGTGATCGAAGGCGCGGGCGATCACTGTTGCGAATATATGACCGGCGGCGTTGTCGTCGTGCTCGGCAACACCGGGCGCAATTTTGCCGCCGGCATGTCGGGCGGCATCGCCTATGTGCTCGATGAGGACAACACTTTTGCCGCGCGCTGCAACATGGCGATGGTCGAGCTTGAGCCAATTCCCGAGGAAGAGGAAGTCTCGCAGAAAGTCTATGGTCATGCCCACGATCTTGAAACCGCGGGACGCGTCGATGTCTCCGGCGACATGACGCGTTTCGACGCCGAGCGTCTGCGCAGCCTGGTCTACTGCCAGGCGGAGCTCACCGGCTCGCGCCGCGCGCGCGAAATCCTCGACAACTGGGCAGCGTTTCTGCCCAAATTTCGCAAAGTGATACCGGTCGAGTATCGCCGCGCACTCGCCGAGATGGCGAAGGCGTCGCTGCAGGCCGCGGAATAACGATGGGTAAGATCACCGGTTTCCTTGAGTTCGATCGCAACGACCGCGACTATTTGCCGGTCGAGGAACGCGTCAAGAATTGGCGCGAGTTCGTCCTCCCGCTGCCCGAGAAAGAAACGCGCGAGCAAGCCGCGCGCTGCATGAATTGCGGGGTGCCGTACTGCCACACGGGTTGCCCGGTGAACAACCAGATCCCGGATTGGAACGATCTCGTTTATTCCGGCAATTGGGAAGAGGCGGTGCGCAATCTGCATTCGACCAATAATTTTCCCGAAGTCACCGGCCGCGTGTGTCCGGCGCCATGCGAGGCGTCTTGCACGCTCAACATCGACGACAATCCGGTGACGATAAAGACTATCGAATGCGCCATCGCCGACCGCGCGATCGAGAACAATTGGATCAAGCCCGAGCCGCCGGCGCACAAGACCGGCAAGAAAGTCGCAATCGTCGGCGCAGGTCCCGCCGGCATGGCTTGCGCGCAACAGCTCGGGCGCGCCGGGCATGACGTCCACGTGTTCGAGAAATTCGCCAAGGCCGGCGGATTGCTGCGTTACGGCATCCCCGACTTCAAGATGGAAAAGCGCGTCGTCGATCTGCGCGTCACGCAGATGCAGGGCGAAGGCGTGACCTTCCATTACAACGCCCACGTCGGCGTGAACCTGGCCGTAGAAAACTTGGTCAAAAACTACGACGCGGTGGCGCTGACCGGCGGCGCGGAAAAGCCGCGCGATCTGCCGATCCCCGGCCGCGAGCTCGACGGCATTCATTTCGCCATGGATTTCTTGCCGCAGCAGAACCGGCGCGTGAGCGGAGAGCCGCTCGGCGACATCAAACCGATCCTGGCGAAGAATAAAAATGTCGTCGTCATCGGTGGTGGCGATACTGGCTCCGACTGCATCGGCACATCGTTCCGCCAGGGCGCGCGCTCGGTGACGAATTTCGAGATCATGCCGATGCCGCCGGAGCACGAGAACAAGATGATGACGTGGCCGGACTGGCCGCTCAAGCTGCGCACTTCGTCAAGCCACGAGGAAGGCGCCAAGCGCGACTTCGCCGTGCTGACCACGAAATTCACCGGCGAGAATGGGCGCGTGAAAACGCTGCATTGCGCGCGCGCGGACGCGAAGTTCAAGCCGACCGCGGGCACCGAATTCGAGATCGAAGCCGATCTTGTGCTGCTCGCCATGGGCTTCGTGTCGCCAGTGCACGAGGGCTTGATCAAGTCGCTCAACGTCGAGCTCGATCCGCGCGGCAATGTGAAGGCAGATACCAACGTCTATGCAACGTCGCTGCCGAAAGTTTTTTCCGCGGGCGACATGCGGCGCGGGCAATCTCTCGTGGTGTGGGCGATCCGCGAGGGGCGGCAATGCGCGCACGCGATCGACAAGTTCCTGATGGGGACGACGACGCTGCCGCGTTAATGGCCGCGATCGACGTTTAGCGGAACAATCCGAAGAACGAGAACGGGTTGAAGCTCGGCCGCCCAGGCGTGCGCGGCAGGGCAGATTGAGAAGCGCTCTGCGAGGCCTGGCGCGCCGCCTGCTTGCTCGCAGGCTCGGTGACCACCGGCGGCGGCGGCAATTGCGCGAGCGGAACCGGCATCGTGGTGCTGGTCACCACTGGATCGGAACCGAAGGCGGCAATTCCGCGCCGCGGCCACGCGAAATCGTCGGCGCGGCCGGCGGGCGCGATGATCGGCTCGCCCTTCACCAGCACGTGTGTGACAATCTGAGTGTCTGCATCGCCGCCGCGATTGCCGGGACTGCCGATCAATTCCTCGCCGGTGCGCGCGGTGACCATCAATGGAACGGCGAGGCCGTTGAGCGGCCGCGCGGTCGCGCCGCTGGGACGCGCATTCGTCGTTGGCTCCCTCGGGTCGGGTACCGCAAGGGCCACGGGGGTCAATGGCGCGGCACGATTGATCTCGCGCTCGACATAGTGAGCAAGCTTGCGCGCGCCGGCCTTGGTGAAATGAATGCCGTCCCCGGCGCGCAGCCGGCGGTTCTGGCCTTCGTAATCGGGCCCCTGCAGCGTGAAGTGACCGAGATCGTCGACGAAGCCATCCCACACATCGACGTAGACGATACCGGCTTTTTCGGCGCGGGCGCGGAACAGTTCGTTGAGATACTGCGCCTCGGTCGTGGCTTTGGGCGTGCGCAGGGACGGCAAGCCAACCCAGAATACCGGCACGCCTTTGCTTTTCAGCACCGCGATCGTGTCGTCGATGCGCTTGGTGTAAAGCTCTTCCCACTTCTCGGAATGAAACTCGTAGACGCCGGGCGCGCGTGCGCGCTGTGCCTCTGGCGTGACGATGGCAGGTTGCTCGGGATTTTCCTGATCCGGTTCCGGGGTCTGCGGCTTCTCCGCCGGCGGCGTAGCCCCACGCGCCGGCGCCACCGCCTGGCGGACGCGAATGGCCTGGCGATCGTTGAGCCCGATCATCATGACGATGTAGTTCGGCTTCTCGGCCGAGAGTAGCTCGCGTGCGCCTTGTGCCCAATCGAGGGCTTCGTTGCGAAGGTCGTAGCGGATCAGGCCGGAACCGGTGCGATGCTTGCGGACGATGCCAACTTCCGGCGTATCGGTCAGCGCGTCTTCCAAACCGTAGGCGAGCCAGTCAGCCATGGAATCGCCCACGACCACGATCGAGCTGGTCGGCGGCGTATCGGGTTTGCGTGGCGCCGGTGCGCGGGACGCATCAACCGGCCTTTGCGGCTCGGGATTGGAAAATATTCCGCCGCCCGGCGACGGTCCGAAAATGCGATCAAAGAAGCCTTGCGCCGCGGCAGGCGAGGTCATTGCGAGCGCAAACGCGAAGCCCGCCGCCAGCAAGCAGATCAAGGTTCCGGCAAGGATTCGTCGGTGCATGCCGTTGTTGCCTTTGCGCACGTCAGCACTGTTGCTCGTGCCACTGCGATTGCCCGCGATAGGGGTCAAACGCACCACATTCATAGCACTTTGAAGTTGGCAACTTGAAGGCCATCGGACTGGCTGCGGGGCCAAGCTGTTAACGATTTCGTAGGCGCCCCAATATGTCAGCGGAGGCAAATCCGTCGGGTATCAATCCCGTGGACACCTGAAATTCGCGGATGGCGACGCGCGAGCGGGGCCCGAGGCGGCCGTCCGGTTCGCCCAAATCGAAGCCGCGGCTGAGAAGCAGTTCCTGCAGCTCGCGCCGTTCATCGCGCGTGAGCACCGGCTCGTGGCGCGGCCAGGGCTGCGATATCGGGCCGTCGCCGCGCAACCGATCCGCCAGATATCCGATGGCGAGCGCGTAGGCTTCGGCCGGATTGTATTTCATCATCACGGCGAAATTCGGCAGCATGAGGAAAGCAGGTCCCTGCGCGCCCGCGGGCAGTAGCAAAAAGGCGCGCTCGTCCGGTCGCGCGAACGGTCTGCCATCGGGCCGGCGGACGCCGAGCTTTTCCCATTCGCGGATCGTGATCTGGCGCGCGCGATCGGCGAGCAGATAGTCGAAGCCGATCGGAAGCTCAACTTCATAGCCCCAGGGTTGACCGGAAACCCAGCCGTCTTTTTTCAGATTGTTGGCGGTGGACGCGATGACATCGGGGATCGAGTCGACAACGTCGCGGCGGCCGTCGCCATCGAAGTCAACGGCGTAGCGCTTGAACGATGACGGCATGAACTGGGTGGGGCCGAAAGCGCCGGCCCAGGAGCCTTTGAGTTGCTCGGGCCGCACGTCGCCGCGATGGAGAATTTCAAGCGCGGCGAGGAATTCGTCGCGGAAATAGGCCTGGCGGCGGCCGACGCAGGCGAGCGTCGCGGTCGAGCGGATTACCGGACGGTCGCCGGCCATGTCGCCGTAGCGCGATTCGACGCCCCATATTGCCGTTATGATATGGCGATCGACGCCATAGGCGCGTTCGACCTGGTCGAATGTCGCGCGATACTTGGCAAGGACCTCTTGCCCCATCAAGACGCGCTGGTTGCTGACAAGTCCATCGAGATATTCCCAGAGCGGCCGCACGAATTCCGGCTGCGCGTCGAGAAAATCCATGATGCGCAGGTCGGGCGTCAGCGCGGCCGTATGATTGATGAAGGTCTCGCGCGAGACGCCGCGGCGCGCGGCATCGGGCCACAGACGTTCCAGACAATTGGGAAAATCCGCAGCCGCAGCGCGAATGGCCTCCGCCGTCATCTGCGGATGGCCGGAGGCGCCCGATTGACCGCTCCATTCCGGCTTGGCCGGAGGCGGCGTGATCGCGCTGGTCTGCTGCGCGGATGCAGACGTTAGCGCGCCAAGTGCGGCGGCCGTCAGAGCGGCAATCTTAAAGGTCCGCAGAGCTGTACGCATATCTGCCTGTTTCCCCGTCTCGTCCCGGCGCGCCCATTGGCTAAGCGCCGAGCCATTATTGAGACGGAAATAATTTAGCGGAAACTCACGCACAAATTAAATCGTTTTAATTTCAGAAACTTAAGTCACCGTTTTGTCGCCTGCTGGTACACCATGCTGGTACACCATGCTGGTACATCAACTCCACTATTCAGCCTGTGGATCGTGTCTACCTCATGGCCGACTAAGTGGGTAGCCTGCGACACTTAATGAATCGTTGCCGGCCGCTCTCCCCCTGTCCGCACGGCCAATGAGAAAATGGAGCCAGGAGCGGCGACGAAGACAAGGCGATGCAGGAGGAATTGGGGTAGTGGGTCAGTTTGATTAAGACAGCGAAACACTGGTCAATTTTGGTCAGATTCAGCCTGGGATCGCGCGCAGACTGGTCGGGTGAAGGAGAGCCATTGAGTCGGAGAAGGACCAATGCAGTTCCACCTCAGCGAGAAATTCTGTCCTAGGTGCCGCAAGCCCCTAAGCGATGCCATTATCGAGCCGCATCCGACCCGCACCGACGTAGCGTTCCACAACTATGAATGCGTGGATTGCGGACCCGTCATGACCACAGTCGTGTCATTGCTTGCGGAGAAGCTCGTTCAAGCGGCCTAATGACGTTGAGTAATACGAGCCATCCGATGATCCGGCCCATCTGCGACAAGTGCGGTCGCAAAGGTCAATATCGGAACGGCACACTCATCACGAAGTATGGCCCTGATGTCGTGATGCCCAATCTCCTGCGGAAGGTAGCCACCGTCGCCGCGAACGTCGATGCTCATTGTCATTCGACAATGATTTCTTACCCGCGGAATTGCGAAGCGGTTCACCATTGAAGACGCGGTGAACACCGCCACTAATCGTCCCAAGTAAGTGCGCGAGCAGATGTGAACGGTGCGACGCAATTAGCGTTGCTCTAATCCGAAGGAAGCAGCTTTCGCTTGCCGGGTCTCTGGTGTCGAGAAAAATCTAATCTCCGCGTGGCTGCAATGACCCACATCCAAGTGCTTCCATAGCTGGGTTGACGCTGTCACCAATCCATCCAGTGCTAGAAAGCCAACTAGAACTATTGCAAACGCCCAAACGTATGGAGATTTGCAAATGGGTCGATCATTTGACGAATATGACCGGCGACTAATTTTGCAAATTTCCCATCTAATTCGCCTGTCGATTTCTCGGCGGTCTCGGCAGCAGTATCCAAAATCGCGATCACTTCTATGTCGCGCAAGGCACCCTTTGAACGGAGCGCGAGCAGCAGGTTCATCATGATCCCTAGAGCCGCTGTTCCCTGACTTCCAATGTCGTTAGGGCGTTGAGCTTCCCGTTGTTCTCGAACCATCATATCCATCCACTCGAATTTAATGCTTCACAGATAAACGTTGCGTCGGGGGCTGGGCTATCGCACTTCCGCCATCAGCGCACTCGCTCACCATTGAGTTCGTTACTCCCATGTCCAGCTGACGCATAAGCAAAATTATTTAACCACGGTCGTGATTTTGGGTAGTTCGAGCTTCACTGTCGATGATTTTGAGCCAATCGTGCCGGTCGCGAAAAGAAGTCCTCCGCCGACCACAATTACAATAAGAGCACCGACGAGGACGCCCATGACACCGATTCCTCCGCTATTGTCCGCCATGTATTTCTCCCATGATTGCCAGTTAGCTTTAATTAAAACGCTTTGCCTGCACGTTTGTTCCTTAAGGCGAGCGTTACAATTTCTTCTTCTTCTGCCAAATCTCAGGACGCTGCATGTAACAGACATGAGGTCCGCAATGCCGCGAGTTCCTCCAGGCGGTCAAGCAATCGCGGCGGGGCTGCGATGGACACTGCGTGGGCGCAGCCATCGGATTGGCGATAGCAAAGCGCTGCGTTGCTTGCGCCGGCTCGATCAACCCAACAAATTTGAGGGCGTGCATGCACGAGTGGCGGCGATGTTAAAAGGCTATTGCTGGTAACGGATGCCGATGCCGAAACTCCGGTTCTCAGCTACAACTCGGCCTACCGAATCGCTCCGGCAAGCTTGCCATTCCCTTGTAGAGCGTTGCTTAATACCAGCGTCCACGGCCGTACCAGCCGCCGCCGCCTAGCAGCACAACGAGTAGAACTATAATGTGAAGCGTGGTGGTATCCATGTGCGCTCCTGTGAATACTCTTGGCCATCTCCGCCGCTTTGACTTGAGCGTTTCGTCCGTTCGAGCCCAAGTAGTGGGTAGCCGCATACTGTCAACGTGGAAGAGCATTCGTTCGTTCCCTCTGGGACGGGTCGGATAGGCAAATTTGGCCACCGTTAACTTTTGGTTATTGGGGATGGCGACATCCAATCTTTTGCTGTCACCAGATCCGTGATGCCGGGAGGCAACTTCGGCCACACAATGGCAGTTCGGATCTCCATTGTCCGGTCTTGGCACGAAACCGACCTCCCGCAATGTCCGCTTCTCTAATCGGCCGGTTG
>PNAI01000037.1 GCA_003169835.1 Hyphomicrobiales bacterium | reverse complement strand
TCTGTGATCTGCGGGTGGGAAGAAACCCTTTTCACGAATACGCTGCCGGGAAGCGGCCGCTTTGCCGCTGACACGATCGGGATCGGCATTGAGCTCTTCCTGAAAGGACATGGCTGTTGAGTATCTTCGGTCCAAATGCTCTGGATACAAGCGTTCTCGGTGCAAGCCTTCGAGGTACGAAAACTTGCCGCTATGTCTGCCAGCTCGGCGCGCTCCTCTTTGTCATCACCCTGGTCATCGGGAATGGGCCGGGCGCCGCCGCGCCGCCCGACTTCATCCATGCCGAGGGGACGCGCCTGGTCGAGGTCAACGGCGACCGCTTCGCCATCAAGGGAATCAATCTCGGCAACTGGCTGGTGCCCGAAGGCTACATGTTCAAGTTCGCGCACGCCCGCGCGCCGACCGAGATCGCCCGGGTCGTCGAGGCCTTGGTTGGTCCCGCGGAGGCACCGCACTTCTGGCGCGAATTTCGCGACATCTATGTCGCCGAAGAGGATATGCGTTTCATCAAGGCCGCCGGATTCAAACACGGTGCGTGTGCCGCTGCATTGGCGGCTGTTCGTCGAGCCCGGCGATGGCGGCGCGGACCGGTTCGAAGGACCAGGATGGTCTCTTCTCGATCGCCTTGTCGCATGGTGCCGGGAAGCCGGCCTGCGCGTCATCATCGATCTGCATGCCGCGCCCGGTGGCCAGACGGGCGTCAACCACGACGACGGCACCGGATTCCCGCTGACGTTCTACGTGCCGCGATATCGGCGGCTGACCGTCGCGCTGTGGCGCGAGCTCGCCGTGCGTTACCGCGACGAGCCGGCCATACTCGGCTATGATCTGCTCAACGAGCCGATCTCGCCCTATAGCGACGAGAATTATCTCAATCCGCGGCTGGAGACATTCTACCGCGAGATCGTTGCCGCCATCCGCAGCGTCGATTCAAACCACGGCGTGCTGCTCGCCGGCGCGCAATGGAGCACGAACTTCGCGGTGTTCGATCGGCCTTTCGACGCCAACGCCATTTACACTTATCATAAATTCTGGGCCAACCCGACCCGCGACTCGCTTCAGGGCTACCTGAACTTCAGTAATCGCTGGAATGTGCCTCTGCTCATCGGCGAGACCGGCGAGCTCACCAATAATTGGAACGAGAGGTTCCGCCGGCTCCATGAGCAATTCGGCATCGGATGGTGTTTCTGGCCCTACAAGAACCTCGATTCCGACTCGACCGTGATCTCGATTCAAACGCCGGCGGGATGGGATCTGATCGCCAATGTCGGCGGCTCCGACATCCGAGCGCCTGAGGCGAGCTTGTTTCCGTTTCGCCAGCAGGCGCAGGCGATCCTTGACGCCTATCTGGAAGCCGCAAGGTTCAGGAACGGCCGCGTCAACGGTGGTTACCTCAACTCACTTGGCCTTATGGCGCCATAGCGCTACCTGGCGAGCGATCTGATATAGGCCGCTGGGTCGTCTGCTTCTTCGCATTGGGCATCATCCAAAGTTGTGCTCGATTTGAGGGTGCGGATCGGGTTCGGTCTGGTATGATTTCAAGGTCATGAAAAAGCGCTCCGAGCATTCCTCGGAACTGCGCTTCTGCGGAGGTCGAAAGCTCCGCACCAGGTTCAACGGTCACCAAAGGATGCAGCATGGAGTTCCTGTCACTGCAATCGACGCGAGGCTACCGTTATGCGCTCGTGCGGGCCGTATTCGCGGTCTTGCTTTCGCTTCTTGCGTCCCAAAGCTTCACCCAGCAGCCTGCTGAAGGACCGTTCGCGGGGCTGCCCGGCTCGTGGACCGGCACAGGGATCATTGCCCTTGCCAACGGAGCGAAGGAGCGCATTCGTTGCCGGGCGACATATCGTCTCGACAGCAGCAACGTCGATCTCCGGCTGGAGCTCAGCTGCACGAGCGACAGCTATAAGTTCGAGTTGCAAAGCCACATCACCTACAAAGATCGTGCGATTTCGGGCTCGTGGAACGAGTCGACACGCGGGGTAGGCGGCACCATCATGGGCACCGCCGCCGCCAATCAGATCCGGGCAAGGGCTGAAGGACAGACCTTCACGGCGATCTTGGCCGTAACGACGCGCGGCTCGCGGCAATCGGTTTCGATTCAGTCGCCGGGAAGCGAGATGTCGGACATCACGATCGATCTGGCGCGCGGATCGAAGTGATCATCGGCCTTGTGATGAAGGTCCAACAACCGCACGGTCGCGCTGCTCGAGCAGACGGCCGATTGTTGATGATTGCACGCGCTCGGATGGAGGGGACATGAACCTCGAACCAGCCCTGAACAGCACGATCAGCGCTGAACGGCTGGAATTCGCCGCGGTTGGATCATGGACCATCGCTCATTCCGAAGCACTTGAGCGGTTGGTGGACGCTGGTGCGCTGCAAGTCGCGAATACCCGAAGCATGGCGATCGATATGGCCGGTGTCCAAGAGCTCGATACGCTCGGGGCCTGGCTGCTCGAGCGCTTGATCCGTCGCGGGCGGGAACGCGGACAGGACGCCGACTTCACCCGGTTGCCGGAACACTACCGCAGCCTCCTCGACGAGGTGCGCGCGGTGAACCGCCAGCCACGCATCCTGCGCGCGAGACGCAACCGTTTCATCTCCGCGCTCGACAATCTCGGCCGCACGACGGTGGGCTTCAAACGCGATATTCTTGCGTTTGTCGAGATGTTCGGCGACCTCAGCGTGACGCTCGCGCGCATCCTCGTCCACCCGCTCCGCTTCCGGTTTATCTCCGCGGTGCATCATCTCAATCGCGTCGGCTGGCAAGCCATGCCGATCGTCCTGCTGATCACCTTCCTGATCGGCTGCATCATCGCCCAGCAAGGAATTTTCCATTTCCGCAAATTCGGCGCGGATATCTTCGTCGTCGACAT
>PNAI01000045.1 GCA_003169835.1 Hyphomicrobiales bacterium | reverse complement strand
AGCCATTGCTGGCAGCCATGCGGGCGTGAGGCGCAGGCAGTGGACTCTACGGCGACACAGACGGCCGCCCCACGTTGCACGGAGGTGCAAGGAGGATGACACGAGACGCAAAGCAGCAAAAATAATCTGAAATCGCCGCGTTGATGTCAGTCACTGTTAGTCGAGACCGGCTTCGGAATGTGGAGCCGCGTTTTTAAACAGCCTGGACCCAGAACGGAAGAAAACCACTAATCGGTTTCTAGAGGTCCTCCGTGCCTGTGGGCTTGTGCCGTGCGGTCATTGTTCTCTGTCTCACCATCCATTTTGATCGACTAGACCCTTTGAAGAAGAACGCCCGAACGGCCGGAGGCCACGCGGTCGGCAGCCCGAGGAAGTAGGAAACGCGCTGCGTGTGATCGGTGAGCGGACGTTCCTGTAATTCCCAGTTGGTGAGCGCCAGCGAGGGATCCTCGAACCGATCAAGAAACACTGCGAGCGACAGTCCGTTCATCATGCCGCAGCCCGCACCCTGCCCGATGTTTGGCGGCAGTGCATGCGCGGCATCACCAATGACGGCGACTTTGCCGGACGACCAACGCTTCAGCTTGATCAGTTCGAACCGGTCATAACGCCCATCTCCGCCGAGGCGATCGATAAGGTCAGCCAGGTGCGGAAACGAGATCTTCCATTCTACTTTTCGCAATGGCACGGCCTTCGCGACCTCATCGTTGTCTAACATCGTCAACGCGACATAGATTTGGTCCTTGCTGCACGGCGTATACAAGACGCGTCGCTTGCCAGACCAGTATTCGATCGTCTTGCCCGGTTCTGCCGAGTTGCGCTCCTCCACAGTCTTGTCGACCAGCAGGCGGATCGCGCCGTCGGCCAACAGCTTTCGTCTGGCGAGAAGCCCCAGCGAGTCACGCAGCCTAGAGTTGGTGCCATCTGCCGCCACGATGAGGTCGGTCTGTGTTTGTGCGCCATCGGCGAAGGCCAGCGTACCGGTCGGCGTCGCGGCGACTGCTTCCGAATCGGTCAAAACTTGCACCCCATGTCGTCGTGCCGCCGATGCCAGTGCATTGATGACCTGCTGGCGCACGACGCTGAAGACGCGGGCGGAATTGTCCCAGCGATGAAACGAGATAACCCTGTTGTGATCATCCCGCACCTCTCGCATGTTCGCGATCGGCGCGTCACTCACGGCGTCGGTATAGGCCCCGAGTGCCTCGAGCACGCGTAGGCCGTTCTCATAGACGTAGATACCGGCGCCCGTCGTCCGTAGTTCACGGGCGCGCTCATGCACGCGCACCAACCACCCGCGCTGCGCGAGCGCGCAGGCCGCAGCTAACCCTGCAAAACCCGCGCCGACGATTTCGGCGGTTCGTCTCTTGACCATACCCCTCTGGGATATTTCCTTTTGGCGCTGATTGTCTATGCTCATCCACAACCTCGACACAGGAGAAGAAGATGGCACGCCTGCGCCACATCGCCGTCTGCGTCAAAGACCTCGAGAAGGCAGCGGAATTCTACGAGACCGTGTTCGAGATGAAGGAAGTGGGCCGGGAAACCATCGAGATAGGCTCGGCCATCTATATGAGCGACGGGGTGATCAACATGGCACTATTGAATTTCGCTGGTGCGAAGGGAAATGACCTAAAGGACCCGAAGAATACGGTCGGCGCCAACCATTTCGGCTTTCAAGTCGACGATCTAGCCGAAACGCAGAAGCGTATCGAAGCCGCGGGCGGGAGGTTTTTCTTCGATCTTGGCGGCGAGCGACATGGAAACTTCGAGCGCAAGTTCAAGGACCCGGACGGTGTCGTGTTTGACATTTCCCAGCACGGCTGGATCGGTACCGACGGGCACAAACGATAGACCCCGCGACGTTTCCTATTTGATGAACTGATTGGTGTAGAGCTCCTCTACCGGCGTTTTCTTGGGAATGATACCTTTGGCGAGATAGAAGTCCTGCAGCTTGGTCAGGCGTTCGACATTGATTTCGCCGAGCCTCGCCTGCCCGACATAGACAAGTTTGGCGTAGTAGTTGAACGCGGCCTTGACGGCGCCTTCCTTGCCTTTCCATTCCGGAACGAACGACACGAACTCGTCCGCGGCTTTGTCCGGATCGTCGATGATATCCTTCATGCCGCGCAGCGCCGCGGTGACGAACTTTTGCACCATCTCGGGGCGCTCCTTGATGACCTGATCCGACACGGCGATGGCCTGGGCCATGTGTGGAAAGAATTCATCTGTCGGGATGATCTTCACCTTGACGCCTGCGGCCTGCACCGGCGGAATCCAGTCTGGGACGCCGGCCATGCCGGCCGACTTCCCGGTAGCGACGAATTCCCAGACACCGGTCGGGCCAACCGCCTGGATGTTGACGTCGTCTTGCGTAAGCCCGGCGCTCGCGAGCAGCCCGAGCAGTGCGTAGAACGTGGTGTCCTGGAACGACATCACCGTGATGGTCTTGCCTTTCAGGTCGGCGGGCTTCTCGATCCCTGAGTCCTCGCGGACGACGAGTTG
>PNAI01000039.1 GCA_003169835.1 Hyphomicrobiales bacterium | reverse complement strand
AATGCCCTCATCTCGGTTCCTGTACACCCAAGCGCACCGGGACACGTTAGACCTGTCGGGACACCTAAGCCCTACCGGGACACGGGAGACCTGCCTGGACAAGCTAGACCCCCGGGACACCTAAGCCTTGTTGGGACACCTAAGCCCGGTCGGAACATCTAAGCGTAGCGAGACCACGGCCGCGGCATTGGTCTGTCGTGCGCCTGTGCGGCCAGGAGAGCATCATCGCCCCTGCTCATAATCGCTGCGGAGGCGCATTTTGGTCAAAACAGAGCATTTATTTTTTAAAACTGGCGACGACACCCTCGATTTAAGGGCCTTGTCTGGTGGCATAATTATCAACGGTTAGGTATCGCGATTAGTACAACCTAGACAATGTTATGCGGGCTACACCTAACGGACTGGGGACACCTATGGACTGGCTTCGCTGACCCAAGTGGGAGGGATGGTCTCCGGCGGGACACCTATGGTTCAGCCCCCTGACCGAGGGTGGCTGACTACTTTGGGATCGGTGATCAGTTCATGCTCCCGAGCGCTCGCGGTCCTCAACCCAAGGCAAAATAACCTTCGCAGAATAGACACGCCGACGTTCAATGACACGCCGCGATCCGTTCTCCGCGAGTTCGATAACCGCCCAATCTCGGTGTAGCTCGACGAGTCTGCCACCATTGATGACCCACATGAGACCCGCACTGCCAAGATGAGAGAGGGGTCGGCTGGGGGAGCAACCGAACAGGGCAATAGATTGGTGCGGTAGCCTATGCCAGAGAATTTCGAATTTCCCAGCGGGCGCGATAGCGGACGTTAGCCACCCGGCCCCGTGCAACTGTTCTCTTTTGATTGGTTGGTGTGCTGGCGTGAGGTGTCGCATTCATTGGGCAAGACCCTTGTCGCAAACTCTAACTGTTCTTTGAATAGTCATTTTAAGAACAGTTTCAACAGGCGGCTGGATGGTGATGTTTGGTCTAGGTCGCCCCTTGCGTCGGTGAGGATATAGCCATTTGCTTTTCAACCATGTCCTTGGACGGCAAAATTCACTTTGGTCGGATCAATGTGTTGTTGTTGCTGTTTCTGCCTCAATTTCAATTAGGGGTTTCGACGCTTCCACGGAGCGTGTTTTGATCACTGGTTCACCAAACACGTCCTCAAATGTTTTGATGAAACGTTCGTCGGTCCGTGCTGCTCGCTTGGGCATGACGTAAGCCACCAAGATCGTTCGTCGAGTTACTAAAGGTAAAAGTTGTCACGCAGAAGGCCACAGAGCGCGCCGTACACACTGACCGCTGGTTTTGCGCAGGCGGATAAAATTGACGCGCGACAGGCAGTCCACGTGATCTAGGCGACGATGCCAGGACGCTGGAAGCTCGAATCTATCGCCGCGCCGTCAATTCAACTTCGTTTGCGCTGTCGGGCGGGTAAGCGCGTAACAATTTCGCAAGCCGACGGTGCCGTGCAGACGTAATTTGGAACTTTACTGGCCGGACTTGATAGCCATTGGGTATCGTTCCCCATATCAGGCCCCGTAAGCAATTCAGTGCTGAAAAAGTGGTCGGAGTGGCAGGATTTGAACCTGCGACCCCCACGTCCCGAACGTGGTGCGCTACCAGACTGCGCTACACTCCGACTGATGGCTGGTCTTATAGCGGCGGCCCCTTGGCGTCGCAAGCGCGAGCCGTTAGGCAATAGACACGGTAGGAGCACATGAACGAGACGAGGCAGCTTGCCGAATATGCCGCGGCGGTCCGCTACGCGGACCTGCCGGCGCATGTCGTGCAGCGCGCCAAGGACGTCATCGCCGATACGATCGCGACCGTCCTCTTCGGCCATGACCTGCCCTGGAGCCGGATGATCATCGCCTATGCCGAGAGCATGGGCACGCGCGGCAAGAGCCGCATTCTCGGCCCGGGCCTGCCCGCGGTGCGGGCGCCGCTCGCAGCGCTGGCCAACGGGGCGATGGCGCATGCGTTCGAGCTCGACAATTTGACTTGGCCGAATTCAGGCGTGCATCCGGGCGCAACGATGTTCGTTCCTGCGCTGGCGGTGGCGCAGGAGCGCGGCATAGGCGGGCGCGAATTGATTGCGGCATTTGTCGCGGGCGCGGAGACGATGATCCGCATCGGACGCGCGACCAAACACAACAACGAGAGCCGCGGCTTTCACGCACCGGGCACCACGGGACCATTTGGCGCGGCGATCGCCGTCGGACGGCTGATGCGCCTGGACGCGGACAAAATGACCAACGCCATCGGTATTGCGGGATCGCTCGCGGGGGGCTTGCTGGAATTCGCGCGCTCGGGCACTGGCGCGATGGTCAAGCGGCTACATCTGGGTCGCGCGGCTGAAAGCGGCGTCATGGCCGCGAGCCTGGCGGCGTCCGGATTTACCGGGCCGCACAGCGTGCTCGAAGGACCGTTCGGGTATCTCAATGTTTTTTGCGGCGAGCACGATCTGGCGGCGCTGACGCACGGATTGGGCGAGGAATATGCGACGCTGCGCATCATGCTCAAGCGATTTCCCTGTCACATCACGGCGCACACGTCGGTGCAGGCGGTCGAAGATCTGCGTGCGGAGCACAAATATTCCGGCGATGACGTTGCGTCGATCAATATCGCCGGCACCGAAAAAATGGCGACGATCAACAATATCCCTCAGCCTGCCGATCTAATGATGGCGCAATATTCTATTCCGTTTTGCGTAGCGCTTGCGCATTACAAGAATCCGCGCGATCCACGTTCGTTCAATGCGAAGGCGGTCGGGGACGGAGCGATCCGCGCGCTTGCGGCGCGTGTTACTATGTCGGTTGCGGACGAGGCGCGCCACGCGCGCACGCTCGCCAGCACGGTGACGGTGACGCTGAAAGATGGCCGTGTGTTCAGCCGGCGAGTCGCCGATTTCAAGGGCACGCCGGAGTCGCCGCTCAACGCAGAAGAAATGCGCGAGAAATTTTTATTGCTCACCCGCCATTGCAACGCGCGCGAAATGGCGCGCCTGTTCGAGCGGCTGCAGGACTTGGAGAACGAACGCACGCTCGACTTTGTGAAGGCTTCGGCTCCGAAAAAACGCGTTGCAAAACATGCGCGCCGGAGTGCGTCAAAAACATGACCGCGGAGCCGACCACGCGCGTCATTGCGGCCGATGCGAATGCCATCGGGCAAGCCGCGCATACGCTGAGCGCCGGCGGGCTGGTCGCGTTCCCGACCGAGACGGTCTATGGCCTAGGTGCGGACGCGACCAACGCAACGGCGATCGCGCGGCTCTATGCCGCCAAGGGCCGTCCGGATTTCAATCCGCTGATCGCGCATGTGACCGACATCGAAACCGCACGCACCCTTGCGGTGTTCAACAGCGAGGCCGAGAAAGTCGCCGCTACGTTCTGGCCGGGGCCGCTCACATTGGTGCTGCGAAAAACTCTCATGTGCCCGGTTGCCGAGCTTGCGACCGCGGGGCTCGATACCATCGCTGTGCGTGTGCCCAATCATCCGGTCGCGCGCGATATCCTGCGTGCGTTGGGAGGTCCAATCGCTGCGCCTTCGGCCAATCGTTCGGGGCATGTCTCGCCCACGACGGCCGCGCACGTGCTTGCCGATTTGCGCGGCCGCATCGAACTCATCGTCGATGGCGGGCCGACGTCCGTGGGGGTGGAGTCGACCATCGTCGCGTGCCTCGATGGGCGCGCACTGCTGCTGCGCCCCGGCGGCTTGCCGCGTACGGAGCTCGAGCGGGTACTCGGCGGCGCGCTCGCCGATGCACCGGAAATGCGCATTGATGCCGAGGCCGACGCCCCGATCGCGCCGGGCATGCTGGCCTCGCACTATGCGCCGAAGGCAAAGCTGCAGCTCGACGCTAGGAGAGTAAACGCAGGCGAGGCCTTACTTGCCTTCGGGCCGAAGTTGCCACCCGGCGCTGAGCGCGCCGCGCGGGTTCTCAATCTCTCGCAACGCGGCGATCTGGTGGAAGCGGCGGCAAATTTGTTCTCGCACCTGCGCGCGCTCGATATGCCGGGTGTGGCTAAGATCGCAGTCATGCCCGTGCCACATGACGGACTGGGCGAGGCCATCAATGACCGGCTTGCACGCGCCGCCGCGCCAAGGGAAAGTGCCGCCCATGAACGAGATGAGTAAGCCCGCCACGATCCCCTCGCCCGCCCTGCTCGCGCGCTTTGTTGCGATTGTGGGCGATAAATACGCCATCACGGATACACGGGCGCAGGAGCCGTATCTGGTCGAGATGCGCCAGCGCTGGCATGGACGCTCGGCCGTAGTCTTGCGGCCTGGCTCGGTCGCCGAAGTGTCGCAGATCCTAAAACTCGCCAACGAGACCGGCACGGCGATCGTGCCCCAGGGCGGCAATACAGGGCTCGTCGGCGGGCAAATTCCGCATCACGGCGAGGTGGTGCTTTCGGTCAATCGGCTCGATCGCATCCGCGAGGTCGATGCTGTGTCCAATACCATCACCTGCGAGGCCGGCGTCACCTTGCAGCGCGCGCGCGAGGCCGCCGCCGCGGTCGACCGGCTCTATCCGCAATTGCTGCCGTCGGAAGGCACCTGCACCATCGGCGGAAATCTTTCCACCAACGCCGGCGGCACGCAGGCACTGGCCTACGGCATTGCGCGCTCGCATGCGCTCGGCATCGAGGTGGTGCTGGCAGACGGGCGCGTGTTGAACAACCTCAACAAGCTGAAAAAAGACAACACCGGGTACGACCTGAAAAACCTGTTCATCGGCGCGGAAGGCACGCTTGGCATCATCACTGCGGCCGTGCTGCGGCTGGTGCCGCGCCCGCGTTCGACCGAAACCGCATGGCTCGGCGTGCCTTCACCCGAAGCCGCGGTGGAACTGCTCGGCATTTCAACGGAACGCACCGCCGGGGGCGTGACGAGCTTCGAGCTGTTGGAGCGCATGGGCGTCGAAGTCGTGCTCAAACATGGCGCCAACGTGCGTTATCCGCTGCGCGAACAATATCCCTATAGCGTGCTGATCGAGTTATCGTCGCAAGCCCGCAGCGGATTGCGCGCGGTGCTGGAAGAAATCCTGGCCGAAGGACACGAACGCGGCTTCGTGCTCGATGCCACGATCGCCGACAGTCTCGAACAAGGCAAGGCGTTCTGGCGCATCCGCGAAATGTTCGGCGAAATGCAGCGCCATGAAGGCGCTTCGATCAAGCACGACGTGTCGGTGCCGGTGGCCGCCATTCCGGCCTTCATCAGGGAAGCGAACGCCGCAGTGGTGAAACTCATTCCCGGCGCGCGGCCGCTGCCCTTCGGTCACGTGGGCGACGGTAATATCCACTACAACGTCACCCAGCCGGTGGGCACGAACGAAGCCGAATTCATGAAACGCGAGGAAGACGTGCACGACGCGGTGTTCGCGGTGGTGGCGAAATACAACGGTTCGATTTCGGCGGAGCACGGCATCGGCATCGTCAAGCGCGATCGGCTACCGCAAGTGAAAGACAAGGTCGCAATCGAACTGATGCGCACGCTCAAGCGCACGCTCGATCCCGAGGGCATTCTCAATCCGGGTAAAGTTCTTTGAGATCGCAACGGACTCTCGAAATTGACTCCGATGAAAAGAAAATTGCCAAAGCTGAGGACCGATAAACAGGCGGAGGAATTCGTCGCCAAGTCGGATTTGAAGCAATACGATCTTGGTGGAATGCGCAGGATGCAACTTGAGCTCAAGTCCAAAGCAACGCGCAACAACACACAACCCGTCGCACCTGTGAAACCGCATGGATCGAAAAAGACGCGAACTGGCTAAGTAACGCTGTGCAAAAGTTCCCCCCACCCCTGACCCCTCCCCGCNNGCCACTCGCTTCGCTCGCGGGGGAGGGGAAAGAGTGAGCGCGTTCTGACCTCGCATCAAAATAGCGAAGCCTGGCCGGTATCCTTCTTGCGGCGCGGTTTGGCGGCGGGCTTTTTAGATTCGGTCGCCGAAACGGCTGGCGTTTCGATCGCCGGCTCCAGCAATGCGGGCGAGTCGTTGGCGACGCGATTTGCCGCGGGCGAGACTTCATAGATTTCGAGCAGGCCGTCGGGCGCGGGCCTGATCAGGGCGGCAGCGGTCTCGGTATCGACGTTGGCGCAGTCGAGCCACAAGTCGTAGTCGGCGGGTTCGAGGATCATTGGCATGCGATCGTGGATCGCGGCGCAAGTTTGATTGGCCTTGGTCGTGACAATCGCGGCGGTTTCCTGCTCTTCGCCGTTGGGGCCGGTCCAAGTTTCCCAGAGGCCCGCGAGCGCCATCGGGCCGCCGGATTTTTTGCGGACGAAATAGACCCGCTTGCGGCCACCCTCCTTTTTCCACTCGTAGAAGCCGTCGGCCG
>PNAI01000030.1 GCA_003169835.1 Hyphomicrobiales bacterium | reverse complement strand
TTGGTTAAAGATTCCGCGAGCGCGGCGCTGCGTGGTGCAATCGAATAAGGCGACGTTTGAAAAGAAGCTTGGAAAGATTGCGGAGGCAAATGTAGCCAAGAAATAAACCTCCATTAAAACTTATAGCTCAAGCCGACACGCATAACGTGAGTGCTAGTCGCGTTCCAATTATAAACTACTGATGTTCTTAGTGCCGGATTTATCTGTTGTGTGGTGTTTGATCCGGCCGATTTACCGGCCAGATGATAAAAGAGATATTCTCCTCTGAACAACACGTTCCTGCCAACTACCCACTCGCCCCCGCCTCCAAGCACATAACCGGAGAGCCCCGCTACCACCAAACGTGGCGGGAGGTTGGACCGGCATTAGATCACATAAATTCGGTCCGGTCCGGCCCCGATGATTCCGACTGTCTTCGACTGCTCACCGTTCATGACATCCATCCTTCTAGAATGATAGAATAATCGGCCAAAAAAATTACGCGGCCTTTCCTTTTGACGTGGTTTGGCACGCCGCGTCCGCGCAGCATTCGGCGACCAGAAAATCCACGAGGGTACGCATGATGTCATAATTGGCGCGGCAGATCAGCGTCGTGGTCTGGCGTTCCTGCGTAATGAGTCTCACGAACATCAGCGTCTTCAGATGATGCGAGAGGGTGGATGCCGGCAGGTCAAGTTTGGCCTGGAGCTTGCCGACCGCCATTCCCGGTTCACCGGCCCGGACGAGAGCGCGATAAATCTGGAGCCGGGTGGGATTACCGAGCGCTTCAAGGCGGGCTGCTGCATCGTCGATCTTCATAGGGAGATTCATTGCATACCTGTCCAGGTAAGTCAACCATATTACTAGAATATTCGAAATATGACCGGCATGCGCGGCTCACTAGAAGGGGAGGCCCTCGCTCACTACATAAAGAAGCCAGCCGCAGAGCAGGATGGAGCCGATCAGCAGCAACCAGCCGCAAAGCCGTTTTCCCAGGGATAGATCGTCGTTAGTCACAGCCCCGCCCGCTGTCCCCTCGTTCGGACGGCAGGCGCCGTGTTGCTCGATGTTTCTCCAGATCCGGCACTTCCAGGCAAGATCGTTACCCGGTTTGAGAAGGAAGGTGATCGCATTTCAGATCTTCATCTGTGGCGCCTTGGTCCAGGTCACATTGGCGCAATTGTTTCGTTGGTGTCAGATCATCCAGAGAGCCCGACGTCGTACAAACAACGTCTTGCGGACTTACCCGGCCTCTCTCATCTCACCGTTGAGGTCCAACGCTGTCCAGACGTCCATGACTAGGGCAGTGGGGGATGCGGCTGCAGGTAACAAAAAACCGTGACTTGACCCCCTGCCGCGGGACTGCGAGAAGACGGAGCCAATGTCGGGAAGACCTATCACCGCATCGCGGAAGCAACGCTTCGCTCTGAGATCACGGCGGCCGGCTTCACGTTCGTGGCTGATGCCGACTTTCTCCGCAATCCCGACGACCCGCGCACCGCGATCGTCTTCCGCTCGCCGATCAAGGTCGACGAATTCGTGCTGAAGTTTCAAAAGCCGGTGTGATGGACCTCGATGGTCTCCTGCCTTGCGCAACGTGGTCGCGACGAAATATTTCTCAACGAGAAATTCCCTGTTTCTCGTCATTCGACGTTCAAATAATCCCTGATATGCGTCGAAAAATTCCCTGTTCCATTGCGCAGGGAATTTAGGGCAATTATCCGATTGACGTACCACGCCACTTGACGCGTGGCTGCCGCTAGTGATTCCGCCTCCGCGGAAGAAATCAATGGCGGAGAATCCGAATAACCGACGCGAACGAGGTGCACACCTTTGGGCAGCGCGTCGAAAATCCCTTTGGCGTAATAGGAAATACAGATGCCGGCATGGTTGCCCGTGTAGTGAGTCCACATGAGCTCGCTGTGTTTAACTTCGCTGAAGCTCGCTATTCCCACATCCACCTGTCGATCGTTGATGGCCTTCACAATACGCCGGTACTCGCCGCTTCCGCTTAGTCTAGTAGTTGGATCATATGACCCCTCCATCGGATCATTCAGACGCGTGAAATCCGAACAATAGATGTAGCCTTCGGTAATCGCCTCAAGCTCTTCCTTCAGCGCGTTGCCGTTGCGAGTGATCGAGCGATAGCGATAGAGGCGAGAGGGCAATGCTGGCGGATCTATTACTGCCATGGCAATTCCTTGGAATGCAAAATGACATTGTAAGCCAACTTCTGCCGCATCGTCGATGCGTGTGGTTCACGCGAGCCCCGTACCGGACAGGATCATCGGTCATTGCCCGCATGGAGTAATGCCGCGAGACTCCCGTTACGCCGTCGACAAGCCGTTTCCCAGGCACTAATCAAAGCAGCTTGTCGAGTGTGATCGGCAGTTCGCGGATACGCTTGCCCGTAGCGTTGTAAACCGCGTTCGCGACGGCCGCGCCGACGCCTGTGATGCCGATCTCGCCGATGCCGTGTGCGCCCAAGGGACTGTGAGGGTCGGGGATGTCGGTCCAGATCACCTCGATCGCAGGCACGTCCATGTGAACGGGCACGTGATATTCAGCGAGCGAAGGATTCATGATCCTGCCCGAGCGCTCGTCGAAGAGCGTCTCCTCGCTCAGCGCGAGGCCAAGCCCCATGATGATGCCACCCTTAAACTGGCTCGTCGCTGTTTTCGCATTGAGAATTCGTCCGCAATCGAACGAGCCTAAAAAGCGTGAGACGCGTATCTCGCCGGTGACGGCGTTCACGCGCACCTCGCAGAACTGCGCGCCGTAGGAATGCATCGAGTATTTCCACATCTCGAACGGCTGTGGTGCTTCCGCCTCGCACACCAACTCGTCGCGATGCGCGCGCTTAAGAATCGAGACATAGCTCTCGAAGCGTCCGGGTTCGTCTACGTGGCAAAGGCCGCCATCCCGCGCCTCGACCTCATCCGGTTTGAGTCCGGCGAGCGGCGAGTCATTTCCGGCAAGCTTGAGCAACTCTTTGGTGAGCACCTCGCTTACGGCGATAATAGCCGCAGCAATCGAGGCGGTTTGCGAGGAGCCGCCCGCGAGTGTGCCGGATGGCAGCGAGGTGTCCCCGTATTCGAACGAGACCTTTTCGTACTCGAGGCCAAGGCGCTCGGCGGCATGCTGCGCCTGCACGGTCGCCGTGCCCATGCCCATTTCGTGACTCGCCATTTGAACAATCGCGCGGCCATCAGCGGTGAGGCGGATGCGCGCCGCACCGCCGGGCATGCGGTAATAGGGATATGTTGCGGTGGCGCACCCCATACCGATCAGCCACTCACCCTCTCGGCGGGAACGCGGCGTCGGGTCGCGGCGGTCCCAGCCAAACCGTTCGGCGCCGTGCCGGTACGCCTCGACAAGGTGGCGCGAGGAAAAGGGGGTGCCCGAGGTCGGGTCCTTCTCGGGCTCGATGCGACGACGCAGTTCGATCGGATCGAGTTGCATTGCTTCCGCCAACTCATCGATTGCGCATTCGAGCGCGTAGGTGCCGACCGACTCGCCGGGTGCCCGCATGAAAATGTTGGCGAGCATGTCCATATCCGTTACCTGTTGCGCGACCTTGATTGCGTTTGCGGCATACAGGTGTCGCGCAGGAAAGGAGAACTGCTCTGGGCAGACGTTGCGCGTCGGCGTGGCCGCAACGCCGGTATGGATCAGGGCCGCTAGCGTGCCGTCGGGCTTGGCGCCAAGTGCGACGCGCTGTTCGGTGGTGGTGCGCCCACCGACGACGCGGTATACGCCCTCGCGCGACAGCAGGATGCGCACTGGCCGTCCGCTCAACCGGGAAGCTGCAATGGCTAGGATCTGATGGTCCCCAAGCCCTTTGCCTCCGAATCCGCCGCCAACATAAGGCGACAGAACCCGGACCTGCTCCTCCTTTACCCCGAACACCTGCGCCAGCGTCCAGGCTGTCCCATTCACCATTTGGGTTGCATCGTGGACGGTGAGTTGATCGCCATTCCACGCAACCGTCGCCGCATGAAGTTCGATGGCATTATGATTATGGCGCGGCGTGCGGTAGATCAGATCGACCTTGAACGCAGCGTCCTTCAACGCCTTCTCGGCGTCTCCGATCTCGATCGACGACGGCTCGCCTAGGATATTTTCCGGCGTTCGCGCTTTGGCTTTTGCCGCATCGAATGAGGTCACCGCAGGCGCGACCGCGTAGGTAACGCGGATCAGCGATACAGCATGGTCCGCCTGCTCTTGTGTTTGGGCGAGCACCAAGGCGACCGGCTGGCCATTCCAGCGGATTTCCGCGTCCTGCATGATAGGCAAGCCGCTGGCTCCAGCGGCCTTCGGCGCGGACATCATCAGGGGTGGGGGCGCCATGCGCGGGGCATTGCGATACGTCATCACCAGCGCGACGCCCGGCGCGGCTTCGGCCTCGGCTGTTTCGAGCGTCGCGATCCGGCCGCGCGCGATCGTGCTGTAGAGGAGCGACGCGTATACCAAGCCGGGGAGCGATACCTCAGCGGCGAAGCGCGCCTTGCCTTGGACTTTCAGCGGGCCGTCGATCCTCGACGCGGGTTTGCCGATCAGGCCATGCTTGTTCATCAGCGGATCGGGTGTGCCACCCGGCAGCCAACTCCCGGGCGCCAAGCGGACAGCGGTTTTCATCACGTCCATAATGATACTCATGATCCCGCTCCCGACTCCATTGCGAGCTTTTGAAGCGTGTTCACGATCACGCGTTTCGCCAGCTCGATCTTGAAGGCGTTGCCGGCGAGGCCGACCGCATCCTTTAGTTCGGCCTCGGCCGCACGACGGAAGTTTTCTTCGCTGGCCGGCGCGCCCCGCAGTGCTTGTTCGGCAGCGGTCGCTCTCCATGGCTTGTGAGCGACACCACCTAGCGCAAGCCGAACGTCCCTTACGTTCCCTTTATCGTCAACATCAAGTGCCGCAGCTACCGACACCAAGGCGAAGGCGTAGCTCGACCGGTCGCGCACCTTGCGATAGGTCGATCGTATCGCGAACGGCAGCGCGGGGATCTCAACGGCCGTGATCAGTTCGCCTGCGCGAAGCTCGGTCTCGATGTCGGGCGTATCTCCTGGTAGCCGATGTAGATCGACTAGCCTTAGGTGGCGCGCCCCTTGCGGACCCTCGAGATAGACAATGGCGTCTAGCGCGGCGAGTGCGACGCACATGTCAGATGGATGTGTGGCAACGCAATGCGACGATGCGCCGAGGATCGCATGAATGCGATTGAAGCCCTCTATGGCGTCGCAGCCTTTGCCGCGTTCGCGTTTGTTGCAGCGTGCCGCATCGTCGTAAAAATAGTAGCAACGCGTGCGTTGCATCAGGTTGCCGCCGACCGTTGCCATGTTGCGAATTTGCGCCGACGCGCCCGCCAAAATCGCCTGCGCCAGAACGGGATAGCGTTCCCGAACGGTGCGGTGGCTGGCAACCGTCGTGTTCTTCGTTCCCGCATCGATGACGAGGCCGCCGTCGTCCACGTCGCGGATTTCGCGGGAAAGTCCTGTGACGTCGATCACTATCTCGGGGCGTTCGATATTCTCGCGCATCAGATCGACGAGATTGGTTCCGCCGCCCAGGTACTTTGCCTGCGCTCTTTGCGCAAAAAAATGGACCGCTTCTGCGGCGTCCGCGGCTTTCTCGTAGAGGAATGGCCTCATGACGCGAGTTCCTCTGCGAAGGTCTCTCGCACTGCCTCAACAATTCCGTTGTAGGCGCCGCAGCGACAAAGATTGCCGCTCATGCGTTCGCGAATTTCTTCATTGCTGAAGTCGATGTTGTGCGCCGCTACATGTTCGGTTACGGCGCTCGGGACACCGCGTTTGATCTCATCGGCCATGCCGATGGCCGAACAAATCTGCCCTGGCGTGCAGTAGCCGCATTGGAAGCCGTCATGCTCGACAAAGGCGCGCTGCAGGGCATGCATTTCGCCCGCAGTTCCAACGCCTTCTATCGTCGTTATCGCCCGGCCCTGATATTGCACAGCAAGAGCGAGGCAAGAGTTTATGCGCTCGCCGTCTACCAGCACCGTGCATGCGCCGCATGCGCCCTGGTCGCAGCCCTTCTTGGTGCCGGTGAACCCAAGGTGATTTCGCAATAAGTCCAACAGCGATGTGCGGTTGTCCAGTTCCGCCTCATACGAATGCTCATTGATGGTGAAATTCATGGCTCGTCCTTTATGCCGATCGGGTGGGCAGATTTGCGCACCCTCATATTGATCATCGGATGTACTCGCAGATTGGAGCCTCGGGCCGAGCCAGCCATGCTGACATCGGGGAGACACCACGCTGTGCCGCAAGGGGAGACGGGTAAGTCGTCAATTCCAATAGGTAAAACGCTCTGGACAACTTTTAGTTTCGAAATAACGTCACCAGCTGACTCGGTATGCTTTTCCAGCGGCTTAAGGCCGTCACCAGGAGGGAGCCGAACCTCGCTCCGGCGAAGGCGCCGTAACCATCGTCTCTGCACACTTGGAATGCCTACGGTAATGTCTGTTCGGCAAAATCCTTCGGCGGTCACGAGAGCGCTGCGACGAGAAACCGCGTACTATAGGCAGTTTTTGGTCTATCGGCATGCGACTAACCTGACGGTCTACGACCGTCGAATTAATTCACTCTCCTCGGTTCGCCCCGGAAAGCCTCGATCAACTTTCACGCGGCGGGACGCATTATTTTTCGGGGGTTGAGCCGGGGGTTAGCGGTTGTTACCGGGCGATCGTTTACAAATATGTGCGGGCTCAGGCGGAGATACCCTCCGCTCTAGCCCACTACGCACCAGAGCGCCAGGAACGAACGTTGTTCGCTTGCACGCATTGGTCTCAAAGAGATCGATGCCTTATCGTTGAACTAATTCGTATCAACGAAATTTTTTGCCGCGCCGATCAGCTTCTTGGCGTCAGCGTTGGGGGCTCCCTTCGTGACCAAGGATAGAGGCTGGTAAACTTCGCTTTTGGGAATGGCGTTGACCGCGCTCGTGATCGTCGCTGGATTGCCATAACCAATCGCATTTGGATTTTGGCTCACGATTTGAGCGACCTGCGCTACACCTTGAACCGCCTGCACTTTATCGGTCATCGCAGCACCACCAAGCAAATGGCTTTCCATGAGCGTGCGCCCGCCCGAACCTGGGCCTTCGGAAACCACGACGATAGGCAGGTCAGGTCCTCCGACATCCTTCCAAGACGCGATCTTTCCAGTGAAGATGTCCTTGATCTGAGCCTCGCTGAGCGTCTTGACCGGATTTTTTGCGTTCACAATTATCTTCGTTGGAAAGAGACCAATGGGAGATTCGAAGAAGCCCTCGGTATTCAGCGAGCCGGGGGCCTTCTTGTTCAATGCGGCAGCCTCCTCCACAAGCGGCACTGAAATCATAGCGATATCTGCCTTGCCGTCTGCAAGATCCGTAAGTCCGTTACCCGAACCATTGGGCACGATGGTGAGTGTGAGTCCCGTCTCCTTTTCGATTGCCGCCTTGTTCGGCACGAGAACCCCTCCGGCGACGGTGGATGATCCGTGAACTTTCAGTTCTGCGGCTACGGACGGAATGATGAAGCTCAAAAGCAGGAATGTTGCGACGGCGGTTAGCGACGGTATCGTTCTTGAAGGCATCGTATCGGCTCCATTCGGATGGTTGTGACTGGTCTTCCTAGTTCAACGATCTCGCGCGAGGGCATGACGTCGACACCATAATGTTCGT
This sequence comes from Hyphomicrobiales bacterium, assembly GCA_003169835.1. Classification (GTDB taxonomy): domain Bacteria; phylum Pseudomonadota; class Alphaproteobacteria; order Rhizobiales; family Xanthobacteraceae; genus PNAI01. The sequence goes on along the minus strand of PNAI01000030.1, from coordinate 128,047 downwards.
CACCGATGGCGAACCTGATGAGTTCGACTCGGTTGTCGGCGCTCAAAGAGCGCCATGTGTTGTACGCTCAGTGAGCACTGCAGAGCTGGCCTGTGGCGGGAGAAATGGTGAGCCAGGAATCGGAGACTCTTACCCCGGCGTCCATCGATATCAAGTGGGAAATTCAAATGTCAGATCGCGAAATCGTTGGGCAGCGCGGTAGCGCCAAAAGAGCTAGAATAGCGTTCCGATAGTTTGGGGGGGTCTATGTCTTCAGCTCAGACAAGAAAAGCCCGGTCGTCCGATCGGCGATTGCCTCGCGGGAAAGCCGCACTAAATCTTAAAGGTTTTATTATTTTGCGAGGAGATGGCCAATGTTTTTGAATTGGTGGTGTGCGGGCGATCCCCAAACAACAAGACGTTAAATTCAAAGCGAACCATCCGAAACTCAAGAGCAAACACTAGGAAGGAATCTTTGCGTCACTAGTGCTTCATGGACTACCACCAGCCTTCCAGTAATTTGCCGGAACGATCCAAATGATCCCGGTGGTCGAACCGGTGGCTAACGCGGGCACTGCTGCAAAAGCCATTTAGGTTTCAGTGTTGCAGGCGGAGAGGGGCTCCGCCATTACTGAATAGAGCATGATCCCGAAAAGTGGGAACCGGTTTTCGGAAAAGATCATGCTCAAACAAAATGCTAGAGCCCCGCTCTGATTCCATCAAGGTGGATAAGGCTCTAGCCCCAGCAATCGCTTTGTTAATACAACTCAGTTGCGGCCTGAATAGCGGCTATCACTTGCGGTAACAGCGCGGAAGCGAATATTGCATGACCTTTGGCGGAAATGTGTATGCCGTCCCATTGGTAATACTGCGGCGGGATCACCGGGTCGAAAACAATCACTTTTATCTTGCGTGAGCGCAGCCGTGTTACTATCGCGTCAATATTTGCGGCACGGCGTTCACTTGTTCCGAAAAAGCGAAGATCGTTGCCGCCCGGCTGTAAAATAACAACACGGGTTCCATAGGGCACCGCGGTATCGATGCGCCTTAGCATTCCCGCGGTCGTATCCAGGATAACGCCCTCGCTCCTGACCCGTACATTGTAACCTCTTGCTCTGAGCATTGCCTGCAAACGTGCTGGGTACGCATCTTGCAAATGCACACCCCAGCCCGAAGTATTGCTGGCGCCGATTGCAACAACGTTGATTGGCGCCGGCGCTGCGATAACGGGGGCCGCCATCAAAATCAGTAACGGCGTTACGACGCTCATGCCGAGCAAAAAGACGTTCAGTAATCCCCGAACATGACGGACATGCATGGTGTTAAATATATATGTCGAGCGCTAAGACTATCCGAGGGCGTATCGGCAAGGTATTGTGATCCAACAAGATCGTATTTGCCATCATGGAACGCCTAGCAATTCGATGATCCGGCGACGAGGCGTATTTCATATTTCGGGATATGACCCGATCGGTGCACACTGGCACAAGCTGTTTAAGCGCGAACTCGCGATATTCGCCCGGACCTGGAATGTCAGTTCCGAGATTTCCGATTTCACATCACGGCCGCAAGATTCAGACGCAAGATGGACCGTCACGACCGCTGCAAGCAATTGGCGCGTCCAAACCGAATATGTAGCGCTGCTTTGGGACGATATCGTGCTGGCCGATTTTGCCCGGCCGATGGGTGAACGGCTCAGCGGATCTTTCCGCGCATTTATCGATTTCATAGGGTCGGGCGCGGCACTCCGGTATTTTAGGGCAAACTGGCAATACGGACTTTTCTTCCTGTATCCCTATCTTTCGCTGTGCCTCTTTGTCGCCGTTGCGCTTGCGGTTGCGTTACTGGCTGCGAGTTACGTCGAGCTTCCAAAACTGATGCAGATTGCCATTGCCCTCGCGTTAGGCGTTGTCATTTTCCTTGGGTTACTGCAGTGGCCCGGACGGCGATGGCGGGTGCAGCAGGGTTTGGACGACTGGATATTCTCGTGGGATTACTTGTACGACCGTCGGCCCGATGTCGACGCCAGGCTGGACCGTTTTGCTGACGAACTCGTTGCGCAAGCACGTCACAATGCGTTGGACGAGATTGTCGTCGTTGGGCACAGCCTCGGCGCGACTCTTGCTATCGAAGTCGTTGCACGCGCGCTCGCGCGCGACGAAAACCTTGGGCGTCACGGTCCTTCGGTATGTCTTTTGACGGTTGGATCGACGATTCCAAAATTCACGCTACATCCAGCCGGCGAGCGCTTTCGCCGTTTCGCGGCGCAAATCGTAAGTGAACCATCGATTGCCTGGGCCGAATATCACGCACGTGCCGACGCGATCAGCTTCTACAAATTCAACCCGGTGACCCTGTCGCGATTCTATGGCGACCGCATTGAGGGCAAGCCAGTCTGTCGACGCATTAGGCTTCATCATATGCTGAAACTGCAAACCTATCTGCGCTACCGGCTGAGGTTCATGCGCTTGCATTATCAATTTGTGATGGCGAATGAGCGGCGTTCGACCTACGATTATTTCATGATGGTTTGCGGTCCAATTCCATTTGCCCGTTCGGTCATCACCTCGAAAGGTCCAAATATTTTGATGACGATGGACGGCGCTCTGATCGATCCGGACGCGCCGGTACCCGTTATGCCGCCTGCTGCGACCGATGCTGCGATGCCGCCGAACGAACCAAAGCACGGTAGCGCGACAGGATGACTTTATTTTGGGCCAAGGTGATCTGGTTTCTTGGAGTGGCCGGCTGGTACGCCATTCGCTACCCCCACGAAAGGCATTCGCGACACACTCCGAAGGCACTCCGGTCCGGCGGAGCGCGCGATCTTACGCTGCTGACTATTTCTTTCACCGGCATGTTCGTCGTTCCGGCGATTTTCGTGCTCACCGGCGAGCCGGCATTCGCCAACCACCAGTTTCAGCCCATGCTTGCTTGGGTCGGCGCTGCTGCATTCGCGTTGTCGTGGTGGCTGTTCTATCGCACGCACAAGGATCTCGGGCGAAACTGGTCAGTTACGCTTGATATTCGCGTTCAGCATGCTCTAGTGACGACAGGAGTGTACAGCCGCTTGCGACATCCGATGTATTCCGCATTTTGGCTATGGGCTGTCGCGCAGGCGCTACTGTTGCCGAATTGGTTCGCAGGGCCGGCGGGGATTGTCGGGTTCGGAACGTTGTTTTTCTGCCGCATCGGGCGCGAAGAACAGCTAATGGCAGAGACTTTCGGCGACCAATATCGACAATACGTCGCGCGTACCCATCGCATCATCCCTGGAATTTTCTAGCTGTTCCTTCGGAGATTCCGTCATCCAGCACGGGTGGCCAGATCGCAGGCTGCATCGCTGACGTCCGCTTCTTTTTAGCCGGATCATTCAGGTCGCGTAATGCTGGTATGAATGTGTACGAAACTTGGAAATCGGAGGGCGCACGCAGTCCTATCGCCTTTGCCAAATCAGCGACATAATGGTTGCAGTTATTTGCAACTGCGTTCCAAGTCGGGTTTGCGTTCACTCTCGACCGTTGGACCGCGGCCAGCAATTTATTGTATTCCGCCGCGGTCAACTTACGCTGCCATGACGCGGAGACTGGCAGTTTCTCGACGTCAGGGTCCCACTTGGTGGTCGCAGGCACTGGCACGAGGTGACCAAGCGCCATTAACGCGTAGTTGCCGATCGGATGGAGATCAGCATAACGAAATTCCGCAGGTCGGCCCTGCGCGTTAAGCCGTCCGTATGCAACGTAGCTGTGCCCGTAGGCTCCAATCTGTGCGACGCGAAATTCTATGTAATACGCGCCGGTCGTCGGAGTTCTAGGTGATGTCGGGTTTGCGTCCTGTTCGGAATGGCCTAACGGTGCCGCCTGCGGGTCGCTCCCTGCGACCAACAGAAACAGCAGCGCCAACATGAATGCCCGAGCTGCGCCCTTTGCCAACACATAAATGGTGGCCATGGTTCCTCGTCCCCCTGCCGTCCTAAATCAGATATCTGCCACAGCATAAGCGACGAGTTGGTATCTGCGCAGCTATAAATTTTCTTCGGCACAAGTCCGCGAGCGGCATATTGGATTTGGCTATGACCTTGGCGATTCGGGTTTGAGCCCAACATTATTTCGATGCCCGCGCCCTAGCTTTTCGGGTGCCTCGTCCGGATTCCGGCACGAGGCCGCCCCTACTGCGTCGTTGGCATTTTTGGCGGGCGCTCGCGGGCGGTGAGAAGAACAAAAAATATAATCTAAACAAAGGCTTATTCTCGATCGTCTTTCAATCCGGTCTACGATCGTGCACGGTTGCCAAGCGCTCTTTGCAGGCATCGTTGCGTGCCAATATAGGTCAAATTGACGTGGACTGTGGCTTTTTTACACTAGAGTAGCGCGCCGCCAAATGTATTGATGCTCTTGTTGTCTGAAACTCCTGGAGGGCTCCATGTCAAAAATGTTCATGTGGAAGAAAGTTGCGCTGGCTCTTGTATTGGTCGTGACCACGCTGAGCCTCGGCGGCTGTTTTGTCGGCAAAGGCAAAGGCAAAGGCCCGGCGCCGATCTCGACAAGAAACTAAGTCTTTCTACAAGAAACTCGAGAAACTAAAGTCTTTCGAAAATTCAGACGCAAGATCCCTTCATTGGGATCTTTGCGCCGTGAATCAGGGTGATTATCACCTTGGTCAAGGGGAAGGGGTTGGCGCGAACGGCCACCCTTTACTTTTGATTCTGTTTGCCTCGCGTCGGGGGCCGCGGGTCTCTTCCAGTTGTCCGGCGCCCTGCGCTCAAGGTAGCGGCGCCTTCCAAGAAGAGGCGCTTCCTCAAGGTAGCGGCGCCTTCCAAGAAGAGGCGCTTCAATGAAGAAAATGATGCGACACACATTCCTTGCGGGATTGTGCGCCCTTGCGGCAACGCTCCACTCAACCATTCAGGCCGGCGCACAGGACGCTTCTGCTGTGCAGAACGGTCCGAAGCAAGCCGCAACCGCCGCCGCGAACAGTCAAGCCAGCATCAGACCTGCCGCGAAGACTGGAAGACCTTATTTCATCGAATTTCGCTCGCGTAGTGCCTTGAGCTACGGACATACGTTCGCGGTGGTCGGACGGGTCGGATCCAAGATCACGGCCAGCAACGTTGTCGGGCTTCACCCCTTCACCGAAAGCTCGGTGCCATGGGTGCTCGGCCATCTTGTGCCAGTGCCCTCCGAGAACGGGTTCAGCGACGGTGATATCGAAGACGAATATATTACCGCTCGATACCGGGTTTTCTTGACCACGGCCGAATATCAAAAGCTGACCGTCTATCTCGCAAAATTGAAGGCGAAATCGCCCGTGTGGCACGCCGCCCTATACAACTGCAACGCTTACGTTGCGGATATTGCGGAGTCCCTGGGCTTACGTGCGCCATTTAATAAGTGGAAATTACCAAAGGACTTCATCACCGATCTCAAGGACCTCAATCACGGCATCAAACAGCTTCCTCCGGGGGCTATAACCACCGCAGAAGTCCGTCAATAAGATCAATAAGTATGTGACGGGCAGGACGCGGTTTTCCGCGCCGGGTCCATTTTGCTGCCACTTAATCTGCCTAATTAAAATCGTCGGAAATCGTAGAACGAACAGTCCTTATCCAGGCTGAATGCCGGAGAGGGCCGTAAATCATCATAAAAACATACGTTTTCGGCGGCGAGTTGATTGCCGCCGCCGAATATTCGCTATTTGAGAACGATCGACGAAATTCGCTGCCGAGCCGCCACAGGCGGCTCGCATCAGCGCGTCATCACGACTCGGGTTCCGACGCTCACGCGATTGTAGAGATCCAGAATGTCCGCGTTGTGCATACGAATGCAGCCCCAGGAGACAAACCCCCGATGGAACCCGGATTGTTGGTGCCGTGTATCGCAAGCTCATGGTCCGCGAGCACGAGCGCTGCCTCTCCCATCGGGTTGTTGGGTGCTCCCGACTCGATGACATACGCTGGCCTGCCCCCTCTGATATCGGCGGGGGGAGTCCATGCCGGCCGGATGTGCTTGCTGACGATGGATGTCGTGCCGAACCATGCCTTACCTTCGCGGCCCACTCCCACGGTGTAGCGTAGGGCTTGACCATTGCCGGTAACGAAATAGAGACGCCGCTCGTTCGTTCGCACGACGATTGTGCCCGGTTTTCCTTCGCCGGAATATTGAACCGGCTCGCCAGCAGCGAATGATGGCGCTGCGAACAATGCCGATACCAACACGACAATCGAAAACACTACGCGATGGAAAGATCTGATCACGGCAAAACACCCCCGATGACTGCAACGCCCCGCTGCGCATAATTTACTTGGCCGCGGGATCAAGTGTAAAGTTCTAAATGGAAGACCGGCCATGTAACTTTATTTGTACCGGCCCCAGCCCAAATCTGCGCGATGACACAACTTCGTCGCCTCCATCAAAGCTGATGGCTTCCGTTATGCCGGCGTCGGTCGGCGTTCGCTTCGATGCCGGATTTTCCTTGTCCGCTACCTCCGATTGGGCGAGGCCATGACCAATGCCCAGAAAGATTTGTAATAGGTATCGGATGTAGGGGCCGCCCCGATGCCCATCCGCGTCATGTCCGGGTCCAGCATATTGGCCCGATGACCAGGCGAATCGCGCCAGCTTGCGAAAGCCTCGGCGACATTGTTGTATGCGGCGCCGACATTCTCAACGACGATCCGAGCGCGGAGGCTGCGCCGCCGCTCCGAGAAACTGGTGCCGACATCGTGCCCCATCATGTTATGGGCGGCCATTGTGCGAGCATGCGCCTGGGCAAAGCGATTCAGGTCCGGATCGACAGTCACCGGCCCAAGTCCGTGCTCGCGGCGGAAGGCGGAAATGATCGACGCGAGAGCGTGGGCATTAACTTGGACCTGCGACGCAGCGACAAGGCTAACATCACAGCTCGGCTGTTGGGTCAGTGGCTCCTGATGGGCCGGGCAAGCGGCCATTCCAATTCCGAGCATGAAAGCTGCAAGCATACGGGGTGCTCCTTTCGATTGACAATAACTACAATTAACTGCCGTTAGTATCTTGCGAAGATACACCCCAGCCCGGCGTATTGCTTGCACCGATTGCAACAATTCTGATGGACGCCGGTGCAGCGCAAACGTCCGTTGCCATCAAAAGCAGTATCGGTAATGCTGCGGAAATTTCCGTCCCCATAAACGCACACCGCATAATTGTGACATCCTACAACGCCTACAATACAGAACTGGCTCCTGTTAGTGCCGGCCCTAAACAAAGCGGCCTCCCTCTCCGCCAGCCTTTTTCGCGGGCTCGTTTCCAGCACGGCATGTAATCCGGCCGTTTGGCCACGACGGTCGTTGCAAACGAAAAATCTCGTCGCTTTGCTGGTGCATGTGTTAGAATCTAAAGATTCGAGGCCCAACCAGATCCCGACGAACTGCAAGTTCGTTCTCTGGAGCGCGACATGAAACTCCAGAACAAGATTGCGTTGGTGACCGGCGGGGCGCGCGGCATCGGTCTTGCGATCGCGAAACGCTTCATTGCCGAGGGCGCGAAGGTTGCCATCGCCGATATCAACGTAACCACCGGGCAAGCGGCGGCCGGTTCGTTCGGCAAGGCGGATTGCCGGTTCGTCGCGGCGGACGTTGGCGACCGCAACAGCGTTGAGCGGCTCGTTGCTGAAACCTGCGATGTTTTCGGCGGCATCGATATTCTGGTCAGCAATGCCGGGATCGTTCACGCCGCCGATTTCCTCGACATCGGCGAGGCTGATTTCGACCGCGTGCTGCGCGTCAATCTCAAGGGCGCGTTTTTGACGGGACAAGCCGCGGCCAAGAGAATGGTTTCCCAGGTCAAGGCGGGACGACCACCGGGAGCCATCATCAACATGAGCTCGATCAACGGCGTGGTCGCGATCCCCAATCAGGTTCCCTATTGCGTCTCGAAAGGCGGGCTCGACCAGCTCACCAAGGTGATGGCGCTCTCGCTTGCGCCTTATGGCATTCGGGTCAATGCCATCGGTCCCGGCTCGATCATGACCGACATTTTGAAAACCATCGCGACCGACAAGGACGCAAAGCGTAAGCTCCTCTCGCGCACGCCACTGGGGCGCATCGGCGAGCCCGAGGAAATTGCCTCCGTCGCCTTATTCCTGGCGTCGAGTGAAGCAAGCTACATTACCGGGCAGACGATCTACCCTGACGGCGGCCGGCTCAGCCTCAACTATACGGTGGCGGTCAAGGACGAGGCGCTCGGTTGACGGAGCGTTCGCATCATGCACCGGAGACGCCGCCGATGAACGCCAAGCGTCCGCCCGCATTGGATCAAATCGATATCAAGATTCTGGTCGCGCTTCAGCACGATGGCCGCTCGACCGTCGAAAAACTCGCGCGCCTGGTCAAGCTGTCCTCGCGCGCGTGCCTGGAACGCGTCCGCCGCCTCGAGGCGGCCGGCATCATCACCGGCTATCGGGCCTTGCTGGAGCTCGGCCAGCTCTCGCGGCCGGTCAACGTTTTTGCGGAGATCGTCTTGGAGAAGCAGGCGCAGCAAGGCCAGTTTGAGAAGCGCCTCGCCGCGATCGAGGAAGTCGTGGAGTGCTGGGAAGTCAGCGGCACGGTGGATTACATCGCGCGGTTTGTTTGCGCCGACCTTGCCGATTATCAAGCGTTGACCACCCGCCTGATCGATGATCCAAGCCTCGGGATTGCGCGCATCGTCAGTCACGTCGCGCTACGCGCCGTTCGCCCGTTTGGCGGTTATCCGGAGTTGCTGCTCGCGCGCAAACCGGGCTGAGCCGCTTTAAGGCGATTTACGCTTAACAAATATTTTGTCACATGCTTAAGCCGACGGCGGTTTTCGCCGCGCGCACGGCCTCACACGACGGAATTGGAAGCAATTGCCTAACGCATCGGCGAAACCGGCGGGCGCGTCTTTGGCGCTATTAGCAAATTGGAAGTCGCACCCATATAGAATCTGGATGAAGACGATCTGCCCTGAAGTGGACGATCCGCACAGGAGTTACGCCATGACCGCCATCGAACTCGAGAATAAATTCTCGGCGCACAACTATGCGCCGCTTCCCGTCGTGCTGGCGCGGGGCGAGGGCGCGTATCTGTGGGACGTCGAAGGCCGGCGCTACATCGACATGATGAGTGCCTATTCGGCGGCCAGTCATGGTCATGGCCATCCGCGCATTCTTGCAGCGTTGACCACGCAAGCGCTGCGTCTCGCGGTACCCTCGCGCGCCTATTACAACGATCGGCTTGGTCCGTTTCTGAAAGAGATTTGCCGCGTCACCGAACTCGACGCGGCGCTTCCCATGAACACCGGCGCGGAAGCCGTCGAGACCGCGATCAAAGCCGCGCGCCGCTGGGGCTATCGCGTCAAAGGCATTCCCAAAGACCGCGCCGAGATCATCGTCGCCGACGGTAATTTCCACGGCCGCACGACGACCATTATTGGATTTTCATCCGAGCCCGAATACCGCGACGGCTTCGGCCCGTTCGCGCCGGGCTTCCCCTCGGTGCCCTTTGGCGATCTCGGGGCCGTGGAACGCGCGATCACACCGAACACGGCCGCAGTCATGGTTGAACCCATTCAGGGAGAGGCTGGCATCATCGTGCCGCCGGCCGGATATTTGATTGGCCTGCGCCGCATCTGCGATGCCAATCGTGTGCTGCTGATTCTCGACGAGGTCCAATCCGGCCTCGGCCGCACCGGCGCGTGGTTTGCGTTCCAACACGAAAAGATCAAACCCGACGGTGTGATCCTGGGCAAGGCGCTCGGCGGCGGCGTGCTGCCGGTTTCCGCTTTCGTTGGCCGGCAGGAACTCATGGATGTGTTCACCCCAGGCTCGCACGGATCGACCTTTGGCGGCAATCCGCTGGCCGCGACCGTTGGCCTTGAAGCCCTTCGCATCATTCGCGACGAGGGCCTCGTCGAGCGCAGCCGCGAGCTGGGCACCCACATGCTCGGGCGCTTGCGCGCAATCCAAAGCCCCGCCGTGAAGGAAATCCGCGGGCGCGGACTATGGGTAGGCGCCGAGATCGATCCGAATTTCGCAAGCGCGCGCCATGTCTGCGAGCGGCTGTTGACCAAGGGAGTCCTGTCAAAGGAAACGCATCACACCGTCGTGCGCATGGCGCCGCCGCTGATCATCGGGCGAGACGATTTGGATCTGGCGCTCGATCGCTTTGAGGAAGTTGTGTCCGAACTCGCCAAGATGCCGCGTCCGTCCGTGGCGGCATGAGGGAGGGTCAAATGACTCACTCACAACCCAAAGCTCGCTTCCTGATGTGCGCGCCAGAGCATTTCGCGGTGACGTACGCGATCAATCCGTGGATGGACCCGAAACGCTGGGCGCGTGACGACCGCAAGTTTGCTGCGGCTTCGCGCAAGGAATGGGACCGTCTGCATCGCGCAATGCAAGATTTGGGCGCCGAGATTGATTTGGTTCCCGCGGTGCCCGGCCTTCCGGATCTGGTGTTTACCGCCAACGCCGCTGTCGTGCTTGACGGCAAAGCCCTGCTGGCGCGCTTTCGGCATGCCGAGCGCCAAGCGGAAGAGCCGCACTATGAAGCCGCGTTTAGCGCGCTCAAAGATCGCGGTCTATTGACGGCCGTCAGCAAGCTTCCCGAAGGGATTGTGCTCGAAGGCGCTGGCGACTGCGTCTGGGACCCCACGCGAAATCATTTCTGGATGGGATACGGCCAGCGCTCCGATGCCGGCGCGCGACCCATCGTCGAACGCGAATTCGGCGTGGACGTGGTTGCATTGGAACTTGCCGATGCCCGTTTCTACCACATGGACACCGCGATGCGTCCGCTGCCCCGCGGCGAAGTGATCTATTATCCGAATGCCTTCACGGCAGCGGGACGCTCGGAGATTCGCCGGCGCGTGCCGGCCGAAAAGCGCATCGAAATCAAGTTCGACGATGCGCGCCTGCTCGCGGCCAACGCAGTTTCCATTGACGATACCGTCATGCTTTCCGGATGTAGTGATGTTCTGCGCGCCGCAATCGAACGGCATGGCTACCGCATCATCGCGACGCCGCTCAACGCATTCCTGCGCAGCGGCGGCAGCGCCTTCTGCCTCACGCTGCGGCTCGACATTCGCTCGGCCAGAATGCGCGATGCGGTCAAAAACGCTGCGGCCTAGGCCGACCGCCCATTTATCACTTTAGTGTGAGCCTCTAGATCTGCCTGCACGGCCGCTGACCGTATGGGACGCGGTTTTTCGATCGGCTATACTCCCATATCGCTTGACCTCGCGTGCCCAGCCCTTCGATAACGGGTTCGGCGCGAGATCGCCATCGATGCGGTAAGGGAGTCTCACCATGTTTGCTAAATTCATGCTGCCGGCGGCCGCCGCCGCGAGTTTATTCTCAGCTCAAGCGTTCGCGCAGGACCTCACCGGCACGCTCAAGAAGATCAAGGACACCGGTACCATCACGCTCGGCCACCGCGAATCGTCGGTGCCGTTCTCCTACTACGACGACAAGCAGCAGGTGATCGGCTACGCCATGGACCTCTGCAGCCGCATCATCGATTCCGTGAAGCGGGATCTCAAGCTCGCCAAGCTCGAGGTCAAGCTCAACCCGGTCACTTCGGCGACGCGCATTCCGCTGATGGCAAACGGCACGGTCGATCTCGAATGCGGCTCTACCACCAACAATCTCGATCGCCAGAAGCAGGTGGCCTTCACCATCACCCATTTCGTCACCGCCAACCGCTTCGTCTCCAAGCTATCGTCGAAGTTCAAGACCGTCGACGATCTCAAAGGTAAGACCATCGTCTCGACGTCAGGCACCACCAACATCAAGCAGATCACCGAAATCAACAGCCAGAAAAATCTCGGCTTGAACATTCTCACCGCCAAGGACCACGCTGAGGCCTTCCTGATGGTGGAGACCGATCGCGCTGCGGCCTTCGTGATGGATGACATTTTGCTCTTCAGTCTGGTCGCGACCTCGAAATCGCCCAAGGATTATGTGATCTCCGCCGACGCGCTCTCGGTCGAACCCTATGGCATCATGCTTCGGCGCGACGATCCGGCGTTCAAGAAGGTCGTCGATGCGGCCATGGTCGCCATCTACAAGAGCGGCGCCATCAACGCGATCTACGACAAGTGGTTTCTCAAAGCCATCCCGCCCAAGGGCGTCAACCTCAACTTGCCGATGAGCGCGGCATTCAAGAAAGTCGTCGTCAATCCAACCGACAGCGGCGATCCGGCGGCGTATTAATTTAATTTTGTCGGCAACGCCAGAGGACGCGTTTGAACTACCATTGGAACTGGGGGATTTTCTGGGACATTTCCCCGGATGGCGCCCATAGCTATTTGCAGACACTGCTGCTTGGCACCACCTGGACGCTTGCGACCGCGTTCTTCGCCTGGTGTCTGGCGCTCCTCTTCGGCTCGATCATCGGTGTCATTCGCACCACGCCCAATGCCTGGCTGGTGCGGCTCGGCAATGCTTACGTCGAACTGTTCCGTAACATTCCGCTCCTGGTCCAGATGTTCCTCTGGTATTTCGTGCTGCCGGAGGTGGTGCCGCAAGCGATCGGAACCTGGCTCAAGCAACAGCCCAATGCGTCGTTCTACACGGCGGTGGTCGCGCTCGGCTTCTATACATCCGCGCGCGTCGCCGAGCAGGTGCGTGCCGGTATTTTGAGTCTCGCGCAGGGCCAGCGCCTGGCCGCGCTCGCGCTGGGCTTAACGTTGCCGCAAGCCTACGGCTTCGTGCTCTTGCCCATGGCTTATCGCATCATGCTGCCGCCGCTCACCTCCGAGCTTCTCAACATCATCAAGAACAGCTCGGTGGCGCTCACCATTGGACTAATGGAGCTCACAGCGCGCGCGCGTTCTATGCAGGAATTCTCGTTCCAGGTGTTCGAGGCCTTCACCGCCGCGACCGTGATCTACATCGTCATCAATATTGCGGTGACATTTGCCATGCGCGCGCTTGAGCGACGCACCGCCGTGTCGGGTTTCATCGGCGCATCGCCCGCCGCTGCGCACTGAGGATCGAGATGTTCGCGAATTTCGATTTTGATGTGATCGCCCGCTCATTGCGGTATCTGTTTTTCGACGGCATGACATTCACGCTCATATTGACCGCGCTTGCGACCGCGGGCGGCATCGTCTTCGGCACGATGCTCGCGCTCATGCGGCTTTCTGGCTTTCCTTTGCTCGCGGTGCCGGCCACGGGATACGTCAACCTGATGCGCTCGGTGCCGCTCGTGCTGATGATTTTCTGGTTCTATTTCCTGGTGCCGTATATCGGGCAGTGGCTCACCGGCGCCGAACGGCCGATCCAAGTGGGCTATTTCACCTCGTCGCTGGTGGCGTTTACGCTGTTCGAGGCGGCTTATTTCTGCGAGATCATGCGTGCCGGAATTCAATCGATCTCCCGCGGTCAGCTCGCGGCCGCGCAGGCGCTCGGCATGTCCTATCCGCAAACCATGGGCTACATCGTGCTCCCGCAGGCCTTTCGCAACATGCTTCCCGTGTTGCTCACCCAGACCATCATTTTGTTTCAGGATACTTCGCTCGTGTACGTGCTCTCGATCACGGATTTTTTGGGCGCTGCGTCCAAGGTGGCGCAGCGCGATGGGCGTTTGGTCGAGATGTATCTATTCGCGGCCGTGGTCTATTTCGTAATTTCGTTTGCCGCTTCACAAGGCGTGCGTGCACTCTCCCATCGCACCGCCATCATTCGCTGACATCGAGCGCAACCGCCGTGACCGACATCCAAATTGACATTAACGAAGTGAGCAAATGGTACGGCCCTTTCCAGGTTCTCAACCGCTGCTCCACGAAAGTCGGTAAAGGCGAGGTCGTCGTGGTGTGCGGCCCATCCGGCTCAGGCAAATCGACGTTGATCAAATGCGTCAACGGGCTGGAGCCGTTCACGCAGGGTGCGATCACGGTGGATGGCATTTCTGTTGGAGATCCCAAGACCAACCTGCCGAAGCTGCGCGCGCGTATCGGCATGGTGTTTCAGCATTTTGAGCTGTTCCCGCATTTGACGGTCATGCGCAACCTCGTGCTCGCACAAATCAAGGTGCTCGGACGTAGCTCCGGCGAGGCGCACGAGAACGGCATGCGGTTGCTCGATCGCGTCGGCCTGCGCGACCAGGCTGAAAAATTTCCCGGCGAGCTTTCCGGCGGTCAGCAGCAGCGCGTGGCGATCGCCCGCGCGCTCGCCATGGATCCGATCGCCATGCTGTTCGATGAGCCGACTTCGGCGCTCGATCCGGAGATGATCAAAGAAGTGCTCGATGTCATGGTTGGCCTCGCGCGCGACGGCATGACCATGATCGTCGTCACCCATGAGATGGGCTTCGCGCGTCAGGTCGCGCGCCGCGTGGTGTTCATGGACAAGGGCGAAATCGTCGAGGACGCACCCACAGAAGAATTCTTTGGCAGCCCGCGCAGCGAGCGCGCGCAGATGTTTTTGTCGAAGATATTGCAGTACTAGGCTTTCAACCCCGGCAGCAACGCGAGCGCATTGCCGCGCTCGATGGCGGCGAGTTCAGCCGGCGCGAGCCCCATTCCCGCGAGCGCTTCGATAGTTTCGTGCGGCGACCAGAACGGGAAATCCGTGCCGAACAAAAGCCGCGACGGGTCGGCGATTTCTTTCAAGGCAGTGAACGCGCCGCGCGTGCCAATACCAACCACGTCGTAATAGAGCTTGCGCAATTCCGCCATCACGCCATTGGGCACGCGCGCAGCAAGCTCGGGGCGGTTTCGCGCGAGCCCGACGACGCGGCCCGCGAGCATCGGCAGCGCGCCGCCGCCGTGCGAAAAGATCCATCGGATATTGGGGCAGCGCGCGAACGTGCCGCTGAACATCAGGCTGACGATGGTACGCGTGGTGTCGAATGGAAACTCAAGCGTCGGCGGCGGAATATCCTTGACCCGGTTGAAAGCGAAGCTTGCGGCGGTGGGATGGAAATAAACCACCGCTTTGCGCCGGTTGAGTTCGTCGAACACCGGCGCGAACGCTTCCTCGCCCGGGTACTTGTCGTCGTAATTGGTGGCCAGCGCGATGCCGTCGGCATGAAGCGTGTCGAAGAGATATTCAATCTCGCGCAGGCTGCCGTCGGTGTCCGGCAGTGGAATGGTCGCGAAATGCCCGAAGCGGCCCTTGCAGTCGGCCTGCATCTTCGCGCTGGCGTCATTGCATTCGCGTGCCAGCGCGCGCGACGCCGCAGCCTCGCCCAGCCACACGCTGGGCGTTCCGATCGACAGCACCGACACGGCGATGCCGTCTTTGTCCATGGCCTCGATCGCCTGGCTCGGCTGCCACTTCGTCAGCCGCGGATAGAAGGCATGTGAGGTGCGCCGCAGGACGTCGTCAACCTTACTGACATAGGCCTTGGGATAGTGATGATGGTGGGTGTCTATGCGATGCGACGTCATGCGTATTTCCCTTTTAACTCATACCAAATTTGACTTGCTCTTATGCAGACCCATCGTTTCGGCGGCACCGGGGATTGAGAAAACCAAGCCCACAGCCTATCAATTCAGACGACATTGCATTTAGCAAAGGGCAGTAGCCAACGCACGCTGCCGGGAGAGTAATCCATGATCATCGACGGACCCGACTCGGTCACCAAGGCTGTGCTGGCCGAACTTCAGCGCGCGGACAACCCGCGGTTCAAGGAGATCATGACGTCGCTGGTCAAACACCTGCACGCCTTCGTCCGCGAGGTGAAGTTGACCGAGGATGAGTTCCGGCAAGCGGGTGAGTTCATCAACGCGATCGGGCAGAACACGAATGCCTACCACAACGAGGCCGTGCTCATGTCCGGCTCGCTCGGCGTTTCCACGCTCGTGTGCCTGCTCAACAATGGCAACAGCGGGCAGACCGATACCACAGCGAATCTGCTTGGTCCGTTCTGGCGTCTGGATTCTCCGCGCACCAAGAATGGCGACACGATCATACGCTCAGCCACGCCTGGACCGGAAATGTTTGTCAACGCCTGGGTCAAGGATGCCAAGGGCAATCCCGTGTCCGGCGCCGAGGTTGATATCTGGCAGTCCTCGACCGAGGGCCTCTATGAAAATCAGGACCCGACGCAGGCCGACATGAATTTGCGCGGCAAGTTCACCACCGACGCCAAGGGGCATTTTTCATTCCGCAGCATTCTGCCTGCGGGTTATCCAATTCCGGTCACCGGGCCGGTCGGCGATCTGCTGCGCGCGCAAGGCCGCCACAACATGCGGCCGGCGCATTTGCATTTTTTGATCTTCAAGGAAGGATTCAAGACCCACATTTCGCAAGTCTATGTGCCGCAAGACCCGAACATCGAAACCGATGTGCAGTTCGGCGTCACCAAGGCGTTGCTCGGCAACTATATCCGTCACGACAGCGGCACGCCGCCCGCGCCCGGCGTCAAAGCGCCGTGGTACACGCTCGACTATACCTTCGTCGTTGAAGCGGGCAAGGCGCGGCTGCCGCGCGCGCCGATCCACGACAAGGCGAAATCCACCGAGATGCGGCCACAGTATCTTCCGGCGACACACTGAGTTCGATCCGCCTCATCCTAAGGAGCCCGCCGACGCGCTATGCGCGAAGGTGGGCGCCTCGGAGGATGGGGCGGCCTCATGCTTCGAGACTCGGCCTGCGGCCGCCCCCCAGCATGAAGCCACGATTATGCGCCGCAATTATTTTTTCCGTGCGTCCGCGTACGGGTAGATGAAATTGCCGCTCTTGAAGTCCGCCGGCCATAGGATCGGCTGTTTCTTACCATCGCGGAACTGGTCGAGATTGTTGGGCTCGACGTTCTGGAATTGCGTCGTCAACTGGCGCGCCTTGGACCATTCGCCGTCCTTGTCGAACGCAAAGTTCCCAACCACCGTATCGAAGGAATGACTCTTCATATACGTAGCGAGCTTGTCGTGGTCGAGGCTCTTGCTCTCCGTTACGGCCTTGGCAAGCACCTGGCCCGCCGCGTAGCCGATGGGTACGAACGCGAAACCGAGCGGATCAGTCTTCAACTCGGCCGCTTTTGCCTGGTAGCGCTTCATGAGATCGTCCAGTCCCGCGAACTGAAGTTTTGGAGACGGCACGAAGGTCTCGACGATCACCAGACCATTCGATATCGGTCCAAGTTGCACCTTGATCGGCGTAATGAGCATGCCGATCATCGCTCCGCCAAACATCTTCGGAGTGAGGCCGATCTCGTTCGCGGCGCGCACGATGCCGACAGTGTCGGGCGGGTATGCGCCGATATAGACGATGTCCGGATTGGCAGCCTGGATGGCGCGTACCATCGGTGAAAAGTCTGTCGTGTTGGGCGGATAGCTTTGATCGTAGATGATCTGGAAGCCCCGCTTCTTTGCTTCTTCGCGCGCTCCGTCCGAGGCGCTGCGCGCGAATTCGGCATCGGCCGCCAGGATCGCAACCGTCTGCGGTTTTGGTTTCTGCGCTGCGGCCAGTTCAAAGAATCCTACCGAGAACGAATTGATGCCCTCCGGCCCCGATGGCGTCAGCGTGAAGTACTTCGGATAGTTAAAGTGCCTGTTGATGCCGATGGCGGTGAGGCTGATCGTCATCTTGTTGTGCTGGATGATCGTCGGCATTGCCGGCGCCACGAAATTGGTGGCGTAGGGCCCGAGCAGCAGATCGACTTTATCGACGGTGATGAGCTTGGTGTAGATGCCTGGCACGTTCGACGGATTGCTCTGATCGTCGAAACTGATCAGCTCGATCTGCCGTCCGAGCAGCCCACCTTTGGCGTTGATGTCATCACGCCACATCTCGATCGCCGCGAGCAGCATCTTGCCGGCCGGGGCCCCGGCGCCGCTCAGCGCCAGACCGACTCCGACTTTTATGGCATCGGCGGCCTGAGCGGGCACGACGGTGCTTGCCAGCCAAAATAATCCAGCTGCCAGCAGCGTGGTGGCAGCGTGCACTGCGTTCGCGATTTTGAATCTAGACATCTGCTCCTCCGTTTCCTCATGCGCCTTCGGTTATTTTGTTTTCGCCTGCGGGCAATTGGTGCAATGGCCCATTGGCTCAATTCATGACGGCATCAAGCCTTCTTGCGTGGCATCGAATTGATCACATCCACCATCACTGCGATATCGTGCTGGTCGCCGAGGCCCATTTCAAGGCAGCGCTGATAGACCTCGATCGCGCGGTCGAGCATCGGCGTTGCCGTGCTGGTGCGATCGGCCCAGTCTCCGATCAGATCGAAATAATGTGCGAGCAGCGAAGCCGAGCCCTGCACCGGCGTGAATTTGCGTTGCGCCATCCACGGCGCACGGATGCCGAATTGCGTCGAGCCGCCGCTGCCGCTGGTGACCGCCTTGATCAAGAGGTCAGGATCGATACCGGCTTTGAGCCCGAGCGCCATGGCCTCGGCGGCGGCGGCGATATGAATCGCGACCAGAAGATTGTTGACCAGCTTGACCTTGCTCGCCGCGCCGAACGGCCCGAAGTAGAGGCACATGTCGGCGAACCCCTTCACCACCGGTTCGATTTTCTTGCACGCCTCCGCATCGCCGCCGAGATAGATGACCGCCTTGCGCGCGCTCACCATTCCGGGCGTGCCGCTGACCTCGCCGTCGATATACGCCACGCCCTTCTTGGCGAGCGTCGCGACATGGCTCTCTTTGTCTGGCACCAGGTGAGAGCCAAGCTCCACGACGATTTGGCCAGGCCGCGCGGAATGAATGAGTCCCTTTGGCCCCTCGATCACCTCGTCCATCGCCTTGGCGGTTGGCACGAGTGACAGCACGACATTGCATTGTTCACCGACGTCGGCGGGCGATTTCGCCACCACGCCGCCGACCTTCTCGAAATCGGCAAGCGAGCCGCGGCGATAGCCGAGCACGCGGTAGCCGCTCTTGATCAGGTTTTCGCTGACCGGCAGCCCAATCCTGCCCACGCCAATAACACCGACGGTCTCCATTCTGCCTCGCGTACCTGTGTTGATCTCTAAGGGCTGCTCACGTCAGCTCCAGCGATTGATCGGAGAGATTTATTTTGATGCCAAGCGAACCTTCCATCACTGTCCATTCCCGCAGCTCGAACGTGCGAAGCTTGTTGACGACAAAGGGGTCCTGCTCCGCAATCTTGCGCGCGTCGGCAGCACTTGCTGCGCGCACGATGGTGAGGCCGTCGCCGCGGGTTTTTCCTTCGGCGTCGGCGAGCGGTCCGGACGCGAACAGCACGCCCGTCTTTTCGAGGCCGATCATGTATTCGAGATGCTGCGGCAGCAGCGCGCCGATCTGATCCGGCGTCGCGCCGCCCTTGGAGAGGATGACGAAAAGCTTCTTGCGCAGCATGCCCTTGGTGAGCTGCCGGATGCGCTCCTCTGCGGACGATGGCATGCGCAAAAGCCCTATGACCAACGGACAGGATGGCGCGTTGAGGTTCGAGCTTATGCGCTAAGCCTGCGGTGGGCAACATCCTACGGCAACATCGCACGGGTTGGGCCGCTCACACCATGTGCTAGAGTTTGCGGCCTCGAACTGACCCGGTAAATCGGAGTGCAATGCCGCATGTCGGTTGCACCCTTAGCTTCATCCAAAAGACCGGATGTGCCCGAACTCTTGTCGCGTGCGCGCGATATCGCACAACTCGTACGCGCACGTGCCAAGCAAACCGAGCTCGATCGCCGCGTGTCCGACGATGTGGTCGACCGCATGCGCAAAGCCGACTTGTTTCGCATTCTCCAGCCCCAATCCTATGGCGGTTTCGAATACGGATTTGATGTGTTCGCGCAGATTGTCGCGATCGTTGCCGGCGGCTGCGGTTCGTCCGGCTGGGTCTACGGTCTGTTGGCTTCGCATCAGTGGCTCACAGCGTGCTTTTCCGCTAGCGCGCAGGATGAATTTTGGCAGGATCGCGGGACAGTTGCGGCAGGCACCTACGCACCGGCCGGGCAGGGCGTTGCTGCAAGCGGCGGCTACAAGCTTTCCGGTCGATGGGGCTTTTGCAGCGGGTGCGACAACGGTCAGTGGCTTTATCTCGGCGGCATGATGCATGAGCCCGCAGGACCAAGAGCAGGCTTCTTCCTGGTGCCCGCCAAGGAATGCACCATCGAGGACAATTGGCACACGATGGGGCTGGCCGGAACCGGCAGCAAGAACATCATCGCAGACGATGTATTAGTTCCCGCTCATCGCACGGTGAGCTTCGCGGATCTCATTGCCGGCGCCGCACCGGGAACACGTGTGCATGCAAATCCGATTTATCGGCAGTCCTTCCGATCACCATCGTCGCACCCGTGCTGGGCATGGCAGAGGCGGCGCTCGAATATTTTTTGGACACCGCAAAGGTGCGCATCACGCGCGGCGCAGTCATGGGCGGCAACAAAGCGATGGCGGATCTCACCACCATCCAGCTGCGCGTCGCGGAAGCCTCCGCCTTGATCGATGCCGCGCGGCTTCTGATGTTCCGCGATCTTGCCGAGGCGCAGGCGACGGTTGAACGCGGCGAGCCCATGAGCGCCGATCTGCGGCTGCGCAACCGGCGCGACCAGGCGTTTTGCGTGCGTCTCTTGGTGCAGGCGGTCGATGTGGTCTTCTTGGCGTCTGGCGGGCAGGGGCTGTTTCTCGACTCTCCACTCCAGCGCAGTTGGCGTGATGCCCATGCCGCCGCGTCCCACATCAGTCTCAACTGGGATTCGACCGGCACCATGTATGGTGAGCATCTGCTGGGTCTCGAGCCCAAAGGCCAGTACTGACACTAGCCGCAAGGATCCACGAATGAAAAAGCCGGCAAGCACGAACCCATGGGATTGGCTGCAGCCTCACGACTACGCGCGCATGGGTGAGATTATTCGTGACCCCGCGGAGCAGACGCGCTGGTGCCGCGCGATCATGCTCGGCGGCCTGCCTTTCATGTGGAACCGTGCGGGCGTGGTGAAGGACTTGGTCTATGACAAGCTCGCGCTGCGCGAAGGCGACAAGGTGCTGATCATCGGGGAGTCGGTGGAATCTTGCGGCTTCGTAGATGACATCCTCGCGCGCATCGGCTCGCGCGGGGACATCCGCATCATCGACATCACCGACGAAGCCCGTAACGCTTATTTTTCCGGCAAACGCGGACGCGGCGGTCAGTTGGCGACGTGGCACTGGACCTATACGTCCGACGTTGCGGATGCGCACTACGACTGCGTTGCAGTACTCCAAGCCGTGCAGCACACCGACGACTGGACCGAAACGGGCAAAGAGCTCCTGCGGATCATGAAACGCGGGCGCACTATCGCGCTCGCCGAGATTACTTTCGGGCCGGAGTTCCAGATGCTTTCGAAGCTCGACATGCACCTTGAATATTTTGTCGAAAAACTGTTTTCGCGGGTCGGATTCCGCGTAGAGGATTTCCCCTATTACAGCCCCGGGGACCTGGAGAAAGCGTTCGCTGGGATCGTGGAAAAACCCGGGACGTTTCTGTGGAAAGGAATCGAAGTGTTCTGGGGGACCAAGCCCTGATCCTTACATTCCGGATCCTTCATTCCGGATCCTTCATTCATAGTATGTTGCGGTGCAACAATTGGCCCTGCTGCTGGGAAATTACTGCCACCAAGGGGGAGCTAGGATTTCATTAAGGCTCGGCAAACCATTTTGCCCCTAAATCAGTACAAATATTGCCCAAGCAACGACCACAACAGCACCACAACAGCGATGTCACTGCCGAAAATCGCGCCCCAACTAGCCGCTCGCCTGGCGAACTATGAGCTCGACGATCGGGCTCGTCAGATCATCCGCGAGATGCGTCCGCTGATCGAGCCGCATTTGCGGCCTGCCATCGACGAGGTCGTCGCCGGGGCGTCGAAACTGGTGCAAGTGGCCGCCATCTATCGCGAGTATGGCGATGAAATCCGCGAGATCGAATTGGCGCAATTCCGCGCGCTCTTGAATGCTGATTTCGATGACCACTATCTCGAAATCTGCCGCAGCACCGTCGACAGGGAAACCGCTCTCGGATTTGAAGGGCGCGCTCGCCTGAACTGCGGTGCCGCGGTGCTACGGCATACCATCGACGTGTTGGCGCGAAAGCATCGCTTCTCTTCCGCTGCGCTGGCCACCCGTACCAAAATTCTCACGCAGGCAATTTTCTTCGATATTGCGACGACGTCGACCTATTATCTGCAGGTTACCAAGGAGATTAATGCAGCACGGCGCAAGGCGATCGACGACGCGATTGGTGATTTCGACGGCGCGATCGGCAGCGTGATCGATGCCATCAAGGAGGCATCGACGTCGCTTACAAGCACGTCTTCCACCATGCAGCACGTGACTGCGGACACGCTTCGGCGCATGGCTTCCGCATCGACCGCCTCAGAGGAAACCACCGAAAGCGTCGATGCCACCGTTGCGGCCACCGAAGAGCTCACGAGCTCGATTGCGGAGATCGGGCAGCGGACCGCGCAAGGCCTGGAAATGGCGAGGTCCACGGTGGGCGATGCCGAGCGCACCAGCCGTTCCATCCATTCGCTTGAAGAGGCGGCCGAACGCATCAGTTCGGTTGTCGGCCTGATCTCCAAGATCGCATCGCAAACAAATCTGCTTGCGCTCAATGCCACCATCGAAGCCGCCCGCGCCGGCGATGCCGGCAAGGGGTTTGCGGTGGTTGCATCCGAAGTGAAGGCGCTTGCCAATCAGACCTCGCGCGCGACGGAGGAAATTTCCCAGCAGGTTTTCGCCATTCAGGAAGCGACCAAGGGCGCCGTCGGCGAAATCGCCTCGATCGCACGCAGCATCAACAAATTGACCGAGGTCTCGACCACCATCGCCAGTGCGATAACCCAACAAGGCGCCACCACGCGCGAGATCGCGTCGCGAGTTCAGACCGCTGCGGGCAACACCTTACACGCGTCAGTGGAAATTCGATCGGTCGAACAGGCCGCGAACCAGGGCGCCGCCGCGGTGGGCGAAATCACCGGATGGACGGCGCGATTGTCCGCCCGCGCGCTGGACCTTGAAACCAAGGTCGCAACCTTCTTCGCCCGCGTGCGCGCCGCCTGAGCGCGCCTATTCGGGTTATCCCGCAGTCACAGTCGGTTACGCCGCATCTGGCCGTTTTTTTACGGCCGGGATCGGCGCAAAATGATTTTGACAGCGGGGCCGCCATATGATTGATTTTTCATGCATTTGCCGTGCCCGTGAGGGGCGCCAGTCATGGTGATTGGTGCAGAATTGGTGGCCGGCGACCAGCGCGGAATCCAACAACATGTCGACAACGAAATCCGGCCCGGCTCGGGCTGCGGTCAGCGCGACCGCCAACAACGCAGCGCCCATTGAGCGGCCCACGCCATCGGGCACAAACGCTCCGGCCTTCGGTAGCGACGTCGTCGCCGATACGCTGCGCGCGCTCGACATCCCCTATATCTCGCTCAATCCCGGCGCGAGCTATCGCGGGCTGCACGACAGCATCGTCAATTTTCTGGGCAACGAGCAGCCGCAAATGCTGTTGTGTCTGCACGAAGAAGCCGCGGTCGCGATCGCACATGGATATGCAAAAGTCACCGGACGCGCGATGGCGGCGGCCGTCCATTCCAACGTCGGCCTGTTTCACGCCACCATGGCGATCTTCAACGCCTGGTGCGATCGCATGCCGATCCTCATTCTCGGCGCCACCGGCCCGGTCGATGCGATGAAGCGCCGACCTTGGATCGACTGGATCCACACCGCCGCCGATCAGGGCGCGATCATCCGCAATTACACCAAATGGGACGACCAGCCGGCCTCGGCCGGCGCCGCGCGCGAGTCCGTGCTGCGCGCATTCTGGCTTGCGAATAATTCTCCGCAGGGGCCGGTCTATATCAACCTCGATGCCGAAGTGCAGGAAGGCAAGCTCGCCCAGCCGCTCCCGCCGATCGACGCGCGACGCTATATGCCGCAAGTCGTCGCAGGCCCCTCCGCCGATCTCGTGCGCAAGGCGGCCGATCTGCTCACGGCCGCGAAGCGTCCGTTGATCCTGCCGGGGCGCGTGTCGCGCGATCTCGATGCGTGGAACCGCCGCGTGCAGCTCGCCGAAGCGCTCGATGCGCGCGTTGCGACCAATCTTAAGGTTGGCGCGGCATTTCCCACCGACCATCCACTGCACATCGGCTCGCCGGCGACTTTCGCAACCGACGATCTGCTGGCCGCCATGCGCGAGGCCGATGTGATCATGAGCCTCGATTGGGTCGATCTCGGCGGCACATTCAAGGCCATGGGCAACGCACCGTCGGCAACGATCATCCAGGTTTCGCTCGACCAGAACATCCATAACGGCTGGAGCATGGACTACCAGGGTCTGCCGGCGGTTGATCTGTTCATCGCCGCCGACCCGGACGCCACGGTGGAAGCACTGCTCGGCGCCATCGGCAAGAATGCCAAGCCGAAAAAACCGGCCTTGGTGCGTTCCAAACCCGCACCGGCCATGCCCGCGCCCGACAGCCAAATGGCGGCCGCCGATATGGCCAATGTGCTGCGCCACGTGGTCGGCAATCGCGAGGTCTGTCTCACGCACGTATCGCTCTCCTGGCACGGCGATTTCTGGGAGTTTCGCCATCCGCTCGACTACATCGGCTCCGACGGCGGCGGCGGCGTAGGTGGCGGCCCCGGCATTTCCGTGGGCGCGGCGCTGGCGCTCAAGGGCACCGGCCGCCTGCCGATTGCCGTATGCGGCGACGGCGATTTCATGATGGGATGCACGGCGATCTGGACTGCGGTGCACTACCGCATTCCATTGCTCGTCGTAGTGGCTAACAATCGCTCGTTCTACAACGACGAAGTCCACCAGGAGCGGGTGGCCGTCGCACGCAACCGCCCGGTGGAAAATAAATGGATCGGTCAGCGCATCAGCGACCCGGACATCGAGATGGCGCAGATGGCGCGCGCGCAGGGCGCGCACGGCTTCGGGCCGGCAAACAACGCATCCGAACTCGAAAAGGCGCTCAAGGAAGCGATCGCCGTAGTCGAGAACGGCGGGGTTGCGGTGGTCGATGCGCGCATTCTCCCGAGCTACAGCCCGGCGACCGCCGCGGCCATGGCGCGCGGCAACAAGGCCGATCGCGCCGGTTGATATCGGCCGACCGGTGAGCTTGAGATGGCTGCGATCTCCGCCACACGTCCTGTGACCGTTCCGGTGGAGAAGGCCATGGAGCCGATCCTTGTCGTCGACGATATCTTCAAGCGCTTCGACACGCAGGACGGCGGACTCGTCGCGGTCGACCACGTCTCCTTCGACGTCGTGCCGGGCGAATTCCTTTCCGTGATCGGCCCGTCCGGCTGTGGAAAGTCGACCCTTTTCAACATCATTGGCGGACTTCTTGGCGGCTACGAGGGCCGCGTCAGCGTTGCGGGCGAGACCATCAAGGGACCGCATCCCTCGATCGGCATGATCTTCCAGGAGGAGTCAACCTTTCCCTGGCGCACCGTGATCGACAATGTGGCGTTCCCGCTGGAGATCGCCGGCATGGCGAAGTCCGAGCGGCTGGAGAAGGCGCGCCACTTCGTCCATCTGGTCGGGCTCGACGGCTTTGAACGGAGCTACCCGTCCGAGCTGTCCGGCGGTATGCGCCAGCGCGTCTCGATGGCGCGCACGCTCGCCTCCGAGCCGAAGATCCTGCTTATGGATGAGCCGTTCGCGGCGCTCGACGAGCAAACGCGCCTTCTGCTCGGCGACAAGGTCTTGCAGATCCAGCAGGAGCTCAAACAGACCACGCTGCTCATTACCCACAATCTCACCGAGGCCGTGCAACTCTCCGATCGCATCCTGGTGATGACCTACCGGCCCGGCAAGACCAAGCGGATCGTGGACATCAAGCTGCCCCGCCCGCGCACTTCGGAAATCGTTGGCAGCGACGATTTTGGCCATTACGTTGCGCAAATCTGGAACGATCTGCGCGAGGAGGCGAGCAAGGGGCTCAAAGACGACGAATCGCGGCGCGGCGGGGCCAAACGCAAATGATGGCGCGCGCGCTCATCGTACGGCAGGTCGTCCCGTTTTTGTTCGGAATCGCCTGTTTTGGTGTGCTCGTCGTGTTGATTGAGTTTCTGATCAAGACCGGGCTGATCAACCGATTTATTGTGCCGCTCCCTTCAGAGATATGGCACAGTTTTGGGCGCATCATTGTCGAGGAAGATGTTCCGTCGCGCTTCCTGCTGACCTGTACCGAGGCGCTGGTGGCGAGTCTCCTGCTCTCGGTGGTAGGCATCACGCTTGGCGTGCTGCTTCACCGCATCACGCTCCTGCGGCTCGCGACCGAGACCTGGATCGCTGCCATGGCGTCGGCGCCGCTCGTGTTGATGTATCCCTTGTTCCTGGTGATCTTCGGCCGCAGCGCGTGGACCATCATCATGATCGGGTTCGTGGCAGCGCTGCCGCCGGTGATTCTCAAGACGTTGGAGGGGCTTGCGGGAACGCGCCAAGTGCTCATCAATGTCGGCCGCAGCTTCAAGCTCACGCCCTCTCAGCTCTACTGGAAAATTTTTTTTCCCGCGGCGCTGCCGAACATTTTCGTTGGCGTCCGGCTGGGGATGATCTTCGCGTTGATCAACATCGTCGGCGTCGAATTCCTGATCAATTTCGGCGGGCTCGGTCAACTCGTCAATGAACTCGCCGAGCGTTACGATCTGCCGGGAACCTATGCCGCGATTTGCTTTGTCATTCTGGTCAGCGTCGTATTTTTCATCGTCACCGAACGGATCGAGCAATGGCTACGACCGGGAACTTGACCGCAGCGCCGCTCGCCGCGCGACCCATCGTCAGCCCGGTGACGTGGCTGCGCATTGCGATCATTGCCGCGATCGTGGTGATCTGGGAAATTGTTGCGGCCTCGGGCTGGCTGTTCCGCGATGTCGTGCCCTCGCTCACCAAGATCGGCCGCCAGCTTTTCCTGATCCTCACCCATCCCGACTTTGCGCTCCAGGTGGACGTCGGGCTCGGAAATTTCCGTCTCGCGTTCGATCTGATGATTCCGGAATTCTATCGGCATCTCTGGGTCACGATGGCCGAAGTCGCGACCGCGACGGCGGTCGGCGGCCTCGCGGGGCTCGTCATCGGTCTTGTGCTTGGCGCCAATCCCTTCTTGAGCCGCGCGTTCGAGCGCTTTCTCTACTATCTCGGGCCGACGCCGAAGATCATCTTCTTCCCGATCATGATCATGTGGTTCGGCGTGGGGCCGGGCTCCAAGGTCGCCATGGGCACGATCTCCTGCTTCTTCCCGGTGGCGCTCACCGCGGCCGCCGGCATGCGCCAGATCGAAGACGTTCTGATCCGCGTCGGCCGCAGCTTCCGCGCCAGCACCTGGCAGATGGTGACCAAGATTTACTTGCCGGCCATGCGCCAGCCGATCGTGAATGGCGTGCGGCTTGGGATGGGCGTCGCCGTCATCGGGACATTGCTCGCCGAGACCAAGCTCTCCAACCGCGGCGTCGGCTTCCTCATCATCAATGCCTACAGCACCTTCGACATGCCGCGCATGTACGCGCTTTTGATCCTGCTGTTCGTGGTCGCCATCGGCGCCAATGCCCTGGTCGCGCGCGCGAGCCGGGGATAATCTGTCCGGCGCTTGACCGCGCCAAGAAAATAACGCCCGCAGGGAGGCTCCGCCATGAATACGCCCGTTGCCCCGAATTCGCTGTCCTCCATCAAGCTCAATCTGCCGACGCATCGCGGCAACTATTATGACGGCAAGTGGCACGAGCCCAAGGCCGGCCGTTATCTCGACACGCCCAATCCCGGCACCGGCGAGTCGCTCGGCAAGTATGCCGACTCCACCGCCGAGGATGTCGACCTGGCGGTCGCCGCCGCCAAGCGCGCCTACAAGGAATGGAAGCGCGTCCCGCCGCTCGAGCGTGCGCGCATGCTCAAGAAGATTGCCGAGGTGCTGCGCAACAACGCCGGCGAACTTGCCATGATCGATGCCGCCGACTGCGGCAACCCGGTCGCCGAGATGATCCGCGACGCCACCATCGCTGCGGCGCAGATCGAATTCTTTGCTGGCTTGGTCACCGAGATGAAAGGCGCCTCGATCCCGATGGGCCCCGACGCGCTCAATTTCTCCGTGCGCGAACCGCTCGGCGTTGTCGGCCGCATCTTTCCGTTCAATCATCCATTCATGTTCTGCGCCGGCAAAGCGGCGGCGCCGCTCGCGGCCGGCAACACCGTTGTGATCAAGCCTCCGGAACAGGCGCCGCTTTCGTCGCTGCGGCTCGCCGAGCTCATCGACGGCCTGCTGCCGCCCGGCGTTTTCAACATCGTGTCCGGCGGCAAGGAAGTGGGCGCAGCACTCGCCAGTCACAAAGACATCGCCAAGATCGCGCTCATCGGCAGCGTGCCCACGGGAAAAGCTGTGATGCGCGCCGCCGCCGACACGCTCAAAGGCGTGCTGCTTGAGCTGGGCGGCAAGAACGCGCTGATCGCGTTTCCCGACGCGGATCCTGACATCGTCGCGGGCGCCGTGATCGGCGGGATGAATTTCACCTGGTGCGGACAGTCTTGCGGCTCCACTAGCCGCGCCTTCGTGCACGAGAAGATCCACGATGCGGTGTTGGAGCGCATCAAGGTCAAAATCAAGCACTACAAGCCCGGCATCCCGACCGATCCCGCCACCACCATGGGCGCGATCATTTCGAAAGTTCAATTCGACCGCGTGATGAGCTACATCGAGTCGGCCAAGAGCGAAGGCGCGCGGCTGATTTACGGCGGCGGCCGGCCGGCCGACCCCGCGCTCGCCAAGGGCCTCTACATCGAGCCGACGGTCTTTGCCGACGTGAAGCCCAGCATGAAAATCGCGCGCGAGGAAATTTTCGGCCCCGTCGTCGGCGTGTTCAAATGGAGCGACGAGGCCATCATGCTCGCGCAGGTCAACGCGGTGGAATATGGCCTCACCGCGTCGATCTGGACCAACGATCTCGTCACCGCGCACCGCACCGCCGCCGAGGTCGAGGCGGGCTTTGTGTGGATCAACGACGTGAGCAAGCATTTTCTCGGCGCGCCGTTCGGCGGCTTCAAGCAGTCCGGCGTCGGCCGCGAGGAATGCATCGAGGAGCTGATGGCGTTCACGCAGGAAAAAAACATCCACGTAAATTTGACCGTGGGGAAGAAGGGGTAAGGTTTTTCCTCTCCCCGCGCTTTCTTCCCCTCTCCCCTTGTGGGAGAGGGTGCCCGAGCGAAGCGAGGGCGGGTGAGGGGTTACAGACTCTCGATAGTTTGTAACCCCTCTCCCGGCTCGCGCTTCGCTAACGCTCCGCGCGATCCACCCTCTCCCGCAAGGGGAGAGGGGAAGTGAGCTTGCGGCTCGCGATGCCCACCACCGATTCAAATCTCAAACAGCCAAGCATCGCACTCACTTATCCCTCCCCCGCTTGCGGGGGAGGGTGGACGCGAGCAACGCGGGCGTCCGGGTGGGGGGGCCTTGTGTTTTTTCCGGTCGCCCCACCCCGTCACGCCTTCGCTCGCTACGCGAGCTTCGGCGGACGACCCTCCCCTCACGGGGAGGGATGAAGCAATTCACCAAAGCTCCGCCGCCCGTGTTGTTTGAAAGGCGCCGGGTACGCCTGCACTCGCCCCGCGCTCGCGGGAATAAATTTCCTCCCTCGACATGAGGGAGCGGAGCGCCGAAAAGCGCATCCTGTCTTGCCGTGTCTGCGAAACACGGCGCATGCCTTGCGCTTTTGCGAGAAGCAACAAGACACGCACGCCTCTCGGCGCTCCACCGGCGGTATTTATCGGCTGCGGGCCGCGCAACATGGGCCGGTTTCAAATCCCGCCGTCCGCTTAAGCGCCAGTTCGCCTCATCGGCTTGTCGCGCCTTGCCTTCGACGGGACCGATCGGGTCCCAGCTTGCAAGCACCTCGCGGGGCGGCCTTAGTACCGCCCGGGTCGATGCCCGGAAACCGCCCGGGAGCTGGCTTACGAGGCCAGCGCGCAGGCAACCGCATCCTGCTCCGCCATCGAAACGTCTCGCGACGACGCCCTCGGTGAGCAGGGTGAAGGAATGATATCCTAAGGAATATAGTCCTGTCAACTGATGAAACTACCAAGCTGTAGGCATGCAGCTTCGCGAATGCCTCATCTCATTAGTTGGAGTTATGCGACGCCGCGTCGAGCTTCAGGCGGACGTTGAGAGGCCCCAAGATGCAAACTTCACCGGCTGGGCGGGGATTTTGATGGATCACCTTTGCGCCGGAGAAAGAAACAAAGAGCTTAGACAATATATGAAGGCTACATCGGAAAAGACGTGGCAGCTAGTTAACTGGCTCACACATGATCGCAACGCTAATAAGACTGCTTCGACGATAGCCATCCATGGCTGCGACATGGTGGTAGGGCATTACGTTCAACTGCTTATGAGGGATCGCACCGACAGGACAGAAACTTGCCCCCGGTGTTCATCACGCAACATCCGAACGCATTTCGATGTCGCGATAGAACCCGATGGCGCGTACTTCGACACCTGCGGCGCTTGCGACTGGATCAATCACCCCGGTGCAGGCGAGGCAAGTTAGTCGACTAAAGCGCCTAGGGCGCAATAGCGAGCATGTTGCGTAATCCTGCTGAGTCACAAACTATCGAGGCCTTCCCCATGCTCATCGCGACACGCATTCTGAAATTGCGCGGCAAAGGCGGCGTGATTGATCTCCCGATCCGCATCTTCGCGCCCGCGCGCGACGAGACCGGCGTGGGATGCAAATGCGAGATCGATTGGCCAGGCAGGCCCGAAACGCGCACGATCTATGGCATGGATGAAGTGCAGGCGATCCTACTCACGCTGCAATTCATCGGCACCCGGATTTACGGCAGCGACGAGCACAATGCGGGAAGTCTCTCTTGGTACGAACCGGGCCGCGGCTATGGCTTTCCGGTTCCCAAAAACATTCGCGAACTGCTCGTAGGCGATGACGCGAAATATCTCTAGCGGCTTCCGCGCGAACGCGCAGCAACGAGGAAGTTTATTCCTCACCGCTCCGACAGTCTGCGCTGGTTCGCCCGCACGTGCTTCTCGTAACTGCGGAGAATTTTTCCGGCAACGACCTCTGACGACCGGCCCGCGGATACGCCCATCGCTGCGATCATCTGCACTTCCGCAAGGGCTGAATATTTCTCGCTGATCATGCGCGAGGCCTCCGCTTGGCCTGACTTTCCGCCCGCCGCCAGGCGCATGAGGCGAAGCGCTATGACGTTTTGCGCTTCAAACCCGAGCTGCGCTGTTTTGGTCGCGAGTGCAAACCAAGATGAGAACAATTGCGTCACTCCTGTTGCAAAATTCCGTAAATACCAGAACCGGCAGATGAGACTTCACGCCGGTGCTTTTGCGATCTGTCATTGCAAACGAAGAGAGCCCCGCGTTTGCGGGGCTCTCTTGAATCAAACTTTAGCGGTTTGCGCCGCCCTGTTGACCGGGCTTCTGGTCCGGCTGATGGCCGCCTTGCTGACCGGGCTTATGATCCGGCTGCTGCCCGCCCTGCTGGCCGGGCTTCTGACCCGGATTTTGGGTCTGTTGGCCGGGCTTTTGGCCCGGTTGGTCGCCCTGTTGTCCTTGCTTCGGCTGTTGATTGTTCTGTTGATTAGACATTTTGCATGACTCCATTGCTGATAAGTCCCTACGGATAAACGTGTGTCGCAGGCATTCGTTCCACTGGAGATCAAACATAATCCGCGCGCACCGATGCAAAATGCCGGCCGATGGCGCTCAGGAGGATTTGGATTTTTCCGTCACCACTCACGGCTTCGGAAATCCATTTTTGAATGTAACCCGAATGAGATGAACCCGGTTATTCGGATCTAGGTTCGGCTTGATGGAACGCGCGATCCGCAGCCGATCCTTCGTTGAAGGCCGGTGTAAGCTTCGTGTAATGTTGCGGTATCACGCAGAGTTGCGAGGTCTGCCACTTTAGTTTTACTTCTTTGCATCCCGCAAAAGGAGTAGCGTTGCGGTCCTCAGGGCAGGGAGGCGCACATGAAACGAAAAATGATACGAAATATAATGATCGGCTTGGCAGCCATTATGGCCATGGCCGTCATGGCAATACCAAGTGACGTCTACGCGCGTGGCGGTCACGGCGGCTTCCGTGGCGGGCACGGCGGATTCCATGGCGGCTTTCGCGGCGGCGGATTTGGCTATTACGGCTATCCTTATGCTTATTATCCCTACGCCTCCGGCTGCTATCGCAACGTTCGCGTAGCGACTCCATATGGATGGGGATGGCGCCGCGTTTACGTGTGCGGCTAGCGCTACTCTTTATCGCGTCCTGAAATTTCCGCCTGCCAGGGCGCCACGCGGCGCTCGAACAGCAGGATCAGGCTGTTGAGCCCGATCGCCATCAGCATCAGCAGCACGATGGGCACGAACATCGTCGCCGTGTCGAAATTGTTCGCCGAATTGATGATGATCGCGCCGAGCCCCGAAATGGTCGTGAAGAACTCGGCCACCACCATCGCAACCACCGCGCGGCCGACCGCGAGCCGGATGCCGGCCATGATATAGGGCAGGGTCGCCGGCAGCACGATGCGCAGCAAGATCACCGTGTTGGACGCGACGAAGGATTTTCCCACCTCGATCAGGCTTTTCGGCACGGCCGTGACGCCGACCCAGGTGTTGATGCAGATCGGGAACAGCGACATCAGGAAAATCACCGCCACCTTCACCTTAAAGCCCAGGCCCAGCCACAAGATGAGCAGTGGCACCAGCGCGACGAGCGGCATGGCGTAGCCGGCGGTGATGTAGATGCCGAGAGCGGCATCGAGCGTGCGGAAGCGGCCGACGATCAGCCCGAGCGGAACGCCTATGGCAATCGCCAGAAAATATCCCACGACGAACGGCTGCAGGCTTTCATACAGCGCCGCCCACAGTTTGCCCGTGCGCGAAATCTCCCAGAACGCCATCGCGATGGCCGACGGATACGAGCCGAACACCGGATTGATATAAGGTCCAAACCCTTCCCAGATCAGCAGCACGAGCGCGACGGAGAGCGTCGTGATCGCCGAACGCGGCAACCGCCGCTTGGCGTCTGCCGCAGGCGTGTCTGCTTTCTCGTCGAGCCGTTCGGTGATGTCGGCCATGAATTTTCCGGTTTAGTGAACCGTGCTGCCGGCGGCGTGCAGCGCCCGCCAGATCTTGTAGCGTGTCTCGGCGAATTCCTGCGAGCCGCGCAATGCCGCCAGATCGTTGCGCGGGCGCGGCAGCGGAACCGGAATAATCTCCTGCAATCGTCCGTGCTGCATCACCACCACGCGATCGGCGAGCAGCACCGATTCATCCAGATCGTGCGTGACGAAGAGAATGGTTTTATGCGTGCGCGCGTGGATTTTCAGCAGTTCCTCCTGCAGGTCTTCGCGCGTCTGCGCATCGAGCGCGCCGAACGGCTCGTCCATCAGCAGCACGGTGGGATCGATGGCGAGCGCGCGCGCAATGCCGACGCGCTGCTGCATGCCGCCGGAGAGTTGATAGGGCCGCCGATGATAGGAATCTTTTAAGCCCACAAGATCGAGATATTGCATCGCCGTCTCGTGCAGCGGCTGCCCGCGCATGCCTTTCATCTCCAGGCCGAACATCACGTTTTGCATGGCCGTGAGCCACGGCAAAAGTTCCGCGTGCTGGAACACCATACCGCGGTCGTGCCCGCAACCCTTCACCTCGCGCCCATCGACCGTGACCTTGCCGCCGCTCGCGCTCTCCAATCCCATGGCGATGCGCAGCGCCGTGGTCTTTCCGCAACCCGACGGACCGATCAGCGCCACCACCTCGCTTTCGCGCACGGTGAAACTGAGACGGTTGAGCGCCTGCACGGTCTGCGTCTTGCCGTCGACCGTGAGCGTGAAATTCTTCGAGAGATCGACGATGTTGATTTCACCCATCGGGACTATCTCTTTTTCGCGGTCTTGCCCTTCGGATATTCGCCCGCTTTTTTCAGCCGCACCGACCAATATTCCCACGCGCGCGCCTGCGGCCGCGCCTCGAGGTTGCGATCCATCGCCATCCTTGCTTCGCCCGGCGTCAGCGGGCTCAAACTCATGCCTTGCGCCTGCGTCAGCAATTGCAGCTCGGCATTGCGATAGCTGTAGATGGTGCGGAACACCAAATTCTGCAGCGTCTTAGCCGCAACCG
Source organism: Hyphomicrobiales bacterium (assembly GCA_003169835.1). Taxonomy (GTDB): domain Bacteria; phylum Pseudomonadota; class Alphaproteobacteria; order Rhizobiales; family Xanthobacteraceae; genus PNAI01. Next base: position 94,044 of record PNAI01000030.1, on the reverse strand, counting down.
TCACGCCATGCCGGCGCATCAGCACCAGCCAATTCGGCCCGAGTGCTTTCGCCAGCGAGCGGCCTTCTTCAGGCTTGAGCACCAGCAGGCACGTGTCGCCGAATTCACCGCGGCTATCCCAGAACGGCACTTTAGTGCCGATCTGCGCACCCATGTGGTAGAGCGCCTTGAGCTCCGTGCCGGTGTTGCAAAATGGCAGGAACGCCATGCCATGATGATGCGCGACCGCATTCACATCTGGCCGCGCCTTATAAATCTCGCCGTGAATCACGAGTTCGCCGTAGCCGCGGATGCCTTTGGGCAGCGGCTTTACCGGCTCGGAATCGAGCGTGTATTCGTAGATGTCGGACGCCTCGACCACCTCGGGCGAGCGTGATCGCGAGATCAAGTAACGGTCCGGGTTGGTGGGATGCCGCATGCTGACATGGCCGAACGCGTCGATGATGCCTTCGTGTGAGACGATGCGGTTGGCAATCGCAAGATCATGCCGTGCTTGCGCAAGGGAATCGGCCATTCGTCCTCCGAAAATTTTTCGAGTGCTCTACAAGGCAATCGTAGCATCAAAATTCGCGGCCGAGCAGGAAATGGTCGAGCGAAATGACGCCACCGCCATGCACCAGGAAGTAGAGCGCGCCGATCGCCCACATCGCGGGATATTCAACGCCCATCTTGTTCCAGAAATAGCCGTCGTATTTTGCGTGATCGTAGGCCGAAAGCGCCATCAGCAGAAACACCGGCAATGCCATCGGCCGCGTGAACAGGCCGAATGCCAGACAAGGCGCAGCGACAAATTGCGTGAGCACCGTGCAAGTCGCCCACACTTGCCCTGGCTTATAGCCCTTCCGCTCATACATCGCCGCGACCCCTTGCACGCTGCTGATCGGGCCGCCGGTTCCTTTGAAATAGCCGAGACACATACGCATCCCGTGCGGCACCAGCGCCATGCCGACCGCAAACCGCAGCAGCGCTTCGACCCAGGGCCCGAGCGCGTCATAGAGAGCACCCAGCGCGGGCACGATCAGCGGCGTGTCATTCAAAAACATTTTTGTCCTGAGAAACGTTGTGCCCACCCCCTCTTCCTCGGAATCGCTCGCGTGCGCTCGCGCTTCCTCTTCCCTCTCCCCCTCCCGAATTCGGGAGGGGGAGAGGGGAACGAGGAGCGAAGCTCCGAGTGGGAGAGGGGGAGGGCACGTAATTCGATTCGCTATTCAGCGGCTTCGGTTGTGCGCCGTTCGTAACGGTTGGGCGGGCGCGGCAGGCCGAGATGCTCTCTCAGTGTGCGGCCGGTGTATTCGGTGCGGAACAGGCCGCGGCGCTGCAATTCGGGAATCACCAGTTCGACGAAATCGTCGAGCCCGCCCGGCAGCGTCGGCGGCATGACGTTAAAGCCATCGGCCGCTTCCTCGACGTACCATTGCTCCATCATGTCGGCGATCTGCTTGGGTGTGCCTTTGACGACGAGCTTGCCGCGCGCGCCGGCGACCACTTGCGCGATCTGCCGCATCGTCAGGTTCTTAGACTTCGCCAGTTCCGTGACGTATTTGAAGTGACTCTGGCTGCCCTGAGTCATCGGCAGATTTTCCGGCAACGGCCCGTCGAAGTCATAGGGCGAAAGATCGATGCCGCCGAGAATGGTGGAAAGGATTTCGCGCGCGACGATCGGATGCATCAGCGAGTTCTGATAGTCGTATTTCTCTTCCGCCTCGGTTTCGGTGCGCCCGACATAACAACTCAGGCCAGGCATGACTTTGAGATGATCGGGATTGCGGCCGAATTTTTCCGCCGCGCGTGATTTCACCTCTTGGAAATACGCTTGGCAGGATTCTATCGTCAGGTTCGCGCTGAAGATCACTTCCGCGAAGCGCGCCGCCACATCCATGCCGTCGTCCGACGTGCCGGCTTGGACGATCACCGGATGACCCTGCGGCGGGCGCGGGATGTTCAGCGGGCCTTTGACCTTGAAGTGTTTGCCGACGTGATTGAGCACATGCATCTTGGCGGGGTCGAACATCTGGCCGCTCGCCTTGTCGCGCATGAAGGCGTCGTCGTCCCAGCTATCCCACAGTGCCACCACGACCTCGGCGAATTCGCGCGCGCGATCGTAGCGCTCGGCATGGCCGTAATGCGCGTCACGCCCGAAATTATACGCCTCAACCGACTGGCCGGATGTGACCAGGTTCCAGCCGGCGCGCCCGCCGCTGATATGATCGAGCGAAGCGAATTTTCGCGCCACATGAAACGGCTCGTTGTAGCTCGTGGTCGCAGTACACACGAGGCCGATGCGGCTTGTCATCGCGGCGATCGCGGACAGCAATGTGAACGGCTCGAAATTGGCGATGTACTGCGCCGAGCGCGAAAGCGCATCCATATGCGCCTCGCGCACGCCGACGTTGTCGGCGAGGAAGATCATGTCGAACTTGCCGCGTTCCGCCGTGCGCGCGATCTCGGTGTAGTGGGCAAAATTGATCCCGGCGTCGGCCTGCGCGTTTGGGTGCCGCCAGGACGCGACATGATGGCCGGTGGGATTGAAAAAAGCGCCGAGCCTGAGCTGGCCTTTTTGCCTTGGCATATTGGGGCTCCGTTGTACGGCGAACTTACACCAACTCGCTCAACGCGTCATTCCAGCCGCGGTAGATTCATCGTTCTTTCGCCGTCATTTTCGGGTAAGATCATATGAAATTTGGCACACCTCGGGGCTCGCCTCGGGGAACGCGCCGGAGAACGCGCGATGGAGGAGACGAATGAAAGCCCTCACGCTAGCCGCAATTGCAATAATGACGGCGGTGCTGACAGTCCCTGCCTATTCCCAAGGTTTAGGGGGCGGAAAAGCGCAACGCGAACCCGACAAGCCGATCGATACTGCGAAGAAGAAGGCTGAAGAAAAAACGTACAATGACGCAGTGTCCAGGATTCCTACCGCGAAAGAGGAATACGACCCATGGGCGGGTGTGCGCCCAAAGACGGAAACACCCCCGGCGAAACCTCGCCGCTAATTCCTAAAACCGTCCGGTCGCCTTACCAGCTGCGCCTCGCGACAGCGAGGCACTACTTTCCGCATACCGCGACGAGCGGGCCGTCGCTCGTATCCGGAGTAACCCCGCACGAGACGGAACTCTCGGTAAGATACGTCGCCGCGGCTCGTTTTCTCCCGCAATAGGCGGCTATGGCGATCTCATCGTCGCGGCATGTGACCGTGCATTCCGAAGCGTTTGTGCAGGGCGCACGGACGACGCGAAGCAGCGATGAGGCTCCGGGCGTTCCCGCAGGGCCTTGCGTTCCCGGCGGTCCAACAGACCCTGCAGCGCCTGGCGCTCCGGCGTCGCCTTTTGGTCCCGCGTCGCCCTTCGGTCCTTGCGGACCCGGAGTTGGTTGTCCGCAACTCGCAACGAGTGCCGATATCACGATTGCTAGAATTATGCCGCTGCCGCGCATTGGATTCAGTCCCCCATTTTGAGTGGCCCTGCGGGAATGTTAGTGCAGTGCCCGGCGGATGTCACTCTGGCTACTCCGTCATACACGCAAACAGTTTGCGCATCCGTTCGTCGGGAAGCAGCGCGTTTCCGTTGCTCGCCAATAGACTTTTCGGATATGCAACAGCGGCCTGTCGCTTCAAGAGGTCGCAAGATGATCGTCGATTTCCAGCACCATTTCACACCGCGCGAACTGATCAAGCAGGATCCAGGCGACCGCCTGATCGTGCATTTCGATGAAAACGGCGCGCCGAGCTACACCATCCATTCGCTGCTTTACGACCTCGACGAACATATCCGCATGATGGATACAGCCGGCATTGACGCGGCGTTTCTCACCAGCGCGGCCGGCATGTGCGCGAGCCTCGAAGTATCGAAACTTTGCAACGAAAAGGCCAAGCAGGCCGAGCGCGACTATCCCGGCCGCTTCATCGGCGCGGCTCACGCCCACCCGCTCGGCGGGCGCGACGCCATGCGCGAATTAAATCGCTGTGCGCAGGAACTTGGCTTTCCCGGCGTGGTGATCACCTCGGAGATGGATGGAAAATTCATCGATGCGCCGGAACTGGAGCCGTTTTGGGCTGAGGCTGAAAAACTTGGCCTGTTTGTGTTCGTGCATCCGGCGCTAAAACTCAACTATTCGCAGCAGTTCGACGGTTACGATACCGCGCGCTCGGTCGGCCGCGAGTTCTCGCTGGTCATGGCCACGATAAGGCTGATCAATTCCGGCGTGTTCGACCGCCATCCCAACCTCACCGTGCACATGGCGCATCTTGGCGGCGGACTGGCCGGCGTGATCGCGCGCGTGCGCGGCTATCAGGACAAGAAATTCTGGGGCGTCGAAGGCAACGCCAAACACGGCCGCAAGGCGGAAAAAGATTTCGACTATTACATCAACAACAATATCTTGTTCGACAGCGCGGGTTTCTGCTGCGCCATTGGTGCCGTGAACGCGGCACTGGCGGAAATTTCGGCTGAGCGCATCGTCTTTGCGACCGACTATCCGCAGGAGGTGCGCGCGCGCGAACCGGTACGCGATTTCGTCAAAGCGCTACGCGCACTCGGCAAGCCGGGTGAGCAGATTTTGTCGGGCAATGTCTCGAAGCTGATTAAAGGCAAGTAAGGCCGCTGCGTTTACCAATTAGGCAAGCCTGAATATGGCTGAAGATTAGCCATCCACGCCATCTTGGAATGCTCTATCATCTTCCCGATCGCCTTGAGTTCTGGCGATACCCGATCACCCAAACAAAAAAGGGTACCGGCGTTAGGGGGAGTGCGTGGATTTGTCGGCAGGCGTATTTCTGCGGCGTTCGATCGGCCGCGTCATCCCTATTGTCGCGTTGGCGTTTGCGCTTGGCTGCTCGAGCGCGAACGCGCAGCAGCAAGATTCGTCGCGCAATGCCTTGGTGCTGCTCGCCCGCGCAGGCTGCGAGACCGGAGCGGCCCTGGACGGAGACGTCCAATTGGAAACCGGCTACCTCGCGATGCTGGGCGTGAGCGCGAAGGCCTACTCCTTTCGGGTTCTCAACAACGGCGCCCATTCGGTGATGATCCCCGCGGAACAGTGCCGCGATCCGCTGCCCCAAGAGCAGTCGCCCAACGAGCGGTCGCACCAAGAGCAAAAATCATTTATTTTCATTCTGAGTCATTCATTTCAAAACACGAACCGAATTCGCGAGGGCTATCATTATTTAATGGACCAGCGCGGCCAACTTCTGAATGCAGTTCATTTCCAGGAAGGCAGATCGCACTTGTTTGCATTCGCAAATCTCACGATCCCCGTTCGCCGCGCCGATTTCGAAGCGGAGAAAGCGATTTGGATCGCAAAAGTGTCTGATTTTTCCGTGCGGCAAAAAGCCAAGCTCGACACTGATTAGCGTGCGCTAAACTACGCGGCGATTGCCTGCCACCGTTACAGCTTCGTCACCCGCGCATGCAGGATGGCGGTGCGTCCGCCGCGCACTTCCTTGACGCAGCGCGCGAGCGCGGCCGGTACTTCTTCGGGGTCGCCGATTTTTTCGCCATAGGCGCCGAACGCCTCGGCAATCTTGCTGAAATCTACGTCGGGCTGCAGCTTCGACTGGAAATCGTCGGCGGCGACCGCCTCGCCGTGGGGGAACACCCGCAGCGTCGATGCCTTCACTGCGCCCCAGCCGGTATTGTCGGTCACGATGATGAGGATCGGCAGCTTGTACTGCGCCGCGGCCGAGAACACCGAACTCGGATTGCCGAAATAGAAACTTCCGTCGCCCACCACCTGTACCATCATGCGGTCGGGCGCCGCGAGCTTGGCGCCGAGCGCGAAACCGCCCGACCAGCCGAGCCCGCCGCCGGCCGAACGCATCATTGTATTCGGCAGCGGACGCGCGATCTGCATCGAAACTGAGCCGGCGTTACGGATCGCCTCGTTAAACACAACGTCCTTCGGATCGAGCAGCTTGTTGAGCTCGGCCATCAGATAGTGCGGGTTGATCTCGTTTTTCTTGCCTTTGTTGGCGGCGAGTTTCGCCGCGCGCTCGGAAAACGCCTTGTGCTCGCTCTTAAGCTGCTCGACGCGCGCGGTGGCCTTTTGTTTGAATGCTGGCGTCGCCTTTTTCTTCAGCTCGTCGAGGAGCTGCGCCAGGATATTTCCACTGTCGCCCTGCATGCGCAGGTTGCCCGGAAACGTCCACATCGGCGATGCCTGCTTGAGAATGTCCATGTCGATGTGCGCCCAGAATGAATGGGCCTTGGGCTGCACGTCGGCCGGAAACCAGGGCACGTCAACGTCGACCAGGATGCCGACATCGGCCTTCGGCACATGCGCGTCGGCCGAGTGTCCCACGAAGCACGGCATCGTGGTCGGGATGTTGTTGCTCATGTGCGACTCGGTCACGGCAATGCCGGCGAATTCGGAAAGCTCTGCGATCATCTGCGCCGCGCGCGGATTGCGTCCGGCGTAAGCGGTGATCAGCAACGGATGCTCGGCATTGATGATGCGGTCGGCGAGTTCGCCGATGAGTTTCGGATCGGCTTGGCCGCCTCGTGTGTTGCCGAACTGTTCGGCGGAATAGCGACGCACTTCATCGACGCTCCACTGCTGCGTCAGCGTCTCGCGCTGCATCATCAGATAGACCGGACCGGGTGGGTCGCTCTGCATGATCGAATAGGCGCGGCGCAGCGCCTCTTTCACCACGACGCCGGAGGGTAGCGTCCATTCCCATTTCATGTAGGGCCGCACCAGACTCCCTTGGTCAAACGGCTCCTGCACGAAATGCACGTAGGTGTCGCGCGAGCCGACCAGCTCGTTGCCGGTGGTGTAGGGCGCCTTGCCCGCCATCAGCAGCACCGGAATGCGGCTGCGAAAAATATTGTGCATGGCATTCGCCGTATTGGCGGTGCCGACATCGACGTGCACCAGCACGCCCTGGCCGCGGCCGGTCATGAACGCATAGCCGCCCGCCATGTGCCCTGCCGTGTTCTCGTGCGGACAGCGGATCACCGTTGGCATCTTCTCGCCGAGCTTTTTCTTGTGCGCCATCTCCTCGATGATCGGCGCATGGTCGGTGCCGAAATTGCAGAACAGGTATTCGATCCCGATCTCATTGAGGCCGTCGAGAAGGTGATACGCGGTCGAGAATTCCGGGGAGTTGCTGGCATGCGGAGCGACTTGTTGCATGGTTTGACCGATGGTTGGACTGATTGGGAGCTTCCTCGGCGCCTAATGTGCGCTGCCGTGACCGCCTGATTCAAGGCTTCCGGCCAAGTATTTAAGCGTGCGGCCTTTCGTTCAATGCATGGCTGGCACGGTCTTGACCTGATGCGCCTGCAGCTTCGGCAGCACGTCACGGCCGAAGCGATGGATCTGCTCGATGAACAGGTCATGCGGCAACGCGCCCAGGTTCATGTTCAGCAGCAGCGAATTGGCGCCGTAATGCTCCGCCGCTTCGATCAGCCGCTCCGTCACGTACTTTGGCGGCCCCCAGGCCAGCATGTTGTCGTCGATCCGTTTCTCCACGTCGGCGAGCGTCATGGACTTCATCTTCTCGCGGTCGAGCCCGGCCGAGGCGCGGTTCTCCGGCCGCACATAATCGAACGAAGCCGGATTGACATAGCCGGACGCCTTCACCGCCGCCTCTTTTTCCTTGGTCGAGCCGTGGTGCCACAGCGTATGGACGAAATAGAAATAATGCGGCGCATATTCCTGCAGAGCCGCCGCCTTGTCATGCGCGACCCATGCGTCGGTAAAGAAGCACAGATGCTCCGGCGTGATGCGGTGACCGCTAGCGCTAAGTGACTTTGCGAAATGGCCGACGATGTCCTCGGTCAATCCGCGCTTGAAGTCGGGCAGCACGGCGGAAAAATTATGCTTGCCAGCCCATTCGATTGTTTCTTTGGAGCCGGTGAACGGAATCCACACCGGCGGACGCGGCTGCTGGTACGGCCGCGGCCAGATCGCGATATCCTCGAATTTCCAGAACTTGCCCTGGTGCGAAAATTTTTGTTCCGTCCAGGCCTTGAGGATGACCTCGACCGCTTCCTCGAACCGCGCGCGCGATTCCGCCATCGGCACGTTGTAAACGTTATATTCACGCGGCACGCCGCGGGCGAAGCCGGAAATGATGCGGCCGCGCGAAAGGCAATCCGCCATCGCGAGCTCCTCCGCAATGCGCAGCGGATTGTGGATCGGCAGCAGATTTCCGAGGATGAGGAACTTCAGCTTCGTCGTGCGTTGCGCCGCCGCCGCCGCCATCATGTTGGGCGAATTCATCATCCCATGCGGCGTGGTGTGATGCTCGTTCAGGCCCACGCCGTCAAAGCCCAGCCGGTCCATCTCCTCCCACGCTTCGAGATGCTCGGCGTAGGTGAGCGCCGCCGTCTCGGGATCGAAGTGATCGCGCGGCAGCGGATAGGGCATGAACTTGGCTTGCTTGTAGTCTTCGAAGTGCTTGCGATACGCCAGCAGATCGAAAATGAAAACTTTCACGTGCGGGGCTTCCTGATCTCGGCGGCGGAATTAATGGTGGCGTGCAGATTGCGCGCATATTCCACAGCGCCGGCGACCGGCATGTCCGGCGCGCTGCGGATGTATTCCTTGGCGGAACGCAGCGAGATGGTCGGAGCCTTGAGCATTGCGGCGGTGAGTTTGTCCACCGTCGCGTCAAGATGTGCCGCAGGCACCACGTCGCTCACAATACCATACGACAGCGCGCGCTCGGCGCTGACCTCGAACATGGAATACACAAGATAGGCCATCGCCTTGCGCGGCACGCGGTCGACGAACGACGACATCACCATGGTCGGCATGATCTGATGCGCCATCTCCGGCACCGAGAATGTCGCCTTGTCACTCGCAAGCGTCACGTCGCACGCCGCCGCAATCGCGCATCCGAAGCCGTGCGCGCCACCCTGCACGACGGCGATGATCGGCACCGGGCAATTGCGCATCGCGCCATAGGCGTCGAATACCACGTCGGAAAAATTCCGCCGTGCATAAGCCGTAGGTTCGACCGCCGGCCGCGAGCCCATGCCAGCGCGGCCGACGCAGAAATCCTTGCCGGCGCCGCGCAGGACAACGAGGTCCGAGGTTTTGGGCGCGTCGTTGATCAACTGCGTCAAGTGCGCCACCATTTCGTCTGTAACGGCGTTGCCGCGGACGGGGTGGTTGAGCGTGATGCGCAGGATCGGGCCGTCCTGCTTGGTCAGGATTTCGTCGGACATTAATAAGCCTTTCGGTGAAGATGCGGGCAGGGCGCGGAGCATATAGCTTCACGCACAATGCAAGCGCAATACGCTGCATTGAAGCTGGCAGGCCGCCGCCCTATGCTGCCTCCGACCAATGAAGCCCGCCCCCTTTCAATATCACGCGCCCAGGACGATCGAGGAAGCGGTTGCGACGCTCGCGCGTGTCGCGCCCGACGACGGGCGCGTGCTGGCCGGCGGGCAGAGCCTCGTGCCCACCATGGCCTTCCGGCTGGCGCGGCCTCGGCATCTCGTGGACATCAATGGCGTTGCGGCGCTTTCGCGGCTCGTCGTGGAAAACGGAAAGCTTTGCATCGGCGCGACTGTGCGCCATGCCGCGTTCGAGCGGCCGGTTGCGAAGGGGCCGCTCGGCGAGTTGCTTCGGGAGGTTGTCCGGCACATCGCGCACAAGCCGATCCGTGCGCGCGGCACGTTTTGCGGCAGCATCGCGCATGCCGATCCCGCGTCCGAATGGTGCCTGGTGGCCGCCGCGCTCGGTGCCGAGATGGTGGCGCGCAGCGCGCGAGGAGAGCGCGTCATTCCGGCGAAGGATTTTTTCTCCGGCATCATGACGACGGCATTGCAAGAAGGCGAATTGCTGACCGAAGTGCGTCTGCCGCTGCTGAGCGCCGATACACGCTTTGGTTTTTGTGAATTCAACCGACGCGCCGGCGATTTCGCTATTGCCATGGCGTTGGTGACATTTCGGCTGAAAAATTCGGCAATCATTGAGCCGCGCGTCGCGATCAGCGGCGCCGAGGCGACGCCGCGCCGCATCGCGCAGGCAGAAACCGCGCTCGATAGCCACGCACCCGACGCAAAGACATTCGCTGCCGCCGCCGATGCAGCAGCCAAAGCTATCGATCCGCTCGATGACGAGAACACCAGCGCGGACTACCGGCGCGGGCTCGTGCGCACCGTCGTGCTGCGCGCGCTGGAGCGGGCCGCAACATGAACGAGACGCGCGCTGTAAAGTGGATCGGCCAGTCGGTCGAGCGGCTGGAAGACCCGCCGCTGGTGACGGGGCGCGGGCGTTTTGCCGGCGACATCAATTTTCCCAACCAGCTTCACATGCGCATCGTGCGTTCCAACCACGCGCACGGAAGAATTCTGTCGATTGACACTGACGCCGCGCGAAAGTTGCCCGGCGTCGTCGCGGTATGGACCTCAGCCGACATTCCGGAAGTGCCGCCGATCGATTTCCGCGAAGGCCCGATCGAAAAGCTCGCGCCTTATCGTCAGCCGGTACTGGCGACAGGCATGGTGCGCTACGTCGGCGATCCAGTCGCGGCGGTGTTCGCGGAAGACGCTTATGTCGCCGAGGACGCGGCCGATCTGGTGACCATGGAAATCCAGGAACTGCCGCCGCTGTTGTCAGCGAAGGACGCTCCCGCCGAGTTCTCGCCCGGCCGCCACACCGAGGCGGATATTCTGCGCCAAGGTTACGGCGACATCGACGCGGCGTTCCAAAAGGCCCACACCATCGTCGAGCTGCAACTGAGCGTCGGCCGTCACAGCGGCGTGCCGCTCGAAACCCGCGGCGCCATCGGGCGCTACGACGCCGCGCGCGACATGCTCCAATTGCACGGCGCGGCAAAAGTGCCGCACCGCAATCAGGAACTGATCGCGCGCATGCTCAAGCGCAAGCTCACTTCGGTCAACGTGTTCGAGTCGCACGTCGGCGGCGGCTTCGGCATCCGCGGCGAGCTCTATCCCGAAGATATTCTGGTGTGCGTCGCCGCCATGCGGCTCGGCCGGCCGGTGAAATGGATCGAGGATCGGCGCGAACATCTCATCGCGGCCAACCATTCGCGCAACCAGCATCACAAGGTGCGCGCGGCGGTGGCGGCCGACGGCGAGATCCTTGCCATCGACGATCTGATCTTCCACGATCAGGGCGCCTATGTGCGCACGCACGCGACCCGCGTCGCCATGATGACGTGCGGCGTGCTGCCCGGCCCCTATCGCGTGCCGCTTGCCTATCGCGCGGTCTGTCATTTCCGGCTGACCAACAAGACGCCGGCCGCGACTTATCGCGCGCCGGGCCGCTTCGAGACCAGCTTCGTGCGCGAGCGCCTGGTCGACGCCATCGCGCATAAGCTCAAGCTCGATCCGATAGAGGTCCGCAAGCGCAATGCGGTGACCGTGGCGGAAATGCCGTTCAAGCGGCCGCTCGAAGCGCTTGGCGAGGAAATCCATTTTGACTCCGGCGACTACCACAAGCTGCTCGACAGGATGCTTAAAGAGGTCGAATGGGAAAAACTCAACGCCGATCTGGCGCGGCGGCGCGCCAACGGTGAAATGGTTGGCGTCGGCTTTGCAATGTTCGTGGAGAAGGCCGGCCTCGGGCCGAAAGACGGCGTGAATATTTTGGTCGATAGCACAGGCGCGATTGAGGTCGTCACGGGCGGTGCGTCGCTCGGGCAGGGGTTTGAGACCGTGATGGCGCAGGTCGCAGCCGAGATGCTCGGTGTCGATTATCAGCGCGTGAGCGTGATCCACGGCCAGACCGATCGTATTTCACATGGCATCGGCGCGCATGCTTCGCGCGCCACCGTGATGACGGCCTCCGCCACGCGCGTCGCGGCGCTGAACCTGCGCGAGAAGGCGCTCGCTGCCGCGGCTGAGCTGTTGCAGGCCCCGGTAAGCGCACTCGACATCGTCAACGGTGAAGTCGTTCGCACCGATCGTGCCGGTGGGCCTTCGATAAGTCTCGGTCAGGTCGCCGCCGCGCACGGCAAGCTCGAAGCGGAAGGCTGGCACCACGCCGAGCACCAAGTCTATCCCTACGGCAATCATCTCGCGGTAGTGAAGGTCGATCCCGGCACCGGCGGCGTCACGGTGGAGCGTTATGTCATCGCCTACGACATCGGCCGCGCCATAAACCCGACTCTGGTGAAAGGCCAAATCGCCGGCGGTTGCGCGCAAGGGCTAGGCGGTGCGCTGCTGGAGGAGTTCACCTACAACGATAACGGCGATCCGCTCTCCGTCACCTTTGCCGATTACCTGCTGCCGACTGTGCGCGAGGTGCCCGACATCGAAATCATCCTGACCGAGGACGCGCCGAGCCCGCTCAATCCGCTCGGCATCAAGGGCGCGGGCGAAAGCGGCATCAACGGCGTGGGCGCGGCCATCGCGTCGGCCATCGACAACGCCATCGGTATTCCAGGTGCGGTAACCCAACTGCCTGTGACGCCGCAGCGGCTGAAGGCTATTATTGATGCGAAGCGATAAGTCTCTTCTAATCCCTCCCCGTGAGGGAAGGGTCGCCTGCGGAGCGGAGCGAACGCAGGCGGGGTGGGGCGAACTTCTATTGCGATCCCACCCCGGCTCACATTTCGCTTCGCTCAATGCTCGCCAACCCTCCCCTAAAGGGGAGGGATAAAGAAGTCGGAGTTCGCCATGAACAAGATTGAACCGCGTGCGACCGGCCGCGCCTCCAACGTACCCAAGCAAGATCTGCGCGCATGGCTCGCACAGATGGAAGCCGCGGGCGAGGTCAAGCACGTCAGCGGCGCGGAGCGCGAAGAAGAAATCGGCGGCATCGTCGATTTTCATCAGCGCAAAATCGGCAACCCCGCGGTGCTGTTTGACGACATCCCCGGCTATCCGCGCGGCCATCGCGTGCTTGCGAACATTCTCACCTCGGTCAAGCGCATCAATCTCACGTTGGGTAACCCGCCGGACGGCAGCGAGATGGAACTCGTGCGCTACTGGCGGCGCTATATGAAGGAAGCAAAATCCATTCCGCCGGTCACGCTGCCGACCGGCGCGGTGCTGGAGAATGTGAAAGAGGGCAATGACATCGATCTGTTCAAGATCCCCGTGCCGAAGTGGCACGAGCACGACGGCGGCTATTACATCGGCACCGGTTGCATGGTGGTGATGCGCGACCCCGACTCGGGCTGGATCAACTACGGCGCTTACCGCGTACAGGCGCACGACAAGAATGTCGCATCCGTGATGTGCTCCAAGGGCAAGCACGGCGACATGATCCAAAAGAAATATCACCAGCGCGGACAGCCGTGCCCAATCGCAGTGGTGTGCGGCATGCATCCCGCGCTGTTCATGATCGCGGGTCTCGAAATTCCCTACGGCAAAAACGAATACGATGTCGCGGGCGGACTTTTAGGCGAACCTGTTGAAGTGATCATGGGGCCGAAGACCGGCCTCCCCATTCCCGCGCACGCCGAGATCGCGTTCGAGGGCTTCATCCATCCCAACGATCTGATCGACGAAGGCCCGCTCGGCGAGTGGACTGGCTATTACGCCGGCGGCCTCAAGAAAGAACCCGCGATCCGCATCGAGACGATGATGTACCGCGACAATCCGATCCTGCTCGGCGCGATTCCGGGCATTCCGCCCGATGATGACTCGTTTTATCGCGGCACCTATCGCTCCGGCGCGGTGTGGAACCAGCTCGAGGCCGCGGGCGTGCCGGATGTCAAAGGCGTGTGGTCGCATGCCGCGGGCGGCAGCCGGTTGTGGCTCACCGTCGCGATCAAGCAGATGTACGCCGGACACTCCAAGCAAGCCGGCCTGATCGCATCGCAATGCCACGCCGGCGCTTATGTCAATCGTTTCGTCGTGGTAGTGGACGACGACATCGATCCCGCCGACATGGACAAGGTGATCTGGGCGATGTGCACGCGCTTCGATCCGCGCGAGGGCTTGGAAACGCTGCGCGGCTGCTGGAGTTCCGCGCTCGATCCGATGGCCTATGCGCCCGACGATCCGCGCAACGCGCGCGTGGTGATCGACGCCTGTAGGCCTTGGTCGCGCCGCGACACATTTCCCATTGAAGCGCGCCCGAGCAAGGAACTCGACGCGCGCATCCGCGCCAAATGGGCGAGCGTGCTGCCGAAGGGCTCGTGACCGGCTTTGTGATGACCGAAAAACTTGCTTTCACCCTCAACGTCAACGGCCGCGATTTTCCGGTGCGCGTCGAGCCGCGGCGCACGTTGGCAGACACCATTCGCGAGGAATGCAAACTCACCGGCACGCATCTGGGTTGCGAGCACGGCGTGTGCGGCGCGTGCACAATCATCATCGACGGCGAAGCCGTGCGCTCGTGCCTCATGTTCGCGGTGCAGGCGGCGGGCAAGCGCATCCGTACCGTTGAGGGGTTGGCGAATGGCAACGAGTTGCATCCACTCCAGCGCGCGTTCATCGCGCATCACGGTCTGCAATGCGGTTTCTGCACGCCGGGATTTCTGATGCTCGCCGTAAACACGTTGGAGCAGCAGCCCGACATCGGCGATGAGGAATTGCTCGACGTGCTGGCGTCGAACCTGTGCCGCTGCACCGGCTATGGCAACATCGTCAAGGCGGTGAAGGCGGCGCGAGACGAGATGCGGGCGGGGAAGTAACACACTCCGTCGTGGCCGGGCTTGTCCCGGCCATCCACGGCTTAACTTTAGAGCCAATACTTAAATGCCATAAGTAGATATGCGCCGAGCATCAACAACTCATCAAGCGCATCAAACAATGTGAGAGGATCAGGAGTGAAAGTGACCTCTCCATCGTCAACCAAGAACGTATACCTGAGTGCGTGTCGTCGATGCTGATCTGCGATTCGGGTTATGATCTCTGCCGTGTTAACAGTTACAGGAATGCCCTTACTGGTTATCTCCGTGAGAAGCTCTCTCAAATCGTGCCGAACACCGTGCTTCAACAATTCTCGTTGATCCACGCCGCGTTTGAGCAAAGCGCATTTCAGCAGTAATTCCGCGGAGTGGCTGACTAAGAAGTAGAATGGCACCGCCATCCTATTCCCAATTACCGATTCTCCACTCGTTTCAAAGCTCCCATGCAACCGTTTAGCGCTCTCCCAAAACACAACGGCTGTCATTCGGTAGTTTGAGGCAAGTGCTACATTGTCGATCATTGTAAATCGCCTGCTGAAAATCGATCCTCAGGCGCCTGTGCGGCAGGTTTGCGGCGTGCTCAGCGCGTAAGACGCATTAGTGTAACGTAATCTGCTATGTCGTTGACAAGCGACGGTTCCCGCCAACGGACATGCCGCGCTAGGTCGCTGCGCGCTCCGCAGGAAACATCGCGAAATACGGCTGCGCCTCTTTAAGCGCGCGAGCGAAGGACGGGCGCGCCATCAGGCGATCCAGATACTGCCGCGTGTTTTTCTGCGAGTCATCGAACGGTTGCACCTTGTTCACGTAGTACAGCGGCGGCGCGGCGGAGCAGTCCGCCAGGCTGAAGGCATCGCCCATCGCCCAGGTCTTCGTCGCCATGTCCTGCTCGATCATGCCAAGCGCGGTCTGTATCAGCGCCTTTGCCTCCTCGACGCCGCGCGGATCGTTTTTCCCCGGCGGACGCAGCCGATCTCCGACGACCTTTTGCATGAGAATGTGCACGTGCAGGTCGAAGAAGCGGTCGCGGAAGCGGGTTTGCCTCGCAAGCTCGGCGTCACCCGGAATGAACTGTGTCCTACCCGGGTAGTGCTGTCCTAAATACTCGATGATGATGCTCGACTCCGGGATCGTGCGATCCTTGGCATCGTCGCGCAGCACCGGGAACTTGCCGATTGGCCAGATCTTCTTGAAGGCGTCGCGTGAGGTCGCGTCCCCGAGGTCGACGATCTCACGCTCGAATGGCGTGTCGTTTTCGTAAAGCGCAATGAGCACCTTCATGCAGTACGATGACAGCGGATGGAAATACAGCTTGAGCGACATGGCTACACTCTTTCTGCCGAAAGTAATCGCCTCTTAGGCTTTGCGCCCACCCCGTTCCACCAACTCCTCCAGCTTCTCCAAGCTCTGCGTCCAGCCCATTTCCATTCCCGCCAGCATCTGCGGCGCGATGGAAGCAAGACCGACCGCGCTGGCGTGCACGGTGAGTTTCGTTTTGTCGCCGTGCTCTTCAAACGTGACGGTGGTGAGCGATTCAAGCAGGCGATTGCCGTCGTGGTCTTCCGCAACGGCCATGAACACAAGCCGCTCCGGCGCGACGACCTCGCGGAACGTGCCGGTCATCGGATACACGACGCCATCGGGCCCGCGCATGTGGATCAAGATCTTCCCGCCCACCCGCGCATCGACTTCACAGACCGGGTTGGTGAAGCGCTTCGGTCCCCACCACTGCGCCATGTGCTTGGGGTCGGTCCACATTTTGAATACGAGACTGCGCGGCGCATCGAAGATACGCGTGATTTCGACGGTCCGTTCGTTCGGCAGCGCGGCGAGGTTCGTTCTTGCGGTCATGATTCTACTCCAACTCAGGCCTTCGCCAGAAGCTCATCGAGGCGATCGAACGCGCTGTTCCAGCCGTAGTTATGACCGTCGCGCTGCTCGGCCGACTGTAACGGCGCCTGGCGCATCGTCAGCCGGGTCTTCGCACCCTGCTTTTCGAATGTCATCGTCACGACGGTTTCAAGGCCGCGCTCGCCCTCTTCCTCCCAGGCAAACGTGAAGACCAGACGCTCGGGCGCGACGATCTCGCGGTACACGCCGCCGACCCACAGATCAGGCTCGCTTCCGATTGATTTCAGATGCGCGCGCCACGCGCCGCCGGGCCGCACATCGATATTCACATCCGCGGCGGGATATTCTTTGGGACCGAACCAGCGGCCGAAGTGCTGCGGGTCAGTCCAGACTTTGAATACCAGCTCGCGCGGCGCATTGAACACGCGCGTGATGACGAGTTCGTTTTCAGTGGACGGTTTTGCTGCGGCGTTTGTCATCGTCAGGCTTTCACCAAGGTCTTGAACCCGCCGTAGATCATGCGCCTGGCGTCGAATGGCATAGCCTTGGGATTCATCATCTTTGCGAGGCGCTTGTCTTTCATCACCTTGGCGAGCACACGATCGCGATCCTTGCGCGACCGATACACGATGTACGAGAACACCACCGTCTCGCCGCGCTTGAGTTTTACGCTGCGCGGGAATGACGTCCACCGCCCCATCTTGACGTCGTCGGCGACGCTTTCGCGAAATTCGAGCGCGCCGTGTTCGCGCCAAACTTTGCTCGCCTTGCGCGCCATGCTGCGGTACGCCGGCAACTTCTTCTTCGGCACCGGCACGATAAATCCATCGACATATGACATGTGATCCTCCGTACTGACTTGAGTGTGACCTTCAGCGGGCTTTGGCCAAATAGGCCTCAAGCTGCTCCATCGTTCCGCTCCAGCCCATGCGCATGCCATCGTGCGAAGCGTCGAACGTCTTCTGCTCTTCTTCGGACGCGTTGAGGGCCGCCCATCGGATCGTGAGCTTGGTTTTCCCGCCCGGCTGCTCTTCGAACGTGAAGGTTGTGAGCATTTCCAACGGTCACTTCTCACTGCCTGGATGCCGCGTGATGCCGCCGGCTTCATCCGAGAATGAGTCGATGAAGACCATACGCTCCGGCGGCGTGATTTCGCGAAAGACGAACTTGCCCCACATCGACTGCCGTCCGGCGCCTTCATGCCGTAGTGGTAGGTCCCGCCCACACGCAGATCCATTTTCGAGGCGATCACGGTGAAGCCTTTCGGGCCCCACCAGTGCTTCATGCGCTCCGGTTCGGTGAACGCCTTCCACACCAGATCGCGCGGCGCGTCGAACACGCGCGAGATGACGAAGTCGGGACTGTTGGTTGTGTCGGATTTGTTCGCAATCATCACACGTGCCCTCGTCTGCGCGATCAGGCTTTTTCGCAGATGATCATCCAGCCCATGCCGAATTTGTCGGCGACCATGCCGAAGCTTTTGGCGAAGAACGTCGAGGTGAGCGGCATCTGAACCTGGCCGCCTTGGGAAAGCACCGTGAACATTTTCTCAGCCTCGGCCTCGGTTTTTGGATCGAGCGAAAGGGAAAATCCTTCGAATTTCGGTTTACCCTCCGCGCGGCCATCAGACAGCATCACCAGCGTGCCGCCGATCCTCATGGACGCGTGCATGATCTTGTTCTCGTTGGCCGGCGTGCACATGTTTTTTTCCGGGCTTTCCTTGTAGCGCATCATCATCCCGACTTCGGCGCCGAGCGTCTTCTTGTAGAACTCGATTGCCTCTTCGCAGCGGCCATCGAAAAACAGATACGGTGTGACTGACATTGGTCTCTCCTGAGTTACGGGTTTTACGGTCTCGGTGAAATCAGCATGGTCTCTAAGAGCCTGTCGTATTCAAATACACATCGAGCCGTGCCAGTGTTTGCTCCATGCCTTTGTCGGCGCCGTATTCCTTGATCACCCGGTCGCGTTCGGCGGCAGACGGGAAGACACCCCGCATGGTGAGCTTGGTTTTGCCGCCGACATCCTCGAAGGTCACAGTCACCTTGAACTGCACAGGCTCGACATCGTCGCCGCCGCCGTGGTGATAGACAATCCGTTCCGGCTTCACGATCTCGTCAAACGTGATGCGGTTCTGATAGTCGCGCCCGTCCGGACCGCGCATGACGAAGCGCCAGATGCCGCCCGGCCGCGCGTCGTACGCGCTGGTCGTCGTGGTAAAGCCGTCCGGTCCCCACCATTGCGCCAGATGTTTGGGATCGGTCCACACTTGCCAGACCAGTTCACGCGGTGCGTCGAACACGCGCGTGCCGATCATCGTTCGCGGGTCGCTATCGAGATCGAGGCTATTTTTTGCGGGCACGTTTCTTATCCTTCGCTTGCAGTTCTTTCAGATAAACGTCCAGCCGATCGAAGCGCTCCTCCCACAGCCGGCGATATTTTTCGAGCCAGTCGTCGACGCCCTTGAGCGCGTCCGGCTCGATCCGGCAGGGCCGCCATTGCGCCTCGCGCCCGCGTGCGATCAGGCCGGCGCGCTCCAGCACCTTGAGATGCTTGGAGACCGCGGGCAGGCTCATCTCGAACGGCTTTGCCAGCTCGCCCACCGAGGTCTCGCCCGAGGCGAGCCGCGCCAGGATGGCCCGGCGCGTGGGGTCCGCAAGCGCTGAGAACGTGCTGCTGAGGCGATCCATCGGCATATCGTTATTTACCAGTTAGTTAAATAACCGCATGGTTAAATACAACAGGGAGCTTGGCGTGTCAAGCGCGCCAAAGGGCGTGATAAGCGCTAGTTCTTGAGCCGATAGCCGGTCTTGAAAATCCACCACACGACGGCCAGGCAGATGACGAGAAAGAAAATCGTCATGCCGAGACTAATGCCGACATGCACATCGGCGATCTCGAAAAAGCTCCAGCGGAATCCGCTGATCAGATAGACGAGCGGATTGAACAAAGTGACTTTCTGCCAGAACGGCGAAAGCACGCTGGTGGAATAGAAAGTGCCGCCCAAGAACGTCAACGGCGTGATGACGAGCAGCGGAATGATTTGCAACCGCTCGAACCCATCCGCCCAGACGCCGATGATGAAGCCGAGCAGACTGAAGGCTGCGGAGGTAAGCACGAGAAATACCAGCATCCACACCGGATGCGCGATGTGCAGCGGCACGAACAGGAACGATGTCGCAAGGATAATCAGTCCCAGAACGATCGATTTGGTCGCCGCCGCGCCGACATAACCCAGCACGATCTCGAGAAACGAGATCGGCGCCGACAGGATTTCAAAGATCGTCCCGGTGAAACGCGGAAAGTAGATACCGAACGACGCATTCATCACGCTCTGCGTGAGCACCGTTAGCATGATCAGCCCGGGCACGATGAAGGCGCCGTAGCTTACGCCCTCGATCTCGGTGATGCGCGAGCCGATCGCAGCTCCAAACACCACGAAATAGAGTGACGTCGAAAGCACCGGCGCCACGATGCTTTGCATCAGCGTGCGGCCCGTGCGCGCCATTTCAAAAATATAGATCGCGGCGATGCCTCGGAGGTTCATTTTTTCTGGCTCACCAATCCGACAAAAATATCCTCCAGCGAGCGTTGCGTCGTCTGCAGATCGCGAAAATTAATCCCTGCGCGGCCGAGGTCAGCGAGAAGGGCGGGGATGCTGGTGTGGTCGACCTGCGTATCGTAGGTGAAGATCAGATCGCTACCACCGGCTCCAAGCGAGAGCTGATAGGCGCTGAGTTCCTTCGGGACTACGTCGAGTTTATTTTGCAGATTGAGTGTCATTTGCTTCTGGCCAAGCTTGCGCATGAGCTCGGCCTTGTTTTCGATCAGGATGATTTCGCCCTTGTTGATTACGCCGATCCGGTCGGCCATGTCCTCGGCCTCATCGATGTAATGCGTGGTCAGGATGATGGTCACGCCCGAGGCGCGCAACTGACGCACGACTTCCCACATATCCTTGCGCAGTTCGACGTCGACGCCGGCGGTCGGCTCGTCGAGGAACAGGATTTGCGGTTCGTGCGCGAGCGCCTTTGCGATCAGCACGCGCCGTTTCATGCCGCCCGACAGCGTTCTGATCTGGTTGTCCTTCTTGTCCCATAGCGACAGCTCGCGCAGCACTTTTTCGGTATGCGCGAGATTGGCCGCTTTGCCGAACAGTCCGCGACTGAAGGTGACGGTGGCCCAGACCGTCTCGAACATCTCGGTGAACAATTCCTGCGGCACCAGCCCGATCATTGATCGGGTGGCGCGATAGTCGCGCACGATGTCGCGCCCGCCGACGGTCACGGAACCTTCCGATGCGTTCAAAATCCCGCAGATGATGCCGATGAGCGTTGTCTTGCCGGCGCCATTGGGGCCGAGCAGCGCAAAAATCTCTCCGGGCTGGACATCGAGATTGATGTTCTTGAGCGCCCGGAAACCGGACGCATAGGTCTTGGAGAGATTTGCGACGGAAATGATGGGTTGCATCGGGGAGTGCGGGGGCGGCTCTAAATTACATTCGGCCAAATTTGGATTGGAAGGGGGAGCTTGTGCCACCGGGACATAATCATTTGCGGATAAACCCGCCAGCCCCTATTTCACGGCCCGTCGAACCCTAGCAAGCCGTGCGCTTCGAAGATTGAGGTTGTTTTGCGCATCTGCCGTTGCTCACCGTTGCGGCGGTCTCCTATACTGGGATCGAGATGAAGCCGCCGCCCTTTCAATATCACGATCCCAGGACGATTGCCGAGGCCGTTGGCCTGCTCGGCACGCTGGAGAACGCCAAGCTTCTGGCGGGCGGCCAGTCGCTGATGCCGATGCTCAACATGCGGTTTGTATTGCCCGACCACGTGATCGATCTCAATCGCGTGGAGGGGCTCTCCTACATCAAGGAAACGGGCGGTGTGCTGGAGATCGGCGCCATGACCCGCCAGTACGAGGTCGAGTTTTCGGAAATTGTGCGCACGCGTTGCCCACTGCTGCATCAGGCTATTCTGCAGGTCGGCCATCGCCAGACCAGAAACCGCGGCACGGTGGGCGGTTCGCTCTGCCATCTCGATCCGGCGGCGGAACTCGTGTCGGTTGCCGCAGCACTTGATGCCACCATCGTAGTCACCAATGCCAGCGGCAGGCGTGAAATAAAATTCGCCGATTTTCCAGTCGCCTATATGACGCCCGCGATCGAGCAGAATGAAATCCTCACCGCCGTGCGCTTTCCGCTTTGGAAGGCTGGTCACGGTGCGGCCTTCGTCGAGTTCGCGCGCCGGCACGGCGATTTCGCAATCGTTTCGGCGGCAGCGCTGCTGGAGCGCGATGGTGGCGGAATAATCGCGCGTGCATCAATTACTATCGGCGGGATTGGGTCTGCGCCCGTGCGCGTCAAGGAATTGGAAGAAGCAATCGTCGGCAAAACTGCGAGCGCGGAATTGTTCCGCACCGCGTGTGAAAGCTGTCGCAAGCTCGACGCCATCGAGGACATCCACGCGCCGGCATCTTATCGTCAGCATCTCGCCGCTGTGCTGTCGCGCCGCGCCTTGGAGCAGGCGTCAGGCATTGCGCCGCAATCCGCGACCAGCGTGCACTAAAAACATGAGCAGCAAACGTACCATCGCGGTCACCGTCAACGGCACGCGCTACGAGCGCAAGGATGTCGAGGTGCGCCTTACGCTCGCCGATTTCTTGCGCCACGAACTGGGGCTCACCGGCACGCATCTGGGCTGCGAGCACGGCGTGTGCGGCGCGTGCACAATTCTGCTAGACGGCAAATCGGCGCGCTCGTGCCTGCTGCTTGCGGTGCAGGCCGATGGCCACAAAATCCTTACCATCGAGGGCATCGCGCCCAGCGCCGACAAGATGCATCCGTTGCAGGAGGCGTTCCGCGACAACCACGGCCTGCAATGCGGATTCTGCACGCCGGGTATGCTAACCACGCTGATCGAGTTCCTGCGCGACAATCCCGATCCGACCGAGCAGGAGGTGCGGATCGCGATCTCGGGTAATCTTTGCCGCTGCACCGGCTATCAGGGCATCGTGGCGGCTGCGCTCGACGCGGCCAAGCGGATGCGCGCGGCACCGTAATTTGCTATTCTACGAGTCGAATTCAACCGCGCGACTACCTTAGACGCGGAAAATTGGGGAGACCACAATGAGCGATACTGAACACGACAAGGCGCGGCGCAGGATGCTGGTAGGCGCGGGGATCGGCCTCGGCGCGGGACTGATCGTCGGAGCTTCCTCCGTGCAAGCGGCGAGCAAAAAACGCTCCGCGTCGGCTGCAGGCGAAGTCTGGAGTTCCGAATATTGGGCGAACAAAGGCAGCGTGAAGCTCAATCTTTGGCGCAAGCGCATCAGCGCCCCCAAGCGCGGCGAGCAGCCGCTGCCGGTTTTGGTTCTCGTGCACGGCTCCTCGAATTCCGCGCGCTCGTCTTACGATCTCAATGTGCCGGGCAAGGGCGAATATTCCCTGATGAACGTGATGGCGCGCGCCGGCTACGACGTGTGGACCATGGATCACGACGGCTACGGTCGCTCAGGCTCCTCCGGCAACAATTCCGATATCGCGAGCGGCGTCGAAGACCTCAAAGCGGCGATCCCGGTGGTGATGAAGGAAACCGGGCAATCGAAGATGCATTTCTACGGCACGTCGTCGGGCGGCATCCGCGCCGGCGCGTACGCGCAGACGCAGCCGGAGCGCGTCGACCGCTTGATCTTGTCCGCTTTCACCTACAAGGGGACCGGCGCGGCCGAGATCGGACGGCGGCAGAAGGTGGTCGAGACTTATCGCAACAACCCGCGTCGGAAGCGCGACGCGGCCATGATCCGCTCGATTTTCACGCGCGACGGGCATCCCGGCGGTTACGAGCCGGCGATGGTCGAAGCGCTGATCGCGGACGAAATGAAATTCGGCGACACGGTTCCGACCGGAACCTACCTCGACATGGCGGCGAACCTGCCGCTGGTCGATCCGAAAAAGGTGCTGTCGCCGGTGCTGATGACGCGCGGCGAATTCGATGGCAATTCCACCAACGAGGATCTGCTCGATTTCTACGGGCAATTGCCGAACGGCGATCGCCAGTTCGTCATCCTGCCGCAGATCGCGCACAGCCCGGGCTACAGCAAGAACCGGCATGTGCTGTGGTACGCGATGAAGAATTTTCTCGCGGCCCCAGCCGTCACGCCGGTTTCATAGTTAGATACGTCATGGCCGGGACTAGGCCGGGCATGAGGGTTGCTGTGTTCACGCCGCCTTAAAGAACGCGCGCAGTTCAGCGTAGGTTTCTTCCGGCGCTTCTTCCGACAGATAGTGTCCGCACGGCAGCGCCTTGGCGCCGCGAATATCAGTGGCATATTGCGCCCATATTTCCGCCGGCTTGTGATTACGCCCGACCGCGCCGGTCGCGCCCCAAAGAATCAGCGCCGGGCAGGTAATTTTCTTGCCGGCGGCGAAATCGGCTTTGTCCATGTCGAAGTCGATACCGTAAGTGGCGCGATAGTCCTCGCACATGGCGTGTACGGTCGCCGGATTGCGGAAGCAGCGCCGATATTCCTCCAGCGCCTCCTTGCCGAAGAAGTTCAGGCCCTGCGGTGTCTTGGCGAGCTTGGTGTTGATGTAGAAATCCGGATCGGCGCTCATCAGCGTCTCCGGCAGCGGCTCAGGCTGGATCATGAACAGCCAGTGGTAGGACGCCTTGGCCCATTCGCGCGTCATGTGGGTATAGAGATTGTGCTGCGGGATGATATCGAGAATCGCCGCGCGCGAAACGCGCTCGGGATGATCGAGGCACATGCGGTGCGTCACCCGCGCGCCGCGATCGTGCCCCGCAACCATGAAGCGCTTATGCCCGAGCGACTCCATCACTTCGACCTGATCCTGCGCCATGGCGCGGAACGAATAATTCTCGTGGTTCTTGCCGCCCGGCGGCTTTTCGGAATCGCCATACCCGCGAAGATCGGTCGCCACCACGGTGAATTCCTGCGCCAGCCGCGGGGCGAACTTGTGCCACGACAGATGCGTGAACGGGTTGCCGTGCAGCAGCAGAAGCGGCGGCCCATTGCCGCCATGCACCGTGACAATGCGCGCGCCCGAGGTCTTGATCTCGGTGCGGGTAAATCCTTCCATCATGATGGTTCCTCTTTGCGGTCGCGCTGTAGTGTCCGCATACAGCCGATATACTCAAGCGGTCAGCTCTGAAATAATGCCGATACCCCATGGCGTCTGTTCATGGAATGGGAGGTGATCATGATGGCTTTACCGCGATCCATGACGATAGGACGCGTGTTGATCGTGCTCCTGGCAACGGCAAGCCTCGCTGTCGGCAGCGCCTCGGCGCAAACCTATCCCAACAAACCGATCCGCATCATCGTTGCGTTTGCGCCCGGCGGGCCGGCCGACGTAATGGCGCGGCTCATTGCGCAAAGAATGCCGCAAATTCTTGGCCAGAGCCTGATCATCGAGAACAAGCCGGGCGCAGGCGGCACGATCGGGGCGAGGGCGGCAGCCGATTCCGATCCCGACGGCTATACGCTCCTGCTCGGCAACACCAGCACACTGGTGATCTCGCCCGCGGTCTATCGCAACATCGGCTACGACCCGGTAAAGGCTTTCGTGCCGGTGGCGATGCTCGGCGTCACCGCCAATATGCTCGTGGTCAATCCCGCGTTGCCCGTCAAATCGGTGCGCGAGTTGATCGCGCTCGCCAAACGCACTCCCGGCAAGCTCAACTACTCGTCGCCCGGCGCGGGTACGCCGCCGCATCTGATCGGTGAGATGTTCAAGCTGCGCACCGGCAGCGACATCGTTCACGTCCCTTATAAGGGCGGCGGCCTCGCCATGCAGGCCGTGATCGCGGGCGAAGTGCAAATGGCGTTTGAAAATACCGCCGTGTCGCTGCCCTACGTTGCGGGTGGCCAGGTGCGCGGGCTCGCCTTCACCAGCGAAAAGCGCAACCCGCAAGCGCCGGATATCCCGACCATGATCGAAGCCGGCGTGGCTGATTTTGTCTCCGCTTCGTTCACCGGAATTGTCGCTCCCGCCGGCACGCCCGCCGCCATCGTCGGTAGGCTCAATGCGGCGATCAACGAAACACTCAAAACCCCCGACGTGCAGGCAACGCTGATCAAACTGAGCGTCGAGGCGCGTTTCGGCTCGCCTGAAGATTTTTCCGCGTTTCTCGCCGGCGAGCGCGCCAAATGGGTGCCGCGGGTGAAGTCGGCCAACATCAAGGCGGAGTGATCACAGACCATATTCTCAAATGCTTGCGAACGGCGTATCGTGACCCCGGCGTGCAATGAGGGCACAACCAAGATGCTGACATGCACGCGTTAATGGGGAGGAAGCCATGACCAGCATCGAGAGGCGCGCCTTCGTGAAGGGCGCGACATTGGGCGCACTCGCCTTCACCGTGGGCGGAGCCGAAGTCCTTCTGACTCCAGGTGAAGCCCGCGCGCAGGCTGTGCCGCTCCGCGCCCTGACTGCTGAACAAGCACAGACGCTTGAGGCGCTGGGGGAAACTCTTGTTCCCGGCGCGCGCCAGGCGGGAATTACAAATTTCGTTGACCTGCAAATATCGATACCGCCCGAACAGGCGCTGCTTGAAGCACGGATCGTCAACATCCGGCCGCCGTATGCAAACTTCTACCGTGCAGCTCTCGGTGCGGTTGACAAGGCGAGCCAGGCGCTCAATAGCGGCCGCGGCTTTGCGCAGCTCGACGCCGCTGGCCAGCGCGATTTTGTCGACGCGATGCGCCAGAACAAGGTTCAAGGCTGGCAAGGGCCGGCGGGACCGTTCGTCTACTTCATCCTGCGCAGCGATGCCGTCGATGTCGTCTACGGAACGATGGATGGCTACAAAGCGCTCGGCATTCCCTACATGCCCCACATCCCGCCAGTGCAGAGGTGGTGACCATGGCCAGGAAAGAAAAAGCAGACGTCGTCATTGTCGGCGCCGGCGCGTCGGGCTCGGTGTACGCCGCCGTGCTGGCGAAGACCGGCAAAAAGGTCGTGGTGCTCGAGCAAGGACCGGATTGGAAGCTCACCGATCTGATCAGTTCGGATTTCTGGGGCCGGCGGATCAAGACCGCGGGAGCACCCTTCCTGCTCGAAGGCAAGAACCCATACGGCTACAGCTACCAATCCGGTTGGGGTGTCGGCGGCGCTGCGCTGCATTACTTCGCCAACTTCCCCCGGCTGCTGGAGAATGATTTCAAGATCAAGAGCGAGCACAATCGCGCGCTCGACTGGCCGATCGCTTACCGCGATGTCGCGCCCTTCTACGACAAGGTCGCAAGCGATGTCGGTGTTTCCGGCAGCGCCAAAGCGGAAGAGATCTGGCGTCCGCGCGGCAGACCCTATCCGATGCCGCCAATGAAAACCTTCCGCAACGGCGATGTCTGGCTGAAAGGCTGCGAGTCGGCCGGCATTCGCATGGTGCCGGCGGCGGTCGGGATGAACTCGATCCCGTACAAGGGCCGGCCGGCATGTATCTACGACGGCTGGTGTCATGTCGGTTGCCCGATCGGCGCGCTCGCAAATCCGCTCGTCACCTATCTGGCGGACGCGAAGAAGGCGGGCGCCACAGTTCGCGCGCGCTCGACCGTCACGCGCGTGCTGACGAATGCAAAGGGCGACAAGGTCATTGGCGTTGAATATTACGACGCCAAGGGCGAACAACAGGTGCTGGAGGCGAAGGCCGTCGTGCTGGCCGCGTGGTCGGCGCAGAACCCGCGCCTGATGCTCAACTCCTCAACCGACAAGCATCCCAAAGGGCTCGCCAATGCGAGCGGCCTTCTGGGCAAATACATGATGGCGCATTTTGCCTCTGGAACCTGGGCGTTGTTCGACGACGATGTCCAGAACCACATGGGCACCACCGGCGCGCAATACATGTCCTATGATCGCTACGGCAAGACCAGCCACAAGGGAACCTTTGGCAGCACGTACATTGTCGCCGGCACCGCGCTCAAGACGAGCGACCTCGGCGGCTTTGCCAATGCGCGTCCCGATCTGTTCGGCGCCGACTTGCAAGCCTTCATGAAACGCGCGGCGCGCGGGCTGACCCGCTTGACCGCATTCGGCGAGGAAATGCCGAACATCGAGAACCGGGTTGAACTTGCGAGCGACAAGGACGAATTCGGCATGCCGCTCGGCAAGATCGTTCACAGCTTCGATCAGGATGCGGTCGCGCTGTGGAATGCGAACTTCGAAGAAGGCCTCGCGGTCGCAAAAGCGACCGGCGCCAAGGAAGTCTGGTCGGGACGCGGCAACATGCCGACAATCCATCTCATGGGCGGCACGATCATGGGAACGGCGGGGGACAATTCGGTCGTCAACAGCTACGGCCAGACCCACGAGATTTCAAATCTCCATGTTGCCGGGCCCGGTATATTCCCGACGTCCGGGGCTTCAAATCCGACCTTCACGATTTTCGCCCTCTCATTGCGCGGAGCCGAACAGCTCGCCGCGAAATGGAACACGGTCGCCGGTTAACCGCGGACATAGCCGCTTCAATACGATGACTGAATTACGTTGTCTGAGTTGCCGTCTCGCGCAGCCGTTTGATCTCGGCTTGCAAGGTTTCGATGCGCGCATCGCGCTCGGCAAGTGCCGCGACGACATCGGCGGCCTCGAAGCGCTGCGGAATATGCTGTGGACAATTCGCATCCCAGGCGGACACCGTAAACAGGATAGACTGTTCGGGGCGCGCCTTGTAGTCGTCCGGCATCAGCTGTGAGATCAGCTTTTCGTCGCCTTCAACGATCCGCGCCTCGCCCCAAATCTTGACGCGCTTCTTGTGCACGTAGTCGATCAGGAACAAATGGGCCTTGGGATTGTCGGCGAGGTTGCCCTGCGAAATGTATTGCCGGTTGCCGGCAAAATCAGCAAAGCCGATGGTCTTGTCGTCGAGCACGTGCAGAAATCCGACCGGCCCGCCGCGATGCTGAATGTAAGGCTGGCCCTTCGCATTGACGGTGGCGAGAAACACGCTGGTCTGCGCTGCGATGAAACTCGCAAGATCGGGCGTGATGCTGGTCTGCCAGGCGCCCTTTTCTTCCATGCGGCCGTATGCGGCGCGCGAACCCTTGCGGGCCCGCACCGCTTTGACGGCGGGCGTGAAGGCGACATCGCTGGAGTAAGCGTTACCTGTGCTCATGATCGCCTCTTTAAAGTCCAAGCGCGCTCAATGATGGATGGTCGTCGGGCCGGCGGCCGGGCGACCAGTGATATTTTCGCTCGCCCTCTTTGATCGGAAGGTCGTTGATGCTCGCGATGCGCAGGCGCATCAGACCGTGCTCGTCGAATTCCCAGTTCTCGTTGCCATAGCTGCGGAACCAGTGTCCGCCGTCGTCGTGCCATTCGTAGGCAAAACGCACGGCGATGCGGTTCTCACGGAAGGCCCAGACCTCTTTGATGAGCCGGTAGTCGAGTTCGCGCGCCCACTTTCGCGTGAGAAACGCCTCGATCGCTTCGCGGCCCTGCAGGAACTCGGAGCGGTTGCGCCAGCGGCTGTCCGTCGTATAGGCGAGTGCGATGCGCGCGGGGTCGCGGGTGTTCCAGGCATCTTCGGCCATGCGCGCCTTTTGGGCGGCAGTTTCGGCGGTAAAGGGCGGAAGCGGCGGACGGCTCATATTATTTCTCCTTCATCGATCCGGCGATCCTACCACCGCCGTCAAGCGGATCGTCGGACACGATTTATTTATCAGTCTTCCGACGATTGCCCCGGCCGTACCGGCGTTTCCGGCAGCAAGCCTTTTTGCTGGCGCGACAAAGTTTCCTCGCCGGTCTGCGCCCACTCGCCGGCGGTCGTGCGCCGCGCAAAGTTTTCCCACTCCTCGGTCCATTCGCCGAGAGTGTAGCCGTGCCACGGCGCGCGCACGGTGAGTGGTGGCAACTTGAGCTCTTCCCACAGTATGCGCGCATGCTCCATATGCTCGCGCGTCGGTAGCGCAAGCGGCGGCATCGCGCGCTTGCGCGTGGCGTCGATCAAAAGCCCGGAGTCGGTCTTGCGCGGCCCATATTGCGCGCCTTGAACGCCGCCGCGATGCGGCGTAATCAGCGCGTCCTCGACCGGATTGGTGCGGTAAGCGAGCGACCACATCACCGCATCGAGGCTTGTCGGATCGATGTCCTCGCTCACCGCGATGACGATCTTGCCACAGTTGGACTGCAGCGTCGAAGCCCCGTGCAATCCGCGCCACACTTCCGAGCTTTGCGCGTCCGCGGCGAACTGCAGGAAAATCACCGGCCTTAAATTCGACAGCGGCTCGTGCATCGCCACCTTACGGATGCTCTTGATCTCCAGCGCATGGCGCAAGTGCGCCAGGAACAGCGGCTCATAAGCCACCTTCTTGATCACGCTCGACTCGCTCGGCGTGACTTGGCTGATAATCGAGGTGAACACCGGGTTTCGCTTGTGCGTGATGGCCGTGACCTGCATCGGCATGTTGAAGGCCTCGAGCGCGACATACCCATTGGATTCTCCGAACGGCGCCTCGGGCTCGAGCACCTCCGGATCGATTAGCCCCTCGATCACGATTTCCGAATCGGCCGGCACTTCGAGATCGATGGTGCGGCAGCGCGTCATGCGGATCGGCGCGCCTGCAGCTCCCCCCGCCACGGCCATTTCATCCACATCGACGGCCAATTTCTGCGGGCCGGTAAACACGACGATGGGTGCAGCCCCGATCACAATCGCGATCGGCATTTTCTCGCGCCGCGCACGATACTTGAGCCAGTGCAAATAGCCGCCCGCACCGGTCGCCTCACGCGCCACCATGCGCACCGCAAGCCGGTCCGGTGCCTTCAACGCGGCACGATAAGTGCCCATGTTGCGCACGCCGTTTTCGGGATCCTTGGTGATGCACAGCGTCGCGGTGAGATAAGGTGCGGCATCGAACCCCGGCGTCGAGACCGGCACCGGCAGGCGCGTGAGCCCGCCGTCGGGTGCGCGCAATTCTTCACCGGTGATAACGACGTCCTGGCAGGGGGCGTCATTCACCAGCGTCGGCGGAATCGGATGCGCGATCGCGCGCATCCAGGCCTCGCCGATGTCCTCCACTTTCTGGCCCATGCCGAGCGCGTAAATCCGTGGCGAAGCCGCGAGCGCGCCAAGCACGACCGGCATGTCGTAGCGCCGCCCTTTTGAGTCCACGACGTTGGTGAACAGAAACGCGCGCCGCTCGTCCTCCGGCATGCCGCCGATGAATTGCCAGCGCACCAGCGGATGAAGTTCGGTGTCCTTGTTGATCGGCCGGTCGATGCGCACGAGCAGCCCGGCGGCTTCAATGTCAGCCAGGTGTTCCTGGAAATCGAGGCGCGGCCCGCCGGACGGTGACGTTTTTCCGGTGCGCGAACCGGCGGGTTGATCAAGCATGGCGAGCCTGCCTCGGTGTCCAGTCGCGCTGACAATAACACGGGCAGGTCTGAGGCGAGGCTGAAAATATGCCGTCAGCCGCTTTCGGCTTTGTTACTTGATCATGCCCGCGGATTTGAGGACCGGCGGCCAGCGCTCAACTTCCTCGGCGACAAAGGCGCGCGCCTTGTCCGGATTGGAATCGAGCACCG
This sequence comes from Hyphomicrobiales bacterium, assembly GCA_003169835.1. Lineage (GTDB taxonomy): Bacteria > Pseudomonadota > Alphaproteobacteria > Rhizobiales > Xanthobacteraceae > PNAI01. The sequence continues at coordinate 63,094 of PNAI01000030.1, read as the reverse complement.
GCTCGAATCCGGACTTGATCAACGTAGCCTGGAAGTCTTTGTCTTGCATGACGGTATTCGTCGCGCTCGCGATCTTGTCGATGATCGGCTTCGGCGTTCCCACTGGCGCGAACAACCCGTTGAACAACTGCGCGATCATGCCGGGCACGCCCGCCTCGATCGCGGTCGGGATTTCTGGCGCGCCTTTCAGACGCGTCGGCGACGTCACCGCCAGAATGCGGACTTTTCCGGCGTTGTGCAGTTCGAGCAATTGTCCGGTGACGTTGGGCGTCATCATTGGGATGTGTCCGCTGACGAGGTCGGTGATGCCGGGACCGGCGCCCTTGTAGGGGACATGCACGATGTCGCTGATCCCCGTGAGGTGTTTGAACATCTCGCCGGTGAGATTGGTCAGCGTGCCCGCGCCCGCGGAACCATAAGAAAGTTTGTTGGGGTTGGCCTTGGCGTAAGCGATGAGTTCCTTGAGCGTCTTTACCGGCACCGCGGCGTTCACGACGATGCAAGTTGCCGTGATGGCGATAATGGTGATCGGCATGAAGTCTTTGAGTGCGTCATAGGGCGGCTTCGCCATGACCACCGGATTGAGCACCTGCGTGCTAGTATTGCCGAGCAGTAGCGTATAGCCGTCGGGCGTGGCGCGCGCGACTTCCTGCGCGCCGATCACGCCGCCGGCGCCGCCCTGGTTCTCCACGACAATGGTGGTGAGGTGCGTCCTGATCTTCTCGGCCCAAAGCCGGCCGACCGCATCGACTACACCGCCGGCCGAGAACGGAACGATCAGCTTGATGGGGTGATCCGGATAATTCGCCTGAGCGAATACGGAAAGCGGCGCCAGCACATGCGCCGAAGCAGACGCCACGGTGAGCGCCAGGAGATCACGTCGTTTCATATCGGCCTTCCAAATGACAGGTCAGCGCGCGTGTTTCGCTTGTCGTGGTTGCGCCCCGTCGAGCAGTGCGTCGAGTTTAAACAGTCTCGCCGCATTCTTCCAGAGTATCTGCTTCCGTTCCGCCTGCGTCAGTTTGGCGTCATCCAGCACTTTCATACGTATTTGATGCAATGTGGCGGGCACGCTCAGCCACCGCCATGTCGTCGACCAATCGGTTCCGAACATGATCCGCTCAGGACCGAGCTTGTCGATGGCGAAGCGCAGGTGCTGTGGGTTAGTACCTACCACGTCGAGATAGACATTGGTGTTGCGCATCGCGACCGACATCACGGTATCGAAGTAGCGCTCGATGCTTCGTCCCATCTTGGTCAAGATGACCGGCACCGTGGGATGGCGCCCCGCCACTTCGTCGGCCCACACCGGATCGCCATAGAACAGCCCACCGGGGAACTGCGACCACGCGGTGGGAAATTGAATTGGAACTTTGTGCTTCTCGGCGACGCGCATGACGCCGGAAAGGTCATTGGCAATTTTTTCCGGGTGAATCTTGTCGGTCAGCGCGCGCACGAAAACCTCACCGATCCCGAGCATGCCAAGCGTGGTCAGCGCGCGCTCCAGCTCAGCCGGCGCTTGCTCGCGGGCCGGTCCCGGATCGTCGTGATAGCCGGCGGCTTCCTGGTCGTGTCCGATGCGGGCGAGCGCGACCATGCGGGTCGGATGGCGCTTTGCGGCCTGCGCCACGAGATCGTTCGAGACATGTCCGGCGCGCGCCTGCACCAGCGCGAAGTCGATGTTGTTCTTGTCCATGTCGGCGATCAATTCGTCGGTCGAGTCGATCGGCGCTTCGGTGAGGTTGCAATTGTAGAGATCGGGATAGCGCGTGCGGAACGCGATCGCGTCCTCCATCGTGCGGATTTGCTTGCTCAAATCGCGGAACGACGGATAGCTGAAGATGTGCACATGGGAATCAATGATCATGACATCGCCCACTGGTCCGGCTCAAAGTCGCGCTTCCGGTGATGCATGATGTCAGTTGCGCATTGCAACAAGCAATCGGCGAGATTTTCGCGTGGCGCATGCGGCATCTGCGAATTTCGCGCAGTGGCGCGGCGGAACGTCAAAACGAAGTGATTCCGGGCGTTATTTCGCAATTTGTGGAACGAACCGGCCGAGTGCGACAACGATGCAGGACGATGCAAAGGGTTCCATTCGATCATCTGCGCCCCTTCGCGATTGGCGATAGCTGCGAAGCGGCCTATTTTGGCGCCCGATGGAGACAGTCATGATAGCTATTCCGGCCGCGTGCGGTGATGCACGTAAGACACGTAAGACACGTTAGACAGGTCTGTCAGGAAAGTAAGATCAAGTCTATCAGGAAAGTAGAGCAATCCCCGTGACTCAACGCAAGGATGACCCGGCATTCATTTATTTCCCGACCAACTATCGCTGGTCGATGGGCCTGCTGCTGTGCTTAAGCGGCGCGCCCTGGGGCGGCGCGGAGATCGACGAGGTCAACCGCGTCGGCCGCGCGCTCTCCGATCGCATCGGCGATGACGAAGCTTGGTTTGAGGAATGGACGCGCATGGGCGATCGCATCGAGGCGCGCGGCCGCGAACAGGAATCGAAAGGCCACAAACTCACCGCCGCCGCCTGCCTGATGCGCGCGGCGCATTACTACCAGACCGGCGAGCGCTTCATGCAGCGCGGCGCCAAGGCGCCTGCGGTCTACAAGAAAGCGGTGAAGTCGTTCGCCGACGGTGCCGCGATGTTGCGCCGCCCGCGCATTGAGCCGGTCGAAGTGCCCTACGCCGGCAAGTCGCTGCCCGCGCTGTTCGTCCATCCTGATCCGGACATCGCGGGAAACAAACCGGCGCCCGCGATCGTGTTCTTCGACGGCTTCGACATCACCAAGGAGATTCAATATTTCAAGGCGGTACCCGATCTCGCCGCGCGCGGCATCGGCTGTCTGATCGTCGATGGGCCCGGCAACGGCGAGAGCGTGCGCTTTCGCGATTTCCCGTTGATCGCCGAAACGGAAAAATATGCCACCGCGGCCTACGAATATCTCGCCGCCCGCAGCGAGATAGATCCCAAACGCATCGGCGTGATGGCGATCAGCCTCGGCGGCTATTACGCGCCGCGCGCGGCCTCGCTTGAACAGCGCTATGCCGCTTGCATCGCCTGGGGCGCGCAATGGGACTATTACGACGTGTGGCAGCGCCGCTTCGAAGCCCTCGACTCCGGAAAAGTGCTCTCGCTCTCGGTGCCGCCCGAGCATCTGATGTGGGTGTTCGGCGTCGAGACCCGGGCGGCTGCGATGAAAAAGCTCGAAGGCTTCCGCCTCGACGGCATCGTGCAGCAGATGAAATGCCCGTTCCTGCTGCTGCACGGCGCTGGCGACGAGCAGATCCCGCTCGCCATCGCTGAGAAATGTTTCGCGGCGGTCGGATCGAAGCAGAAGACGTTGAAGGTATTTCAGCGCGAGGAGGGCGGCTTTCACCATTGTCAGGTCGACAACATCACGCTTGGCACGCATTATATGTGGGACTGGCTTTGCGACGTGCTCAAGCCGGGCGTTTAATGCCGTGAATCTCTTGCAGTGAATTCCATGTTCACGCTGCTCAGCGCCGCGCTGATCCAAAAATATGAAGACGCCGGCTTCTGGCGCGACGACACGATCTATTCGCTGGTGCGCGGCCATGCCGAGCGTGCACCGGAGAGCTTTGCGTTGCGCGACCACTTCCGCCGCATGAGCTATCGCGAGCTTGCAGCGAGCGCCGATGCGCTTGCCGCCGATCTCGTGCGCCATGGCGTCAAGCAAGGCGACCGTGTGTCGGTCTGGCTGCCGAGCCGCATGGAAGGCGTCATCGCGCTTCTTGCCTGCTCACGCAACGGCTACATCTGCTGCCCGTCGCTGCACCGCGACCACACAATCGGCGAAGTCCTCGAACTGGTCGAGCGCACGCGCTCGGCCGCCTTCATCGGGCAGGCTGGATTTGGCGCCGACGCCGATCGGCGCGATATTTTTGCCGAACTCACAGCGTATCCCTGGCTGCGCCACGTCTATCGCCTTGCGCCTCTTGCATCAAAAGAGCACGGCGGGTTCGAACTCATGCACATGGCAAAAAATGTTCCAGCTCCGGACAAACGCGACGCCAATCAGATCGTCTACCTCGCCTTCACCTCCGGCACGACCGATAGACCTAAAGGCGTGATGCACTCCGACAACACGCTGCTCGCCAACGCGCGCCAGCTCGCGAAGGATTGGAGCATCGGCGCGGACTCCGTGGTGTATTCGTTGAGTCCGCTCAGCCACAACCTCGGCTTCGGTGCCCAGGTAATGGCGCTCGCGGTCGGCGGCGAGCTCGTGATCAACGATCTGCCGCGCGGCGCGAGTTTGGCCGATCGCATTCTCGAAACCGCAACGAGCTTTCTGGTCGGCGTGCCGGCCCACGCCATCGACTTGCTCACCGAGATGCGCACGCGTGGGCTCAAAGGCCTCGGCCGCCTCAAGGGTTTTCGCATCTCCGGCGCGGCTGCTCCGCGCGAGGTGGTGGCGGGCTTGATCGCGCAGGGCGTCATTCCACAAAGCGGCTATGGTATGACCGAGACTTGCTCGCACCAATACACGCTGCCCAACGATGACGCGAAGCTCATCGTCGAAACCTCCGGCCGCGCATGCCCCGGCTACGAGCTGCGCATTTTTAATACCGAAAACCCCGACACGTCTGCGCCCGCTGGCCAAATCGGACAGATCGGCGGGCGTGGCGCGAGCCTGATGCTCGGCTATTTCGAGGACGAAAAATCCACCAAAGCCGCCTTCAACAAAGACGGCTGGTTCATGACCGGCGATCTCGGCACGCTCGACGCCGAGGGATATTTGCGCATCACCGGCCGCGCCAAAGACATCATCATTCGCGGCGGGCACAATATTCATCCCGCGCGCATCGAGGCCCTCGCCATGCAGCATGAGGCGGTAATGCGTGCGGCCGCGGTACCGATCGCGGACGCGCGGCTCGGCGAGAAAGTCTGTCTTGCCGTGATGTTTCGCGCCGGCCAGCAAGCGGCGCCGGCGGAATTGCTCGCCCATCTCGACTCAGCCGGCCTCTCCAAATACGACATGCCGGAGTATTTGCTCACGCTTGACGAAATCCCGCTCACGCCCAATGGAAAAATCCGCAAGCGCGATATCTTGGATTGGATCGTTCAAGGCCGCGTCAAGCCAGAGCCGGTGCGCTGGCAAGCCAAACAAGCAACCGCATAAAGATTTTGGAGAATAAGATGCGCGCCGTCGTCGTCCGCGAATTCGGGCCGTTCGAAAATGCCAAGCTCGATGAAATGCCAAAACCTGTGCCGAAAGCCGGAGAAGTGCTGCTCGAAGCGCATGCAACGGCGGTGAATTTCGTCGATCTCATCATGATGAGCGGAAAATATCAGTTCAAACCGGCGCTGCCGTTCATTCCCGGCAAACTTCCCGCCGGTGTCGTAGCGGCGGTCGGCAGCGGCGTGACGCAGTTTCGGCCAGGCGATCACGCCATCGCCATGGCGGAGCACGGCGGATTTGCCGAATTCGTCGCCATGCCCGCGGAGCAATGCGTCAAGCTGCCGGCGGCGCTGCCGCTGACCGAAGCTGCCGCGATGGCGTTGATCTACGATACGGCTTACTTTGCGTTGCGTGATCGCGCGCGCATCGCTCCCGGCGAAACGGTGCTGGTGCTGGGCGCGACCGGCGGCGTCGGTCTCGCCGTCATCCAGCTCGCCAAGGCCTTCGGCGCAAAAGTGCTCGGCGGCGTCTCGAGCCCCGGCAAGGCCGACATCGTGCGTGCGGCCGGCGCCGACGCCATCGTCGATCTCACGGTGCCCGATCTGCACGAGGCCTTGCGTGCGCAGGTCTACGCGCAGACCGATAATCGCGGCGCCGACATTATTCTCGACATGCTGGGCGGGGATATTTTCGATGCCGCAATCCGCGCGCTCGCCTGGCGCGGACGGCTCGTGGTGATCGGCTTTGCCGCAGGCCGCATCCCGACGCTCAAGGCAAATTATCTGCTGCTCAAGAACATAGAGGTGAGCGGCCTGCAGGTGAGCGACTATCGCAAGCGCATGCCGAAGGAAATGCAGGCCTGCTTTGCCGAAATCTTTGCGCTTCATGCCGCCGGCAAATTAAAGCCGTTGCCGACCAAGACCTATCCCATCGCGCAATTTTCCGCCGCCATGCGCGACATCGCCGATCGCAAGGCACGTGGCCGCGTCGTACTGACAATGGGAAAAGAGTGACCGGGCGCTTTCCGCCCAATCTCGAACAAAATGGTAAACGTCGAGCCGCTAGCGATTCCGGGCTGCGATTTCAGCGCCGGACATCGGCGTGCGACGGCGCCGTAACGTTTGCCGCGCGAGCCCAGACACCGGCCTTGTCCAGCAGGTATTGAACTTCCATACTGACGCGGTAAGCCCGATTGTTGGCTTCCTGCCAAACGATTGTCCGATAGCGACCGCCAAACGTGACGGCATCGACAACCGTGAGACCGACGACATAGAACGCCAAAACTAAACCCAATATTCGCAACATGGCACTAAGGACGTTTTCAGCCGCATCCTTATCGCCGCATCTTCAACGCAGATATGGTGAGCCCATCCACACCGCAAGTCGAGTCGGTGCAAAGATTTGCGCGCAGATTAAATAGTTAATAATAAATCTTAAGCACGCGGGTTAAGCAGTAGTCTTTGCAGCTCGCAAAATCGCGGAGCTGCGGATCAATCACGATGCGACCGCCTGCCACGTCATTGTCTCGCCGCCATGATGAATCAGCGCGCGCTCGTCGGGCCCAGGCACCTTAATCTCCTCGGGCACCTTCCAGGTGCGCTTCTCCAGCGTAATGGTAATCGTGTTCGGCGGCAGGCCGTAGTGCTTGGGGCCGTTAAGGGATGCGAACGCTTCGAGTTTGGCGAGCGCGCCTTCTTCCTCGAACACCTTGGCATAGACCGCCATCGCCACCGGCGCGTTGAAAATGCCCGGGATGCCATTCACGGATAGCTTTTTCGCCACAGGGTGCGGCGCGCTGTCGGTGCCGAGGAAATAGCACGCTTCGCCGGAGGTCGCGGCCTTGCGCAGCGCCTGGCGGTCTTTCTCAGTCTTAATGACCGGCATCACGTACATGTAAGGCTTCAATCCCCAGCCCAGCCAGTCGGTGCGCGTGAATTCCATGTGATAGGGCGTGATGGTGCCGCCGACCTGAGGCGCATGCGCGCGCACGAAATCCACGCCGTCCTTGGATGAGAGGTGCTCGAGAATAAATTTCAATCCGGGAAATTCCTTCGTCCACGGTCCGAGATATTTTTCGCAAAAGCGCGCCTCGCGGTCGAAGATATCTACCGTGGGGTCGACGTCCTCGCCATGCATGAGAAAGCGCATGCCGAGCTTTTCCATGCGCGCGAGCACTGGCTTGATCTTGTTATAGTCGGTCACGCCCGCGGCCGAATAAGTGGTGGCGTTGGCGGGATAGAGCTTCACGCCGGTGAACACGCCCTCACGGAATCCGCGTTCGACGTCGTTGGGATCGGTGTCGTCGGTGAGATAACAGGTGAGCAGCGGCTTGAAGGCGGAGCCTTTCGGCAGCGCCGCCATTACACGCTCTCTATACGCTATGGCATCGGCCGTCGTGCACACCGGCGGCGTGAGGTTCGGCATCAGGATCGCACGGCCGAAATGCCGCGCGGTGTATGGCATGACGGCTTTCAGCATTTCGCCGTCGCGCACATGCAGGTGCCAATCGTCCGGCTTGCGGATGGTGATGTGGTCAACCATGACTGCCTCGTTTGAATTGCAACACGCGTGCGACGAATTCGTTTCCCTCTCCCCTTGTGGGAGAGGGTGCCCGCGCTTCGCTATCGCTCCGCGCGATCCACCCTCTCCCACAAGGGGAGAGGGAAGTGTGACGCCTCACGCGTTCCGCGCGCTCGCAGCGCCCGTACCGGCGATGCGGCCGAACACCGCGCCCGACATCAAGCCTGTGCCGCCGGGATAATTGAAATAGAAAATTCCGCCGACCAATTCGCCCGCAGCATAAAGCCCGGGGATCGGATTCATGTCGCTGTCGATCACTTGGCCGGAGTCGGGATCGATGCGCACGCCGCCGAAGGTGAATGAGACGCCGCAGCCGACTTGATAACCTTCGAACGGCGGCTCATCAATGGTGTTGGCCCAGTTCGATTTGTTGATCGGCAACCCGACGGTGCAACGGCCATCCTTGACGTTGGGATTGTACGGCACGTCTTTCTTGACCGCAGCGTTGTATTTCTTGATCTCGTCAAGGAAGCCCTGCGGATCGACGCCTTCGAGCTTGTGTGCGAATTCCTCAAGCGTGTTGGCGGAAATTTTGCTCACGCGCTTGATACGATACTCGTCGCGCAGCATCGGGATGATCTTCTTGTCGAACACCTGATAGGCGAAGTTATTGGGCTGGCGCAGAACGATCGCGCCATACTTGGCGTATGTGTAGTTGCGGAAATCCGCGCCCTCGTCGACAAAGCGCCGGCCCGTGGCATTGATCATGATACCCCACGGATAAGAATGCTTCTGGAAATTGTCGCCGACCGAGAGATCGCCGAACTCCGGCGCGTTGTAATCCCACTGCACCGCGTGCGAGCCCGACCAGTTGCCGAAGCTCGATGCGCCGATCGCAAGCGCCATGTTGATGCCATCGCCCGTGTTGTAGGGCGTGCCGCGCACCTTCGCGAGCTCCCAGCCGGGCCCGAGATAGCGCGTGCGCATCTCCGCGTTGGACTCAAAACCGCCGCAGGCGATAACGACGGACTTGCACAAAATTTCGTCCTGCGCGCCGTTCACCTTTACTTTCACGCCGCGCACGACATTGCCGTCATACACAAGCGTATGCGCGCGAACGCCGTAGCGCACTTCGATGCCCAGCTTCTCGGCGAGTTTGAGATGCTGGTCGATCAGACCAGGTCCGCCGCCGGTGGCCTCGACCGTGAGGCCGCCCCAGAACTTGAACTTGCCGTCGATCAGATAAGCCTGACGTCCCCAGATCGGGTTGAATTTCATGCCTTTGGATTTAAGCCATCGCATCGCATCGCGTGAGCGCCCGACCAGTCGGTCGCACAGCTCGCCGTCGGTGCGGAATTGCGTGATGCGGAACATGTCGTCATAGAACTGATCGGTCGTGTAGGTGCCGAAGTCGCTTCGCTCGATCTCGTCCTTGGTGAGATCCGGCATGATCGCCCTGAGATCGTCCACGCCGTCATAGACGCAGCGGAACGCGCCGGCAGTAAAGCGCGAATTGCCGCCCATAAGTTCTTTGGGCGCGCGCTCGACCATCAGCACGCTCGCGCCCTTTTCGCGCGCGGCCAATGCTGCGCAAAACGCGGCATTGCCGGCGCCTACAACCACAACATCCCACTGCTTACCCGCCACGCTCATATCTCCTGCGCTACTGTCGCACTTGCCTGTCCGCGGCAATTGTCCGTAAGCTTCTAAACCTTCAAATGCCCATCGCGCTAGTGTCCCGATTCCGAAGTTCGCTATACTGTGCTGCACGTTCGATTGCGAACTTCGGAATCAAAGGGACACTAGCAAGTTAAACATTCTCGTGCGGTTTTGGATTTGAAGTTCCTCTACGCGCGTGCTGCAATGTATAGAGGAACTTCAAATCCACCGCACGAGTGGCGGAGACGGAGAACACCCATAGCCAAAATCAGATATCTCGCGCTGCTTTTGAGTCCGCTGCTGCTGGCGTTTCTCGCGCCCTCGGCACAGGCGCAAGGCTATCCCAACAAGCCGCTCAAGCTTGTGATTCCCTACGCGCCCGGCGGCGCGCTCGATTACATCGGGCGCGTCATGGCGCAGTATCTGGGCGAGACCATCGGCCAGACGGTGGTGGCGGAAAACCGGCCCGGCGCGGGCGGCATCTCCGGCACCGACTCGGTTGCGCGCTCGGCGCCCGACGGCTACACCATCGTCATCATGGACCCGGCGATCGTGATCAATCCGACGCTGCAGCCGAGCGTTCCCTATGACCTGTTCAAACAGATCGAAGCCGTCTCGTTCATCAGCTCGTCGCCGGAAGTCGTGGTGGTCGCGCCGCAACTGCCAGTGAAGACGATGGCCGAACTCGTCGCCTACGGCAAAGCCAATCCGGGCAAGATGAACTTCGGCTCCGCCGGCATCGGCACGACGCCGCACCTCGCGGCGGAACTCTTCCTGCAGCGCACCGGCGTGACGGCGACGCATGTGCCTTATAAAACCATCGGGCAATCGTTTCCCGACATGATGGCGGGCAAGATTCATTTCTCGTTCTCAAGCATCGCCGGTGCATTGGCCTTCACCAAAGACAACCGCGTGCGCGCGATCGCGACGACCGGACTAAAGCGCAGCCCGGTCTATCCCGATTTGCCGACGGTGGATGAGGCTTTGCTCAAAGGATACGAGATCGACCTGTGGCTCGGCATCTTCGCGCCCGCAGGTCTTCCCGCCGACGTGCGGACCAAGCTCAACGCCAGCCTCAATCAGGCGCTGACCAAGCCCGAATTGATTGCCGCGTTCGAGAAAGTCGGCGCCGTGCCGCGCGGCACCGATCCGGCGCAAAGCGCCGCTCTCCTCAAGTCCGAGTTCGACAAGTGGAAAAAGATCATCGTCGACGGGAACATCAAGGCGGAGAATTGATTTCATCCTTGCGGCGAACTCAGCGCGCTCCCTCTCCCCGCTGGGGAGAGGGTTGGGGGGACTAGGATCTCGATAATCCGTGACCCCTCACCCGACCACTTCGCGGTCAACCTCTCCCAATGGGAGAGGTGAAACGAGCGTGCCGATGACAAGGAATGACTAGTCGCATGACCATCCGCGCCCCAAAGGATTTCTGGTCGGGCCTCATGTTCCTCGCCTTCGCGGCGGTGGCGCTGCTTTCGGCTCGCGGATATTCGCTTGGCAGCGCGGGAAAAATGGGGCCGGGCTATTTCCCGCTGCTGCTTGGCTTGGTGCTCGCGCTCATCGGCGCAATTTTGGTGGCACGTTCGTTTGTTATTCAGGGCGAACGCGTCGGCCGTTTGAGCGTTCTGCCGCTCATGGTGGTTGTGCTCGGCGTGTGCCTGTTTGCATTTTCCATCGAGACGCTCGGCCTTGTTGTTGCGCTCGTGGCTGTCACCGTGGTTTCGGCGCTGGCGAGCTGGAAAGATTTCCGCCTGCGCGAAGCGGCGCTGCTTGCGGCCGCGCTCGCAGCCTTCGCCGTAGGTGTGTTCGTCTATGGGCTTCGCTTGCCGCTGCCGGTCTGGCCGGCGCTCTAAGGCAGGTAGATGGACGCTCTCGCAAATCTCGCGCTCGGCTTCGGCGTAGCCCTCACGCTGCAAAACATCGCCTATTGTTTCATCGGCGTATTCCTCGGCACGGTAGTGGGCGTGCTGCCTGGCATCGGCCCGGTCACGACGGTCGCGATGCTGTTGCCGATCTCGTTCACATTGTCGCCGGTCTCCGCCATGATCATGCTCGCCGGCATTTATTACGGCGCGCAATACGGCGGATCGACCACGGCGATCCTGGTCAACATTCCGGGCGAAGCGTCCTCCGTCGTCACCACCATCGATGGCCACCAGATGGCGCGCCAGGGCAGGGCGGGGCCCGCGCTCGGCATCGCGGCAATAGGCTCGTTCTTCGCCGGCTGCGCGGCCACGCTTCTTATATGTGTCGCAGCTCCTCCGCTCGCGGCCATCGCGCTCGAATTCGGCCCGGCGGAATATTTCTCGCTCATGGTCTGCGGATTGATCGCGGCGGTAGTGCTCGCGCGCGGCTCGGTGGTCAAGGCGATCGGCATGGTCGTGCTCGGGCTGCTGCTTGGACTTGCCGGGACCGACGTTAATTCCGGCATCCGCCGTTTCACCTTCGGTTACACGGGTCTCGCCGACGGCATCGAATTCGTCGCGCTTTCCATGGCGATCTACGGCATCGGCGAGATCGTCTACAACCTCGAACAGAAGGCGGCGCAAGCCGACGTCATGTCACGCATCGGCCGCGTGTGGCCGGCGTGGGAGGACATCCGCATTTGCATTCCTTCGATCCTGCGCGGCACGGTGCTTGGCTCGCTGCTCGGCGTGCTGCCGGGTGGCGGCGCGCTGCTCGCGGCCTTCGGCGCCTACACGCTGGAAAAAAAGGTGGCCAAGCCCCCGCGCAACTTCGGCAATGGCGATATTCGCGGCGTGGCGGCGCCCGAGTCCGCCAACAACGCCGGCGCGCAGACGTCGTTCATTCCCATGCTCACGCTCGGCATTCCTTCCAACCCGACGATGGCCATGATGATCGGCGCACTGATGATCCACGGCATCTCGCCCGGCCCGCGCGTGATGACCGAGCGGCCGGAACTGTTCTGGGGCTTGGTCGCCAGCATGTGGGTCGGCAATCTCATGCTGGTCATTCTCAATCTGCCGCTGGTCGGCATGTGGGTGAAGCTGCTGCGCATTCCGTACCGCATGTTGTTTCCCGCCATCATCGGCTTTTGTTGCGTCGGCGCCTTCACGGTCAACAGCAACATGTTCGACGTGCTCGTGATGGCGTTCTTTGCCGTGTTTGGTTACCTGTGCCTCAAGCTCGAATGCGAGCCGGCGCCGCTCATCCTGGGCTTCGTGCTCGGACCCTTGATGGAAGAAAATATGCGCCGCGCGCTGCTCATCTCGCGCGGCGATCCGCGCGTGTTCGTGGAGGAGCCGATAAGCTTGGCGTTCCTCATCGCCGCGGTTGGATTGCTGCTGGTGGTCGCCGCGCCCGCGATCCGCATGAAGCGCGAGGAAGTGCTCAAGGAGTGAAGCGGCAACTCAATCACGTCCGCGATGTGCTAAGAGATGAGCCCACAGGCGACATTCGTAACGCCTCAGGCTAACCCGCTTTGATCCCCAACAGGCGCGACGCGGTATCGCCCAGGATCGCCCTGCGGTCGGTATTACTCAGGCCGGGCGTTTTGAGGATGTGGTCCACCGATGTCTTCGTCCATGGGAACGGATAGTCCGTCCCCATAACGATCTGGCCGACGCCGACCTCCGCAATCAGATGTCGCAGCGCCTCGGGCGTGAACACGATCGAGTCGTAGTAAAGCCGGCGCAGATATTCGGTCGGCTTCTTCTTGAGCGGTACGCCAGCGCATCTATCGGGGAAGGTTACGCAGACAGCGTCCGACCGCGGCGCATAGGAAGGCAAATAGCCTCCGCCGTGGGCCGCGCAGATTTTCAGACCGGGAAACCGGTCGAGTGTTCCTTCGTTAATCAAGTGAGAGAGCGCGAGCGTGGTTTCGAGCGGATTGCCAATGGTGTTGGTGAGTCCGCCATTGCCGCCGAGCCGCTTGCCGAGATCCGGCGTCCCCACCGGGTGGATGAAGACAAGACAGCCAAGCTCCTCGGCCTTGGCCCAGACCGGGTGAAACTTCGGATCGGCCAGTTCGAGGCCATTGACGCTGCCGCCGACTGACACGCCGCGAAGGCCGAGCTTCTTGATACCATCCTCGAGCTGCTGGACCGCGAGATCGGGGTGTTGCAATGCGATGGTGGCGAAGGCGACGAAGCGATCGGGTTGCGTCGCGCACAGCTCCGCAAGCTTCTCGTTCTGCAGCTTGATAAGCGCCTGTGCGACGTCGCGTTCCGCCTTGTACCAGTAGGGATTGATGCTGAGCGCCTCGACGTCGATGCCTTGTTCGTCCATGGCGCGGATGCGCTCGGCGCCCATGACCAAATTCTCAAGGTTTACCTTCAGCCCCATCATGGCCATGACATCGGGGAATGCGCAGTGCGCGTGCACGTCGACGGTTTTCACGCGGCGGCCATTGACCGCCACTTTGCGGCGCCGAACCGACGGCTGCGCATGAACGTGCGCGGGATTGATGAGATCACAGCCAACAAAGGCCACGCCAGTCATCGCGCTGGCCGCGCCGCCGATGAAATCTCTGCGAGTCGTCATTTCATCCTTCCGCAATATTCGAAAACACCCGCACTACACTCACGGCAGATACGTTTTGATCGCCGTTCCATCCAGCTCGTAATTGACCCGGCCCGCGCGTCCGAACGGCCGCTCCTCGGCGCGGATCTCGATGGTGACATTTCCCTTCGGCGACGGGTCCATGCCGCCGCGTCCGATGGTGATGCTGGAAATGGTCTTTGGCGGCATTTTCAGCGTTGCGAGCGTCCGCGCCTCCAGATCGCGAATCCGTTCCGTGGTGAGCGCGCTCAAGTCGCCGATGCGGAACGGCACGTTCTTGGCCGCCAGCATCGATGGCGAGCCGGAACGGTCATATCCGCCGTCACTGAGGATGATCTCGCGCGAGATATTCTCCTGCATGTGGTCCTGCGCCGTGATGATCACCTTGTCGTTGAAAATCGTGATCTCGGCGTATTGCCGGTCTTGCCCGAAGTCCACGCCGAGCCGCGCGAAGGTCGCGGCCATCGTCGCGGGGTCGTACCAGTCGGTCGCCGTGCGCCAGCTTTCAGGCAGCATGACTTTTTTCAGCGTACCGGCGGTATCGGCGAGTATGTAACCCTTCTCTTTGTTCTGATCGGTGACCTCGATCTTCCACAGCACGATCGGTTGACCGATCGGATTGACCGGTTTGGAAATCTCGATGCCTGTGACGCGGCCTTGCGGCATGGAAAGCTGTCCCGCCGCCGCCGCCGCGATCTTCGGCAGCAGCTTCCAATCGGCATCGTCGACGCTGAATACATTGCGCGTCGCGCCGAAGGCGGCATCGGCGTTGATCCGGCTGATCGCGCGCTGCAGGCCGTTGAGGTTCCAGGTGTAGGCTCTGCTCGCACTCAAAGACCCGGACACCGGAATTGGCGGCGAGGGGTCGATGACATTCGTTTCAAAGCCGATCGACGACGAATTGATGCTGACCGCGGTCAGGATCGCGTCGGTGCCGAGAATGTAGCGAAAGGCTTGCGCGGCATCCGCCACCAGATTGAGGTCGCGCAATATGTCGAGGTTTTTGGCGCGGTCGGTACCGCTGACGTTCATTCCGACGATCGCGCCGCGCGCGTCGGCGAACACTTGCACCGATTCACGCCCGCTGCTGACGTCGATGGTCCATCGGATCTCGCCGCTCGAGGGCTTTGGAAGAATGTAAATCTGCCGCGCGATTTCCATGCGCGTCACGCGCGACTTGCCTGCAAGTCCGGCGCGCTCAATTGCCGCGCGCGCGAGCTTGATCGAGGCATCGAAGTCAACCTCGTCGAGATCGAACAAATTGGCCTCAAGGTCGGGATTGACCAGGGTGACCTCGTAGGGGCTTGGTCCCGACGTGCGGTCCCAGTTAATCCAGGCAACATTCATGCGCTCGAGCCGCCATTGATCGATGCGGTTGCGATTGGCCGGATCCTGCGCGCCGATCGTCACGTGATCGGGCCCGATCGTAAGTTCGAGCACGCGCACGGGCGCGCCGATGCGCGCCTTTAAGCTAGCGACCGCCCGCTCGATCGCATTGTCCTCGTCAAAAAAGCTGACCGACCCACCAAAGCGGCACCCGGTGAGCACCGCCAAACACGCCAAACACGCGAGCATCGCCGGCAGACGCCGGAGCGCTCGCAGGGCGGAAGGCGCGACTTCAGACTGGAAGCACCGCATGATCCATCATCCTATCCCGATCCTGGCTTGATGCCATTTGCTTGCCCCGCCTTCATCGACAATGCCTGCGATTTGAGAATAAAATCGACGCCTCTGCGCCAGGAAGACCTGTTTAGGGAAATCTGCATGGCCCTCACCGACACTGCAAGCGAGCGCCGCGTCCACTACCGCAACGGCCTGCGCGGCTGGCTCGACGAAGTGCAGCGCATGGGCGAATTGTTGCACGTCAACGGCGCCAGTTGGGACGTCGAGATGGGCGCCGTCACCCACATGCTGACCGAGAAAAGCGGCGGCACTGCACCCGCCATCCTGTTCGACGAGGTGCCCGGCTACCCAAAGGGTTTTCGCACGCTCTATGGTCATTTCTCCTCGATCCGCCGCGTGGCGCTCACGCTTGGCCTGCCGCTCAAATACGAACGCAAGGTCGATATCGTGCAGCGTTATCACGCGCGCATGCAGAATTTGAAAACACTGCCGCCGCGTTTCGTCAACGACGGACCGATCCTGCAGAATGTGATCGAAGGCGACAAGGTGGATGTGTTAAAATTTCCGGTGCCGCGCCATCACGAGCTCGACACCGCACGCTTCATCGGCACCGCCGACTGCGTGATGACGAAGGATCCCGACGACGGCTGGTTCAATCTCGGTGCCTATCGCGCACAGGTCTATGACGGCAAGACGGTCGGCTGCCAGATCACCGAGGGCAAGCACGGCCGCATCCATCGCGACAAATATTTCGAACGCGGCCAGCCCATGAAGGTCGTGATCCTGTGCGGCCAGGACCCGCTGCTGTTCATGCTGGCGTCGAGCCCGCTGCCGGAAATCTCGGAACTCGACATTGCGGGCGGGTTGCGCGGCGAGCCGATCGACGTGGTGCGCGGGCCCTACACCGGTTTCCCGATTCCGGCCGATTGCGAGATCGCGCTCGAAGGCGAGACCGTGCCGGGCCAGGTGCGGCCGGAAGGTCCGTTCGGCGAATGGATGGGCTACTACTCCGACGACACGGTGCCGCGGCCGTATGTGAATGTGAAAACCATTCTCTACCGCAACGATCCGATCCTGTGCTGCGCGCCGCAGCACAAGCCGGTGGACGAAACCGGCCTGCTCAAGGGCATTGCGGGCGCGGCGCAAATCTGGCGCGCGCTTGAAGCCTGCGGCGTGCCCGAAGTGCTCGGCGTGTGGAATCACGAGGCGGGACCCGCCACGCGCTTTACCGTGGTGCAGATCAAGCAGCGCTATCCTGGCCATGCGCGCCAGGCGCTGCATGTGGCGGCCTCCTGCCAGGGCGGCGCCTATGCCGGAAAATGGACCGTCGTGGTCGACGAGGACATCGACGCCGGCGAGCTCGACCAGGTGCTCTGGGCCATGTGCACGCGCTTCGACCCGGTCGGCGATATCGATCTGATCCAAAAGGCCTGGGCCTCCAAGCGCGATCCGCTTTTTCTGCCCGGCAACTTCAACAACCGCATCCTGATCGACGCCTGCATCCCCTATGATATGAAACTCAAGAACAAATTCCCGCCGGTCGTCGATGTCAGCGGCGATTTGCGCGCCAAATTGCGCGCCAAGTTTCCGCACATTTTTCCACCGATGTAAGATGTCAACGAAAACCTCTCACGGCATCATCCTTCGAGACGCGTCGCTTCGCGACGCTCCTCAGGATGAGGGCGGTGAGTAACAGTCAGCGAGGAGTAAGAAAAATGCGCCATCTTGCCATTATTACTGCTTTCGCCCTCCTTGCAGCATCGGGAACTGCCCGCGCCCAAAGCGTCGAGGAATTTTACAAGGGCAAGACCGTCAACCTGCTGATCGGCTTTTCCGTCGGCGGCGGCTATGATCTCTATGCCCGGCATCTGGCGCGCTACATGGGCAAACACATTCCGGGCAAACCCACGATTGTGCCGCAGAACATGGCGGGCGCTGGAAGTTTGCGCGCCGCGAGCTTTCTCTATTCCGCAGCTCCCAAGGACGGCACCGCGATCGGCACTTTTGCCCGCACCACTGGTATCAATCCATTGCTGGAGAGCGGCGCGAACTTCGACGGCACCAAATTCGGCTGGCTTGGCAGCGTAACCAACGACACCAGCGCTTGTGTCGTCTGGCACACCTCGGCGGTGAAGAACTGGAAGGATTTTCTGGAAAAGCCGGTGACGCTCGGCGGGCAGGGCCCGAGCTCGGAGCCGGACATCTTCGCCAATCTCTATAAGAATGTATTCGGCGCCAAGGTGAAACTCGTCGCCGGCTATCCCGGCACCAACGAGATCACGCTCGCCATGGAGCGCGGCGAGGTCGAAGGCTTGTGTGGGCTCTCCTGGAGCACAATCAAGACGCGGTACGCGCAATGGCTCAAGGACAAGAAGATCAACATCATTGTGCAGGCCGCCTTCAAGAAGGAGCCTGAGATGCCCGACGTGCCGCTGATCGTCGATCTCACCAAGGATCAAGAGAAGTTGCAGATCCTAAAAATCTTCCTCGCGGCGCAGGAAATGGCGCGGCCGTTTGCGGCGCCGCCCGGCATCTCGGAAGATCGCAAGGCCGCGCTGATCGCGGCGTTCGACGCGACCGTGAAAGATCCGGAGTTCCTGGCCGAAGCAAAAAAGCTCGACCTCGACGTCAATCCGGTTTCCGGCAGTACGATCGACAAGTTGCTGGCGGAGCTTTACGCCACGCCCAAGGACATCCTCGCCAAGGCGGGCCAAGCCTCCAACAAGTAGCGGCGGCCGGCCACAGGAAATCAACGCATGCCGCCGCTGATCGGAGCGCGCATTCCCCGCATCGAGGACGAACCGCTACTGCGCGGGCGCGGCCGCTTCGTCGATGATATCTTGCTGCCTGGCATGCTGCATGTCGCCTTCGTGCGCAGTCCGCATCCGCACGCGCTCATCCGCGGTATCGACATGAGCGCAGCTCTTGCGCTGCCCGGCGTGCATGCGGTGCTTGACCTGAACGATCTCGCCAAGGTGATGACCAATCGCCGGATGGTGCGCCATTCAAACTCAGGCATGCCGCTCGAAAAGGCTTGGCTGTTCGCACTTGCCAACGGCGAAGTGTCCTACGTCGGCGAGCCAGTGGCACTAGTGGTCGCCTGCGATCGCTACGTTGCGGAAGACGCATGCGCGCTAGTCGCGGTCGACTACGACGTGCAGGCCTACGTGGCCGACGTGCGCAAGGCCGCGAATGGTCCGCCGATCCGCCGCGAGCTCACCTCGAACGTCATCACCACATACAAGGTCGGCTTCGGCGACACCGATGCGGCGTTCAATACTGCCGCGCACGTCTTCAAGCAGGAGCTTTGGCAACACCGCGGCGGTGCGCATTCGATCGAGACGCGCGGACTGATCGCGGAGCTGCGCGGCGCCGACGGCGGGATCACGGTGCATGCCTCGACCCAAAAGGCGCATGACCTGCAGCAACAGCTGATGACGCTCCTGGATTGCGACGAGAGCTTGCGCGTCATGACCCCCGATGTCGGCGGCGGCTTCGGCGCCAAGCTCTGCGTTTATTCCGAGGATGTCGCGGTGGTCGCCGCGGCAAAGCTGCTCAAGCGCTCGCTCAAATGGATCGAGGACCGGCGCGAATATTTCACCAGCGCGGTGCACGAGCGCGATCAATATTGGACGCTCGAAATCGCGGTCGATACTTCCGCTAAAGTGCTCGGCATTCGCGGCAAGCTTCTACACGACACCGGCGCCTACACGCCGCAGGACCCCAACATTCCCTATAACTCCGCCTCTACCATGAGCGGGCCTTATGTGATCCCCGCGCTCGCCATCGACGTCACCATCGCCATGACCAACAAGACGCCGGTGTCCTCGGTGCGCGGCGCGGGCTATCCGCAGGCCGCCTTCGCCATGGAGCGGCTGCTCGATCATGTGGCGCGCGAGATGAATCTCGACCGCGCCGAGGTGCGCCGCCGCAATCTCATCCCGCAAGCGAAGATGCCTTATCTCAAACCGATCAAGGCGCGCTCCGGCGTCACCATTCAATACGACAGCGGCGATTATCCGGCCTGCCAGGCCGAGGTGCTCAAGGTCGCCGGCTGGGATGATTTTCCGAAGCGCCAGGCGGAGACGCGCAAAGCAGGCCGCTACCTCGGCATTGGCTTGGCGCACGGCGTGAAGGGAACAGGGCGTGGGCCATTTGAGTCAGGTCTTGTTCGCATTTCGCGGAATGGCCGCGTCACCGTGTACACAGGCGCGGCCGCGATCGGACAGGGGCTGCAGACCGCGATGGCGCAGATTTGCGCGAGCGAGCTTGGGCTTGCAGCCGAAGATGTGCAGGTCGTCGCAGGCGACACCGCCGGCGTATCGCTGGGCTTAGGCGCCTTCGCAAGCCGGCAGACGGTGACGGCGGGGTCGTCGGTGCATCTTGCCGCGAAGTCGGTTGCGGAAAAAGCGCGCAAAGTCGCCAGTCATTTATTGGAAGCCGACGAGCGCGACCTGGAATTTGCCAACGGCGAAGTGCGTGTCGCCGGCGCGCCGCAGCTGAGCGTAAAGCTCTCCGAAATCGCACGCATCCTGCAAGGCGCACCCGGTTACGGATTTCCGCCCGGCGTCGAGCCCGGCTTGGAGGCCAATGTCAATCACCGCACCGATGCGCTCTCCTATGCCAACGGTTGCCACGTCGCCGAAGTGGAGGTCGATGCGGAAACCGGCGGCGTGCGGATCGTGAACTATGTCGCGCTGCAGGACTCCGGCGTGCTGATCAATCCCATGATGGTGGACGGCCAGATCCACGGCGGCGTAACGCACGGCATCGGCAACGCGCTGCTCGAATGGATGGGCTACGACGACGCCGGCCAGCCGGTGACCACGACGCTCGCCGACTACCTGCTCCCCACGGCCACCGACGTGCCCATGCTGCAGACCCTATATAAAGAGACGCCGTCGCCGCTCAATCCTTTGGGCGTCAAGGGCGTGGGCGAATCCGGCACCATTCCTGCAGCCGCTGCGATCGTGTCCGCGATCGAAAATGCACTTGAGCCGTTCGGCGTACATATCGCGCAGACGCCGATCCGCCCGGAAAAGCTCATCGAGCTGATCCGCGCCGGCAAGCGCTCATAATTTTATTACTAGAGCAAGATCGATTTGGATTGAATCGCTATTGCGGCAAACTCTCTTCACCTCTCCATCTGGGAGAGGTCGCCGAGCGAAGCGAGGCGGGTGAGGGGTTGTAACCTGTCGAAAGTCCTAGTTCCCCTCACCCCAACCCTCTCCCCAACGGGGAGAGGGAGTCTGCCGTCGCTGCGGCAACCGCTTCAATTCAAAGCAACTTCGCTCTAAGCGTTTGCCGCCGCGGATCGCTCGATCGGCGTGATTTCAAATCCGCGCAGCCGCCCGAGCCGCAGCGCCTCGATGGCGACGGTCTTGCCGATCCGGTTGCGGTCGAGCAGACGGATCATGTCGTCGACGCCGGTCACCCGCTCGCCGTCGAGCCGGATCACTAGATCGTGCGACATCAAGCCGGCGGTGTCGGCCGGACTGCCCCGCTCGACCGCGGTCAGCATGGCGCCGAATTGATTGTCGATGCCCGCGGCAATCGCGTGACGCCGCGGAACCGGTATCGTCTGCGCCGCCACGCCGATATGCGCGCGCCGCACCCGGCCATGCAGGATGATCTCGCTCAACACATGATTGGCCGTGTTGCTTGCCACCGCAAAGCAGATGCCTTGCGCGCCCATGATCACGGCGGTGTTGATGCCGATCACCTCGCCGCGCGAAGACACCAGCGGGCCGCCGGAGTTACCCGGATTAAGCGCGGCATCGGTCTGGATCACGTCTTCGATCATCCGGCCGGACGTCGCGCGCAAGCTTCGCCCGAGCGCGGAGATGACGCCGGCGGTCACGGTGGATTCGAAACCGAGCGGATTGCCGATGGCAATTGCGAGTTGTCCGCGCCGCAGCTCCTTGGAGTTGCCCAAGGGGGCAAACGCAAGATGACGTGGCGCATCCGCGCGCAGCAGCGCTAAATCGGTGTCGGGATCGATGCCGAGCAGGCGCGCTTCGGTCGTGCGTCCCTCGGTGTCCGAGAGGCGGATTTCGCGCGCGCCATTGACGACGTGCGCGTTGGTCAGCACCAGCCCATCGGGCGAAATCACCACGCCCGAGCCTGTGCCGCCGCGCCCGCTACGGCCTTCTTTTGTGTGCGTGTCGACGCGTACGACCGCAGGTCCGATCTTGTCCACGACCGAGGACACGGCGTCCGAATAGGCATCGAAATAGGCCCGCTCAGCCGTACGCGCGGGCGCTTCCGGCGCGGCGGTTGGCGTGTCGGTAGAATCGGTGTTGAGCAGGTAGGCCAGCGACGTGTCGAGCATGCGATCCCCGAAAACCCAACTGATGATGGACAATATGAGAAACGATATGTGGGTTCCGGCGGCACACTTTGTAAGTGGGGCGCTTGCGGCTGCGCCAGAGCTGCCTCGAATACCTCAACGGTTCCGATAGCCGGGCGCGTCAGGCGTTGGAAGATGCGCGCAAAGTGAAAAGCCGCCAGGCCGATAGCGTCGCGCTGTTGCAGGAGGGCAAGAATGCGATTTTGGCGACGTCTTGGCGAACTTAGCAATGCGGATTCATACCGTTTCGGACTCGCTGCGGTTGGACAAGTTCGCCGACACCCTTGCGGCGCTTCGCGCGCTGCGGTGATTTTGCCGCACCGCAATGCGCACAACCGGACAATGTCCCGCTTGAGAATCTATGCTAGCGTCCCGCCGATTAGCGAGCCTCGGAGGCCCAAGATGAAAAACAAGATGAAAAAGCTGCCGTATGCGGTCGCGTTCATTCTGATGTTTGCGGGCGTCAATGCGGCATTGGCACAGATTTATCCGTCGCGCCCGATAACGCTGGTCGTGCCGCTCGCCACCGGCGGCTCGACCGATGTGATCGGCCGGCTGATGGCGGAGGGCATGCGCGCGGTACTCGGCCAGCCCGTCATCGTCGAAAACACAGCCGGCGCAGGCGGCACCATCGGCGTCGGCCGTGTCGCCCGCGCCGCGCCCGACGGCTATACGTTCCTGATCGGGCAATGGGGCACGAACGTCGCGAGCGGCGCCATTTATTCGCTGCATTTCGATTTGATGACTGACCTCGAACCGGTCGCGCTGATCGCCACCCAGCCATTTCTGATCGTGTCGCGCAAAACCCTGCCGGCAAACAACCTCAAAGAACTGATCGTCTGGCTCAGCGCCAACAAAGAAAAGGCCAGCCAGGGCAATTCCGGCATCGGAACCCCGAGCCATGTTGGCGGCATCATGTTCCAGACCGCCATCAACACGCGCTTCACGCTCGTGCCCTATCGCAGCGCCGGTCAGTCGATGCAGGATCTGGTTGCAGGCACCATCGACGTGCTGCTCGACACACCCGCGATATCAATGGCCCAGGTGCGCGCCGGCAACATCAAGGCTTACGCCGTCACCGCCAGAAAGCGCATCGCCGTCGCCCCCGAAATTCCGACCACCGACGAAGCAGGACTACCCGGATTTTATTTTTCGTTCTGGCACGCGCTCTGGGCGCCCAAGGGCACGCCGAAGGAAATTGTCGCCAAGCTCAACGAGGCGGCAATGAAAGCCCTGGCCGATCCGGCAATACGCCAGAAGCTCATGGACCTCGCGCAGGAGATCTTCCCGCCCGATCAACTGACGCCGGAAGCACTTCGCGCCTATCAGAAAGCCGAGATCGCAAAATGGTGGCCGATCATTAAGTCAGCCGGAATCAAAGCACAGAATTAAAACGCAGTAAAAACGAAAACATCCAACGGGGGGACTAAACATGAGAAAGCTGATCGCCGCGGTCGCGCTGGCCGCAATCGCAGGTCTTGCGAGCGCGCAGGCGCAGAACTACCCGTCGCGCTCGATCACCCTTGTCGTGCCGTTTCCGCCGGGCGGCTCGACCGATGTGGCCGCGCGCATCTTGGCTGAGCGCATGCGGCCGATCCTCGGTCAGTCCATCATCATTGAAAACCAGGGCGGGGCGGGCGGCAGCATCGCGGTTGGACGCGTCGCGCGCGCGGCGCCCGATGGCTACACCATCGACATTGGTCAATGGGACACCCACGTCGGCAGCATCATCTACAATCTGACCTACGATCTGCAGAAGGATTTCGAGCCGATCGGATTGATCTCCAACAATCCGCAGTTGATGGTCGCAAAGAAAGCCCAGCCGGCGAATGACTTGAAAGGACTCGTCGCATGGATGAAGGCGAACCCGGGCGAGGCCAAGTTCGTCAACCAGAACGCTGCCGCGAACGTATCTGGCATTCTTCTCCAGCAGATGACCGGCACAAAAGTGACGTTCATTCCTTATCGCGGTGCCGGTCCCGCCATGACCGATCTGGTCTCAGGGCAAGTCGATCTGCTGGTGGCGCAAGGCGCGGTGACGTTGCCCCAGGTGCGCGGCGGAACGATCAAGGCGATCGTGAATATGTCTCCAAAGCGCTCCTCATCAATTCCCGACATCCCGACCTCCGACGAGAGCGGCGTGCCCGGACTCTATATGTCGGGCTGGTTCGGCTTCTTCGCGCCCAAGGGCACGCCCAAGGATATCATCGCCAAGCTCAATGGTGCGATGGTTGAGGCGCTCGCCGATCCCGCCATCAAAGCCAAGTTCGCCGAGCTCGGGCTGGACGTTGCGTCGCGCGAACAGCAGTCACCCGAGGGGCTGGCCGCGTTCCACAAGAGCGAGATCGAAAAATGGTGGCCGATCATCAAGGCCGGCAATATCAAGGCTGAGTGAACGTCGCGCCCTGGCCGGCGTGTCTCAATGCGCCAGCAAAACCGGCAACGACGCATTCGAAAGAATGTGTCGCGTCGTGCCACCGAAGATCAATTGTCGCAGCCGGCTCTGTGTGTAGGCGCCTTTGATCAGCAGATCGCAGCCGAGCTGCTCCGCGGTCGCCAGCACCGCTTCGCCGGTGGTGCGATTGCCGATCTCGACCGTCATCGCCGTAGCTTTGATCCCGTTGCGCCGCAGATTGCGCACCATTTGCTCGGTCGATGGCCCCGGCACCTCTGTTCCGCCTGTGACGGTGAGCACCGTGACGCGCTCGGCCCGTTCCAAGAGCGGCATGGCGAGCGCCGTCGTGTGCGCCTGCTCGGTGCTGCGATTCCAGGCGATCAGAATATTCGATCCGATTTGCGTCTTCGCTGTCGGTGGCGCGATCAAGATCGGCCGTCCGCTTTCGAACAGTCCGGATTCGATCGATTTGTTGTGCAGACCCGTGGTGTTCACGTCCGGCCGGCTCAGTACGATCATGTCGAACACCCGCCCGTAGCTGCCGACGAAGCTCTCGCCTTCAGGCGCATCGGGCAGCCAGCCGAATGAGAGCGAGGTCGAGATTCCATTGGCCCGCGGCACCTTCTGTTCTTGCATGAAGGCTTCGAACAGCTTTTTCGCCTGCGCCGCCTCTTCCTGGCTCTCCTGCTTGAATGTTTCCAGCGACAGCCCGCCGCCCATGTCGATCGCTGAAAACTCGTTGATGCCGAATTGCAGCGCAAAGCCTTCGATATAGCTGTCGCACCGGCGCGCCAATAGCAGCGCGGTTTCCAGCGCCGATCGCATCGCGGCGTGATTTTCCGTCGGCACCAGGATTGTTTTCATGGCCATGGTCGCCTCCCATTTCCGGTTCTCAATTCGACCGGCATCTCATGCGATCAACTTAGCTCAACTGCGCTTCGATTGGGAGCCGCGCGACTCAACATATTATCGCGGTGCGGATCGCGCCTCCGGCCAGTTGAGCACGGACGCCAAGGTCTTGCCCAGGATCCATTCCTTGTCGCTGGCCGAGAGAAAGTCGAGCCCGCGCGAGAATTGTTCAAGGCATTCGCGGTACGTGCTCGTAAGCCGGCTCAGATCGGCACCCCACAGCATGCGCCGCGGCCCATAGGCATCGTAGATGCGCCGCAGATACGGCTCAACGTCGCGGAATGGATACGGTTCCTTGGAGAAGCACGGCGCCGAGGAGACATTCACCACCACATTGCGATGGCGCGCGAGGCCGGTAAGTTCATCGATGTCCCGAAAAGCTTCGGCCGCATGCTTGTCGAGCACGCAACCCATATGAGGAATGAGAACTTTCAAATCCGGATGCCGCTCGACCACCGGCTTGAGCTTGCGCACCATTCCGGGCAGCAGCGCCATCACCGGGATCTTGTTGCGCTCGCACTTTGCCCAGAACCAGTCGAGCGAGCCGTCGTCGAGCCAATCCACGTAGGGCTTCACATGAAACGACATGCGCACGCCCAGCATGTGCGGGTCTTTAAGCCAGCCATCGAGCTGCGCGGACGCATCCGGCGCCTTGGGATTGAACCGGCCGACCACCGCAAAGCGTTCCGGATATCGCTTGGCGATATCGAGCGCGAAATCGTTACTGTCGCCGGTCCACGTCGGCGGCACGATCACGGCGCGGTCCACACCGGCCGTCTTCATCTCAGCCAGCATCTCGTCGACGCCAAAGCCATTCGGTTTATGCGGCTTGCGCGAGAACGGCGGCCACGGCTTGGCCGGGGTTTCCGGCTCCCAGAGGTGAACTTGGACGTCGCTGATCATATGTTGCTCTCCGGTGGCGTGTTTTCGGCGTTTCGCGGGGCCGCGCGGTCATCGGCCGCCACATTGAAGGCCTGCCCGGCGGCTTGTAGAATGGGGGTCGATTTTCGGGCTTTCCTGCAATGAAATCCGGTGTATAGAACCGGGAAACTGGAACCGGGACAAGGGAGATAGCAATGGGTGCCCAAACCAAAGAGAGACTGCAGAAAGTGACGGCTTCGATGATGAATGCCATCCACGATCTGCCGCTCTTGGTTGCGCGCGACGAGCGCTTTTTCGAGGACGAAGGCCTCGATGTGGAAATTCTCAAGACGCCGGGAACCGGACAGCACGCCTCCGATCACCAGGCGCTGCGCGACAATATTTTCTCGCGCACCATGGAGTCGCTCTACGAATCCGGCAAGTGCGACCAGTTCCGCATGTGCGAATGGGGCATCATGAAGCGCGCAGTCGAGTCCAACGTCGAGGACGGACATCGGGTGGCCAAGATCGTCGCGCTCGGCTCCGCCATGTCGACCTTCGCCATCGTCACCGATCCCAAGCTGCGCATCTACGAACCCGAACAATTAAAGGACGAGCCGATCGCGGTGAGTCCGTTCAACGGCTCGCACTTCACCATGCTCAAGATGATGGAAGGCTTTATCGGGCGCGAGCATGTGAAGTGGATGAACGCCGGCACCCACAAGGAGCGCATCGACGCGCTGCGCGCCGGCAAGGTCAAGGCCATCAGTCTGCAGGAGCCGTGGATCAGCGTCGCCGAGAAGGAAGGCTGCCGCGTGCTCATTGAATCGCACTCCACCCGCAGCGAAGCCGCCGGCGAAGAGCTCGACGGGCCGACGCTGGCGAAAATGTTCCGCGCCGAAGCGCGCGCGGCGGAAGCCATCGACAAGAATCCGGCGAAATATGCCCACTACATTCTTGAAGAAGCCGGCGGCCGCATTCAGCTCAACGACCTCAAGCTCACGCGCATCCTCAACGCGCCGCCCGTGCCGTACACGCGCCAGCGCTTCGACGACAACTATCAATGGACACTGGGCTGGGGCCTGGTGCCGCCCGGCGCCACCTACGAGAAGGTGGTGGACAACCGCGCCTGGCGCTAGCCGGTCGCGGCGAGGCTGAGCCATGCCGGCGGAACGGCCATTACGTTCGCCGCCCATCGGGGCCGTGGTGCTCGCGTTGCTTTCGGGCCTGCTCTACTTCGCTCAATTGGGCATCCTCCACGATTCCCGGAGTAGCGACGCCGCGGGAAACGCAATCGGCGATGCGTTCCTCGCGCTCTTCGGAATTGCGTTATGGATCGTGCTCGCCGGCCTGATGCTGGTCGCGTTTAAGAACGGCAAGATGCCGGCCTGGGCGGCAATCGGTGCGCTCGTGCTGGTGCCGCTCTCCGGCTACGCGTCCTTCACCGCGGCGAACCTTTACGCCAACTATCGCGGCTGGGCGTTCATCGTTCCGGCGCTCGTGCCGCCGGTGATCGTGCTCTACGCGCTTTGGATCCGCATCTCCGCGCTCGTTGAGGCGCTATCGGAGACGATCACAAGCGCGCTCGCCGGCTGCGCGCTCGTCGCTCTGATTGCCGCCTCCTATTGGGCGTCACACCTTGACGCGCTCGTCGCTCCGGCGCGGGAGGCGGCACTGCAAGCCGCGTACGAAAATATGCGAGCGGAGCAAGAAAAGGTTTCGGCGGAATATCGCGCGCGCGACGAAGCGAAATTCGCAGCCCTCAGTCCTGACTCTTCGCTGCGCGATTACCTCGAATACCTCAACGGCAGCGACCCAAGAGCCCGCACGGCCATGGAGGGCGCCCGCCACGCCAAGAGCCGCCAAGCCGACGCCGTTACGCTGCTGCAGGACAACAGACGGCTGACCGACCTGCGCGAATTGTGGCAGCTCAACATCGAGGCGAACCCGGCGCTGTGCGGGGCCTATAACGCCTCGCTGCGCAAAAGCGTGCTGAAAATCGACCCCTCATACAGCAATCGCCTCGGCGAAGCGATCGATCTCGAATTCCAGTTGCCAAACTTAAAATGGCTGGTCACCCAGCATTGCGATCTGCACGCCGTCTTGACCGACCTTGCGGCGCGGCTTCGCATTGTCCGGGATTCGTCGCGCATAGATAAGCTCGCCGACACGATGGAGGCGCTCGGTCGGCAGCCGTGAGCTGTTCGGCGAATTGATCGCCATTCTGGGGACTGACCAATTGTCGCCCAACTGTTCGCCAAGAACACTATCGCGTATGGTCCATGCCAGCGCGGCGGGACGAGAAGGCAGCGGACTTGCTTACCCTCGATACCGATATTTTGATTTTGGGCGCAGGCGGCGCGGGCCTGTTCGCGGCGCTGCATGCCAAGCGCACGCAGCCCGACCTCGATGTGACGATTGCGGTCAAAGGCCTGCTCGGAAAATGCGGCTGCACGCGCATGGTGCAGGGCGGCTACAACGTAGCTCTTGCGCCGGGCGACTCCATCGAGCGCCACTTCATGGACACCATCGAAGGCGGCGGCTGGCTCAACAATCAGGAACTTGCCTGGCTGCTGGTGACGCAGGCGCCGGTGCGCATCCGCGAACTTGAGAACGAATGCGGCTGCTTCTTCGACCGCAATCCCGACGGCACCGTGCATCAGAAAGCATTCGCCGGGCAGACGTTCGATCGCACCGTGCACAAGGGCGATCTCACCGGCATTGAAATCATCAACCGGCTTGCCGAGCAGATCTGGCGTCACGACGTGCAGCGGCTGGAAGACCACCGCGCGCTCGATCTGATCCCGGCGGCGGACGGCTCCGGACTCGCCGGCGTGTTCATGCTCGATATGCGCACCGGCCAGCCGCTCATGGTGCGCGCCCGCGCGACATTGCTTGCGACCGGCGGCGGGCCGACCATGTATCTTTATCATACGCCGTCCGGTGACAAGACTTGCGACGGCATGGCGATGGCGCTGCGCGCAGGTCTTCCGCTGCGCGACATGGAGATGGTGCAATTCCATCCGACGGGCCTGCTCGCAGGCCCCGGCACGCGCATGACCGGCACCGTCTTGGAAGAAGGCCTGCGCGGCTCCGGCGGTTATCTGGTCGACGCCACCGGCAAACGCTTCATGTTTGAGTATGACGTACGCGGCGAGCGCGCCACCCGCGACATCGTCAGCCGCGCCGTCATGGATCGCATCCGCAAGGGCCACGCGTCTCCCAATGGCGGCGTATGGATTTCCATGGGCCATCTCGGACCCGAGAACGTGCGCCGCGAATTCAAAGGCATGGTCGAGCGCTGCGCCGATTGCGGCTTCGATCTCGCCGCCGGCCGTGTCGAAGTGGTTCCCACCGCGCATTACATGATGGGCGGTGTGATGTTCGAGCCCGATTGCAGCACCGCAATGCCGGGGCTTTACGCGGCGGGCGAGGACACCGGCGGCGTGCATGGGGCAAATCGGCTGGGCGGCAACGGCGTCGCCAATTCGACCGTCTTCGGCGGCCTTGCCGGCGATGCGATGGCGGCGGCGCTGCGCAAAGTTGAAAAGCTCGCCGACCCCGATCCGGCCGCGCTCGATGCTGCGCGCCAGCGCGCCTTCGAGCCGCTCGGCCGCCGTCCTGGTGATCTCGATGCCATCCGCCGCAAGCTCTATCAGGTGATGTGGGACGACGTTGGCGTCCTGCGCACGGCGGAAAGTCTTTCGCGCGCGCGTGGCTCGCTCAACGCGCTCGCTGCGGCCATTTCGTCCATGGGCGCGGGCAGCACCGAGCCGCGCTACAATTTGGCTTGGATGGATCGGCTCAATCTCGAAAATCTGATTTTGACCAGCCGCGCGATCTGCGCCGCGGCCGACGCGCGCGCCGATTCACGCGGCGCGCATTTTCGAGAAGATTTTCCGGAGCCATCCGATGTTGCCGCCTCGCGCTATACGGTGGTGCGGGCCAAGGACGAGAAATTCACCGTCACCACCGAGCCGGTGCGATTCACCTACGTGCAGCCCGGGCAGACTTTGTTGCCGCAGGCGGCGGAGTAGTTTTTACAATGCCGCGATTTCGGCGAGTAGCGCTTCGGAAATGTTGAGCCCCTCGGACTTGGCTTTCTTACGCGCAGCAATCCGCCGCGCACCCGGCAGCCGCGCGCCATCCTGCTGCTCGACCGACGCCGCAAGCAATGCGAACCGCGAAATCGCGTCGCCGCCAAATGCCGATGGATCGAACGCCACGATCAGCTGCCCCGTGCCCGGCGGCGGGCCCTTGGCGTCGAGATAGGATGAAGCTTCGGCGGCGAAATTCGCGCCGGTCAATCCCGCGGCCAACAGCTCGACCATCAACGCGAGCGCCGTTCCTTTGGCTTCGCCCGCCGGCACCATGGTGCCGGCCAACGCCGCCTCCGGATCGGTGGTGGGCTTGCCATACTCATCGAGCGCCCAGCCTTCGGGGATTTTCTCGCCGCGCTGCTTGGCTGTGACGATGTTGCCACGCGCCACTTTGGACAGCGACAGATCGATCACCAGCGGTTCACGGCCTGCGAGCGGACACGCAAACGCAACAGGATTGGTGCCGAACACCGGCTTCGATCCTCCCCAGGGCGCAATGGCCGAAGGCGTATTGGCGAACATCAGCGCGGCCAGCCCCGCTTGCGCGAGCCGTTCCACGGTGTGACCTGCCGCACCGCAATGATGTGAACGAAAAATACCCGCTACCGCAACGCCCTGACCGCGCACGATCTCGGGCAAGTTTGCCACCGCGAGCTCGAGCGCTGGAAATGCAAAGCCGTTTCCGGCATCGATCGTCAGCAGGCCGGGGCGCGCCCGCGCGAATGTCGGCATCGCGAACCCATCGACCTTGCCCGCCTTGGCTTGCGCGGCATAGCTCGGCACGCGTGACAGACCGTGACCTTTGAGCCCATCGGCTTCGACGGCGATCAAGGCGTGTGCGACGCTTCTTGCATTCGCGTCATTGGTACGCGCACGCACGAGCGCCTGCACAACCAGCTCTTCCGCCTCGCGCAAGGACAACACCGGCATTTCACCAGCCTCCGATCACGATCTTGCCATACCCGTCATGCCGAATGGCCGCACTTCGCGTTCGCTTGCGGCGTTTGTGTCGCTTGACGGCCTGTGCCATTCCACCTTTAGTTCATTCCAACGATAAAGAGTGCCGCGCTGGAATGGGCGGCGCTGCAAGCCAGGGGGAGAACACCATGCATTCTTCACGTCGCTGGATCATATCGGCGCTCGCCGCCTTGGCGGTTCTGTTGCCCGTAACCGCACAAGCGCAGACCAAGACCGTTCGTCTGGCCAAGCAATTTGGCATTTCCTACCTGCCGTTGACCATCATGGAGCAGAAGCAGTTGCTCGAAGCCCATGGCAAGCGGCTTGGACTCGACCTGAAGACCGAATGGGTTGTGTTCACCAGCGGCGCGCCCATGAACGAGGCGATCATCTCCGGCAATCTCGATTTTGCCTCCGGCGGAGTCGGCCCGCTGCTCACCATCTGGGGTAAGACGCGCACCAATCTCGGCGTCAAAGGCGTGTCCGCTCTCAATTCCATGCCGCTTTACCTCAATACGATCAATCCCAACGTCAAGACGATCAAGGATTTCACCGACAAGGATCGCATCGCGCTTCCCGCGGTGAAAGTGTCGATCCAGGCGATCACGTTGCAAATTGCGGCGGAAAAGGAATTCGGACCGGGCCAGCACGGCAAGCTCGATGCGCTTACCGCTTCTCTCGGTCATCCCGACGGTTATGCGGCGATGATGAGCGGCAAGTCGGAGATCAGCGGCCACTTCACCTCGGCGCCATTCATGTACCAGGAACTCGATGACAAGCGCGTGCACAAGGTGCTCGACAGCTATGAAGTGCTCGGCGGACCGCACACGTTCAACGTGATCTGGGCGACGACCAAGTTCCACGACGAAAATCCCAAGGTGGTCGAAGCCTTTATCGCGGCGCTCGACGATGCCATGAAGCAGATCGCCGCCAATCCCGCCGAGGCCGCGGCCATCTGGGTCAAGGCGGAAAATTCCAAGCTTTCGGCCGCCTATATCGAGAAGCTCATCCGCCTGCCCGAGAACGAGTGGACGATGGTGCCGAAAAAGGTCATGGTCTACGCCGAATTCATGAGTCGCATCGGTATGCTCTCTCCCAAGCCGGGCTCATGGGGCGATCTTTTCTTTCCCGAGATTCAAAAATTACCTGGCAGTTGATGTCGGAATCGAAACTTTTACACGTCGAAGTCTGGCGCGGCGCGGCGGAGGGAAAATTCCAGTCCTTCGACGTACCGCGGCGCGAGCATCAGACCGTGCTCGACGTCGTCACGCAGATCCAGCGCGAGCAGGATGCAACGCTGTCCTATCGCTTCGCGTGCCGCGTCGGCATGTGCGGCTCCTGCGCCATGGTGGTCAACGGCCGCCCGCGCTGGACCTGCCGCACGCGCGTGAGCACGGCCGTCAAGGCCGACGGCCGGTTGCGGCTTGAACCGCTCAAGAATTTCACGGTGGTCAAAGATCTCGCCGTCGAGATGACCGATTTCTTCGACAAGAATCGCGACGCCAAGGGCTATTTCGAGCCGCACAAATCCTGGCAGGATCTCTCGCAGCGCCAATTCGAAATCGTCCCGCCCGCAAGCCCGCAGCGCCAAGCGGCCGACGCCGGCATCGAATGCATCGGCTGCGGTGTGTGCCATTCGGCTTGCGACGTGGTGGCGTGGAACGAAGACTATCTCGGGCCGGCGGCGCTCAACCGCGCGTGGACCCTCGTAAATGACGTGCGCGACGGCGGCCAGGAGGCGCGCCTTGGCGCCATCTCGGGCAGCGCCGGCTGTCACGCTTGCCACACGCATATGAATTGCACGCAATTTTGCCCCAAGGGGATCGCGCCGACCTATTCCATCGCGGGCTTAAAGCGCGCCATGGTGTCGCGCGCGCTCGGGCGATCGGCGAGGTAGCGCAAATGCCGGCAAACGTGATGGGTGTGATTTTTATCGGATTTATCTCCGCCGACCAGTTGCTGAGGATCGCCACGGATGTCGCCATTCTGATTGCATGGGTCCTGGTGGTGGCGGCGCTTTGGGCGATTGGGGAAAGGCTGTTCGCGCGCTTGCGTAAACGGCCTTGAAATCGCAATCTCCAGCATGACCGCAGCTCTCTTCATCGCGCAGCGCCTCTCGGCGGCTGTACTCGCATTTGCAGTGACGGTGCATCTTGCAACGATCCTCTATGCGGTACGCACCGGGCTGACCGCCGAAGAGGTGCTCGGACGCACCCGCGAAAACGTTTGGTTTCTCGCTTTCTATCTTTTGTTCGTGCTGGCCATCGCGATCCATGCGCCTATTGGGCTGCGCAATATTGCGCGCGAATGGACGAACTGGCGCGGGCGCAGCCTTGATGTCGCGCTCGCAATTGTTGCGGTCGTGCTTCTATTGCTTGGCGTGCGCGCGGCCCTAGCGGTTTATCTTCCGATCGCGATGTATCTGCGATGATCGAAGCATCTCACAAACAGCCCGGATATATCGCAGCTCTTCTGCACCGGCTTGCCGGCTTGGCGCTCGCGATCTTTTTGCCGATCCATTTCCTCGCGCTTGCAACCGCACTCAACGGCGCCGACGCGCTCGATGCCTTCCTCAATGTGACGCAAACTCCGGTGCTAAAATTCGCCGAGGCCGTGATCGTGGTGGCGCTCGCGCTCCATATGACGCTCGGCCTACGCGTCCTCGCGGTCGAGTTTCTTCCCATGCGCGAGCATACCTTCCTCACGGTCTCAATCTGTCTGGCCGCGGCAATTGCCGTAGGTCTTCTGTTCATGCTCAATGTGGGCTGATCCCGCCGTTGCAGCGATACTCACCCCTCAGACGCTCGCCGTCTTGTGGCTCGGCGCGTTTGCGGGCGGCTTTGCTTCTGGTGCTATGGGATTTGCCTTCGGTATCGTCTCATCGGCGATCTGGCTGCACGCGCTCGATCCGCTGCACGCCACCATGCTGGTGGTCTCCGGCGGTTTTACGATTCAGGCAGGAACCATCTGGCCGATGCGCCGCGAGGTCAACGCCCGCCGGCTCGCGCCATTTGTGATCGCGGGCCTGGTTGGGATTCCGATCGGCGTCTGGCTGCTGGTACGCATCGACGCCCATGCACTCAAAATCGCGCTCGGCGTATTCCTCGCCATCTACGGCGTCTATGCACTCGCCACCCCGCGCCTGCCGCGCATCGCCGGCGGCGGCCGTCTTGCCGATGGGATCATCGGCTTTTTCGGCGGCGTGCTCGGCGGCATCGGCGGCTATTCCGGCGTGCTACCCGCAATCTGGTGCCAGTTGCGTGGCTGGCCGAAGGAAGTCTCGCGCGGCATCTACCAGCCCTTCATCGTCATGGCGCATATCGTGACCATGGCCCTGATCGGCGTGGTGGCGCTCGACCGCTCCGGCGTTGTATTGTTCCTGCTCGCGTTGCCGGCCCTGATGTTAGGCGCTTTCATCGGCTGGCGCGTTTATGGACGGCTCGACGAGGCGCGTTTCCGCCAGGCCTTCGCGGTACTCCTGGTTGTGTCCGGCTTGATCCTTGTGCTTTAGGAGCTTCGATGCAGCTCGATCCCAAAGAAGTCGAGGAGGTCGCCAAGACGCTCTATATCCGCGCGCTGAAAATGCTGCCGCGCGACATCAAGCAAGGCTTCGAGCGTCTCCTCCGCAGCGAAACCGACGCGACCGGCCGCGCCATCCTCGGCACCATGGTTGAGAACATCGCGGTCGCCGAGCGCACCAAGAATATCCTCTGCCAGGATACCGGCATCCCGATCTACAACGTCACCATCGGCCGCAATGTCGACCTCGATGGTGCGGCCATGAAAGAGGCAATCCGCCGCGGTTGCGCGCGCGCCACCACCGAGCACCCCTTCCGTTCGTCGGTCGTGCATCCCATCACCCGCAAGAACGAGCAGACGTCCTGCGGCACCGGCGTGCCGATCATCAACATCGATTTCGATGGCCGCGACGAGACGGTCGAGATCGAGATGATCCCCAAGGGTTCCGGCTCCGAGAACGGCTCGTTCCTTCAGATGCTGATCCCGGCCGACGGCGCCAAAGCCATCAAGCGCTTTGTCATCGACCGCGTGATCGAATGCGGCGGCCGGGTTTGCCCGCCGACCATCGTAGGCGTCGGCGTCGGCGGCACCTCAGATCTGTGTATGCATTTGGCGAAGGTCGCGGCGACCCGTCCGCTCGGCACGACATGCGCCGATCCGGAGGGCGCCAAGATCGAGGCGGAGCTGTCGCAAGCCGTGAACGAACTCGGCATCGGTCCGCAAGGCTTAGGCGGCCGTTCGACTTCGTTTCGCGTGCATGTGGAGGTCGGCGCCACCCACATTACGATGAATCCCGTCGCGGTAAACATCCAATGTCATTCCGCCCGCCGCGCCAATGCGGTGATCACGCCCGGCGGCATCGATTTCAAGTAAGCGCCAAAAAAACCCCATGACCCACCACATCCTCGAAATGCCCGCAAACGAAGCACAGGTGCGCGCGCTCAAGGTCGGCGACACCGTCACGCTCGAGCGCACCCTGTTCGGCATCCGCGATGCGACACTCATGGCCATGTTCGATCGCGCGCGGAAGACCAAATTCGATCTGCAGGGCCATGCCGTCGTCCACACCGCGCCCAACGTGAAAAAAGTGCCGGTGTCGAACGAAAACCCCGGCGGCTACATCCCGCTCTGCATCGGCACCACCACCTCGCAGCGCATGGAACGCTTCACCCGACCGCTGATGGAACAAAACGGCGTGCGCATCATCATCGGCAAGGGCGGCATGGGACCGGACACCAGCAAAGCGTTCCGCGATATCGGCGGGGTCTATCTGGCGGTGGTCGGCGGCGCTGCGGCGTTGCAGACCACCTGGATCACGGCGGTGGAGGATGTCGACATGGACGACCTGCACCCCGAGAGCCTGTGGCGCTTCGCGATTAAGAATTTCGGACCGCTCTTGGTCGCCATGGATGCGCACGGCGGCTCGCTCTACACAAAAGTGCAGGATGAAGCTGCTGCGCGCCGCTCCGCGATCCTCGCCTCGATCGGTGCGGCGGAATAAATATTCAGGAGAACCATCATGGCAACGACAAGAGAGATTCGCCATATCGTGCGGATCAACGCCAAGCCGCGCGCGATCTATCAGGCGCTGATGAATTCAAAAACACACACGGCCTTCACCGGCGCGCCGGCCAAGATCGACGCGAAAGTCGGCGGACGCTTCACCGCCTGGGGCCCGTATCTGCAGGGCGTCACCGTCGATCTGGTCAAGAACAAGCGCATCGTGCAGGCCTGGCGCGCGAAGAGTTGGCCGAACGGGCATTACTCCATCGCTACCTTCGAGCTCAAACCCGCCAAGGGCGGCAGCGTGCTCGTGTTCACGCAAACCGGCATTCCGGCGAAGCACGTGCGTGACATCAACGGCGGCTGGAAGAGCCACTACTGGGACCTGCTCAAAAAGGCTTTCAACAAAAGCCCGAAGAGCTAATGCGCGGTGGCGTACAAAGCCCGCGACGCCTCCAGCCCATGTCGAGTAACTGCGCCTATTGCCGCAGCCGATTAACGCATTGGGCGAGGTCAAAAATTTGCTCTTGAAATCGGCATTTGCGTGCCCCTTGTGCCGTCTTCGGCGGGCTTTTGGTCCCTCCACGCAACACTTGTCCCCAAACTGGGGATTCATTGTCACAGGCGCGTGATGGAAGATTTCCGAACCCTGGACAACCAAGGTAATCCATTGTCTTAATAACACTTAATACTAATACCCGGCGACCGGCCAAAGGAGTGTGGCGTATGGGAGGGGCCGTTCGGCGCGCGCTTGCGCTTGTGTCTGCAATTGCAGGCGCAAGGGGAAGCGGGCGCCGATGTACCAGTATGAGTTTGTTGGTTGCGTATTGCGTCGTTGCGGCTCCCGCTTTAGCGGCCAGCCAACGCGATAAGGACGATTGCACCTCGAGCGATCCCGATCGCGTCATCGCCGGCTGCGCGCGCATCATCCAGGATCGTTCTGAAACCACCAAGAGCTTGGCCACGGCCTATAACAATCGTGGCTCCGGTTACTTTGCCAAGGGCGACTTCAATCGCGCCATCGCGGACTTGAGCGAAGCGATCCGGCTCGATCCCAAGGACGTCACAGCCTACAATCGTCGCGGCCTGGCCTACGACAACAAGGGCAATGCCGACCGCGCCATCGCCGACTACAGCGAGGCGATCCGGCTCGACGCCAAGATCGCCGTCGCATACTTCAATCGCGGCCGCGCCTACGACAGCAAGGACGACATCGACCGCGCTATCGCCGATTACAGCGAGGTCATCCAGCTCGATCGAAAACATGCCTCAGCCTTCGCCTACCGCGGCCGCGCCTACGAGACCAAAGGCGAAATCGATCGCGCCCTCTCCGACTACAGCGAAGCGATCAAGCTCGACCCCAAGGATCTGGAGAGCTACGCCAACCGCGGTCGCGTCTACGATAGCAAGAGCAATTTCGGCCGCGCGCTGGCCGATTACGGCGAGGCGATTAAGCTCGGTTCGCGCAGCGCGGCGATCTACGGCCGGCGCGGGCGCATTCGCGACAACAAGGGTGAGAGCGAACTTGCCATCGCCGACTACAGCGAGGCGATCAAGCTCGATCCCATGGACATCGAAATCTACACCAGCCGTGGATTTCTGCATCTCAACAAGAACAACTTCGATCTTGCCATCGCCGATCTGAATCAGGCGCTGCGGCTCGGGCCGCGGTTTCCCGCCGCTTACAACAACCGGGGCTTGGCCTATAACGCCAAGGGCGACTACGACCGCGCCATCGCCGATTTCGACGAGGCGATCCGGCTCAGTCCGCGCTCCGCGTCCGCCTACAACAATCGCGGGTTTGCCTACAGCGCCAAGGGCGACTTTGACCGCGCGCTTGCCGATCTAAGTCAGGCGATCACCATCAATCCGCGCTACGCCAATGCGTATCTACGCCGCGGGCTCGCCTATTCCGCCAAGGACGATCCCGACCACGCCATCGCGGACTACACCGAGGCGATCAAGCTCGATGGCAAGCTGGCGGTGGCCTATTTCAGCCGCGGCAACGCCTTCCACACCAAGAAGGATTACGACCGCGCCATCGCCGACCTCAGCGAGACGATCGCGCTCGATCCCAAGGATGTCATCGCGTACAACAATCGTGGCTTTGCTTACAATTCCAAGGGCGATCTTGGCCGCGCCATCGCCGACTACACCGAGGCGATCCGGCTCGATCCGAAGAATGCGACGATCATCAGCAACCGCGCGCGCGCCTATCGCGACAAGGGCGACTATGATCGCGCCGCCGACGACTATGGCGAGATGCTCAAGCTCGATCCGGCCGACGCTAACATCTATGTCAACCGCAGCTACGTGTATCTGATCAAGGCTGACTACGAGCACGCCGCCGCAGATCTCAACGAAGCGCTTCGGCTTGGTTTGCGATCCGCCACCGTCTTCGCCGGCCGCGGGTTCGCGAACTTGAATCTCAATGAATACGATCGCGCCATCTCCGACTACAGCGAAGTGATCCGCCTCGATCCCAAGGTGGCCACCGCCTACAACTACCGCGGCTTCGCCTACGACAACAAAGGCGACTACGATCGCGCCATTGCCGATTACACCGCGGCGATCGGGCTCGATCCCAACTACGCCGTCGCCTTCAACAATCGCGGCTATGCCTATGACAACAAGGGCGCGGACGAACGCGCCATCGCCGACTACAGTGCGGCGATCGCGCTCAATCCCAAATTCGCCGCAGCTTTCCTCAATCGCGGGAATGTCTATGTCCTGAAAAAGGACTACGACCGCGC
Source organism: Hyphomicrobiales bacterium (assembly GCA_003169835.1). Classification (GTDB taxonomy): domain Bacteria; phylum Pseudomonadota; class Alphaproteobacteria; order Rhizobiales; family Xanthobacteraceae; genus PNAI01. The sequence goes on along the minus strand of PNAI01000030.1, from coordinate 24,272 downwards.
CATCGCCAATTTCAACGAGGCGATCCGCCTTGAACCCAAGGATGTCATCGCCTTTAACAAACGCGGCCGCGCCTACGACAGCAAGGGCGACTACGACCGCGCCATCTCCGATTACAGCGAGGCGATCTGGCTCGATCCCAAGGACGCGCTCACCTTTTTCAACCGCGGCAATGCCTACGACAACAAGGGCGACCTCGAGCGCGCGATTACCGATTACAGCGAGGCGATCCGTCTTAGTCCCGGCTCGACCATCTCCTACCATCGCCGCGGCAATGCCTACTACGCGCGGAAAGCCTTCGACCTTGCCATCGCCGACTACGGCGCGGCGATCCGCCTCAACCCCAAGATTGCCGCCACCTACTTCAATCGCGGCAACGCCTATTACGCCAAGAAGGAATACGACCGCGCCATCGCCGACCTCAACCAGGCGATCGCGCTCGATCCCAGCGATGCGGTGGCCTATTACGATCGCAGCTTTGCTTACTTGAACAACAATCAGCCCGACCGCGCACTGACCGATATCAACATGGTGATCAAGCTCGATCCCAAGGACGCCGTCGCCTTCAACAACCGCGGCGCGGTCTATCGCAAGAAGGGCAACTACGACCGCGTCATCGCCGACCTCAATCAGACCATCAAGCTCGATCCCAAAGATATCGTCGCCTACAACAAACGCGGGCGCGCCTACGACAACATGGAAGACCACGACCGCGCCATCGCCGATTACAGCGAGGCGATCCGGATCAATGCCGGCTACGTCATCGCCCTCAACAACCGCGGTTTTGCTTACGACAACAAGGGCGACCGCGACCGCGCCATTGCCGACTACAGCGAGGCCATCCGCATCAAGCCCAATTACGCCACAGCCTTCAACAACCGCGGTTTCGCCTACGACAACAAGGGCGACTACGAGCACGCCATCGCGGATTACACCGAGGCGATCCGCCACGATCCCAAACTGGTCGCGGCCTACATCAATCGCGGCAATACCTATGCAACGAAAAAGAATTACCAGCGCGCCATGGCCGATTACCGGCAGGCGCTCGCCATCAACCCGGGTCTGCAGGACGCGCAGGACAATCTGGCGGCAATCGGCGTGCAGCCCTGGACTGACTAAGTCACGTAGCGCGTGAAGTCGGCCGTGGTCGCACGCGCCCGCCAGTCCGTGACCACATTCACCAGCGCCGGCTGGCCTTTCGCCACCGCAGCCATCGCGCGCTCCAGCGCGGGCCGGATTCCGTCAGGCCGCTCGACCAGTTCGCCGTATCCGCCCAAGGTTTGCGCCATCTGGTCGTAGCGCGTGTAGCCGAGGTCGCGCCCCGGCCGTTCCTTGTCCGGATCTCCGGTCCAGCCGCCGTTGAGGCTGATCACGGTCAGGATCGGCAGCCCAAGCCGCACAGCGGTGTCGAACTCCATGGCATTCATGCCGAACGAGCCGTCGCCGTGCAGCACGATCACCTGCTTGTCGGGACACGCGGCCTTAGCGCCGATGCCGAACGGCATGCCCACGCCCATGGTGCCGAACGCGCCGGAATTGAGCCGGTGGCGCGCAACGAATGTCGGGATGGCCTGGCGGCCGTAGTTGAGGATCTCCTGGCCATCGACGCAAAGGATGGCATCGCGATCCATGAAGTCGCGAATCTCTTTGCATAGCCGCAGAGGATGGATCGGCGTTGCATTGGTGGAGAGCGTCTCTTCCTGCTCCTGCGTCTTGCTGGAATTGCGGCCGCGCAGGCGATCGCGCCACGTGTGAAAAGTCTCGCGCGTGATCTTGCCCTTGAGCGCGTGCGTAAGCTGCGCCAGGCTGAGTTTCGCGTCGGCGACCACGCCCACATCCAGCCGCCGCGAGCTGGTCGCGATCTCCTCCGGATCGATGTCGATGCGGATGACTTTGGCGTCGGCGTTAAAGCGCGGCGGCGCCGCATGCCCGATCACGTAGTTCATGCGCGTGCCGACGATCATGATCAGATCGGCGTCGCGGAACGCGGTGGAGCGCGCGCTTAAATAACAGAACTCATGGTCCTCGGGGATCACGCCGCGGCTTTGCGGCGTCGTATAGAAGGGAATGCCGCTTGCTTCCACAAACGCTTGTAGCTCGGCCTCGGCTTCCGACCACAGAATTCCGCTGCCTGTGACCAGCACCGGCTGCTTTGCGCCCATGAGCAGATCGACGATCGCCTTGCTGTCGGCGGCATTGGCCGCCGGGCGATGCCGCTTGGCCGGATCCCACGGCGCGGGCCATTCCAATTTGGCCTCGTCGATCTCCTGGTAGAGAATGTCACCGGGCAAATCGAGATAGACCGGCCCGGGCTTACCGCTCATGGCTTGGCGGATCGCAATGTTGACGAGTTCCGGAATGCGATAGGGGTCGTAGACGCGATCCGCCCACTTGGTGCATGGCCGCATCATCGCCAGTTGATCGATATCCTGAAATGTGCCGTGATGCGTGGCGGAGACCGGCGCCGAGCCACCGAGCGCAAGCACCGGCGTGCAATCCGCCCAGGCATGCGCCATGCCGGTGATCAGATTGGTGGTCCCCGGACCCGACGCCGCCATACACACGCCGGGCCGGTTGCGCAGTCGCGCATAGGCATGTGCGGCCATGGCGGCGGCCTGTTCGTGCCGCATGTCGATGCCGCGCAGGCCCAATTGCATCGCGGTCGACTCCACCGCCATCATTGGCGCGCCCATGATGTAGAAAAACGCCTCGACGCCCTGGCGCTTCAAGGCATGGGCGACGACTTGTGAGCCGATCATCGGTCCTTGCGCTCCGGGAAAAGGGTGGATGGAATGTTGACAGCCGACAGAATGGTAGTCGACGCACTCAGGCCGCGCCAGTCTGAAGCCAAGGACAGCACCTGCCGTGCGTGTTATTTTTGCAATCGGCGCCGGCAACCAACGGAAACTACGACAAGACACCGATGGCTGATTTGCTCAACGTGGCCCAGGTTCTCACGCAGCACGCGGCGCGTCTGCCCGACAAGATCGCCGTGCAGGATCTCGCCCGCGCGATGACTTTTGCCCAATGGAACGAGCGCGCGTGCCGGTTGGCCAACGCGTTGCGCGGGTTCGGTCTTGGCAAGGGCGACCGGCTTGCCGTGCTCGCCTACAACTGCATCGAATGGATGGAGATCTATGCCGCCGCAGCCAAGGCCGGGCTGGTCGCGGTTCCGGTCAATTTCCGGCTGCTCGGCGCGGAAATCCGCTACCTCATCGAGGACAGCGGCGCAAAAGCGCTCATCATCCAGTCGGACCTGCTCGACCGCGTGGAGGACATCCGCGCGAACTTGCCTATCGTCGAAAAGAACTTCATCTTCTTCGGCAACGAACGTGTCCCGCCCGGCTATCAATCCTATGAACAGTTGATCGCGCGCGCCGCTTCAAGCGAGCCGCAGGTGGCGATCGGGCAAAACGACATTTGGACCTTCATGTACACGTCGGGAACCACCGGCGCGCCCAAAGGCGCCATGCGCAGCCAGGCGAGCGACAGCCTGCTACATGCCTATACCGCGCGCGCGATGGGGTTCGGCGGGAACGACACCGGGCTTCTGGTCATGCCGATGTGCCACGCCAATTCGCTGTGGTTCGCTTTTACGTTTGCGGCTTGCGGCGCCACTGCCTTCGTCTACAGCCGCAAAAGCTTCGACCCCGAACATCTGCTGCGCACGCTCTCGGAACGCGCCATCACCTTCACTTCGCTGGTGCCCACCCACTACACGATGATGCTGGGCCTGCCCGCCGCTTTGAAGAGCAAATACAACGTGGACCGGACCGACAAATTGCTCATCTCCTCGGCGCCCGCACGCCGCGACACCAAGCTCGCGATCATGGAGCATTTTCGGAACTCCAAGCTGTTCGAAGGCTACGGCTCCACCGAAGCGGGCTGGGTCACCTTGCTGTCGCCCGAGGAGCAATTGCGAAAGCTCGGCTCGATCGGACGCGAAATCGCCGGAACCGGCCCGATCAGGCTCTTGGACGCCGGTGGCGACGACGTGCCGCAGGGCGAAGTGGGGGAACTGTATTTCCGCACACCCTACGTTTTCCAGGGCTACTGGAATATGCCGGATCAGACCAAGCAAGCCTTCCGCGGCGAACATTGTTCGGTCGGCGACATGGCGCGCCGCGACCGGGATGGCTATTACTTTCTGGTCGACCGCAAGAGCAACATGATCATCAGCGGCGGCGAGAATGTCTATCCTTCGGAAGTGGAGAGCATGCTTGGCGGTTTCCCCAAACTCCGCGAGGTCGCCGTCATCGGCGTGCCTCATGACAAATGGGGCGAGGCAGTCCACGCCGTCATCGTCTTGCGCGACGGGGAAAAGGCGAGCGAAAGCGAAGTGCTGGACTGGTGCAAAGATAAAATCGCGGGATATAAACGGCCGCGCTCAGTATCCTTCGTCAAGGACGAGGAAATCCCAAGGACCGCGACCGGCAAGATCCAGCATCGTCTTCTGCGGCAGCGATACGCCAAGGCCGTTGCGGGCATACCGGCCGCCTAAAAATGTCGCACCCTTGAAAAGCCGCATCCTTGAATTAGAGAAATTCCACATGCGTTCCCCTTGACCGGGGACGCGAGATAAAAGACGAGTTGCGGTTTGCCCTAGCCGGGCTTGGGGGCGGGCCGATCCGGGGTGACGAATGTCAAGTTTGCTGCGCGCGGTCGCGCGCTTTTTCGGCGAAAAGATCGGCTGGCACCGCGTCGGCATTCTTTTGAGCCTGACCATCGTCGCCGTCGCCGGCGTCGTCCTATACCGCAAGTTGCATGGCATCGATGTCAACAAAGTCCTGCTCGCGATGGCGACGGTGGAGTACCGCGACGTCGCCCTCGCCGGGCTGTTCGTGGCCTTGGGCTATTTCACGCTGACGTTTTATGACCTATTCGCGCTGCGCACCATCGGCCGCAAGGATGTGCCCTACCGTGTCGCGGCGCTTGCCGGCTTCACCAGCTATGCGATCGGCCACAACGTCGGAGCAAGCGTCTTCACCGGCGGCGCGGTGCGCTATCACATCTATTCGACCTGGGGGCTCAACGCGGTCGAAGTCGCCAAGATCTGTTTCATCGCCGGCCTCACGTTCTGGCTCGGCAATGCCACCGTGATTGGCCTTGGCATCGCCTGGGAGCCGGAAGCCGCCGCTGCAATCGATCAACTCCCGGTCTGGCTCAACCGCGCGATCGCGATCGCGATCGTGCTGGTGCTGGTGTCCTATGTTGCCTGGGTTTGGACGGCGCCGCGCATGATCGGCCGGCTCAACTGGGAGGTCCGCCTGCCGGACGGGCCGCTGACCTTGCTGCAGGTGGTCATCGGCATTGTCGATCTGAGCTGCTGCGCGCTGGCGATGTACATGCTGGTCCCGAACGATCGGTCCTATGACTTTGTCGCGGTCGCCGTGATCTTCGTGTCCGCGACTCTGCTTGGCTTTCTCAGCCATTCGCCGGGTGGGCTTTTGGTGTTCGACGGAGCGATGCTGGGTGCGTTGGAGAAATATGACGCCGAAGAACTGCTCGCCGGCCTGCTGCTGTTTCGCCTGCTCTATTATCTTTCGCCGTTCGTCATTTCGCTCGTGATCTTGGGCGTGCGCGAACTGATCTTGCGCCTGATGCCGCAGCGCAAGCTCGACAGCAAACCGGATTAGGCGCTGGAAAAGTACTGGCTGTCTTGCCGCTTTGGCGAGGCGTGGGCGCTTAGGCCCGGAACGGCCGCCGGTCCTTGCGCCGGTCGGACGCGGGCTGGTAGGCCACGCGCGAGTGGTAGTGGCAATAAGGCAGGGCATTCAACGGTTTGCCGCCGCAGAAGAAAAAGTCGGTGGTGGCCGGATCGCCGATAGGCCAGCGGCAGGTATCTTCATTGAGTTGGAGCAAGGTGCGGCGCTGGCCCAGCGGGATGATGTTCTCGATCACCTCGGGTTCCGGTTCCTGCTCCATGTCGTAGGAAAGCGCGAGCGCGTTGTTGCCGCGTGAGGCCGGCCGTGAGACGCGCAACATGTGCGAGCGCGGCTTGCGCTGCCGCGGCACACCCGACGATGAAGACTTGGCGCGTCCCGACAGACCAAGCCGGTGCACCTTGCCGATGACCGCGTTGCGGGTGACGCCGCCGAGTTCGGCTGCGATTTGACTCGCCGAGAGTCCGTCGGCCCAAAGCTTCTTGAGCAACTCCACCCGCTCGTCGGTCCAAGTCATTTATGAATCCGAGTCATTTATTTTTCCTGGTCGGAACCCCGGTGCAGCGACAAGCACACCGGCAGAATCCAACGCCCCCATCGGACAAACGTTGCAGATGTCCGATCCAACACGCGCTATGGAACTTAGGAACTGTGTCCCGTACGAGATATCGTAGGTGACGATGAAGACGCTACAATACGGAGAAAGTCAGGCGCAAGACTCGAGGCCCCCGCGTCCACATGTTACTTTCCTGCGAAATTAACTAGCGGCACCACCGTAACATCACTGCAACACCTGCGACGTTGCGTTTGTCATGCGTTTGAAGCGGGAAAACTTTTTTTGCAAATTAAAAGTTTGATTTTTGAGTTTCCGCGTGTTTCGTCGTCCGAAGGTAGGGGGTCGAGATCACGCAAAACTGCCTCGTGGCGCGTGTTGACAACAAAGCCCCCTCAAATAAAATGTCATTCGTGCCGCCCAGAGAGGCGGCACATTTTATTTCCGCTGAAGGTTCGCATTGGGGCGAGCTGAGCCGTGATCTCGCATGTGTTGCCAACTTATCCACGCGTTGACCTTGCGTTTGAGCGGGGCGAAGGCGCGTGGCTCATTGCGACCAACGGCGAGCGCTACCTCGATTTCACCTCCGGCGTGGCCGTCAATGCGCTCGGCCATTCTCATCCACAGGTTGTCGAGGCAGTGAGCGAGCAGGCCAAAAAGCTCATCCACATCTCCAACCTTTTTCGCATTCCCGAGGGTGAGCGGCTGGCGGAACGCCTGTGCGATATGAGCTTCGCCGACACTGTGTTCTTCACCAATTCCGGCGCTGAGGCCTTGGAATGCGCCATCAAGACAGCGCGCAAGTATCAGTCCGCCAGCGGGGCGCCCGAACGCTACCGGATTGTGACCTTCGAAGGGGCCTTCCACGGCCGCACGCTCGCGACGCTGGCCGCCGGTGGCCAGAAGAAGCACCTCGACGGCTTCGGTCCCGTGGTCGATGGCTTCGATCAGGTGCCCTTTGGCGACCTCAATGCCGTCAAGCGCGCCATCGGGCCTGCGACCGCCGCCATCCTGATCGAGCCGGTGCAGGGGGAGGGCGGCGTGCGGGTGGTGCCGCTGTCCTTCTTAAGGGCGTTGCGCGCGCTTTGCGACGAACGCGGCCTGCTCCTGGTGTTCGACGAGGTGCAGACCGGCATCGGGCGCACGGGGGATCTGTTCGCCTATGAGCGCACCGGCATCGCACCCGACATTATGGCGCTGGCCAAGGCGCTCGGTGGTGGCTTCCCGCTCGGCGCGTGTCTCGCCACCACCGAGGCCGCGAAAGGCATGACGGCCGGCACGCATGGTTCGACCTTCGGCGGCAATCCGCTCGCCATGGCGGCTGGCAATGCGGTGCTCGATGTTGTGTTGGCGCCAGGCTTCCTCGACCGGGTGCGCCAGAATGCGCTTTTGTTCAAGCAGCGGCTCGCGGAACTCAAAGATCGCCACGCGGCCGTGATCGCCGAAGTGCGCGGGGAGGGGCTCCTCATCGGGCTGCGCACGACAATTCCCAACGGCGAAGTGGTCGATGCGCTGCGCGCCGAAAAGCTGCTCACGGTTGCCGCCGGCGATAATGTCGTGCGGCTCCTTCCCCCGCTGATTGTGAGCGATGCGGAGATCGCCGATGCCGTGGCGCGGATCGATCGCGCTTGCGACAAGCTCGCCCAGACGAAATTGCTGAAAGCTGGGGCGGCCCGATGAGCAAGCAGCGCCCGCGGCATTTCCTCGATCTGATCGACATTCCGGCGGCCGATCTGCGCCATATCCTTGCGACCAGCCGTGCCATGAAGAAAATGCGCCGGGGCGCCGCCGGCTCAGGCCCGCTCGCGGGCGCAACGCTGGCCATGATCTTCGACCGGCCCTCGACCCGCACGCGTGTTTCGTTCGACGTCGCCATGCGCCAGCTCGGCGGCGAAAGCATCATGCTGACCGGCCAGGACATGCAGCTCGGCCGCGGCGAGACCATCGCCGACACCGCGCGCGTACTCTCGCGCTATGTCGATGCCATCATGATCCGCACGCTCGATCACGCGCATCTGATTGAGCTCGCGGCCAGCGCAACCGTGCCCGTCATCAACGGCCTGACCAAGCGCTCGCACCCCTGTCAGGTGCTGTCCGACGTGCTGACCTTCGAGGAGCATCGCGGCGAGATCCGCGGCCGCACCGTGGCCTGGACCGGTGACGCCAACAACGTGCTGACCTCCTGGATGCATGCCGCCGAGCGCTTCAAGTTCAAGCTCAAGGTGGCAACGCCCGTGGCGCTCAAGCCGGACAAAGGGCTGCTCGATTGGATCAAGAAGTCGGGGGCGAAGATCAGCATCGGCAGCGATCCACTTACTGCGGTGAAGGGCGCCGACTGCGTCGTGACCGATACCTGGGTGTCGATGGGGGACAAGGGCGACCGCCGCCGCCGCAATTTGCTCAAGCGCTACCAGGTCAACGCCAAGCTCATGTCCAAGGCTAAACCGGACGCGCTGTTTATGCATTGCCTGCCGGCCCATCGCGGCGACGAGGTCACAGACGAAGTGATGGATGGCACGCAATCGGTGGTGTTCGACGAGGCGGAAAATCGCTTGCACGCCCAGAAAGGCATTCTCGCCTGGTGCCTGCGTGCCGATGTGGGGGATTGAGGCGGACGCAGGGTCGTCTAACGCCGCTATGCCCCGATAGCGGACGAAGTGCGCAGCGACGCGAAGTGCCAAACTCAGACATCACTCGCCGTCTAGCGACACAAATGAGTCGAGGCTGCTTGGCGATGTGTTAGGAGATTTTGTCGGGCAAGAACTTAATGCTTCGCTGGCGTTCTTTTCGGCCTTTTGGATTATGTCTTGGTTTGCTATCATTTATGATGGAGGACTGTTTGGTGCCTCCCTCACAAAGCGCATACCTGCCGGGAGGCGAGAATGGTCGACACGAACTGGACGATCCATGGACATGAGTTCGTCAACTGTAACTGCTCTTACGGTTGTCCGTGCCAATTCAATGCATTGCCCACGCACGGAAATTGCCAGGCTGTGGCAGGCATGCAGGTCGAGCAAGGTCACCACGGGTCGACAAAACTTGACGGTCTGAAATTCATTGGAATCTTTCGCTGGCCTGGCGCCATTCATGAAGGCAAAGGCGAAGCGGCAGTAGTGGTCGATGAGCGGGCGACGGAAGCGCAGCGCGGGGCGCTGCTGCGCATTCTAACCGGCCAGGACACCGAACCCGGAGCAACGATTTTCAGTGTGTTTGCTTCGACTCTCGAAAAGTTACACGAGCCGATATTCGCTCTGATCGACTTCAAGGTTGACGTCGCTGGGAGAAAGGCGCGGCTGGTTGTAGAGGGCGTGACCGAGGGCCGCGGCGAACCGATCCTTAATCCGGTGACAGGCGCGGAACACCGCGTGCGCATCGATATGGTGGGCGGGTTCGAATACACTCTCGCTGAAATCGGACGCGGTTGGACCAAAACGTCACGCCCGATTAAGTTGGAGTTTGCGGACTCCTACGCCCAGTTTGCCGAAATCCATCTCTGCCAAAGCGGTATTGCGCCCTGAGCTGATATGACGGATGGCGTGTTGGAGCCCATACTGCGGCGCGATCGCGCCATAGTCGTAATTGCGCTTATCGTGATGACCGCCCTGGCCTGGGCCTATGTGCTCTGGCTTGCCGCCGACATGTATATGGGCGGTATGGACATGACCGGCTTTAGGATGATTCCGGCCGGCATGGGCTTGATGATGCCGATGTCTGAGCCATGGCGACCCATTGAATTCGCTTTTGTGTTTGTAATGTGGGCGGTGATGATGCTCGGGATGATGACGCCGTCGGTGGCGCCCATGATCCTGATCTATGCGCGCGTAGGCCGACAGGCCGCGCAGCAAGGAAATCCGTTAGCAGCAACCGGCTGGTTCGCGGCCGGATATCTCGTTGTGTGGATCGTTTTCTCGCTCGCCGCCACAGTCGCGCAGTGGGCGCTTGAACGCTCGGCCGTGCTCGGCACAATGATGGAAAGCCAAAGCAACCAGTTCGGGGCGGTCGTGCTGATAGCGGCGGGCCTCTATCAATGGTCACCGATCAAAGATGTGTGCCTGCGGCAGTGCCAGGCGCCTTGGCAGTTTCTCCAGAATAACGGTGGCTTCAGACGCGATGCCGCGGGCTCGCTCGCGTTGGGCGCGCGGCACGGTATCTATTGCGTTGGCTGCTGTTGGGTCCTCATGGCACTTCTATTCGTTGGCGGGGTCATGAACGTTCTATGGATTGCAGTGCTTGCGATCTTTGTCCTCGCAGAAAAAGTCATCCCGGCTGGTCGTGTGGTCTCGCGGATCGCGGGCGTGGGCATGATCGTCGTGGGTGTTTGGTGGGTAATATCAAGTTTTCAAAATGGATGGCGGTACTAAGGCGAATAACCTCTGAACGGGGGACAATAATGGCCGTTCCGGGTCAATCGCGTCGCTTCCACCAATACCGGATGGCAGCAATAGTCTGAAAGCGGACGAGGCTGCTTAGCCCAAGCACTTGGCCCAAGCACTTGGCACAAGCATTTGCCTGGGGGGCGGCCAACCTGCTGGGGCTCGATTTCGCGGCGGATCGCCTTACATTAGGCACGCCATGACGAATCCCGGCTTTACCAGACCCGACATCGCCGTTCCGGTGCGCGAGCCCGCGGAAACCTCCCCCGACGACGCCATTTTGCCGTTTCAAGTCGCAGCGCTCGAACTGCGTGGCCAGGTCGTGCGGCTCGGGCCCATGGTCGACGAAATCCTCTCCCGCCACAATTATCCGCTGCCGGTGGCCAAGCTCGTCGGTGAAGCCATCGTGCTCACGGTGCTGCTCGGCTCCACGCTCAAATTCGACGGCCGCTTTATTTTCCAGACCCAGACCGACGGGCCGGTGCGCATGCTGGTGATCGATTTGCGCAGCCCCGGCAAAGTCCGCGCCTGCGCCCGCTTCGACGCCGCGCAGGTCGAAGCCGCGATCGCCTCAGGCAAAGCCGATCCCGGTTCGTTGCTCGGCCGCGGCCATCTCGCCATGACCATCGACCAGGGGCCCGACATGAGCCGCTACCAAGGCGTGGTCGCGCTCGAAGGCGGTAATCTGGAAGCCGCCGCGCACGAATATTTCCGCCGCTCCGAGCAGATCCCGACGCGGGTGCGACTCGCGGTGGCCGAAGAATTTTCGCCCGGTTCCACCCGCCGCTGGCGCGCCGGCGGCGCGCTGCTGCAGTTCTTGCCGCTTGCGTCGGATCGCGCGCGCCAGGCCGATCTCGATCCCGGCAACGCCCCAGAAGGCACCCCGCCCCATACCGTGGCGGAGGATGAGGCCTGGGTTGAGGGCCGCACGCTGATGTCCACAGTCACGGACCTCGAGCTGATCGACCCGGAGCTTTCCAGCGAGCGGCTGGTCTATCGGCTGTTCCACGAGCACGGTGTGCGCGTATTCCGCTACCGGGAACTGCGGGCTGAGTGCTCCTGCTCGCGCACGGGCGTCGAGGCCATGTTGCGAAGTTTCCCGCAGGACGACCGTGACCACATGGTCGAGAACGGTGTAATCTCGGTGACATGCGAATTCTGCAGCGCGAACTACGCCTTCGCACCCGAGGACGTCGCTGGCGAACAAGTCTGACGAGAGGCCTTGCGGGAGTTCTTATGGATAGCCGCGCCATCGCGTTCGTGCTCGCTGCGCTGCTGGCACCCTCTATGGCGTTTGGCCAAGCCTGTCCGGCGGTACTCACCGAGGCCAAGCGTCTCGTTCTGGTCACCACCGAAAACATGGATGCCACACCCGCGACCATGCAGCTCTTCGAGCGCGCTTCATCAAAAGATCGCTGGCTCATGACCGGCCCCGCCGAACCCGCCCTGGTCGGGCGCGCCGGCACCGGCTGGGCGCATACGTTTCGTCATCTCGCGCGAGCCGGAGAGCCGATCAAAGCCGAAGGCGACAAGCGCGCGCCTGCCGGCGTCTATCCGATCGGCGGGACCTTCGGCACTCTTCCGTCATCGCGCGCAGGACATGTTCAAGTCACAGGCGACACCGTCTGCGTCGATGATCCAGATTCACCCGCTTACAACACCATCACATCGCGCGCCCTGGTCGGCCCCAAGGTTCACGCCGAGAACATGAGCAAGCTCTTGCCCATGTACCGCCGCGGTCTGCTGGTCGACTATCCGACCAACATCGCGGCCAAGGCGGGCTCGTGCATCTTCATTCATGTCTGGCGCGCGGCGGACAAAGGCACCGGCGGATGCGTCTCGCTGCCCGAGGCGCGCCTTGAAGCGCTGCAGGATTTTGTCGAAGACGGCGGCGCCGTGCTGGCGATTATTCCGCGTCCCGCGCTCGGCCGGCTCGGGACCTGCCTGCCGCAGGCGATTGCGATGAAACGTTGAAACCGATGTCAATTGATCGTGGGCTTGGCATGAGCGGAATCGAGCGAGAACGCCGGGACCTCGATGTCGAAGCCTTCGCCCGTCGCGCTGACCATGCCGTAGGTTCCCAGCATGAAGCCGGACGGCGTCGGCAACGGCACACCGCTGGTATATTCGAAAGACTCGCCGGGCTTGAGGACGGGCTCCTCCCCGACGACGCCCGCGCCGCGAACTTCCTGCAGGCGCCCATTCGCGTCGGTGATTTTCCAGTGCCGGGTCTTGAGCTGCACCGTCTCAGAGCTGCCGTTCTTGATCTCAATGGTGTAGGCCCAAAAAAAGTACCCGTTGTCGGGCGAGGATCGCTCGGCAAGGAAACGCGGAGTCACGATGACCTCGATATCGCGAGTGACGGCTTGGTACATGCAATCCTCTGCCGGGGGCGAGCCAGATCAATAACCCGTGTCATGGGCCCGGCACAATGAGCGAAAAACGCGCCCTTGCGCGCCACCCCGACGGGGATACCGGTAAGCCGAAATCAGCCGCGCACACCTCTGCCGCCGATGCGTCGCTGGAAGTTCTCCCCAGACGCGATCAGGCCTCCGGCCTGCAGGCCTCGCGCGAGCGGCAGGTTTCAGTGGCTCCGACGATTACGGCCGAGCGTGACCTGCGGCTCGACCTGTTTCGCGGCATCGCGCTGTGGCTGATCTTTCTCGATCATATTCCCACCAACATCGTGAACTGGATCACCATCCGGAACTACGGATTCAGCGACGCCACCGAGATTTTCATTTTCATATCCGGATACACCGCGGCCTTCGTCTACAGCAAGGCCATGCACGAACGCGGGTTAATGGTGGCGGGCGCGCGAATTCTGCGGCGCGCGTGGCAGATCTATGTGGCGCACATCTTCTTGTTTGCGATCTACATGGCCGAAATCGCCTACGTGCAGTCAAGTTCCATCAATCCGGTCTTCGCCGAGGAAATGGGCGCGCTCGATTTCATGCAGCACCCCGACGAGACCATCATCCAGGCGCTTCTGCTCAAGTTCAAGCCGGTCCATATGGATGTGCTGCCGCTTTATATCGTGCTGCTGCTGTTTTTCCCGCCGATCCTTTGGCTGCTGCAGCGCACCGCAACTGCGGCACTCGGGCTTTCGGTGCTCGTTTATGCGCTGAACTGGCATTTTGGCCTGAACCTGAAGTCCTATCCGACCGGTGAGTGGTACTTCAATCCGCTCGCCTGGCAATTGCTGTTCGTTTTTGGCGCCTGGTGCGCGATCGGCGGCGCCCAACGCTTGTCACGTGTCTTACGCTCGCCGGCGACCACAGCGATTGCGATGTCGTTTCTTGCGCTGTCATTCGTGGTCACGCTGACATGGCACTTTCCGCGCTTGGCTTATTACATCCCGCGCTGGCTCGGCGAGTGGATGTATCCGATCGACAAGACCAATCTCGACGTTCTGCGCTTCGCCCATTTCCTGGCGCTGGCTGCGATCACCGTGCGCTTCGTGCCGTCCAATTGGCCCTACTTGAAATCGCCCATCCTGCGGCCTGCGATTCTATGCGGCCAGCATTCGTTGGAGATTTTCTGCCTCGGCGTCTTTCTCGCCTTCGCCGGCCACTTCGTGATGGTTGAGTTCTATCCTGGCGTCGCAATGCAGGTGCTCGTCAGCGTTGTGGGGGTAGGCACAATGATAGGGATTGCCACCTTGATTTCGTGGTATAAAGCGATGGAACGCGGATCCGGGCCACCTAAGCGGCCGCTGGATGCCGACCTCGCCGGGGGACAGGTATGAGGACGGTTGTCGCTGCATTTCTTGTGGTGCTCGCAAGTGTTTGCGGCACGCGTGCGGAGCCGTCCGAGGCTTGCGCTGCGCCCGTCGTGCTCGGCGATTTTCCGCTGGAGCGGGTCAGCGTGGCGGTGGCCAAGGGCGGTCCTCTCAAGATCGTGGTGTTCGGAACAACATCGTCAACGCTGGGCGGAAGCGATGGCGCGCGCGACGCCTATCCGTGGCGGCTCGAAGCCACGCTGAAACGGTTAATACCCGGCACGCCGGTTGAAGTCGTTTCGCTGGCCAAGCCGCGGGTGACTGCTGACAAAATGGTAAAGACGTTTGACCGGGTTCTGGCCGACGAAAAACCGACATTGGTTATTTGGCAAACCGGCACGTTCGACGCGATGTTGGGTGTTAATCCTGGGGAATTTCTCAACAGCCTGACCGGCGGCGTCGAGAAAATGAAATCCGCCGGGGTGGACGTAATCCTCGTAAACATGCAATATAATCCCCGTACCGAGTTGATGGTTGCCAATGAGGCTTATGCCGACAATATGCGGTGGGTTGCCCGCGAACGTCAGGTGCCATTGTTCGACAGGCTATCCCTCATGCGGACTTGGAACGACACAGGTGTCATCGATCTCTATGCCGCAACCAAGGACATCACCATCGCCAAGCGCTTGCACGATTGCATTGGCCGCGCGCTCGCTTCCCTCATCATTGATGCTGGCCGTCTGAACGCGCTGGAGAGCAAAACGCCGCGATGATCACCCAACTGGCTGACTATCGTATTCTGACGGCGCTCTCGCTGGCCGCCATCGCGGCGACTGCGACCTTCGTTCCGGCGCGCTCGCAGAAAGCCGCGCCGCCGGCAGCCTGCAGCACACCCGCCGCGCTCGCGCATTTTGCCCGGCCGCTCAACCGCACCGCGCGGCGTCTTGCCTCCGGCAAACCGATCACCATCGTCGCGTTGGGCTCCTCCTCGACCGCCGGCGCCGGCGCCAGCTCGCCGTCGGCCTCCTACCCGAGCCGTCTTGAGGCGGATTTGAAGCAACGCTTTCCGCTCCGAACGATCACGGTCATCAACCGCGGCGTCAACGGCACGGAAATGGGCGACATGATCGCGAAGTTCCAGCAGGACGTGGTGGCCGAAAATCCCGATCTCGTGATTTGGCAACTCGGCACCAATTCGGTGCTGCGCGACCGAACGGTATCGCAAGCGGCGGTGCTGATTAACGAAGGTGTGAACAAGCTCAAGGCGCTCGGCACCGACGTAATCCTGGTCAATCCGCAATACGCGCCCAGGGTGATCGTCAAGGCCGAGTCCGATCACATGATCAACATCATTGCCGCGGCTTCGAACCAGACCAACGTCAATCTGTTCGATCGTTTTGCCGTGATGCGGAACTGGCGCGTCGGCGAGGACATGCCATTCAGCGCGTTTCTCTCGCCCGACGAGCTCCATATGAACGATTGGAGCTACGCTTGTGTCGCTAAATTGCTCGGCGGCGCGATCGCGGAAGCCGCCACCCGTCCGGCCGTGACCGCGACGACCACGCCCGTCCGCAATTAAATTTCCTTAAACAGCTTTCAGCGCCGTCAGAATGTCCTCGACCAGGTCGTCGGGATGTTCCAGGCCTGCCGATAGCCGCACCAAACCGTCGGTGACGCCGATCTCGGCCCGCGCTGCGGCGTTGAGGCGCTGGTGCGTCGTGGTCGCAGGATGGGTGATCAGGCTCTTGGCATCGCCGAGATTGTTGGAAATGCGCACCAGCTGGAGCGCGTCCTGGAATCGAAACGCCCCGCGCTTGCCGCCCTTGATCTCAAACGCAACGAGCGTCGAGCCGCCGCGCATTTGCTTAGCCACAATGTCAGCCTGAGGATGATCGGGCCGGCCCGGATACACAAGCCGCGTCACCTTCGGATGGTCGGCCAGCGCGACCGCGACCGTTGCCGCCGTATCGGTCTGCCGGCGCACGCGCACCGCCAAGGTTTCGAGACCCTTGAGCAGCACCCACGCATTGAACGGCGACATCGACGGGCCGGTCTGGCGGATCAGCGTGTGAATGTGATCCATGATGAATTTTTCGGAGCCGAGCACCACGCCGCCGAGGCAACGGCCCTGGCCGTCGATGTGTTTGGTGGCCGAATAGACCACGCAGTCGGCGCCGAGCTCCAGCGGGCTTTGCCACAGCGGCGTCGAGAACACGTTGTCGACCACGAGTTTGGCGCCGGCTGAGTGCGCGATCTTCGCCACCTCCGCGATGTCGATGACTTCGAGCAGCGGATTGGTCGGCGTTTCAAGAAAGAAGGCCTTGCTGTTCGGCCGCACGGCATTTTTCCACTCATCGAGATTGCAGCCGTTGACCAGCGTGGACGCAATGCCGTAGCGCGGTAGATATTCCTCGACCACGTAGCGGCAGGAGCCGAACATCGCCTTCGACGCCACCACGTGATCGCCCGCTTTGAGTTGTCCCATCAGCGAAATGGTGACGGCTGCCATGCCGGTCGCGAGCGCACGCGCGGCTTGCGCGCCCTCGAACGCGGCCATGCGCTGCTCGAACATGCTCACGGTCGGATTGGCGAAGCGCGAATATTGATAGCCTGGGTCTTCGCCCTTGAAGCGCGCCTCGGCCTGGGCGGAACTTTCGTAGACGTAGCCCTGTGTGAGGAACAGCGCTTCCGACGTTTCGCCGAACGGCGAGCGCAGGATGCCGGATTGCACCAGGCGGGTTTCCGGACGGTATTTACGGGTCGCGGGCGCGGACATTACGGCCTCCTTTGGCCAACAAAAAAACCCGGCCAGGGGAAAAATCCCAATGCCGGGGGCGTACGCGTCCCCGGCCTTTTAGCGATTTATTTTACGTGGCTGCAAGCCGGCCGGCTCAAATGACCACGGGATAATCGGATTCTTAAGCTGGAACGCCGGTGGCGTCAATTGCATGATAAGTCGATAATGCATGGCGGACCGGCGTTTCCGTGCGCCCCCTTCGAGCTGCACGCTGCCATCCGGCCGCAACCAGGATACGCCCGTGACCGCACGCATGCCGCTACGCACCTTGAAGCCGCCCCACACCGGCGCGTTCCTCGAACCGACCGGGCCGCTTGCCGATTTCGGCGCCAAGACCGGGTTGTTGCCGCGCCAGCGGATCAAAGCGCTGATCGCGCATCGCAAGCTGGTGCAAGCCACGCCCGATATCGAGGAGTCGCAAATCCAGCCGGCCAGCATCGATCTGCGGCTGGGCTCCACCGCTTATCGCGTGCGTGCAAGCTTTCTTCCGGGCCGCGAAAATACGGTTGAGGAAAAACTCAGTGAGCTTAAAGACGACGAGATCAGCATCGAACACGGCGCGGTCCTGGAAAAAGGCTGCGTCTATGTGGTCGAGCTGCTGGAGCACCTCAATTTGCCGGACAGCATTTCTGGGCTCGCCAATCCGAAAAGCTCGACCGGCCGGCTCGATATTTTCACGCGGCTGATCGCTGATCGGAGCGACGTGTTCGACAGCGTGCACGGCAAATACGAAGGTAAAATCTACGGGGAAATATCTCCGTGCAGTTTCAGCATCCGCGTGCGCAAGGGCTCGAGGCTCAACCAGATGCGGTTCCGCCGCCGCAATTCCGCCCAGACCGAAAACACAAAGTTCTCGTTGAGCGACCGGGAGCTCGAACTGCGCCACCAAAAGCAACCGCTGGTCGACGGCGATATTAAGTTGCGCAACGGTCTCGTACTCAGCGTCGATCTCAGCGGCAGCGCGAACAATGACCTTATCGGCTACCGCGCGCAGCGCTATTCCGGCGTGGTCGATGTAGATGAAATCGAAAAATACGACTGGCGCGATTTCTGGGAGCCGATGCACGTGCGCCCGGACCGCAAGCTGATCCTCGATCCGCATCAATTCTACATTTTGGCTTCGCGCGAACGCGTCCACATTCCTCCAGATCTGGCCGCCGAGATGGTGCCGATCGATCCGATGATGGGCGAGTTCCGCGTCCACTACGCGGGATTTTTCGATCCGGGGTTTGGCTTTACCGAAGCCGGGCATCCCGGCGCGCGCGCGGTGCTCGAAGTGCGCAGCCACGAAGTGCCGTTCGTGCTTGAACACGGCCAGGCGGTGGGCCGCCTCGACTACGAGCCGCTCGCCGAGGCGCCCGACGTGCTCTACGGCCAGGGCAAGACCTCGAACTATCAGGGTCAGGGCTTGAAGCTATCGAAGCATTTCCGGGGGTGAAATCACCTCATCCTGAGGAGGCGGCGAAGCCGCCGTCTCGAAGGATGAGGACGGTCATACTCTTGCCGCCGCCGTCATCGCTTCGCTATCCTTCGGCAATAACGCGGGCGTAGTTCAATGGTAGAACGGAAGCTTCCCAAGCTTCATACGAGGGTTCGATTCCCTTCGCCCGCTCCGGCCGTTTTCTCAATGACTTAGGCTAAGAATTGATGAGTGGTTCCGTCCTGCCGCAGGACGGTGGTGGGCCGTCGCGTCGCAGGCAACCTGCTGCAGCGCGCCTAACTGCTCCGACAGCGCTGTTAGCGAAAGTTACTTGATATAAAAGCAAATGCGCAGTTGCGGAGCACTCGAAATTAGAATTATTTCTATTTCAACAAACGAATAGATTCGGAGAACAATATGCGGTCGTTGAACGTAGCCTATCGGAATGCCCACGATACGATGCGAAACTTAGATGGGCTTCAGCCGCAAGAGGCCTTCGATGAGATGTTGAAATACCTGTTTTTTCGCGAACAGGATGAGGAGCAAAGGCCATTCACGGTTCTGCCTGACACCACCGGCAAGACGTACATACGGGAGTCCGCAAAGGAAATTCGTCGACGTTTTCGGAGCTATGTTGAAGCGGAAAACAGCTTCTTCGAGGAGCTATGGCAAACAAGTGATTTTATTCTCAGCGATGAAGCTCTTTATCTCGTTCACTCTCATATTCAGGGATTTCGTCTCAACGACTTTGATGGAGATATTCGGAGCGCCGCTCTCCAGCAATTTGTCACGCCGGAGGTGAGACGCGGTCTTGGAATTTATCCGACGCCAGATGCTGTCGTCAAAGAAGCGGTGGGCGCGCTGTCCCCTGAGCTGGGAGCCAAAGTTCTGGACCCGGCTTGCGGAGCAGGCACATTCCTTATTCATGTTCTGCGCAATTGGAGTGAGCAACATCCGAAATCAAAGAACCGGCTGGTCGTTTATGGAAGTGACAAAAATCCAAGGATGCTAACTATTGCTGATTTGAATTTGTCCCATGGGAAACGCACCGATTTCAAAAGGGTCCTCGTAGATTCGCTTAAGCCGATAGACAACACATTTCTGAGAGAAAACTACTTTGATTACATTTTTACGAATCCGCCATTTGGGGTCAATTTAGATTCTCGTGCAATCGATTTTCGAAAATACGAATCGGCTCTTGATGCAAACCGCTACCCATTGAAGCATCAAGATAGCGACGTGCTGTTTCTGGAACGTTGTCTCCAACTTTTGTCGCCTGGGGGAGAACTTGCGATCGTAATGCCTCGCAGTTTCATGACAAACTCGCGCCTTGAACTTGCGAGAGCGAAGCTAGGGGAATTCGGGCACGTCTGGGGGGTTCTCACGTTGCCTTCCGAAACATTCGCTGCCACAGGCACGCAAACGACGACTGCAGTGCTGTTCATTCGGCGATATGCAAAGGAGAACGAGCGACTACACACTGGGGGAATTGCAATAGCGCGAGCCCTCAATGTTGGTTTTGATACGACAGGTCGTGCGCGACTAAATCCCGACATCACCGGTTTGGGCAACGAAATTCGCAAAGCTGCGAGGGCCAAGAAAACTCTCGGTCGAGCGCAGTTCGTTGATGATACCATTTACGCTGAGTCGTTTAATCGGCTTGCTGACCTTATTGCAGACCGATCCTCTAAATCATCGGCGTCCTCGCGACGACGAGTGGGCGATGTAGTTACCGCGATCACCACGGGACTGACCCCATCCCGTGCCGCATATGCTGATGAGGGTTTGTTTCTCATTAAGGTGGGAAATCTGACCGGCGCAGGCATAGATTGGATGCCGCGTGATAGAAATTTTATCGACCTTTCTCAATTCGCGAAACGCGAGCGTTCAAAACGGAGTCTCATAGTCCAACCTAACGACATTGTTCTCACTTCGTCTGCTCATGCGCCGAGATACATCGCAAAAAAAGCCGACATCGTTACATCAATTCCGCAGTGGGCTGGAGGCCGGGCGTCCTATGTTGGCGAGGTTATGCTGCTTCGGACGGACCCAGCTAAATTGGACCCATTTCGCCTTTTGGCATTCATTCGTCATCCGCAAACTATCGAGCGCATTCAACTGATGGTGCGCGGGCAAACCGCACACCTTCATGCGGACGACATTGCGGAGCTGCCTCTGCCAGACGAACTTTTCGAAGATAAAAGTGTATTCGATAAGGTAGGCAAACTTATACGCGATGAAGCGAATGTTTGCGAACGGATGAACGAAATCGCTTATGCGCAGATGGCGTTGCTATCCGAAACCTCATTTCGGTAGTAGGCCTTGTTTCTCAATTGTTACGCGTAACTGTTTCGGCATTTTCCCAAGATTTGCTTTCACGGCTGGCCAGTACATGGCGTCGGCAATCGCATCAGCCACAATTTTGTTTGATAAGCCAGATGCAAGTCTGAAAGCGTGTAACGCCTCAAGCGACTGCCTCTTGTCCAATAACCCACGTCGATTGGTTGGGAGAGGTTTTTTATACGATAAAAAATTGGCTAGCGCTTTAATGGCATCGTCGCTCAAATTCGACTGTGAATAGACATCGAACGCCTCTACAGGAAAAAGCTCAGGCGCATTTCGCCCAGGAAATAGTTTTGTTGTGATATTTCCATTTAGCTCGATGAACGACTGATAGATAGTTAGTGGCTGCATGAGGTGAAATTTTAGCTGAAAGGGCCACAAATTAAATGGTGCGCCGGATTTAGATTTTGCTTTGATGTTGTAGTAATAATCAATCATACAGAATGCGAAGCCTTTAGTTCTTGGGTTGACCTCATATATCGAGGCGCGGACAGTTGTTGGCACCATCATGTCGGTGAAGTCAAACAAAACAAGATAGTATGATTTTGGTTCGAGCAACGTCGCAAATTCTTCCTCATGGCGTATTGAAATGAGCCATTTTGAATCATCGTTGCGTTTAATATCGGTCGACTCGCAAGCAGCGCATTTTAACTCGATTGAAGCAACGGCTGCATCACAATTGTTGCATTTTCCAAGCTGGTCGACGCGGTAACAGGTTTTTATTTCGGCGTATTCATTGGCAGACACGATCAAGTCACGCCCACGAGCGCCAGTACGGCTGCCTGGGTATCCAGTGGCAATGCTGACTAAGTGCTGTCCAACGTAACCCATTCGAGCTTGGGCAGTTTGTTTGGTGATTTCAGCCCACCTGTTAATCCGCTCACGCAAGTCCACGTACAATTCCCTGATGAGAATTTCCGAAGATTCGAGGTCGCGAAGCTGGCGAGGCATGATGATAGTCTATCTTGTTCGTGAAAAAAGAAAATGGAGCTAGGGAAGGTCTCGTTGACCTTGCGGGAACCTTAGGGCCATGGCGCGCATCGACGGCATTGCGCAGAACCATGTTCGCCGCATTGGCCTCGCTGTCCGACTCTAACCCTAATGCCTCGCTCGTGCGCGCGGGCTGGCGACAACTGATCTCTGGTAGCCCATATCTGATTTTGCGATGGTTACTGGCAAGACTGACTGGCACCGGGATATTGATGATATAAATGAAGTGCTGGAAGTACCGAGAGCGCGGGGGTCGACATGGATGTTGAAGAAATGAGTACTGAGGGATTGTTGAGTTTGCTTGGTGGTGTCCGCAAGGCACTAGAGACGGATGACAATCTGCCGCCCGGCGAAGCCAAAGTCTACGCTGTTCGTGCGTTCTCCGATTGGCGAACTTGGGCGAACACTCTAGAAAAAGAGCTAGCGCGAAGAAATGCTAAGTTTGAGAAAATAAATTGGTGAACCCCACCGACTCAGGGGAAATCCCTTAAGGTCGGCGGGGCCAGTCATCGACGGCCCCCGCTATGTGATGGTACACAAGCGGCCTGGAGAGGCCGTTAAAGCTGGTCCAACTTCTCTCGCTGCGCGCGATGGTCGGCCAGCATTTTGCCGATGCGTGTCTCCGAAAAATCAGGAATGCCCACGCCCGACTCTTGCACTGTCGTTTCGACAAACTTTGTGTGGTTCTCCGCAGCATCGCCCGGAGGCCACGCGCCCGCCGGAATGTGCGGCTTGATAAGGTCGAAGTTAAACACCTCTTAGCCCCGACCATCGGCGACCATTTTGTTCAGTTCATACAGCCACCAAACTGAAATGCGCCGCTCTTCCAATTCTGTGTCCGCGAGTTGCACTTCGCGGATCACCGCGGCGGCCTTCTTTTCAGCGCGCTTGGCCTCCATAGCGGCGAGTGCCGCGTTAGCCTCTTTCCGGTCATGCTCTTGGAGACATGCGCGCAACATTTTATTTTCACGCATCACGCGTTCAATGGTCATTTTGTCGTCGATACTCATGTCACACGACCTCCCCTTTCAGTCTTTTCATCGCCACCGTTTGCGAACTTGGCGCGGGGATGCGCGGCTCAAGATTCTTAAACGCGCCGAACACGCTGGAGATGGCGAGTTCCAAGGTTCCCCGCATCTTGGTAACGGCGGCCAATTGCTTCACTTCACGTGACGCCCATTTCTCGGCAGCAATCTGCCGAATTAAATTCGCCTGTTTTTTGTCGAACCCCGAGATGTAATGATTGGCCCCGAGAATGGCGTCAGCGATGTCGTGCTCGCCAACTTCGATCGCTTTGGTCACCCACCACACACGCTTATCATCGGGTAGCTTTGCAACGTATTCACGAATGGCTGTTGCATTCGCTACATTCGAAGGCTTTTCACGGTTAGGGTCGCGCAGCGCGGCACTGATGCGGGACGTGAGTTCGGATTCCGCTTTCGTGATCGCGTTATCAGTTTCGTCCAAGCTTACCGAGGCCCGAGCCAAACAGCGCCCAAGACCATCGGAAAATTCCGCCGCGCGCGATTCCGGAATGCGACGTACAATGCCATCCTTATCGCTTACGGCATGGCCCCTGACTGACCTGACCGGGCTTTTTTGGACCAAGCGTTTTGAGAGAAACTAGCTTGGAAAGGAGCTTGGTCATGCCGAAGAAGAGGTTCAGCGCGGAGCAGATCGTAACCCTGCTTCGCCAGATTGAAGTCGCGATGGGTCAGGGCAAGTCGACGCAGATAGCCTGCCGGGATGCAGGGATCTCGGAACAGAGCTTTTACCGCTGGCGCAAGGAGTATGGCGGCCTGCAGATTGAGCAAGCGAAACGAATGAAGGATTTGGAGAAGGAGAACACCCGTCTGCGGCGGTTAGTTGCGGATCTCTCACTTGAGAAGCAGGTGTTGAAAGATATCACCTCGGGAAACTTGTAAGCCCCGAACGGCGCCGGCAGGCGGTCGAGCGGGTTCGAGAGAAATACAGGCTCTCGGAACGTCACGCCTGCCGGCTCGTTGGCCAGCCACGTGGGACACAGCGTTACACAACGATCATCCGTGCAGACGAAGACGCGCTGACAGGAGCGATCATAACGCTGGCATCCCAGTATGGCCGCTATGGCTACCGCCGGATTGCATCGCTGGTTCGAGATGCTGGATGGAATGCTGGCACGGACCGTGTGCAACGTATCTGGCGCCGCGAGGGGCTGAAAGTTCCCAAGAAACATAAACCGAGAGGCCGTCTTTGGCTCAATGACGGTTCGTGCATCCGGCTGCGGCCGGAGCGTCGCAATCACGTGTGGAGTTATGACTTCGTCGAAGCCCAGACGCACGATGGCCGCAAGCTGCGGCTATTGACGCTGATCGACGAGTTCACCCGCGAATGCCTGGCGATCCGCGTTGCCCGCCGGATCAACAGCTTCGGAG
>PNAI01000056.1 GCA_003169835.1 Hyphomicrobiales bacterium | reverse complement strand
GTACGGCCCGATCGAACGCGCGTGGATCTTGTCGTCCACCAGATGATGCAACTTGAGCATATAGATGTAACCGACCGTCACTTTGCGATCGAACGTATCGCCCGTTCGCCCATCGTAAACCGTGACCTGACCGGATTTATCGAGACCCGCGAGTTCGAGCATGTGCTCGATGTCCGCTTCCTTCGCCCCATCGAACACCGGCGTCGCGATCGGCACGCCATGGCGCAAATTGCCGCCCAATTCGAGCAGCTCCTCTTCGCCGAGCGATTTGATCGTCTCGTCCTCGCCGTAGATCTTCTTGAGCGTCTCCTTGAGCGGTCGCACATCGCGCTTGGCATAATAGGCATCAACCGCCTGACCGACGCGCTTGCCGAGACCGGCGCAGGCCCAGCCGAGATGCGTCTCGAGAATTTGGCCGACGTTCATCCGGCTTGGCACGCCAAGCGGATTGAGCACGATGTCGACCGGCTGCCCGTCGGCGAGGAATGGCATGTCCTCCTGCGGCACAATCTTCGACACCACGCCCTTGTTGCCATGCCGGCCGGCCATCTTGTCGCCGGGCTGAATCTTGCGCTTCACCGCGACGAAGACTTTGACCATCTTCATCACGCCGGGCGGCAGTTCATCGCCACGCTGCAGCTTCTCGACCTTGTCGAGGAACCGCTGCTCGAGGCCTTTCTTGCTCTCATCGTACTGTTTGTGGATGGCCTCGATCTCGGCCATCAGCTTGTCGTTCGGCGAAGCAAACTGCCACCATTGCGCGCGCGGATATTCTTCCAGCACCGCCTTGGTGATCTTGGAATCCTTCTTGAAGCCCTTCGGACCGGCAATGCCCTGCCGCCCTTCGAGCATTTCGGACAAGCGGCCGTAGACGTTGCGGTCGAGGATCGCCTGTTCGTCGTCGCGGTCCTTGGCGAGCCGCTCGATTTCTTCACGCTCGATCGCGAGCGCGCGCTCGTCCTTGTCGACGCCGTGGCGGTTGAACACACGCACTTCGACCACGGTGCCCTGCACGCCCGGCGGCACGCGCAAGCTCGTGTCACGCACATCCGATGCCTTCTCGCCGAAGATCGCGCGGAGCAGTTTTTCTTCCGGCGTCNNCCCTTGGGCGTGATCTTGCCGACCAGGATGTCACCGGCGCGCACTTCGGCGCCGATATACACGATGCCCGCTTCGTCGAGGTTCTTGAGCGCCTCTTCCGAAACGTTCGGGATGTCGCGGGTAATTTCTTCCGGCCCGAGCTTGGTGTCGCGCGCCATCACCTCGAATTCTTCGATATGGATCGAGGTGAAAACGTCGTCCTTCACGATCCGCTCGGAGAGCAGGATCGAGTCTTCGAAGTTGTAGCCGTTCCACGGCATGAACGCGACCAGCACGTTGCGGCCGAGCGCGAGCTCGCCGAGTTCGGTCGACGGACCATCGGCAATGATGTCGACCTTGGATACCTGATCGCCCACTTTCACCAGCGGACGCTGGTTGATGCAGGTGCTCTGGTTCGAGCGCTGGAATTTTTGCAGCCGGTAGATGTCGACGCCCGACTTCGACGGATCGGATTCCGCCGTCGCGCGAACGACGATACGCGTGGCGTCCACCTGATCGACGACGCCGGTACGGCGTGCGGCGATGGCGGCTCCGCTATCGCGCGCGACCACGCCTTCCATGCCGGTGCCGACGAACGGCGCTTCGGCGCGTACGAGTGGCACCGCCTGGCGCTGCATGTTGGAACCCATGAGCGCGCGGTTGGCGTCGTCGTTTTCCAGGAACGGGATGAGCGCCGCAGCAACCGAGACCAGTTGCTTGGGCGAGACGTCCATGAAGTCGACCTTGTCGCGCGGGATCATCAGCACGTTGCCGGCATGCCGGCACACGATCAGGTCTTCGGTGTAACGGCCGCGGCTATCCATCGCCACGTTGGCCTGCGCCACCGTGTAGCGGCTCTCCTCCATCGCGGAGAGATAGATCACCTCATCGGTAACCCGGCCGTCCTTCACCTTGCGATAGGGCGTCTCGACGAAGCCGTACTTGTTCACCCGCGCATAAGTCGCGAGCGAATTGATCAGTCCGATATTCGGACCTTCCGGCGTCTCGATCGGACAGATGCGGCCATAATGCGTCGGATGCACGTCACGCACCTCGAAACCCGCGCGCTCGCGGGTAAGCCCACCCGGCCCGAGTGCCGACAGACGCCGCTTGTGCGTGATCTCAGACAGCGGATTGGTCTGATCCATGAACTGCGACAGCTGCGAGGAGCCGAAGAACTCGCGCACCGCGGCCGCCGCAGGCTTCGCGTTGATCAGATCCTGCGGCATCACTGTATCGATATCCACGGAAGACATCCGCTCCTTGATCGCGCGCTCCATGCGCAACAGACCGATACGGTACTGGTTTTCCATCAGCTCGCCGACCGAGCGCACCCGGCGATTGCCGAGGTGATCGATGTCGTCGATCTCGCCCTTGCCGTCGCGCAGCTCGACCAGCGTGCGGATCACGGCGACGATGTCCTCCTTGCGCAGGATGCGCACGGTGTCTTCGGCGTCGAGGTCGAGCCGCATGTTCATCTTCACCCGGCCGACCGCGGAAAGGTCGTAGCGCTCGGAATCGAAGAACAGCGAGTGGAACATCGCCTGCGCGGTATCGACCGTCGGCGGCTCTCCCGGGCGCATAACCCGGTAGATGTCGAACAGCGCATCCTCGCGCGTCATGTTCTTGTCGACCGCGAGCGTGTTGCGGATATAAGCGCCCACGTTGACATGATCGATGTCGAGCAGCGGCAATTCCTTGTAGCCGAGTTCGATCAGCGACTTGAGATTCTTCTCCGTGATTTCTTCGCCGGCCTCCACATAGATCTCGCCGGTCTTGTTGTTGACGATGTCCTCGGCGATGTAATGGCCGATCAATTCATCGTCGCTCATGCGCAGGTGTTTCAGCCCCTTCTCGGATAGCTGGCGCGCCTGACGCACGGTGATCTTCTTGCCAGCCTCGACCACAACGCGGCCGGTATCGGCGTCGATCAGATCGTTGACCGCCTTGTAGCCTTTCAGCCGGTTGGCATCGAACGGCACGCGCCACGCTTCCTTGGCTCGCTTGTAGGGCACCTGCTTGAAAAAGGTGTTGAGGATCGTCTCGCCGTCCATGCCAAGCGCGGCCAACAGCGAGGTCACCGGAATCTTGCGCCGGCGGTCGATGCGAGCATGCACGATGTCCTTGGCGTCGAACTCGATGTCGAGCCACGAGCCGCGATAGGGAATAATGCGCGCGGCGAACAACAGCTTGCCGGATGAATGGGTCTTGCCCTTATCGTGATCGAAGAACACGCCCGGCGAGCGGTGCATCTGCGACACGATCACGCGCTCGGTACCGTTGACGATGAACGTGCCGTTGTTCGTCATGAGCGGAATGTCGCCCATGTAGACATCCTGCTCCTTGATATCCTTGACCGAACGCGCGCCGGTCTCTTCGTCGATATCGAACACGATCAGCCGCAGCGTCACTTTGAGCGGCGCCGCATAGGTCATGCCGCGCTGATGGCACTCATCGACGTCATACTTCGGCGCCTCGAACTCGTATTTGACGAATTCAAGCTGCGAAGTATTGGAAAAATCCGAAATCGGAAACACCGACTTGAAGACGGCCTGCAGGCCTTCGTTCGGGCGCCCGCCTGGCGGCTCCTTCACCAGCAGGAATTGATCGTAAGATGCTTTCTGAACCTCGATGAGGTTCGGCATCTCCGCCACTTCTCGAATTTTTCCAAAAAATTTCCGAACGCGCTTGCGACCTGTGAACGTCTGCGCCATCGTGCTCTCTCTGTTGTCGACCGGTTGGGGCCGCCGGAACGACTCTCCGAAAGGCCGCCATCAATCGCGGCCATCCGGACAGGCGTAAGGGCTGCCTGACACTTCTAAAATCAGTTCTCGACTCTTTTGTCCGCCTCTTCAGCGCCTCGGACATTTCCCGAACCGCCGCATTTTTTTGTCTTGCCGCAATGATGGCGATCCCGGGGCTCTCCCCGAGATCGCCGGCACTATCGCCTGATCACTTCAATTCGACCTTCGCGCCGACCTTTTCCAAGGTGGCCTTGATCTTGGCCGCTTCGTCTTTGTTCACGCCATCTTTGACGGTCTTGGGCGCGCCCTCGACCAGATCCTTGGCTTCCTTCAGCCCCAGACCGGTGAGCGCACGCACTTCCTTGATGACCTCGATCTTCTTCTCGCCGACGGCGGTCAGAATGACCGTGAATTCGGTCTTCTCCTCGACCGGTGCCGCGGCAGCACCCGCTGGACCCGCCACCGCGACAGCAGCCGCAGCGGAGACACCCCACTTCTCTTCCAGCATCTTCGTCAGTTCCGACGCTTCGAGAATCGTGAGCTTCGAGAGTTCATCGACGATTTTGGATAACTCAGCCATTTGCTTTCGTTCCTTTTGCGTTCGAACCAGTCGAGCAGGCGACCACTTCAGATCGCCTAAAGCGTTAGCCCTTGTTGGCGTAGGCCTGAACCACGCGCGCGAGCTGCGCTCCCGGTGCATTCATCAATTGCGCGATCTTCGTAGCCGGCGCCACAATCAGGCCGGCTATTTTTGCGCGCAGTTGATCGAGCGACGGAAGCGAAGCGAGTGCCTTGACGCTGTTGGCGTCGAGCGCAGTCTTGCCCATCGCTCCGCCCAGAATCACGAGTTTCTCGTGTCCCTTGGCGAAGTCGACGACGACCTTGGTTGCCGCCACCGGATCGCTCGAGTAGGCGATCAGCGTCGGCCCTTTCAGCAAAGGACCGATGGAGGCGACGTCCGTGCCTTCAAGAGCAATTTTAGCGAGGCGATTTTTTGCGACCTTCACCTGCGTGCCACCGAGCTTCGCCTGCTTGCGCAGGGTCTGCATCTGGCCAACGGTGAGGCCGGCATAGTGAGCGACGACGACGGTATGAGCGGCCTTAAAAAGCCCCTTGAGTTCCGTCACCATCTCAGCTTTTGCCGCGCGATCCACTGAGCTCTCTCCGGTTGGCGGCCGCGTCTTAAAGACGCTGAAAGCCGCCGGTTGCGACCTGCCGTCCTGCTCCCTTTCATGGGAATTCAGAACGACGCTCCTTATGCCTGCCCCCTGCACCGGCTTGACGCCGACGCAGGCTCATAAGGTTCGAACCGGTCGCGGGCTTGAGGCTTTGGCCCCAAATCCCCTATCGGTCTTCCCCCGTCTGTGCAGATCAGATCGGCTAAGCCCGATCGATTAAGCCGGAACCCCGGCACCTGCAGTCTTGGACAGGACTTCCCGGAAACCTCCGGGCAGCCTGTGCGAACGCGAAAAAACAGCAAATCCGTTTGTCCCTTTCAGATGAATCCCGCGGGATGTCCAAAAGGAATGTGTTCCTGATTGCTGTTATTTCCGAGAAGCGCACAAAGGCGCGCCGACAAGTTAGGCCGGCACGCCCGCTAGGCTCTTATCTAGTTCGATTGTTCCCGCTTGCCAAGACCTTTTAAACGACTTTTTCAGGCCATCGTTCGCAATTTGAGCAAAAATTTCGTGATCGCTCCCAAATCGCTGACAAATCAGATGGTGGGGGCGCTGCCGACGACGGTCGCCAGCTCCACCTTCACCC
Organism: Hyphomicrobiales bacterium; assembly: GCA_003169835.1. GTDB lineage: Bacteria > Pseudomonadota > Alphaproteobacteria > Rhizobiales > Xanthobacteraceae > PNAI01. Next base: position 10,788 of record PNAI01000056.1, on the reverse strand, counting down.
CCGGCCCCATGGTCGAGGAAATGGCAATGCGATTGATGTAGTGGCCCTTGGCGCCGGTCGGCTTCGCCTTGTTCACCGCATCGGCAAAGGCCTTGATGTTTTCGACCAGCTTCTCGGCCGAAAACGACGCCTTGCCGACTCCGGCCTGCACGATGCCCGCGCTCTCCACCCGGAACTCCACCGATCCGCCCTTGGCGCCCCTGACCGCAGTGGCGACGTCCATGGTCACCGTCCCAACCTTGGGATTGGGCATCAGACCACGCGGGCCCAGCACCTTGCCGAGCCGTCCGACCAGCGGCATCAGATCGGGCGTGGCGATGCAACGGTCGAAATCGATCGTGCCGGCATTGACCTTCTCGACCAGATCCTCCGCCCCCACCACATCGGCGCCCGCAGCCTTCGCTTCATCGGCCTTGGCGCCACGCGCAAACACACCGACGCGCAACGTCCGCCCCGTGCCGTTCGGCAGATTGACCATGCCGCGCACCATCTGGTCGGCATGCTTAGGATCGACGCCGAGGTTCATCGCGACTTCGACCGTCTCGTCGAACTTGGCCTTGGCTCGCTCCTTGACCATCTTGACCGCCTCTTCGAGCGAATAGGCCTTGTCGCGATCGACGCCGTCACGCGCCTTGGTCGTACGTTTTCCGATTTTTGCCATTGCCCTTACTCCTTCACCGCGATGCCCATGGAGCGCGCGGAGCCCTCGACCATGCGCATCGCCGCGTCGATCGTATCGCAGTTGAGATCTTTCATCTTCTGCTCGGCGATTTCCTTCACCTGCGATTTGGAAATCGAGCCGGCGACATCGCGGCCTGGCGTTTTAGAGCCGCTCTCGAGTTTCGCCGCCTTCTTGATGAAGTGCGAAACTGGAGGCGTGCGCATCTCGAAAGTGAATGAGCGATCCGCATAGACCGTGATGACCACCGGGATCGGCGCGCCCTTCTCAAGCTTCTGCGTCTGCGCGTTGAACGCCTTGCAGAATTCCATGATGTTGAGGCCACGCTGGCCGAGCGCAGGACCGATCGGTGGCGCGGGATTTGCGCTCCCCGCCGGCACCTGCAATTTGAGGTATCCAGTGACTTTCTTTGCCATTCTCTACTCCTTCAGTGGTGCGGATCTTGACGGCTGGCTGTGCCGTCTCACCTCCCACCTCCTGCTGCAAACGAAACTATAGCTTCTCCACCTGGGTAAACTCCAGCTCCACTGGCGTGGCGCGGCCGAATATCGAAACCGCCACCTTCACGCGCGAGCGGCCTTCATCGACTTCCTCCACTGTACCGTTGAATGAAGCAAACGGACCGTCGGACACACGCACCTGTTCGCCCACTTCAAAAGTTATCGACGGCTTCGGCCGCTCGATGCCTTCCTGCACCTGATGCAGGATTCGCGAGGCTTCCGCTTCCGAAATCGGCATCGGCTTCTTGTCGGTGCCGAGGAAGCCGGTCACCTTCGGCGTGTTCTTGATCAGGTGATAGACTTCGTCCGTCAGTTCCATCTTCACCAGCACATAGCCTGGAAAGAATTTCCGCTCCGTGTCGACTTTGCGGCCGCGCCGCACTTCCACGACCTTCTCCAGCGGCACCATGATCTCGTCGAACAGATCGGACAGCGCGCGCTGCTTCGCCTGCTCGCGGATCGAATCCGCAACCTTCTTCTCGAAGTTCGAATAGGCGTGGACGATGTACCAGCGCTTTGCCATGTGAGAAAATCAATGTCCCTTGAGCTGCCCAGTCTCTTTAACTGCCCAGTCTCTTTAACTGCCCATGCCGAGCACGAATGCGACGACGATGCGTATGATCTGGTCGGCCACCAGAAACAGCACCGACGCAATCGCCACCATCACGAACACCATCGCCGTGGTGATCATGGTTTCGCGGCGCGTCGGCCAAGTCACCTTGTCGGCCTCGGCCCGCACTTCTTGCAGGAACTTGAACGGACTGATCTTCGCCATCGGCAATTCCAAATAGGTAGCGACCGCCCAACCTTCAAAGGATGAGACCGGCCCAGCCGACCCTGTTTGGGGGATATGTTCGCCGCGGAAGTCCGTTACCGGGCCGCTGGGCGATGCCCGCTTCCTACTAACGGGCGGCCAAATCGTCAAGCGAGGGTGAAGTCCGGTAGCTTCCCCAAGGACTTGCCAGTATCTCGAAAAGACCTGGCAGGAGTGGAGGGACTCGANNCAACCCCCGGTTTTGGAGACCGGTGCTCTAGCCAGTTGAGCTACACTCCTAGATGGCTGCGGTTTCTGTCGCACGACCGAAAGCCGCCTTGCAAGCCTTCCCACCCGCTAGGCTTCCACCACAAGCCTAGACCGGCTCCACCACCACGGCCGTACCGTAGGCCAGGACCTCAGTAATGCCGTCTGAGATTTCGTTGGCGTCATAGCGCATCGCGATGACGGCATTGGCGCCCGCGCTGGCGGCGTGCGCGACCATCAGATCGAACGCTTCCTCCCGCGCCTTCTCGGCAAGCTCGGTGTAGATCGAGATATTGCCGCCAAACAGCGACTGAATCCCCGCGCCGATATTTCCGATCACGCTGCGCGAACGCACGGTGATGCCGCGCACCAAACCGAGGTGCCTGACCACACGATGTCCCGCAACGTCGTTGGTGGTGCAAACGATCATGGGATTTGCGGCTGGCTTCGACCTCTCCCCGCGCCCGCACCCAAACTCGGGTTTACTCGAGTTCGGGCACTCAATTAAGCGGCCGAAGTCGGAAACATCCGACTTCGGCTGGAGAGGTGAAGTTTTCAGATTACTCGACGATGGTGACGACCACGCCCGCGCCGACGGTCTTGCCGCCCTCGCGGATGGCGAAGCGCTGTTTCTCTTCCATCGCGATCGGGGTGATCAACTCGACGTCCATCGACGCGTTATCGCCCGGCATCACCATTTCCGTGCCCTCCGGCAGCGTGCACATGCCGGTCACGTCGGTGGTGCGGAAGTAAAACTGCGGACGATAGTTGTTGAAGAACGGCGTATGCCGGCCGCCTTCTTCCTTCGTCAGGATGTAGGCCTCGGCCTTGAACTTCTTGTGCGGCTTGACCGAACCCGGCTTGCACAGCACCTGGCCGCGCTCCACGTCTTCCTTGGCGACGCCGCGCAGCAGGCAACCAACGTTGTCGCCGGCCACGCCCTCATCGAGCAGCTTGCGGAACATCTCGACGCCCGTGACCACCGACTTCTTGGTGTCCTTGAGGCCGACGATCTCGACTTCCTCGCCGACCTTGATCCTGCCGCGCTCGATGCGCCCGGTCACCACAGTGCCGCGGCCCGAGATCGAGAACACGTCTTCGATCGGCATCAGGAACGGTTGATCCAGCGGCCGCTGCGGCTGCGGGATAAAGGTGTCGATCGCATCGTAAAGCTTCAAGATCGCCTCGTCCGCGAGCGGGCCCTTCTGCCCGTTGAGCGCAAGCAGCGCCGCGCCCCGGATGACCGGCGTGGTGTCTCCCGGGAACTGGTACTTCGAGAGCAGTTCGCGCACTTCGAGCTCGACGAGATCGAGCAACTCGGGATCGTCCACCACGTCGCACTTGTTGAGAAACACGACGATGTAGGGCACGCCGACCTGGCGGGCGAGCAGGATNNATGTTCTTCACGTAGTCGGCATGGCCGGGACAGTCGACGTGGGCGTAGTGCCGCTTATCCGTCGAATATTCGACGTGGCTCGTCGCGATGGTCATAATCTTGGTCGGGTCGCGGCGGCCTTGGCTCTCCGAGGCTTTCGCCACCTGGTCATAAGACACCATCGTCTTTGCCCAGCCCTTGTCCATCGACACTTTGGTCAGCGCCGCGGTCAGCGTCGTCTTGCCGTGGTCCACGTGACCGATCGTCCCGACGTTGCAATGCGGCTTGTTACGTTCGAATTTTTCCTTGGCCATCGTCGCTCTCTCGCTCTGTTCGCCGCCCATCGGCGGGCGCGGTTTCCCGGTATATATAGTCTTCGTTCAGCAAACCGCTAAACATGATCCAACGGACATCCATCCAACGGACATCCGTTGTCGCTCGTAGTCGTCCTCGCATTGGTCCCACCCGACCGATTTTGGAGCGGGTGAAGGGAATCGAACCCTCGTCATCAGCTTGGAAGGCTGTTGCTCTACCATTGAGCTACACCCGCGCCAGTACTCAGTCACCAGGGGTCAGTCATCAGATGTCGGCAACCAGGATGACTGCACCACGAACCGAGTTTGGCTTCCTGACCTCTGATGACTGGCCTCTGACTCCTGATTGGTGGGGGAGGTAGGACTCGAACCTACGAAGGCGTAAGCCAGCGGATTTACAGTCCGCCCCCTTTGCCACTCGGGACACTCCCCCGCAAGCCGTCGCTGCGGCAATAACACACCGCCCCGCCGGCTGGCAGGGATTTCCGCGCGTTTATGGGGAGTGCCCCCTCTGGTGTCAACAAGAAGGGGCCATAAACCAGTACTTTTTCCCGCAGTGAGCGGCGCTCGGATCGAAATGAGGTTGCCAAATTGCCAAGCCTCAAGTGCCAAGCCTCAAATTCCAATCTTCAAATTGCCAAGCCCCGGCCCTCCGTGACACAAGTTAAGCCATGCGCGAACGGCGGCATTTTCGTCCAGCTTTCCGCGGCCCGAGCCGAAATTCCGAAGCCCGGCCGCACCAATCCGATCGGCGGGGATTTCGATCTGGCGACGGCCCGTTGATTCTCTACGGCTGGCACACCGTCACAGCCGCACTTGCTAACCCGGCGCGCCGCATCCGCAAGCTGATTGTGACCGAAAATGCCGCTCGCCGGCTCGCCGAAGAGAGCATCGCGTCGCGCGTAACGCCCGAAATCGTGCGCTCCGACGCCATCGCCAGGCTGCTCTCGGCCGACGCCGTGCATCAAGGTCTCTACGCCGAAGCCGATCCCCTGCCCTCGCCGGCAGTCGAGGACCTCCCTCCCACCGGCATCGTGCTCGTGCTCGACCAGCTCACCGACCCGCACAACGTCGGCGCGATCCTTCGCACGGCCGCAGCCTTCGCGGTCTCAGCCGTCGTCACCACCGCGCGCCATTCTCCGGAGGCGACCGGCGTTCTGGCGAAATCCGCCTCCGGCGCGCTCGAACTCGTGCCGATCGTTACGGTGCAAAATCTCTCGCGCGGGCTCGCAACGCTCAAAGACATCGGCTTCATGCTGGTCGGGCTCGATAGCACTGGCGAGCAAAACCTTGCGACTTTGCCGTTGCGCACGCCGCTTGCGCTTGTGCTCGGCGCCGAAGGAAAAGGTTTGCGTCAATTGACGCGGACAACTTGCGACTGTCTCGCGCACCTCGCACTGCCGGGCGAAATCAAAAGCCTCAACGTGTCGAACGCCACGGCTCTCGCGCTCTATATCGCGACCGAGCGGCACTCCTGAAAATCGAATATTCGCCCGATAACAGTTTGATCCTACGGATCGATGGTCACAACCCGCGCGCTCGGCATGACCCAATAGCGCTGCGCGCGGCGATAGGGCTGGTAGGTTCCAAACGGCCGATATCCGGAAGCGCCATACGGATGATAGCTTTGCGGCGAGCAAAACTCGCGATAGCGGCGATCGTTGCGGTCAACCTGGCAAAGCTGCTGACCGGGAAAATTATAAACGCGCGGATAGACGATGATGGTCTGATCGTCGGCAAAACTCTGCGACGGCGCTGCGATCAACACAGCAAGCATTGCAATAAGAAAAAAGAATCGCGGCATGACGCTCCCCAGTTACGCTCTGGCACGGCCGCAACGCGCCATGACGCAATACAATAAAGTATTCTAGTGTTGCCGTCTTCCTGGCCCGAACTGCGGAACCACGATCACTGGCGGATTGGTTAATGCGCCCTCGCCCGTTGGGGCCGCGTTAGGATTCGGAAGATCGGCCGGCTCTACAGGCTGTGGTGCCGACGACCACGATCGAGAGAAATTCTCGGCCGGAGGCGGCAATTGCCGGTCGGTCGGCGGTTCGATCTCGTGCCGGCCCTGCGGCGGCTTTTCGCCGGATGTCGGATAGTAACCGCTTCGCCGGACCTCTCCCCGGATCGGTCCCACATACCGGCCACCAATCACGGTCTGTTCCGTATGTCCTGGACGGCTCAAGCCGCAGTCACCCTCCACCACCATCCATCGGGCATCATAATTGTTGATAACGACCGGAACACCGCTCTTGCCCGGAATCACATACGCCGGTGCACAACCAGCGCGCGCCTCACCCGCAGCCGCGACAACAACCAAGCCGAGAATAACACTGACAATGCGATGAGCCATGGCGATCCCTTTTTACGCCAATAACATTTAGCATTTTAGTCTGATTTTCCGGCTAAGACGGTGCCGCAGGCGCATCGGCTCGCGTAACATTACGGATTAATGTTACCGGGCGGGATACGCTCTCGATAAGATTTTAGCGAGCGCTCAAAAGTCGTGCTGTTTTGAGGGCTTATCGACGGCCAGCTGACTTGTGCCAATTTGGCCGGGCTGGTAGCTGTGCGCGCGCAAGCCGGATTAGCTCAGTGGTAGAGCAGCGGTTTTGTAAACCGTTGGTCGGGAGTTCAAATCTCTCATCCGGCACCAACTACATTCACGGCCCCTGTCCGGACGCCGGACATCATTAGAGTCTCCACAACTCGATCTCCTTGGGCTACAGACGGCGATCGAGTTTCGATTTGACATCCAGCACGATGCCATTGCCGTCTTTGAGCAGCCGCGTCACCATCGGCAAGCCACCCGGCACATATTCATCGTGCGCCACGGCGAGAACGACCGCATCGGCGGGCTTGAGCGCCGCAAACAGTGTCAGCGATTAGCCACGCGTCGGCGCCGCTCGCAATAAACCTGACCAGCACTCGACTGACGCGACTGGAAATTTTGAGTTGCGATTCGCACTGGTGGGCCACGCCTAGCGTCGCTGGTCGCCTCAAGGTGCTTTGGGAGTTGCGTTTGCACCGATGTCAGGCCAAGTACCCGTTCATGACGCGCGTTACCAAACTTGTTTGGAGACTTGGCAGGTGAGCGTTACCTCAGACATATCTCGCAAGTGGCTTCATATCGCGACCATCCTTGGCATAGCGGCCATCGTGCGGGTCATCGCCGCCAACATTTTGCCGGATCAAGGCTCCCTGCTTCCCGATGCTGCGATATACCGTGAATCGGCGCGGCAGCTTTTTTCGGATTTCAAGCTGACGACAAGCTTCCAAATGCCGCTTTATTCCACGCTGATCGGAATTATCGGTCCGGGCCCGATGCAGCTTGCGGCTGACATTGCACTCTCGGTGCTCACCGTATGGCTGGTCTACGCGCTTTCGGTAGAGTTATTTGCGGATCGGCGAGCCGCAATTTTGGCGGCGATTGCTGCCGCAATTTACCCGCCGCTGATCTTTTTCGCCGTTGTCGGACTGTCCGAAACTTTGTTTATCACGCTCATCCTCGCGGCCTTCCTTTGCTGGTATCGCGCGCATTTTACATTTGCCGCCATATTCGCCGTACTTGCAATCTTAACACGTCCGATCTTCGATCTCGCCGCGCCAGCGCTTGTTGTTTTCTTTGCTCTTGTCGTCCACCGGAACACGCTCGGGCAGACCGCACGTCATCTGCTGGTATACGCAATAACTTATTGCGCGCTGATGTCGGCGTGGTGGTTCCACAATTATCGCAGCTACGGACAATTCGTGCGCCTTACGCCCGGTTTTGGCACGGTGCTCTATGCTGGCAACAATCCGCTCAATAAATCCGGCGGCGGCAATGCAGGCGTCGATTACGACACCGGCGGATTTCAGAATTTCACCAACCCGATCGAGCGCGATCGCGCTTTGCGTGAGGCTGCGATTGCGTACATTCTCGATCACCCAAAGCGTTTCTTCGAACTGGCCGGGCTCAAGTTCATCCGCATGTGGCGGCTATGGCCGGCGCATGAGGGCTATTCGAACTTGTCGACGGTTCTGATCTCGATCGTCGCGTTTGTACCAGTCCTCCTCCTATCCGCGCTCGGCCTGTTTTATTCACGGCGTGAGCTGCGCCGGCTGTCGCCCATTCTGCTTTTTGGTCTTGGCTACACGGCCGTGCACATGGTGTTGATTGGCACAATTCGCTATCGCTTGCCATTGGAGCCTTTCCTGCTCATTTTTGCAGGCCTCGCGGCAAGTCGTCTTATCGCGCTCCACGCACCGACGCATGGAAGGTCGTAGTAATTGTCGCCGCACAATACTCCGCCGGCCCCGTGAGACCACCAGTGATCAAAAGCTGGTGGGCGGTGACGGGCTCGAACCGCCGACAACCTCGGTGTAAACGAGGTGCTCTACCAACTGAGCTAACCGCCCTTTAGGGCATGATCGCGAAAAAAGTGGGAACCGGTTTCCCGCCTTCGTGAAACCCGCTTCGGCGGGCGAAGGAAGGTCGGAAAAGATCATGCCCATAAGATAGTGCATTTATCGCCCCGGCCGCCGGACTGCGCAAGCCAGCCCGAGGAGCCAAGGTCCAGGATCAAAGCTCCCCCACAAATGCGAACGCCCCCGCGATCCTGCCGCGGGGGCGTCCGAACCGAATAACGATGTATAGCGCTTACCGGTTTACGGCTTCTTTCAAGCCTTTGCCGGCGGAGAAACGCGGGCGTTTCGCCGCTTTGATCTTGACCGGCGCTCCTGTGCGCGGATCACGACCTTCACGCGCGGCGCGTTTTACAACTCTGAAATTCCCGAACCCCATAATCTTGACCTCGCCGCCCTTCTTCAACGTCGCTGTAATGGCGTCGAAGGTCGCATCAACGGCGGTCGCCGCAGCAGTCTTCGTCATTTGGGCCTTATCTGCTACCGCAGTGATGAGCTCATTTTTGGTCATCGGACCGATCCTTTCCTTCGCTCGCAACCGAATCAACGGCGATCTGCCGCTGTGAGGGCAGAGTTTGCCTAATAAAACCTAAATGCAAGCGCCTCATTCCGGAAAGCTCGGGACAATCGCGCGAATCGCAGGCACCTATCGCTCGTAAATTCAAGCCGTAGTGCTGACGCTTTCACGAAATTTTTGTCGTTGACGGAAAAAGAAAATGGCGGCGCCGATGAGCGCCGCCATTGCAATTTTGAATTTGGCGATCCGTTCAGTGCGCCGTCAGATTTGAACCGTCATCCTCAGCCACTGGCTCGGCCGTCGCGGGCTCTACACGTTTGGCGGTGTCCTCTTCCCACTCGATCGGCTCGGGCTTGCGGACCAGCGCGCGCGCCAGCACTTCGTCCATGCGCGCCACCGGTATGATCTCGAGCCCGCTCTTCACGCTGTCGGATATCTCAACGAGGTCCTTGGCGTTTTCCTCCGGGATCAGCACTGTTTTGATGCCTCCCCGCAGCGCCGCCAGCAGCTTCTCTTTGAGGCCGCCAATCGGCAGAACGCGCCCACGCAGCGTGATTTCGCCGGTCATTGCGAGATCGCGACGCGCCGCAATACCCGTCATGACCGAGACGATCGCCGTGACCATAGCCACGCCCGCGGACGGCCCATCCTTCGGGGTTGCACCCTCGGGAACATGCACGTGGATATCGCGCTTGTCGAACAGCGGCGGCTCGATGCCGAAGGCGACCGCACGCGACCGCACGTAGGAGGCCGCGGCCGAGATCGATTCCTTCATCACATCGCGCAAGTTGCCGGTGACCGTCATCTTGCCTTTGCCGGGCATCATCGCGGCTTCGATCGTGAGCAGTTCCCCACCCACGTCGGTCCACGCCAGGCCCGTGACCACGCCGATCTGGTCCACATCCTCAATCTCGCCGTAGCGGTACTTCGGCACGCCGAGATAGTCGCCGAGCTTCTTGCCTTCGACCTCGACCGACTTGGTCTTGTTGATGATGAGTTCCTTGACCGCCTTGCGGATCAGCGTCGAGAGCTCGCGCTCAAGATTGCGCACGCCGGCTTCCCGCGTGTAGCGGCGGATCATGGTGAGCAGCGCCTCGTCATCGATCGACCATTCGTCGGGCTTGAGGCCATGCTTGGCGACCGCGTGCGGGATCAGGTGCTTGCGCGCGATCTGAAGCTTTTCGTCCTCGGTGTAGCCGGCGATCCGGATGATCTCCATGCGATCCATCAACGCCGGCGGAATGTTGAGCGTATTCGCCGTCGTGATGAACATCACGTTGGAGAGATCGTAGTCGACCTCGAGATAGTGGTCGGCAAACGTATGGTTCTGCTCCGGATCGAGCACTTCAAGCAGCGCCGACGACGGATCGCCGCGGAAATCGGCGCCCATCTTGTCGACCTCGTCGAGCAGGAACAGCGGGTTCGACGATTTTGCCTTGCGCATCGATTGGATGATCTTGCCGGGCATCGAACCGATATAGGTCCGGCGGTGGCCACGGATTTCGGCCTCGTCGCGCACCCCGCCAAGCGAAACGCGCACGAAGTCGCGACCGGTCGCCTTCGCGATCGATTTGCCCAATGAGGTCTTGCCCACGCCAGGCGGACCAACCAGGCACAAGATCGGCCCGGTCAGCTTGTTGGCGCGTTGCTGGACCGCGAGATACTCGACGATCCGCTCCTTGACCTTCTCAAGACCAAAGTGATCGTTGTCGAGGGCCTCCTGCGCGAGCTTGAGGTCCTTCTTGATTTTGGACTTCTTGTTCCATGGGATCGACAACAGCCAATCGAGATAGTTGCGCACCACCGTCGCCTCTGCGGACATCGGCGACATCTGACGTAGCTTCTTGAGCTCGTGCGTTGCCTTCTCGCGCGCCTCCTTCGAGAGCTTGGTCTTCTTGATCTTATCTTCGATTTCGGCGAGTTCGTCTTTGCCTTCCTCGTCGCCGAGCTCTTTCTGGATCGCCTTCATCTGCTC
>PNAI01000007.1 GCA_003169835.1 Hyphomicrobiales bacterium | reverse complement strand
GCGCCGTCCACCACATCATTAGCAGACATCGTGAGACTCTCGCGCTGTGTGCGCTTTACTCCCGATAACCGACATTCGCCGGCGGCAGCCGCTTCAGCATTTGGCCGCCCGTTTATGCATCCAGCCCCAGATCGCGTCCCGCAATGACCAGGTGAAATATTATTTACGTCCACGCCGTTTGTCGGCTGCCTTATTTTTCGGCGGGATGATCGGCAGCAGCAGATAGGGCGCCTTGCCGCCGCTGAAATGCAGGGTGGTGGTGCCGCCGAAGATTGCCGGCGGACGGTCTTCCGGTTTGTTGTGCAGGAACGGGCCGCAGCCGGTGAGTTCGTTCTTGAAGTTCGACAGTTTTCCGCCGCTCGGGCCGGCATAGACGTAGTCCTTGCCGCGGATCGAGAGGCCGATGCGGCAGCCGGCCGGCACCACGATCGAGGTCGGCCAGATTTCGACATCGACTTCGTACACGGCGTTCGGGGTCAGCTTGTCCTGCCCGTCATGCGGATGGAACGGCCGATAGGGTTTTGAGCGGTTTGGATCGAGCTTGCGCTGCGAGACGCGCAGCCAGCCCTGCGACACCGGCGCTTGCGGGTCATTCGCGCCCTTGAACGTCACCTCCTCGCCCTCCGGGTCGAAGGCGCGCAGCGTGAGGAACAGGTCCATGTCCGTCGTCGCGGACGATACGAACAGCTTCGCGGCGAGAGGCCCGGTGAATTCGGTGTCCTCCACGAAGGGAACTGTTTTGAACGTCACGCTCTCTCCGAGTGCCTCATAGCGCACCTGTGCCGGACCAGTTCCTGTCCCGCCAAGCGACATGTCGGACGCGTCGAGCGCATAACGCACCCATTCGGTGCGTGCGAGCGGCCATTCCTGCTCCTTGCGCCGCTGAAAGCCGCGCGGGTCGCGCACCGTGAGCAGAACCGGAGGCTCCTTGTCGAATCCGTTCGCTTCACCTTTAAGGAAATGATCGAAGAACCGCTTCTGCAACGCGACCGCCTCGGCGAGGTACATCGAGGCGAAATGCGTGTCGGTATGCATTTCGAGCCACTTTTGCCGCGATGCCGCCTGCTCGAACGCAATGACGTTGCCGCGCAGATGCAGCCCGAGCCCGCCCCAGTTGCCGGCCGACAGGAACGGCACCTCGATGCGCTGCGCGATCGGCGTGCGCTGCCGGTAATACGCGTCGTCGAAGTGATGCTGGAGCCCGGTTTGGTACAGGTTCGACAGATTTCCCGCGAGCACGAGCGGATCGATCACGTCGCCGGTCGAACGCTCGCCGGTAAAGCGGTCGCGGTAGGGGCTGTTTGCGTTGCCGTTCTGATTGACGGCGATCTGCGAGTCCCAAAGGAGCCGCATGAAGAACGACGAATAGATGCCGCCGTGACGGAAAAAGTCGCGATAGTGGTCGAACATTCCTTCCCAGGGGATCATCGCGGCGAGATGCGGCGGCTGCAACGCGGCGACCTGCCACTGCTTGATCGCCAGGTACGAGACGCCGAGCATGCCGACCTTGCCGTTCGACCACGGTTGCACGCCGGCCCATTCGATCGCGTCGTATACGTCGCGCGTCTGCAGCGCGGACATCAGCTCATAATAGCCGGGTGACTTGCCCGTGCCGCGCGAGTCGACGACGACGATCGCGTACCCGGCCGGCACCCATCGTTCGGGATCGGGCACTTCCCAGGTCAGATATTTGCCGGAGGAATCGCCCTGCACCACGTCCGGATGATCGCGCAGCACAAAGTCCCAGTAGCGCTTGAAGTCGACCGCGACGTCGGAGTCCTTGCCGTAGGGCGTGAACGCGATGATCGGCGGAACGGCGCCTCCGCGGTTGGCGCGGAAGATATTGCAATAGAGAACGTGTCCGTCGATCAGCGGGATCGGCACGTCCTTCTCGATCAGGATCTCGCCATCCTTGATCACGCGCGGCGCAAGCAGCGCGGTGTTTGCCCCTTCCATCGCTGTCTCCTTCTATCTTTCGCCTGCCGCCGCTCAATTGCGCTTGAAGCCGGGCTCGTGCTCGATCTGGAGCGGCAACAGGATGCGCACCACGCAATTGTACCAGGCGACGGTGAGTACGACCTCCATCGCCTGGCGCGTATCGAAATAGCGTCGCAGCGCGCTCCATGTGGCGTCGCCGACATTGCCGGTCTCGGTCGCTTCCTTGGCGTAGCGCAGTACGGCGCGCTCCTGATCGTCGAAATGCGGCGAGGACTCGAATTGCGCAAGGTTTTCGAGCTGCTCTCGCCGCACGCCGGCTTGCAAGGCGGAATTCCAGTGATGATCGAATTCGTAGTCGCTCTTGGTAACGAGCCCGACCATCAGCACGCCAAGTTCGCGATATCGCCGCTCAAACGCGGTGTCGTTGCGCAGCGCGTTCGCGAGCGAGACCATGGCGTCGAGGATTTTCGGCTGGTTCGCGATCGCGAGCCAGATATGCCCCGTGCCGCGTTCGCGCGCCATGCGCTCGTAGATGTGCCTTTCGCTCTCCGGCAAGTCTTCTTTCTTCGGATAAGGCACGCGCGCCATGAGCGGTCTCTCCCTCGTGCTGCGCGGCGCGCCGCTTGGCACGTTCGCGCGTTGAAGAGACGCTACGCCGATTTTCTACGCATGTCCTCGGCGCATGCGCAGCCCACACTGCGCGCGGCGGTGACGCGTGGGACCACCCTTGGTTTCAGATCATTGACTCGCGGCGCGCGCGTGACGGCCGTTTAAGCTGGACAGCGCGCGATCCCGCGGAAAGAATGCCTCAAACGACGCGCGTGCAACGCCGCATGACGACTTCGGGAGGACCGCCGGAATGGGTGCGCAAGCCCTGCTGCGCGTCGAAAATGTTTCGGTGCGCTTCGGCGGCGTGCG
>PNAI01000041.1 GCA_003169835.1 Hyphomicrobiales bacterium | reverse complement strand
CGCTCGACGCGATCGCGCCCATGTCCCACACTGCGGTGCGCTGCGCGTCCAGGTTGGTGGTCACGACCAGGAGCCGCCGGCCCTTGCGGTATTCGGCGGCGATGCGCCCGAGCAATTCTTCATCGACGTAGCGCGCGACCAGCCGCTTCAGCGGTTCGGTCTTAAACACGCCCGCACCGAAAATGGCGGAGAGGCCGTCGATCTGGAGTAGCTCGTCGCCAATCCCTTCCGAGAACAGGCTCTTGAGCACGGGATCATAGGCCGAACCGAGAAATGCAAAGGGCGCGATCAGCGCTCCGGCGCTCGCGCCCGTCACCACCGTGAACGCGGGCCTCGTGCCGCGGTCCGACCAGCCGATCAGGAGGCCGGCGCCGAACGCTCCGTTGGAGCCTCCGCCGGACAGCGCCAGCACGTTGATGGCGCCAGCGCGACCCGTCGCGTCGGCGCGCACGTCCGATCTTGCGCGCGCCAGCAGCGTATCGGCGCGGTCGTCCGACCACACGCGCGCGTTCGGGATGCCCGGAATGGTCGCGACGGCCTGTTGTTCCTTAGTCGACGGAACTCGGGCCAGCGATGCGCAGCCCGCAAGCGTCAGGAGCGCGACGACAAGAAGCAATTTTCTCGTGAGGACGGCCGGCCGTTGCATCAAGCAGCCGTCAATGGACGCGCTCGCCGAATTTGGCAATATCAATCATCGAGTTAAGTTGCCTTCCGAGACGTTCCAGAAGCAGAACTCCTTCTTCGCTACCTCATTTGCCGAGAATAAGGCGACAAGCTTTCATTGCGGTTACCCGGCATGAGCGCTTCGGCATGAGAACGTTGTTGCACGATGCGTCCGGTCTTCCCTCAATGGCGGCCGAATATCCCTGCTGCGGATCAGCCGGACCATGGCACCACAATGAACGAGACCTGCGTCGGAGTTCCAGACAAGTCCGTGGTCGAATGGATCCGCACCGCGGCGATCCCGCTGGCCGCGGTGGAACCGCGCAGCGGGCTCAAGGACCTGGAGCCGTTTCGCTCGATCATCGGCGACGCGCGCATCGTGTCGCTCGGCGAGGCGACGCACGGCACGCGCGAATTCCGCAAGCTCAAGCACCGGCTGTTCGAATTCTGCGTCGCCGAACTCGGCTTCACGATGCTCGCTATCGAGGCACCTTTTCCTGATTCACTTGCGGTCAATGCCTATGTGCTGGACGGCACCGGCAATGCCGCCGATGCGCTGACCGGCACGCGCTATTGGGTCTGGGACACCGAAGAAGTACTCGATCTGATCGAATGGATGCGGTGGTGGAACGCCAACAATACCCGCAAGGTCAAATTCTACGGTTTCGTCACGGATTTTCCCGCCGTTGCGGCGCTGGGGCTGATCGACTTTCTCGCGCGCGTCGCGCCTGATCTTGCGGCGGAATGCAGGGCCGTGCTTGCGCCGCTGACGAGCGATTTCACCGCGAGCTTGTTCGGGCAGCTTGCGGAGAGCCGGCGCGACGCTGTGTTCGCCTGTGTCTCGCGGGTGCGCGCCGCCTTTGCGCAACAACAGTCCCAATGGGTCGCCGCGACGAGCCCCCTCGACTGGCACCTGGGCCGGCTCCAGGCGAAAGTCCTCGACCAGGCCGCGCGGTTCGAGATCGATCGGAGGTATACGTCTCACGACCGGGTGATGGCGGAAAACATTTGCGCGCTGCTGGATGCGGAAGGTGCAGGAGGACATCTGCGCAATTGATGCGCGGGGATTGAGCCGGATTTCGTCCCTAGCCATAGGAATTCATCGGCGTAAATCGAGCCGTGCTGCCATGGAGAAGAAACTTTACCGACTGTGCGATATCGCACAGTCCGTGTGCGGCTCGAAAACAAACGCGGTGCGATCATTGCACGGGCGCGATAGCATGGCCACTTCATTCCGCAGGTCGAAAAGGAAGAAGGGAGCAGAGCATGAGGTCGGTCGGTACTTCTCGACGCTCAAACGATGCAAGGATGCGTGGCATGCCGCTCGCCGTGGCATGCTGCTGCTTTGCGATCGCAATGTATTTTCAGGTGAACATTACGCAGGCCGCATCACCTTGCGACAGCAGGTCCAGCTCCGGGGACGACATCAGTGCCTGCATTGATCAACTACATAACGAGATTATGTCGGATATCGAGGCACGGATGTCCGGGTCACCGGGCAATGCGCATCTGCCGGTCCATCTGTTGGCGGCAGTCATGGATCGCTCGACGGTGGTGGAGGCGCCGAAGGACACGTCGGCGCTGTCGACGAAGCCGAAGATTCCCAACCGCGTCGGCCAGCCGTCGTCGAGCGATCAGGTCGCTCCGGTGGCGCAGCGCGTGGTGCTGTATGACGAAGATCCGTCCGATCCCAAGGGCAAGCAGTATGTCGGCTCCGTGATCTGGCGGACCGAACAGGTCAAGGCCGCCGCCGGTCAAAAAACCGACACGGTGGTTCGCGCCGACATCGACATCCCCGATCGCAAATTCAAGATGGCGATCTTGTTCCGCCGCAACACCGACACGTTCCTGCCGGCAAGCCACACCGCGGAGCTGACCTTTGTGTTGCCGGATTTCGCCGGCGGCGGCGTCAGCAACGTGCCGGGCATTCTGATGAAATCCAACGAGCAGGCGAGCGCCACGCCGCTCGCAGGCCTCGCCGTCAAGGTCACGGATGGCTTCTTCCTGGTCGGCCTGTCGAATGTCGAAGTCGATCGTGCGCGCAATTTACAACTGATGAAGGAACGCTCGTGGTTCGACGTGCCGCT
>PNAI01000042.1 GCA_003169835.1 Hyphomicrobiales bacterium | reverse complement strand
TGCCGTCGGGGCGCGCAGACTTATCCCACACCGGAACGTGCGGCGTGATCTTGCGATCCACAAGCCACTTGAGCAGCCTTACCGCGCCATAAGCGGTGCCGCCTGCGAGCCTCTGGGGCCGAAGATCGAAGCGGCGCCCGGCGCGGTCTACCATGGTCTGGGTGACGGCGATCTCCTCGATACGATTGGCGCGCGTGCCTTCCGCGTCGACAATGATCCCGGCCTTGTTGTCGATCAGGTAGTTCGCATCGTAGGCAAAGAACGGGTCCACACCCGGCCTGGCAACCCATGTCGCTTGCGGATCGGTTCGCTTGCGGATCGGTCAACGAGACTTCTTTGGGAGGCTTGCGTCGACTGCCACCGCCATTCGGGCCGCTGCCGTCTCCACCGCCATCCTCCTCTTCACTGCGGGCGGCATCGAGAGCGGCGAGATACTCTCGAACCGCATGGGATGCTTCCTCCGGCTTCGGCCAGGCAATCGGCTGGTCACCGGGCACCCGCTTCTTCTTATTCACATCCGCCTTGATCAGGCTCGCATCGATCGAGAATGCTTCGCCGCCAACAAGCCCAGCCGCGATGCACATCGCCACCACGCCCTCGAACACGCGGCGCAAGGCATCGCTCTCACGAAAGCACTCGTGCCGCGCACGGCAGAACACAGAATGATCGGGGATATTGTCCTCGATCCCGAGCTTGCAAAACCACCGATACGCGAGATTCACCTGCACCTCAGAGCACAGCCGCCGCTCCGAGCGGATCGCAAACACGTAGCCAACGATCAGCATCCGGATCATCAGCACCGGATCAATCGAGGGCCGGCCGGTGTGGGAGTAGTAAGGTGTGGGAGTAGTAAGGTGAAAGCTCTTTGTGCACCCAACCGAGGTCAAGAACACCATCGATCTGCCGGACCAAATGATCGGGCGGAACCATCTCGTCGAGATCAAAGGAATAAAAGAACTGGCCTTGTCCGTCTTTCCGCCGTCCCATCATGCGACGCTCCCGCCGATGATCGACTCATCAATCAAACGGAATCACGGTTCGTCAATCGTCTCAATGGGAGTTTTGCAACACAATCCACCGATTAGCGGACATTACCATGTCTGCCTTCAATCGCGTGCAAACGTTTGCACGGCCCCTACCTTGTCAAAACCGTTCCTGTGCAGACACCCCCTGCCCCTTTGTATAGATTCAAAAAATCCTACCAAAATTTTTTCAAAGGGGACCGCTGTAATGCTTTTTGAAGTGCTGCGAACGCCATTTTTCGACGCGGCTCTACGGTAGGATTGATGCCGTTTGCAACGAGGTAATGGACGCGACTAAAATATTTCCAAATCGATTAAGTTCCTCGCTTGGAATTGGTACACAATGGTGGCATACATGCTGCGTACCACATCTCGAAAGCGCCCGTTTTTATTGGATTTTGGCAACGCAACCTCGTCCCCACTCGGCTCCACCAACATTACCTAAAATGCCGATTGCTGTAGGGCGCAGTCGTAGCAAGGGCCCCTCGCCCCGGTATGGTCTGCGACTTCAGGTTCACATCTCGAGATGCAGAGCAGTGAGCCGCAGAACTTCATTCATAGAAATTGGGTGACAGTTTCAGGGTGTCGCGCTGCGCCTTGTCGTGGTTGATCCAAAGTTGCGCTTTTTCCTTGGCCAAAACATCGGCCATGCGCTGCATGGATGCGGCCGTCTTGTCCTTGTCGAAATTGTTCGAGGGCACGCCGCGATTATCCCAGTTGCTCTTGAAGTGGACTGCGTCTCCGGTGAGCAACAGCGCGCCGGTCTTGGGCAGCTTCACCAGCAGCGACTGATGGCCCGGCGTATGACCGGGCGTTGCGATGATCGTTACGCTGCCGTCGCCAAACACGTCGCGGTCTCCTTCCAGCTTGGTCACCGGGTGTTCCGGCTTAAAGCGCGGCGCGTTGTTCGCTCCCGGCCATTCGTATTCCGCCTTCTGTACGAAAAGCATCGCATTGGAGAACATCTCCACATTGCCAGTGTGGTCGGGATGCGTATGCGAGACCGCCAGGAACTTGATGTCGGATGGCTTTACGCCAAGTTGTTCGAGCTGGCTCGCGAGCGTCTTCGGCCGGTTCCAATGTGTCGCTTTCGGATCGGCAGGCGCCAACCCGTCGGGCATCGCCGCAATCGCGTCGGACACACCGGTGTCCCACAGCATCCACCCGGTCGTGTGGCGGATGAGGTAGCAATTGTCGACAAACGGCATCGACTTTCCGACGTTGACGCCGGGCGACCAGCGCGAAATGTCACCGGCGATGCCTTCGCCGCAGTTGAGGACATAGAGCTTGTCGACGCCGGATTTGGCTTTTGCAGATTTGTTTTGGGCTAGGCTTGGCGCAGCCGTGAGCGACAGCGTCACAGCGGTGGCGATAAGCGTTGCAAGCTTCATGGATTACCTCCCGACCAATTTTCAGTGAATTTCTTGGACCGAATGTAACGGAATGGCCGGCTCATTTCCAGGCACCGTGCCATTGTTCACTCTGCAAGCCTGGGATGAATAGGACGAATGGCCTCCTGCAGCGTTACTAGCGTTCCGCCGGCTGGTCGTGTGGCACGCGCTCGATCCAGCGATCAAGGAAGGCATTGAGCCAGGCGCGGCCTGCCGCGTCGTGCAGAAGACGACCCTCGAAATGCGCGGAACGTGGCATAGCGTTCGGCAGCTCCATGCGGGCGTGGCCACGCGTGGTCCAGCGGCACATCATGGCGTGGGTGACATCAACGTGGAATTGCAAGGCATAGGCTGCGCCGTTGTAGCGAAATGCCTGCACCGGGAAGGCATCGCCCTCCGCCAGCAGGTTAGCGTCGCGCGGCAAGTCGAATCCCTCGCGATGCCATTGGTAGACGTGGTCGGGCCAGGTCGGGCAGATCTCGCGACCGAATTCGGTTGGACGAATCGGATAATAGCCGACCTCGGCGTGGCCTTCGGGATGCGGGTAGACTCGCGCGCCAAGCTTTTGCGCCAGCATCTGGGCGCCGAGGCAGACGCCAAGAAACGGCTTCTTCTCGGCGAGCGGTACGCCGATCCAATCGATCTCGCGGCGGATGAAATCTTCTTTGTCGTTGGCGCTCTGCGGGCCACCGAAAATGACGACGCCGGAGTGCCCTTGCAATGTTTCAGGAAGCGGATCGTCGTAGCGCGGCCGGCGGATATCGAGCGGAAATCCGCGGTGCCTAAGATATTGGCCGATGCGACCGGGCGTCGATTGCTCCTGATGGAGAACAATGAGAACCGGAAGAGTCATTGGAAGACACCAAAAGTTCGCATCCAAAATACTATCAAATCACACGGCCGTTAACACGCGATTGCAAGCTTTCGATGCCGGACCGCTATGTGCGAGGCGCGGGGCTTGGCGTGCGGCGCTTCTGCCGCTTCGCGAGAACCGAAAGCAGCAGCGGACGCGGGACGATACGCGGAAGGAATGAAACGATCTTATTCGCGATGCCCGGCACGACGACCCGTTGCCCGCGCATTAGGCCGAGATAACCGGCTTCGGCCACGCGCGCAGCGGATAGGGAGAGCAATGCCGGCGCGCCACCTTCGACGGCGCCGGCACGGGACGCAAATTCGGTTGCGACCGGCCCGGGACACAGACAGGTCACGCGCACGCCGCGTGCTTTGAGCTCTTGGTGGAGCGCTTCGCTGAACGAGAGCACGTAGGCCTTGGTGGCGTAGTAGACCGCCATTCCCGGGCCCGGCAGGAATCCCGCGACGGAGGCGACATTGAGCACGCCGCCACGATGGAGCGCGAGGCTGTCGACGAAGGCAAGGGAAAAATCGGTCAACGTACGGATATTGAGTTCGATCATATTGCATTGTTCGGCTCGATCGAGCGCTGAGGCCGGACCAAGCAAGCCGAAGCCTGCATTGTTGACAATAAATTGTGGCTCAAGTTCGCGGGTGGCGAGCGCGTCGGAAACTCGCGCGACAGCGTCGCGAACCGAGAGATCGACTGCCAGCACCATGGGCTCCGGCTTTCCTGTCGCTGCGATTTCGGCGGCCAGCGCGGCTAATCGTTCTTTGCGACGCGCGAGGAGCACAAGAGCGTGGCCATTGCGCGCAAAGACGCGCGCCAGCTCAGACCCGATGCCGGCGGACGCTCCGGTGATGATTGTGACGGGTGTCATATGCCGGACTTCGCGCCAGGATTCGCACCAAGTTTGGACGCGCTGGCGACGCGCTGGCGCAATGCGAGACGTTCGTGCGAGGAAACGCCGAGCAAGTCGGCGGCGCGCCAGATCAGATTGTCTTCGAATTCCGTGACGCGGCCGTCGGCAAAGGCGATCTGCCACATCATCTCGATCAGGCGCAGACGGCCCTCTTCATCGAGCGAGCGGTCGAGCTTGCGGGTGAAATGATAAAGGTCGACCGCCTCGTGCTCGGCTGCAGTTGCCGCCTCAACCAGCTTTTCGGTTGCCTCGTCATCGAGATTGAAGCGCTGTTTGAGCATGGCGTGGAGCAGATCGCGCCCGGCGGCGGAAATATTGCCATCGATCGCGGCGGCATGAATGAGAAGCGCGGCCGCGGCCAAGCGATAGTCATCCTCGTCAAACTCGCCTGGATGTTTGTCGCCGCTGGTCAGGTCGGCGACAAAACTCTTGAACGCGTCGAACATGCGTACCTCCGGACAAACCCAATGAAATTGGGGTGCCACGGAAGGCGTGCAAAGTCCAGCGCGCCAGATCGGGCGAGCAAAACTGATGTTGCAGGAAGGATTTCAGATACAAGCTGCCGGGAGCGCTAGAACCTTATCCACCTTGATGGAATCAGAGCGGGGTTCTAGCTTTTTGTTTGAGCATGATCTTTTCTGAAAACCGGTTTCCACTTTTCGGGATCATGCTCTAATTGATGGCCTTGGCTTTGCGCTGCGACTCTTCAAGCAATTCGAGGTTGCTCTTGATGTAGGGACTTCTCGGGTCCTTGCTCTTTGCCGCGAGCAGCGTCGCGCGGGCGCGACGATAATCACCGCGCAGCATGAGTGAATAACCTTGGTTATTGAGAAGCTCCGGAGTTGGACCGATGATCTTGAAGGCTTGCCGGTAGGCGCGGTCGGCAAGATCAAAGCGGCGCAGGCGATCATAGGACGCCGCAAGTCCGACCCAGGCCTCGGCGTCGCGCGGATGAAGCTCGACGGCCTTGCGGAAATGACGCTCTGCCATACCGAACCCGCCTTGGCGGAAGTATTTTTTCGCCAAGCCGAGATCGTCATTGGGATCGCTGCCGAGTATCTCGGGAGCACTCGCCGGCGCCTCACCCGGCGCGGCCACAGATCCGGTGGTATCGGGCAGCGCGGCGGTCGCGAACGAGTCGTCGCCGGGCTTTGTCGCCCCAGTGACATCTGCGGTGGTTTGACAGCCTGCCAACCCGATCAGGCATGCCGCCGCAATGAAAAAAACTCGAGCACTTCCAACTCGCATACGCGCACTCCGGTAAAGCCCGAAGCTAGGCGAGGATGGTTAAAAAACTGCTCGAAGGTCATTGAGCGCCGCGTTATCATATTGATATAGCTGTATTTTTAGATACGCGGACGCTTCAGTAATTCCCCAGATGCAGGCGGACGTAGACCGGCAACATGATCACAACGAAAATCACCGGGAAGATGCAGATCATCATCGGAAGCGACAGTTTGGCCGGCAGGCTGTAGGCCTTTTCTTCGGCGCGAGAGAGCCGCTTGTGACGCATGTCGTCGCTATAGACGCGCAACGCGTCGGTGATGCTCGAGCCCAGTTCCGCCGACTGCTGGATCAGCACGGCGAAGGAGCGTGCCTCGTCAAGGCCGAGGCGCTCGCTGAGATGCTCGAGCGCATTACTCATGGTGCGGCCGGCGCGGATTTCCAGATTGGCCATGTGAATGTTGGCGGTGAGCGAAGGATAGCTGTCGCCGAGCTCGCGTCCGACGCGATCGAGCGAGGCTTCCATGCTAAGCCCAGCGTCCGCGCAGACCACAAGCAGATCCATGAAGTCGGGGAACCCCGCCTGGTGCTCAAGCCGCCGGGATTTTATTCGACGGTCGATGTAAATGCTGGGTCCAACATATCCGATGATGCCGCCAAGGATGACCAGAAACCAGATCACAGTACTGTGTTCCTGCACGGGCGCAAAAAAGTAGATGGCCGTCGCAAGGCCGATCGCGAATGTCGTGCGGGCGAAAAAGAAATAACCCACGGCACGCGGATCGAAGATGCCGGCCTTGATCAACCTGCCGCGCAACACCTTCATGTCGTCTTGGTCGCTCGAGGCGTAGTGCCTGGTAGCGTACTCAATCAAATTTTGAGCAAGTCTGAAGCTTGAATGGCGCAACGCGCGCGGCCGATGGGCATATTCTATCGTGGGTGTGAGACCGGCAGCACGCCGTCTGAACGAGCCGCGAATCTGCACGGCCGCCATGGCGCAAAACGCAAGTGTTGCGGCGGCAAGGAATACGAGCAACGCCAGCATCATGCTGTCGCTGTCGCCGAACATGCCTGAGAACACACCAATGTAATTCATGGTCAGATCCTGAAATTCACCATTTTATACATGATGAAATTGCCGCAGGCCATCCAGCCGCCCGCGGTTGCCAAAATGGTTTTCGTAATGTCCTCATGCCAAACGCTGCCATAAAAATCCGGTGCGACAAGCTGAACAATCATAAACATGACGATCGGCAGCGACGATAAAATCAGCGCGGACGCGCGACCTTCGGCCGCCAGGGCGCGTATCTTGCGGCGCATCTTGAAGCGTTGACGAATGACCGCGGACAGGTTTGCGAGAATCTCGCCGAGATTGCCGCCGGTCGATCCCTGGATCGCAACCGCGGTGACAAATAGCGGCAGATCATCCTGGCCGATGCGGAAAAAGAGATTGCGCATCGCGGTTTCGAGATCCGCACCATAGGTGATTTCGTCGGCGATGATGCCGAACTCGGTGCCGATTGGATCCGGCGATTCGCGCGCAACCATCGTGATGGCTATCGGGACTGGATGGCCGGCGCGGAGACTTCGCACGATGATGTCGAGCGCGTCGGGGAATTGCGCGCCAAAGGCCTTCTGCCTGCGGCTGCGCAACATCTTCAGCGCGAGAAGTGGCAAGACCAACCCGCAGACGGCGGCGGCCATAAACGCTTCAAGCCATTGCGCGCGAATGACCAGCACGGTTCCGAAGGCCAGCAATGCGACAAACGCGACAATGACGACTAGCTTGGTGAGGTCAATCGACACTCCGGATTGCAGGATCAGACGGTTGAGTGCAATGAGCGGCAAACGAAAATCTCCGCCGCCGGTGAGGCCGCGTTCGCGGCGGAGCTGCACCAGCATGGATTCGCGGTTGGGTTCGTCGGCCATGAGCTGGAGGCGGCGATTGATGTTCTTGCGGTAGGACCGCGAATTGAAGAACAACAGATACATGCCCTCGGCAAACAATCCCGCCGAGATTGCGACCAACAGGTAGACCAGATGGACGGAGTCGAGTTCGAATGGCATGGCGGCTACAACGGCTTACTGGGATCAAAAAAGGTGCTGGGGACCTTTAGTCCACGCGCGCTGAGTTCGCTTAGAAAGCGTGGGCGCACGCCGGTCGCCTGGAAATGGCCCTCGATCGCGCCGTCCTCGCTGGTCGACGTGCGGACAAATTTGAAGATTTCCTGCATCTGCACGATATCGCCTTCAAGGCCGGTAATTTCAGCGATGCTCGTGACGCGCCGCTTGCCGTCGGAAAGGCGCTGGAGCTGGACGATCATGCGAATGGCTGCGGAAATCTGCCCGCGGATCGAGGCGATGGTCATCGGCAAGCCGGCCATGCCGATCATCTGCTCGAGGCGCGAGATCGCTTCGCGTGGATTGTTGGCGTGGATCGTCGCCATCGAACCTTCGTGGCCAGTGTTCATGGCTTGGAGCATGTCGAAGGCTTCCTCGCCGCGGCACTCGCCGAGGATGATCCGTTCCGGACGCATGCGCAGCGCATTCTTGACGAGTTCGCGCTGACGGATTTCGCCCTTACCTTCAATGTTCGGCGGCCGCGTCTCCATGCGCGCGACATGGGGTTGTTGCAACTGAAGTTCGGCCGCGTCTTCAATGGTGATCAGACGCTCTTTCTCCGAGATAAAGGCCGAGAGTGCATTGAGCATCGTCGTCTTGCCGGAGCCGGTACCACCCGAGATGATGGTTGTGACGCGGGCTTTGACGGCGGCAGCAAGCAATTCTGCCATCTGCGGTTTGAGCGCGCCCATCTCGACCAGCTTGTTCAGATTGAGCGGTTTCTTTGAAAACTTGCGGATCGAGACCAACGGCCCATCGACGCCGATCGGACGCACGGCGACGTTGACGCGCGAGCCGTCGAGCAAACGCGCATCGCATAGCGGGTGAGATTCATCGACTCGCCGGCCGACCGCCGAAACGATCTTGTTGATGATGCGCAAGAGGTGCGCTTCATCCTTGAAGCGGCAAGCCACCGGCTCAAGGATGCCATGACGCTCCACATAGGTGCATTCGTGACCGTTTATCAGGATGTCGTTGATCGACGGATCCTTTAAGAGCGGCTCGAGCGGTCCAAGACCGGTCATCTCGTCGAGGATTTCATTGACGAATTCGTTCAGCTCCTGCGTGTTGAGCGCAAGACGCTCGACTACGATGTATTGCGTGACGAGCTGCTGGATTTGCTGGCGCATTTCCTCTTCGGGAAGTTTCTCGAGCGCGGAGAGGTTGATCTCCTCGATAAGCCGGCGATGCAGGCGAATCTTGGCATCGAGAAATTTGTCGCTGAGCAATGGATTGGTTTGCTCTCCGGGAAACTGTTCCTTCGCCTGGTCCGGCTCGGGGTGCGTTGTCCAAGAGGCGCCCACCGGCGCAGAGGACTCCTCGGCGGCTGGCGGCACGGCCTCGGGAGTTGCAGCGCGACGAAGAGTGAAACGGCTTGCCATTGGCTCCTGCTCGATCAACGCGCCCAGGACGGGGTCAGCTTCTTGACCTGGCCGGAGCCTTGTACCGCGACCGTTTTCGGATCGGCCGACGCCAGCATCAATCTCTTGAGTTCGGCCGTGATCTGGTTGCCGGGCTTGACCTCTTCGAGCGGAATACCGCGATCGATCGCTTCGCGGACGATGCGATAATGATTTGGCACCGCGGCGACAAAGTCCTCACCCAAGGCCTGCTTGACATCGGCGCGCTTCAATCCAGCTGCGAACATCCGCTGCTCGAAGCGGTTGACGATGACTTGCGGCTGCGGTTCGTCGCCGAGGCGCTCGCGGATGGCGGACACGAGCTGCTTGGC
The DNA here is from genome assembly GCA_003169835.1 of Hyphomicrobiales bacterium. Lineage (GTDB taxonomy): Bacteria > Pseudomonadota > Alphaproteobacteria > Rhizobiales > Xanthobacteraceae > PNAI01. The sequence continues at coordinate 105,492 of PNAI01000042.1, read as the reverse complement.
CTGGCGCAAGCTCGGAATCGTCATTTCGCTGATGATGAACAGTTTGTTGGAGCCCAGCAGCACGTTGTCGGTCCAGGAGAACCAGGTGCGCGGCATGTCAATCACGACATAATCAAAGTTCGACGAGACCAGATCGAGCAGCCGGGTCACCATGTCCGGATCGAACGTACGCATCTCCGCCGGACGGTTGGGCGCGGCGACGACGGCCAGTCCCGACGAATGACGCGAAATCATAACCTCAAGGAGCTGCCGATCGAGGCGCTCCGGGCGCGGTTCTATTTCCTTCAAATCAAGACGCGGTTCGAGGTCGAGATAGTCTGCGCAGGCGCCGTGCTGGAAATCGAGATCGACCAGGCAGGTCGACGATCGTCCGCGAGGACCGCTTGTGAGCAGCAGCAGTGCCGTTTGGATCGCGAGGGTGGTCACGCCGGCGCCACCGACTGCCGGCAGAAACGTGGTGATCTGCGCTTCCGTTTCCCCGCTCACCGCGGGGCCTAATGCGACGCGAGCGCAGGTGCGCACCAGCTCGATGGGCTGCACCGGCTTGGCCATAAAATCGGCGACCCGCATTTGAAGCAGGCGGCGCGCGACGGCCTCATCAAAAGCCTGGGTGATGACCACCACCGGCGCACGCGTGCCGATGCGCGACGTCAACCGCACAAGCGCCTGGATTTCGTCTTCGCGGCTGGCATCAAGATCGATCACGACGACAGCGGCGCCTTCAGCGTCAAATACGTCGCCGGCGGTGACCACAGTGCCGGAAATCACGCGCAATTCGATTTGCGGGCTCGCACCAAACGTTGCGCGCGCGGACTGCTCAAATACGGCGTCCGCCGTCAACATCGCGATCGCGATCTTGCCTGCCGCGCTCGTTGGCCGAGTCATTAGCATCGATCTGCACTCAAAATTGGCGGCATGCCTTGCGACTGCGATCCCGCTATTTGACCGTTGAGCTGGTGTTGGGAGCCGACGACGTTTGGCCGCCCGTGGAGGTCTGCGCAGCCTGCTCGGCCTGAGCATTGGTGAACGAGCTGGTGGTTGCGTTGACCGGACGAATGACGCGACCCATCCGGTAACGCTCGGACGCGGTTTGCATCTTTTCGCCGCTATAGACGATGTTGTTGTTCGCGCTTGCCTTCGACCAAGGGTCGATCACCTGCGTGACGCGATTGGCGGCGACCGCATCGCCCGCGAGTGGCGCGATGGTCTCGCGACGCTCGCTGTAGAGAGTGTCCACACAACCGGCGAGCATGGCGCCAAGCAGCGCCACGCCAACGGCGGTCCGGACCACCTTAATTTTTGATCGAGACGGTCGACGCATTGTCGCCTCCCTTGGGTAGGTCCAGCACATGGCCGGCGAATTCGCGGGTTTGAACATTATCGAGCAGGCGCGCGGTCGACCGCGGCGTTTCGATCTTGCCCATCAAGAACAGATCGATGTCGTTGACCGGAAGCGTGTTATCGAGCGGCGTTGCGATGACGTCTCCCGGACGGGACGGACGAACGAGCCGCGGGGTGACGATGATGGCGAGATCGGTCTCGTTCTTCTGATACGAGGCGCTGCGAAACAGCGCGCCCAGAACCGGGATGTCGCCGACCCAGGGCAGTTGCGATATCGCGTTCTGCCCAGTGCTCTGCAGCAGCCCGCCGATCACGAAGCTCTGGCCGTCACGCAGCTCGACGGTCGTCGAGGCGCGGCGCACAATAAGCGGCGGAACCGAGATGCCGGCTACCTGCACTGGATGGCTGGAGTCGAGCTGGCTGACCTCCGGTTCGATCTTGAGATTGATCAGACCGTCGCTCAGCACCGTCGGCGTGAAGGCCAGGCCGACACCATAGCGCTTGTATTCGATCGAAACCTGTCCGAGCGCGCCTGGAACGGGAACCGGAAACTCACCGCCGGCAAGGAAACTTGCGGTGTCGCCGGAGAGCGCGACCAGATTGGGCTCGGCCAAGCTGCGCGCGAGGCCCTTTTGCTCGAGCGCATTGATAATGACGTCGGTCGTGAGGCCGGCTTTGACCATCTGGCCGATGAGCACGCCAAAAGGTGCGGTTCCCGAAAGCACGCCCGCAATGGCCGTTGGGCCTGCGGCGGTCACCGGCAACTGCGCGGCTGGAACCCGATTTCCGAGGTTTGCGGTGACGCTATTGTTATTGGTGAATACGTTCCACTGCACGCCCAGTTCGCGGCTCGCCTGGCGCGCGGCCTCAACAAAACGGACCTCAAGCACGACCTGCTGGGGCTGGAGCACACGGACCGAATTGATGACATCCGGCCCGAATTGTTTGGCGATCGCCACCGCCTTGTCGACGGTCGGGCCATCGGGGGAATCGCCCGAAATCAGAATTTTTCCATTGACCGAAGTCACTTTGAGCTTGGCATTGGGGAAACGGCGCGCAATCTCGGAGGCGAGCATCGATGTGTCATACCTCACCTCGACATCAAACACGCCGATCAGTTTCTTGCCTTCGCCATAGATGGAGACACGCGATGTGCCGCTCTTCTTGCCCAGGATCGAAAGTGAGCGGTCGGTCAACGGATTGACGTCTGCCACATCGGGATCACCAACGGTGATTTCGATGAAGCTCGTATCCGTGCGTACATCTTCCGATTTGCCAATATAGACGCTGACGTTCGCGGTGCGCTTGGCGCCGCCGATTTGTATTTCGCGCTGTGCGCTCGCGTTACTGATCGAGAACAGCGACGCCGCTGCGATCAGAAGCGCCAAAATCAACGAAAGGGGGCACGGGCGACAACGCGAACGCTGCCGCCCGTGGGTTGCAACAATATTTTTTGTGGTTGCAACTACTTTCGTGCTCCTGTCCGGTCGCACGGTTATGAATCGAAACGCTCTCCACTTAATCACGAAATCCTCCCCACCCGTTTGCTGGACAATCCCCAATGGAAATTAGTTCCCAACGGCCAGCGGCTCCCCAATTTCCGCTGCACGCAAGGCTGTGCTCTCTGCCGGCACGTTGTATTGCTGTCGCATTCCGCTCCTGACGACTTCGACGGTGGCGGCTCCGCTATTGCTCTTGCGATCCACGGCGGCCGGGGCACTGGCGGTCAGGTCCGAGATCGTGATGCGGCGCGTGTATCCAGCGTCCGCCTCACCGGCCTTGCGCAACATCAGCGACAAGGTGCCGATCGAAGCCGCGAGCGAAATTTTCTGCGCACCGATGGTGTCGACTTCGAGTGTTACCGCCTTCACGACCGCCGGTTTATCGGTACGCTCATCGGCGATCTGATCGATGGCAAGAACGCGGGTGTTCTGCAGGACAACGTCCGTGCTGGCAGAAGTCTTATCGACCTGGCGCGTCAGCATGACATCGACGCGATCACCCGGCAGGACGAAGCCACCGACGCCTTCGACGTCATTGACACGTACGGTAACGGCTCGAAAGCCGTCCCGGATCACCGCCGAGAGCGTGGCGCGCTGGCCCGGGCCGGTAATCTTGGAGTTGAGAACCGGTTCGTTCTGCTCGATCGCAGTGAGCACGACGCGCCGGCCGCTGGCTATAACTTCGGCGATGGAGGAAAACGCACCGGCCGGTAACGCTTCCTCAGGCCATGCCACTTCGCGCAAAGTTTGCTTCGAAAGCTCGTTGCCAAATCGCAACGGCTTGGCGGCCAAGACAATTGTGCGCGTGTGGGTCGGCTGCTTCTGGGCATCGATGCTCTTCATGCGCAGCGCAGCTTGGTTGTTAAGCCAGGATTGCGCGACAAAAACTGCGAGCAAGCCGAAAACGACGGCAAATGCGATCATCACAATGGTGCTGGCGCGCACGGTATTTTTCCTAAATTGATAACCAGTCTTTCAGGGGAGTCTGCGGGTGCAATATCGAGGGCGCATAGTATTAAATTGGTGAAATACCGCTGGCTTCTTGTGCTATGCTGAACTTTGGCTGAAGTTGCATTCTTTATGAATGGTTTCGTTCGTGTTTAAACTTTGAGATAACCTTGAATGCTCTATGAGGAAATGATAAACCTTAATCAGTCGTGCCAATGGCTTTGCACGTATTTGGGAATGCGACGACGAAGTGCGGTAAGAACAGCGGCAAGCGCGATCGATAGAGAAACTTGATCATCACAAATGCGATCAACGAGAGTGGGATTTGTCCCAACCATTGATCCGCGTGACGCGATGCAGCAACATGATTAATCGCTCTTCATTCGTGAGATGAGATATGTCAGCATTCGCCAATCGGCATAAATCGCACATCACTGGAGTCATCGAAATGGCCATGAACAAGCCCCGCATCAGTTACGTCGATCCTGCCGACATCAAGGATCCAGCGATGCTCGCCGAGCTTGAGCGTTGCCGCGTCGAAGGCACGCCGCGACCGGAAAGCCAAGCGGTGCGTGCGCACGTACCGGCGGTGTTCTGGGCGTTTGCCAATGCTTGGCGCGATGTGTTCAAGAACGGCGTTGCCGACCACAGCATCAAGGAGCTTTGCCGGATCTATGTGTCGCGCTCGGTGAAGTGCGAGTATTGCGGCAATCAGCGATCGATGAAGGCGGCGCGAGCCGGCATCGTCGAAGACGACTATATGGACCTGATCAATTTCGAGAAGTCGACGCGCTACAACGAAAAGCAAAAGGCGGCCTTGGCCTATGCCGAGGCGATCACCTGGGATCTTCCCGCCGATGACGCGTTCTGGGCGCGGCTGCACAAGCATTTCAGCGAGCCTGAGCTGGTCGAGATTGGCAACTTCGTCGCGATAACCATGGGTCAGCAGCGCTGGCTGCGCACCATCAACATCGAGCACCATCAAATTCTTGCTGGTACCCCGGCATCGATGGCGCCCGGTTTTGAGACCGAGGAAGCGCTTAAGCGCTCCAAGCAAGCCGCTGACTACTGGGCGCGGACCAATCCGAAGGTTCACGCGGCGGAATGACCGACGGTGACAGCGGCGTAGCGCTGGACTAAGTCCGGGATTTCAACAAGTCGATTTGTCGCAGCTGCCCGACCTTAAGCGAGCCTCGGTTTGCCGGGCTGAGCGCGCGGGTTTGGGGTAGGCTGATGAGCGAGGCCCGCAAGGCTTAAGTTCACCATCGATCTCGCGTGATACGCTCTCAATCACCATAAGTCGTAAAAAGGGGTTCGTAACATGGTTCGGAAGATTTCGTTCATTGCCAGTTGTCGCGTCGCGGCTCTCGCCGCACTTACCGGTATTGCCACGGCTCCCGCCACGCCTGCGCTGGCCGAAGGCAAAAAGATGATCGTGGCCGCGCCGGGAATTCCACCGATTTTCGCGTCCGTGATTCTCTATGTCGCGGAGAAAGAGGGCTTCTGGAAGAAGCATGGCGCCGATGTCGATGTAAAAGCCTTCGATACGGGGACGGCGGCGGCGCGCGCCGTGCTGACCGGTGACATCGAGGTTGCGCTGGCGCCGACGCCGCTGGTCATCAGCCAAATTTCCAATGCCAACGCCAATGTGGTCTCCATCTACGGTTTTCTGAACCCGGACTGGATTCTCGCGACCACCGATGCGACAAAGACGAACTGCAAGGACCTCGTCGGACAATCGGTCGGAGTCGATGCGGTGGGCGCTGCGCGCTCGATCGCGCTGCGGATCATGCTCTCGGGCGGTTGCCCCGATGTAAAAATCGACGACATGAAGCAGGTGGCGCTGAGCTCAAATACCGCGCCGGCCATGATCGCGGGTCAGTTGACCTTCGGCGTGCTGCACCTCGACGACATGGCCGTGCTCGCGAGCCAGGGCAAGAAGGCAAGCGTCGTGCTTGAAATGAAGAAGACCAATCCGACCAGTCATTATCTCTTGGTCACCGTGCGCCAGGACAAGCTCAAGGACAACCGCGATTCTTACGTGCATTTTCTGGCCGGGATGATCGAAGCCGCGCGCTTCATGCAGGATCCGAAAAACGCCGACAAGGTCGCCGACGATGCCGCCCCCGTCGGCCACACCAAGGACATCTCCAAGGCCGCGCTCAAGCAGTTCCTCGATATCGGATTCTGGGCGGCCAACGACGACGGCATGGATGAGAAAAAGCTCGCCGCAATGACTGCCGTGCAGGTCAAGACCGGCGGCATTCAACCGGGAAAGGAGCCGGTGAAGTTCGATCGCCTGGTCGACCAAAGCGTCTGGAAGGACGCCAAGGCGCTGGTCGACAAAAAATAGCGGCGCAGACGGGGGAATGCAGATGCGCCAAACCTGGACGTTGAAACGATTCGAATCATGAATCGAAATATTCTCGGCCGCCAGGGCCTATTTGCGCTCAGCCTTGCCGCCGGCATTGGGCTTTGGGAGATCGCGGGACGTAACGTGGGCGCCGCCTTCATGGCGCCGTTCTCGGAAACACTGGTGCGGCTGTGGCAGCTCGCAGTAGACGGCCAGCTCATTGTGCAATTCCTCGACTCCGCTTTCCTATTTCTCACCGGATTTGTCATCGCGTTCTGCATCGGCGCACCCTTGGGACTGCTGCTTGCGCGCGTGCGCTTTCTGCGCTTGGGATTGGAGCCCTACATCATGGTGCTTTACGCCACGCCAATGGTGGCGCTGATCCCATTCATTCTCTCAATCATGGGCTTCGGATTCGGGCCAAAGGTGCTGGTGGTCGTCCTGTTCGCCGTGTTTCCTATTCTCTACAACACGACCGAGGGCGCACGCAGCATCAAGCCCGAATTGATCGAGGTCGCGCGTTCATTCCGATCGGGCGAATGGGCGCTGTGGCGCGACGTGATGGTGCCCTACACATTGCCGTTCATCATGACCGGCGTACGCCAAGCCATCGGCCGCGGTCTGGTCGGGATGATCGCGGCAGAATTTTTCCTGAGCTCGACGGGCTTGGGCCAGCTCATCATGACCGCATCGCAGAACTTCGACACTGCCGGCGTGTTCGCCAACATCCTTATTATCTGGCTGCTCGGTGTCGGCTTGATGCGCGTCGGGCTCATGATTGAGCAACATTTCGCGCGCTGGCGGGTGTAAGCGATGAGCAGTCAGATCAGCAGCGCGGCGGCTGCTTCGGGCCTGGCTTCGGCTGAACGGCGAAGGTTGCCGGATTCAGTGCGAGTTACTCTCGTGCGGGTCATCACCGGCGTCGTGATCTTGGCGCTGTGGGAAGGTGTGGTGCGGGGTTTCGCGCCCGACTACGTCGCCAAGCCAAGCGCAATCTTCATGGTCATTCCGTCGGTGGTCGCCGATCCGGCGTTTCGCAAGGCCACGGCGGATACGCTGCTGGCGGTGGCGCAAGGGCTCATCATCGCGATCGTGCTCGGGACGATGATCGGTCTGGCGATGGGACGCAGCCAAGTCGCAGAGCGCTTGCTTCGCCATTATGTAAACGGATTTTATGCGGTGCCAATGATCGTGGTGCTGCCGCTGTTGTCGCTGTGGTGCGGGTATTCGAGTCTAGCGCGGCTCGCGACCATCGTCTTTGCCGCTGTCTTCTCGATCATCGTGAATGTCGCCGACGGTGCGAAGTCCGTTCCGCGGGAATATATCGAAGTCGCGCGCTCGTTTCGTTCTGGCAGATTGCGGCTGATGATCGAGGTCGTGCTGCCCGCGGCAATGCCCTACTTTTTGACCGGTCTGCGGCTGGCCGCGGGGCGCGCCATGATCGGTGCGGTGGTTGCGGAGTTTTTTATCGCGATCATTGGCGGACTTGGCTATTTCATTCTGTACCAATCGCGCAGCTTTCATCACAACGAAGCGTTCGTCGGCGTGATTGCGCTGGCGGCTTCCTGCGTTGGATTTGAACTGTTCGTCAATTGGTGTACGCGGCGTTTCCTGCCGTGGTATCGGCGCGACGAAAAAGTAGAATAAGCCGGTACATTTTTCAGCCGCGTGAATTATCCGACCCGAAAGAACCCGCGCGGGAAGGCGTGCAGCGATTCGATACCATCTTGCGTAATGACGACGAGTTCGCCGGTCTGCACGCCGGCCTTGTGATCGCGCGTCACCACATTGGGTTGGATCACGATGGTTTGGCAGGCTTCAAATGGCTCCTCGGGGATCGGGCCCGCGGGGCGACTGGTTGAGCCAAGGATTGGTGGCAGGTATCCGCCGCCGTAGCCATGCAGCAGATCGTCGATGACTGTGAAGCCTGCGTCTTCAATGACGCGCGACGCTGCGATCACCTGCGCGGGCGTCGCGCCGGCCTTGAGTACGTGCGCGATGGCGTCGAAGGCCGCGTCGGCGGCGGCATGCAGCGTGCGATAGAGTTGAGGCGGTTCCTCGCCAAGCGTGAAACTGCGCAGAACTTGACCGCCATGGTCGAAAAAATGCGCCGTAATCTCGGCCACCACCACGTCACCCTTGGCCAAACGGCGCGCCGAGGGGAACTGCCGCGGGACGGCCAATTGCGAATCGTGCATCGAGGTCGTCCCGATGTAATGGATGCCGGTGCCGCCGCCGTTCGGTACGTAGGCACGCTCGATCGCATCGCCGAGCTCGCGTTCGTTCACGCCCGGACGGATGGCGTCGCGCAGGCCCGCCATGCCGCAGTCACTCAGCCACGCGCCGATTCGCAGCCAGTCGAGTTCCTCAGACGACTTCACGCGCCGAAGCCACGCATAGGCGCGGTTGAGACTGATGATTTTCCCGAATTTCTCCGACAGTGCCGCGTGCTGTTCGAAGTGCATCGGCCCGATGATGGCGATGCGATTTGCATGTGCGCCTCGTTGCTCCAACACCTCAATGGCTTTGTGAATGGAAGACTCGCCACCCCACTCGACCGTTTCGGCGGCATCGGCAAGGCGGCGCGCGAGTGGCGCGTGATTGACATATTGCACAAACAGCGCGTCGGGCTTGCCGGGCGAGAACACGCCGATCGCCTCGGCCGTCACCGGCCATTGCGTGAGCCACTGCACCGCAGAGCCCGCGCGATTGTAGCCGCAAAACACAAGATGTTCCGCGCCGGCCGCCGCGAGAATGAATTCCATCGCCTTGCGACGGCGCGCCATCTCGGCGTTAGTGAAGCGTGGATATTCGGCCGCGAGCAATGGCTGCAGATGGGGCGAAAGCGCAGGCACTTTTTCGGTCACGTGGTCTGTTACTTCGCGGTAGATTTCGGCAACGCCACGATCATGTCGAGCTCGATGCGCGCGCCGGGAGAGCTGAGCTGGTTGATGCATACGGTCGTGCTCGCCGGGAGCCAATCGCCGAAATAAGCATGCATCGTCTTGTGCATGGCGTCGGCTTCGCGAAAATCGGTGAGATACTTCGTGACTTTCACGACGTCGCGCCAGGTCGCACCAACATCGTCGAGGATCGATTTGATCGCATTCATTGCGTTTTTCGTCTGCTCCTCGATCGAATGCGGATGAACGTGTTCGTGATCTTGGTGCGGGTGGTTGTGATAGAGCGGCGAAGCGGTCGCACCGGAAAGAAACATGAGATCGCAGGCGCCCACGATCTTGATGGCGGGTGCGTAGGGCATCTTGTGCGCCTGGCTCGGATCCGGATGGACGGCTTCGAGCTTGAAGGTCGATTGAGGCTTGGTCATCGCGGTCATATTTTGGTCTCCCGAGATAATTTCGAGAGACGGTAGCAACCGCCAAATGCCCGATCAACTTGCTACTCAGCCGCGAACGGTTTTTCCGCCACGCGCTCGCGCACGAGTTTGGTGACGCCGAGTTGGTCCACCTTGCCGGAGCCGAGCAACGGAAGCTTCGACACGATCATGATTTCCGACGGAATCATCAGATCGGAAGCGCCGTGCGCCTTGGCATAGGCCTGGAATTCAGGGCGGGTGGCGTTGGGCTGCTGAGTCACCAGGACGAGCCGCTCGCCCTTGCGCGGATCAGGTGCTGCGGCGACCGCTGTGGGCACGTCGGGCCACAGTTCCGCTGCGAGCGCTTCCACCGCTGCAAGCGAGATCATCTCGCCGCCGATCTTGGCAAAGCGTTTGGCGCGGCCCTTGATGGTGACGAAGCCCTGCTTGTCGATGCTCACAATGTCGCCGGTGTCGTGCCAGCCGTCGGTAGGCGGATCGAGCACGCCGGGATTTTCGACGCGCAGATATCCGAGCATTACGTTCGGCCCCTTCACGAACAGCCGGCCGCCGTCCTCGACACCTGGAACCGGCTCAAGCCGTATTTCCATGCCGGGCAATATGCGCCCGACCGTGCCGAATTTGTTGAACATCGGCGTGTTGAGCGCGAGCGCCGGTGCGGTCTCGGTGACGCCGTAGCCTTCGAGAATGCGCAAGCCGAATTTTTCCATGTAAGTGCGGCGCGTGGATTCCTTCACCGGCTCGGCACCGGCGAGGATGTAACGCAGCGAGCGGAAGTCATAGGCGTGTGCGGCACGCGCGTAGCCGCTGAGAAATGTGTCGGTGCCGAACAAGATCGTCGCGTTCACGCCGTAGATGAGTTCAGGCACCGTTCGATAGTGCAATGGCGAGGGATAGAGATAGATGCGAACGCCGGAGACGAGCGGCAGGATGAGGCCTACCGTCAAGCCGAACGAGTGAAACACCGGCAGCACATTGAACACTTTATCCTGGCGGCCGAAGTCGATGCGGGCCGCGGCCTGGGCGGCATTGGCCAGCATATTGCGGTGAGAGAGCACCACGCCTTTGGGCACGCCCTCCGAGCCGGACGTGAACAGGATCGCCGCCCAGTCGTCGGCATGGCGCTTCACCAGCGGTTTTTTCGCCTGAAAGTATCCTTGCAGCTTGTCACGCAGCGTTACGGTCTCGCGGATGTCTTCGAGGTAGACGATTTTGACTTCTCGGGCGAGCGCTGCGACCAGCCCATCGAGGCGGCCGCGTTCTACGAAACCGCGCGCGGTGATGATGGTTTCGAGCTGTGCGGCCTTGCAGGCGGCGAGGATGCTGGATTCGCCCGCGCTGAAGTTGATCATAGCCGGCACGCGTCCGGCCGACATCAAAGCAATCAACGTGACTGCAGCGCCATTGGTATTGGGCAGCATCACACCGATCGGCTTGCTCTCGTCCGCATATGCCATGAGTTTGCGGCCGAGGATCGCGGCGCCCATCAGCAGCTTGCGATAGCTGAGTGCGCCGGTCACCGGATCTTCCACCGCAATGCGGCCAATGCCGTGAATGTCAGCCGCTTCGATCAGCGCCTCGACCACGGTCCGATCGGTCGAGGTGGTGCGAAAGACGAGGTTTGACATGATTTCGTAGAGCGCCGCGCCCGCTGCCTGCCGCCGATGCTTGCCGCGCAACCCAGGATCTATGGCGAGCTTGACCGGATCAAGCACCGTCACCGTGACCTTGGGAAACCAGCGCCGCCTCACCTGCCCGGGCGAGAGGCGGCTGAACGGAGTCATCTCGAGACCCTCGATGCGCACCGGCACCACGAATGCGTTCGACTTGTCGGCGATGAGGCCTGCGCCGTCGTAGACCTTCATCAGACTGCCGGTGACGGTGATGCGCCCTTCCGGAAAGATGATTAGCGGCTCGCCGCCTTTCACCGCATTGATGAGCGTGCGCGTCGCCATCGGCGTGGTCGGATCGAGCGGCATGGCGCGGGTCAGCCCCAGGAACGGCCGCACCCACCAGCGCTTGGCGATGCCGGCGTCGATGGCGAAGACCGGGTCGCGACCGAGCAGCGAGAGCGCCAGCGGCGCATCGAGAAAGCTCACGTGGTTGAGCGCGATGATCGGATTGCTGCCAGCTTTTTGCAGGTTCTCGGCGCCGACGATTTCGACTCGATAGAAGGCGCGGAACACGATGGAAAGAAAATCGCCGAAGGCGCGCGCCGGCATAGTACGGCCGATGGCGACGGCAATTATGAGCGTTGCAATGCCCATGCCGACGAACAGCACGGGCGTGCTGACGCCATAAGACTGAAGCGCAGCGACGAGGAGCGTGCCGGCGACCATGCACGCGGCGTTGAGCACGTTGACCGCGGCGATCACGCGCGCACGGCGATCGGCACCGGCCCAGGATTGCACGGCGGCGAATACCGGCACGATGTAGAGGCCGCCGGCGATGGCGAGACCGGCAAGGCCGATCATGACGCGATAGCCGAGAACCGAAGAAAAGACCTCGCTGACACCCGCTGGCGCTATGGCCCGTGGCACGCCGTAGGTCGCCCAGCCGAGATCAAGCGCGAACACGCCGAGCAGCACAGCGCCAATGAGCGTCGGCAAGATCACAATTCGCCCGCTCGCAAGCCAAGCCGCAAGTCCCGATCCGATCGCCACCGCTATCGAGAAGATCGCAAGAAAGACGGTCACAACCTCCTCGGTGCCTCCCAATCCGGTTTTGACCAGCGGCGGAAGCAGCGACAGCACCACCGCGCCGATGAGCCAGAACCAGCTGGTGACAAGCGCGCCCCACCACAGCTTCTTGTCGGTGTGTAGATGTTTGAGGAGCCCGTATGTGGAGGCAAAAATATTGCGCGAGATGGCGAGCTCTGGCGCGGCTTCCCCGGTGCGCGGAATGAACAGGCTCGCGGTCCAGCAAGCAATCGCGAACACCATCATCAAGCCGGCGAAGGAAGCTGGGTCGCCGCCGCTTCTGGCCGCGATCCCGCCGACGATGGTGCCGAGCAAGATTGCCATGAATGTCGCGCCCTCGACCAGAGCGTTGCCTGCCGGCAGCTCCGAGCGCGCGAGGTGATCGGGCAAAATACCGTATTTGATCGGACCGAACAGCGAGCCAATGACGCCGAATAAAAACAGCGCCACAAACAGAACGGGGATCAAATGATACGTGAAGCCCGCGACCGCGATCATCGCCACACCGAGTTCCGCAAACTTTAAGCGCTGTGCGACAAGCGCCTTGTCGTAGCGGTCGGCGATTTCGCCGCCGAGCGCGGATAAAACAAAATACGGCGCAATGAAAATCGCCGCTGCAAACGTGATGAGGGAATCGCCCTTGCTGCCGCCGATGTGAAACAGGATCAGGAATACCAGCGCGTTCTTGAGAAAATTGTCGCTGAATGCCGAAAAAAACTGGCACCAGAACAATGGTGCGAAACGGCGGGACAAGAGAAGTGGCTTCGGTTTATCCATTGGCCTAGGTTTGGTCCGCACTTAAGGTTGAATGTGGATGCCAGCTGCCGTGGTCACAAGCCTTTGGGAGAGCGTGCATAAGGCCGCACTTTATATCACAATTAGGGCTAGTTTTCCTGGAAGGCCTCTTCGCGTTTGCTGCGGATCGCGGGCAAGGCAACGATCAGCAGCAATAAAACCGTCGCAATGAGAAGGCCCAGACTGATCGGCCGCTGGATGAAGATCATTGGATCGCCGCTGGCGATGCGCATAGCGCGGCGCAGGTTCTCCTCCATGAGCGGCCCGAGAATAAAGCCGAGCAGCATAGGTGCCGGCTCGCATTCGAGCTTCATGAAAACGTAGCCGAGCACCCCAAAGAGAGCGGTGAGCATGATTTCGAAGGCACTGTTGTTCACCGTGTAAACGCCGATGGCGCAGAATAGAAGAATGGCAAGGTTCAGCAGGCGGTATGGGACTTTGAGAAGCTGCACCCAGATGCCGATCAGCGGCAGGTTGATGATGACAAGCATGAGATTGCCGATCCACATGCTGGCGACCATGCCCCAAAACAAATCGGGGCGTTCGGTCATGACCTGTGGGCCGGGCTGGATACCGTGGATTGTGAGCGCGCCGATCATCAGCGCCATCACGGCATTGCCGGGAATGCCGAGCGTGAGCATCGGGATAAACGACGTCTGAGCGCCGGCGTTGTTGGCGGATTCCGGGCCGGCGACGCCTTCGATGGCGCCCTTGCCGAAACGCGAGGGGTCGCGTGCGACTTTCTTCTCCAGCACATAGGAAGCGAACGAACTCAACGTCGCGCCACCGCCGGGCAGCACGCCGAGAATGGAACCAAGCGCCGTGCCGCGCAGCACGGCGGGCCAGGCCTGGCGAAAATCCTGCATCGTCGGCCACAGCCGCGAGATCTTTTCCTGGACAATGGTGCGCTGCTGCTCGGGCGCCATCAGGTTTGCAATGATCTCGCCCAATCCAAAAACTCCGACGGCGAGCGGCACAAACCCGATGCCGTCGGAAAGAATTATGATATCGAAAGAAAAGCGCTGGGCACCGGTGTTGCCGTCGGTGCCGACGAGACCGAGCAGCAATCCGAGCACGACCATGGCGATCGCCTTGATGACGGAGCCATGCGCCAGCACCACCGCGGCGACGAGACCAAGCACCAGGAGCGAGAAATATTCCGGCGCGCCGAATGATTGACCGACGATCGCGAGCGGCGGCGAGAACATTGCGATCAATGCGGTCGAAAAGCAGCCGGCAAAAAACGATCCGAGTGCCGCGATCGCAAGCGCAGCTCCTGCCCGCCCCTGCCGCGCCATCTGGTGGCCGTCAATGCAGGTCACCACGGAAGACGTCTCACCCGGCAGATTGACCAGGATCGCCGTGGTGGAGCCGCCGTATTGCGCGCCGTAGAAAATTCCGGCGAGCATGATGAGGCCGGACACCGGCTCAAGATGAAAAGTGATCGGCAGAAGCATCGCGACGGTTGCGATCGGGCCGATGCCGGGAAGCACGCCGATCAGGGTGCCGACCAGACACCCGACCAGGGCATAGCCGAGGTTCATCGGAGTGAGCGCGATCCCAAAACCGAGCGCAAGATTGGAGAAGAAGTCCCCCACCCGATCGCTCCCCTATCGCTCTGGCCATACGGGGATCGGCAGTTCCAAACCCCAGATGAAGATCACAAGCGTGAGGACGACGAGCACAACGGCGGCGCCAACGACCTCGAGCAGGCGCAATTCACGGCCCGCGATGCTGCCGACAATGACCAGCAAGACAGTTGCAATCACGACGCCCAGGCGATCCATGGCAAAAGCGAATACCAGCAGCGATCCCGGAACGAATATCAGCGCGCGCCAATGCTGCGCGCCGGCGAATGCCGCGCGCTCGCCGGTTGCGCGTAATCCATTCGCCATGATGACGACGCCGAGGCCGAGCAAAATCCAGCAAAGAAGGCGCGGCACATAACCGGTGCTCATGCGCAGCGCGGTGCCGATGGGATAATTGCGCGACGCCCACAGTCCGAACACCGCGACGGCGATGAATATGAGGCCTGCCAGCACATCTTTGCGTGCCAGAACTCGCAACGTGAATGGCTGCACCGTTCCCCCTCGACCGTCGCCCACCGCGCCGATGGATATGTATTAGCGCGCCGGGATCACCGGCAACAGCAGAAAGGACTCATGTTCGCCGCCGGCATAAATCGTATTCGTGCCCGTATTATAGTCAGCGTGATAGTGCAGGTAGGAGGCGCTGCCGACGCCGTCGCGCGGCTGCACGTCGAGACGAATGCGGTGGCCGCGCTTGAACACCATCGAGGTCGGCCAGATTTCGACGTCGACTTTGACGATCTCGCCGAGTGTCAGATAAAGCCGCCGCCTGTGCTTATGATAGGGCCGATACGGCAGCGTCAGTTGCGGATCGAGCTCGCGATGCGACACACGCAGCCAGCCTTTGGCGACCGGCACCGGGGCGCCCTGCTGGCCGGTTTCCAAGATTTCGTTGCCATCGGCGTCGATATTGCGCAGCGTGAGAAATAAATCCATGTCCTCGGTGGAACTCGAAACCCAGAACGCCGCTGCGAGCGGACCGGTGACTTCGAGGTCTTGCGGCAGCGGCGGTGTCTCGAACGAAATACCCATGCCGGGCTTGATCCCGCCGCCCATGACCTGCGACGAGGCGGCCGAAGTCGAGCCCATGGAACCGAGGCTGGACGCAGGATAGGTGCGTGCAGTGCTCTTATCCGGATTTGTCGAGACAAGACCTGCGGCGTTTTCGGCCATGCCGGGCGCCGATTTCGACACATCGAAGTAGAGCTTGGTCCATTTCGTGCGCTTGAGCGGCCACTCGTGTTCATCGCGCCATTCGACCACGTCGTGGCCTTTGCGGATGGCGAGCTTGACCGGCGGCTCGCTCATGATTCCGTTGTCGATGCCCTTGAGCCAATAATCGAGGAAGCGGAGTTGATCGCGGCGGCCTTCCTCGGTGTAGAACGGATGCACGTGCGTACCGGCGTGGATGCGAAGTTTTTTGTGCTTCGAGGCGGCGCGCATGAACGCTTCGGTGTTGCCGCGCAGATGTAGCGCCATGCCGGACCAATTGCCGACGGTGAACATCGGCACGGTAATTTTGTCCCACTGCGCCTGCGCACCGCGGAATGCGCCGCTGTCGAGATTGTTGTGCAGCCAGAAATACAGCGTGTTGGTCTGCCAGGCGTCAGGAAGATTCTGCGAGGCACGGCCGACGGTGTGGTGCATCAGATGCGCGGTAAACCAGTTCGGCATGAACAGGCTGAGCAAGCCGCCATGAAACAGCGCCTCGCGGTAGAGATCGGCGAACCCCTCCCAGGGAATGATCGCCTTCAATGACGGCGGCTGCAAATTTGCGACGAACCACTGATTGATGGCGAAATACGAAATGCCGGAGAGCCCGACCTTGCCGTTGCACCAGGGCTGCTTTGCCGCCCACTCGATGGCGTCGTAGAAATCGATCGCCTCCTGCAGCGACCACGGTTCGCACTGACCGGGCGATTTTCCGCTGCCGCGCCCGTCAACGCGCACGGCGGCGTAACCCTTGGGCACCCACCATTCCGGGTTGACGGTTTCCCAATTCATATAAGGATTGGGCTTCTCCTCGAGCGTCGGGGGCGGAACCCAGAGCTTGTCCTTTTGATAGGGCCCGAGATTGAGGATGGCGGGAAATTTTCCATCATCGTCCGGGCGAAAGACGTCGGCCTTAAGCCGCGCGCCATCGCGCATGGAGACATCGACGTCCTTTTCAATCAAGAGCGCGTAGGCACGCGCGGCGGGCTTCATTTCAACGTTCATGATGGAACTCTATTGCACCGGGCGCGAGCCGCGCTAACGCAGCTTAGTCGGTCAGATCGATCTTCACTTCCTTGGAGATCTTCTGCCAATTCGCGATTTCGCCCGCGAGCCAAGTCTTGGCCTCCGCAAGCGAAGCGTTCGGGCGGCTTTGGATGTTCTGCTTGGTGAAGGCATCGAGAACCTGCGGCGTATTCAAAGTTTGTACGACCGCCTTCTGTAATGTCTGCTGCACCTCGGGCGGCGTACCGGCGGGCGCAAACAATCCGGCCCAGAGCGTGGTGCCGACGCCGGGGAAGCCAACTTCCGCCATGGTCGGCACGTCCGGGTAATCGGACAAGCGCTTGTCGGTGATCACCGCCAGAGGCCGCAATGTTCCGGCCTTGATCTGCGGCGCCGAGGTGGCGACGTTCATAAACGCAAATTGAATATCGCCTTTGACCATATCGTTGATGTAGCCGGGTGGTCCGGCCTTGATGTGAATGGCCACCATTTCGATGCCGGCGCGGCGCGAAAGGATTTCCGTGTCGTAGTGCGGGAAGCTTCCAGCACCGGGGCTGGCGTATTTGAGCTTGCCGGGATGCTGCTTAGCGTAGGCAACAAATTCAGCAAGCGTCTTCGGTGCGAAGTCCTTCGTGGTCACCATCAGGAAGGTCGGCAGTTCGGCAAGCCGTGCGATGGGCACGACATCCTTCTCATAGTTGATCGAGAATTTGTCCTTGAACAATACCGGCGTGATCGCGTTGGTGGATACGTTACCGACTTGCAGCGTGTAGCCGTCGGGACGCGCGCGCGCCATGTCCTCGATCGCCAGGATGCCAAAGGCGCCGGGTTTGTTGTCGACCACACAAGACTGGCCAAGAATCTGGCGCAACTGCTCGCACATGATGCGCGTGATGATGTCGGTGGCGCTGCCCGGACCATAGGCGAGCACGATCTTGATGGGCTTTGTGGGAAACTTGTCTTGCGCCTGGGCCGTAACGACGCTGCTCGCGATGCCGAGCATCGCCGCCAATACCAACGCCAATCGCCTCATGATGTTCCCCTTTGCCCGACCGGAAGCTTCATGCTTCCGGGCCTCGCAACGTTCGACCTTGCGAGCAATCCTACTCGTTCAAATCAATCTTGACCTCAGCGGTGATTTTTTTCCAGTTGGCGATCTCGCCCTTGAGCCAGGTTTGAGCTTCGTCGAGCGAGTCGCTCAGCTTGACACTCACGAGCTGCTTCGCGAAGGCTTCCTGCAGCGCGGGAACTTTTGAAGCGTCCTGCAGCCCTTTGTACAGCGTCGCAAGAACGTCCTTCGGCGTTTGAGCGGGCGCGAACATGCTCTGCCAATGCAGCGTGCCGACATTGGGAAAACCGGCTTCGGCGAGCGTCGGCACGTCGGGGAATTCCGTAAGCCGTTTCTCGGCAATGACGGCGATTGGACGCATTTTGCCGGCCTTGATCATGGCGGCAGTTGTTGCCGAATTGATCACTGCCACTTGCGCGTCACCAACGACGAGATCGCTGAGCATACCGGAAGCGCCGGCCTTGTTCGGAATGTGATTCATCGTCACGCCAGCGCGGCGCGCGAAGACTTCCATGTCGTAATGCGGAAAACTGCCGACACCGGCACTCGAGTATCGAATCTTGCCGGGTTCTTTTTTGGCAAGGTCGACCAGCTCCTTGACCGATTTGACGTCAAAGTTCGCGGTCGTCACCATCAGGAAGGACGGATAGATCGCAAGCCTAGAGACGGAGAGCACCTCCTTTTCGAAGTTGATGGAAAATTTCTTCTCGTAGATGACCGGCGTGATTGCGTTGGTCGAAACGTTGCCGACGAACAGCGTATAGCCATCGGGCTTTGCGCGGGCCATTTCCTCGATGCCGATAATGCCGAAGGCACCGGGCTTGCTCTCGACCACGAACGCCTGACCGAGAATGTTCTTGAGCTGATCACCGAAGATGCGCGAGGTTATGTCAGTCGCGCCGCCTGGTCCGTAGGGTACGATGATCCTGACCGGTTTGCTCGGGTACTTGTCCTGTGCTCCAGCTGTCAGCGGGCCGGCAATCAGGCCGAGAACCGATAGCAACGCCAATGTCAGTCGCGTCATGACAATCTCCCTCTGATCCCTGTGGTTATGCCGCCTTGATGCCCTGCAGTCCGTAAGACGCATCCTTGACCGTAAAGAACACCACGTCGCCGTCTTTGGTCGCCTTGCCGGAATGGACCATGTTGGATGGAATATAGAGCACCGAACCGGCTTTGGCCTCGAATGATTTGCCGCCAACCTCGCCTTTGAAGGTGCCTTCAAGAATATAGATCCACTGTTCGTTTGGGTGCGAATGAGCCTCCGCGCCGGTTCCCGCCGGCATGCGCATCAGCCCAACGATCATACGATCGCCCTCGACGCAGGCGCCGTTGGCGGTGGAATAATCCGGCCCGCCGAGGATGTGGTTGACCTTGGCGAGATCAAATACGTGCTCGCCGGGACCAGCGCGCTTGGCGCCGGGAGTGCGGGTGGCTGGCTGGGTGGACATTTGTTTTCTCCCACGTATGGGCCCGCTTGAGAGGGACCTTCAGATCGCTGTTTCTGGATTCCGGCGGCTTCGGCAAGCTCCATGGTCGAAGCGCTTCCCACCGGGATTTTGGCATGATGGGCAACAATGGGCAACGAATTGTCACCCGCGTCGAAGGCGGCATTACGACACTGGGATGCTACTTGGGCTGCAAAAACCGCCGCGGAATTGGCTATGATGCGGCAATGGGGAGATTGATGCCCAATTCGCTCAAAGACGGGCTGGCGGCGCTGACTGCGGTGCTGCTTTTGGTTGCCGGCGGTGGCGCGAATGCGCAAGCGCCAGGTGAAGCTTCCGCGATCTATCTCTATCGGGGCGCGGACCGCGAGACGCGCCTGGTCGCGAAGGCGCGTGCGGAAGGTGCGCTGCTGTTTTACACCTCGATGGCGCCCTCGGAATCCGGACGGCTAGCGCAGGCGTTCGAGAAGAAATACGGCATCAAGGTGCAGGTCTGGCGGAATTTAAGCGAAGCCGTGCTGCAGCGTGCGCTCGCCGAGGCGCAGGCGCGGCGGCACAGTGTGGACGTGGTGGAAACCAACGGACCCGAGGTCGATGCACTCGCCAAAGAAGACGTCGTCGCAGAATTTTTCAGTCCGCATGTGGCGAGCCTGCATCCGTTCGCAGTTCCCGCGCACCACAAATGGGTGAGCGACCGGGTCAATCTGTTCGTCGTCGGATACAACACGGCAAAGGTAAAGCGCGAGGATATCCCGACAACCTACGAAGGATTTCTCGATCCGAAGTGGAAGGGGAAACTCGCGATCGAGGCGACCGACCAAGAATGGCTCGGCGCTTTGGTCAAATATTGGGGCGAGCCGCGCGGCATGGATTTCTTCCGCAAGCTCGCGGCGCTTAAGCCCGAACTGCGCAAGGGCCACGTGCTGCTGGCGCAATTGATCGCCGCCGGTGAAATTCCGGTAGGCCTCACCGCCTACAGCGGCAATATCGATTCCATCAAAGAGAAAGGCGGGCCGGTCGATTGGGCCGCGGTGGAACCATTGGTCGGGCGGCCGCAAGGTTTGGCGGTCGCGAAAAATGCGCCGCATCCGTATGCGGCATTGCTGTTTGTCGACTTCGTCCTGTCGCCGGAAGGCATGGAGCTACTCAACGTCATGGGCCGCGTGCCGACCAGCAAGAATGTAAAGACGTCGCTCGATACGACAAAGTCGATCATGCTCGACGTCACCACCATCGCCCAAGAAACCGACAAGTGGCAGAAGGTGTGGAACGAGCTGTTTTCGAAGTAGCAAGCTCCTCCTCGAAGAGCCGCACTGGTTTGCGACGCTTGATTGCCGGTGATAGCGTTTCCAGTACCGATTGGAACGACGTTCTGCATAGAAGAACGGGTCAGATAAACCGATGAACGCTGCCGTGTTCGACGTGCCGGCCGCCATGCGGCCGCGGGCCCGCTTCGATGCGAAGTGGCTGGTGATCGGCGTTGCGGTCGCGCTGGTGGCGTGGCTCTCGCTGCTGCCGCTCGGCTTCCTGCTGTGGCAAAGCTTTCTCTCTCCGCAGACCGCCAACGCGCCCGCACAATTCACGCCGCAGAATTATGTCGATGCCTATTCCGGTTTTGAGACCTACCGGCTGTTTTTCAATTCGTTGCAGTTCGCGCTCGGCGCTGCCGTGCTCTCATTTGTAATCGGTACTTTCTTTGCCTGGGTCAATGAGCGCACGAACACGCCATTCAAATCCTTGTTCTTCGCGCTCTCCATCGTTCCACTGATCGTGCCCGGCATCCTGTTCACGGTGTCGTGGATTCTGCTGGCGAGCCCCAAAATCGGCATCATCAACACGGCGCTGCAAAGCTGGTTCGGAGCCGATTTCGTTTTCATCAATATCTACTCCATGGCCGGGATGATCTGGGTCGACGGCCTGCACTATTCGCCAATGGCGTTCCTGCTGATGAGCGCGGCGTTCCGCTCCATGGACCCGGCGCTGGAGGAATCGGCGCAAATGAGCGGTGCGAGCGTGCCGCAGGTTTTTTTCCGCGTGACGCTCAGGCTTGCGTGGCCTGCGGTGCTGGCCTCGCTGCTCATCTTGTTCGTGCGCGCGATTGAATCTTTTGAAGTGCCCGCGCTGTTGGGATTGCCCATCGGCATCGAGGTCTATACGTCCGCGATTTTTCAAGCGATCCATCGCTACCCAAGCCAGGTTGGTCTGGCCTCGGCCTACGCAGCGACGCTGCTGGTGATCTGTTCCTTTGGCGTCTATGCGCAATCGCGGCTCTCGTCACAGGGTGGACGGTTCGCGACCGTGACCGGCAAGGGATTTCGCCCGCGCACCATGGATTTGGGCAACTGGCGCTATCTCACCGCCGGATTGTTCATTCTCTATTTCTTCGTGGTCGTGGCGTTGCCGTTCTGCGTGCTGCTTTGGTCTTCGCTGCAGAAATATTTCAGCGCGCCGTCGTTCGCTGCACTGAGTCATCTCTCCCTCGATGCCTATCGCTCGGTGCTCGGACAAAACGCTTTCGGCACCGTGGTATGGAACAGTCTTGTGCTATCGCTCGGAAGCGCCACGCTGATCATGCTGGCGACATCTATCATTGCCTGGGTCGTGGTGCGCACCCGCCTGCCCGGCCGCTGGCTAATCGACAATCTCGCCTCGCTGCCGCTGGTGTTTCCCGGCCTGGTGCTCGGGCTTGCGATCATGATCTGCTATCTCAATATGCCAATCGGAATTTACGGCACGCTCTGGATCATGCTGATCGCTTATGTGACGCGCTTTATGCCCTACGGCATGCGCTACAGCTCGACGTCGATGCTGCAGATCCACAAAGAGCTTGAGGAATCCGCCGCGATGAGTGGCGCTTCTTGGGGCATGACGTTCCGGCGCATCGTGCTGCCGTTGCTCAAGCCCGGACTGCTCGCAGGATGGATTTACATCGTGATCGTCTCCGTGCGCGAACTTTCGAGCTCGATCCTGCTCTACAGTCCGGGATCGGAAGTGGTGTCGATCATGATCTGGGAGTTCTGGCAGAACGGACAATATGTGGAACTTTCCGCGCTCGGTGTGATGCTGATCGCGGTATTGTTCTGCTTTGTCATGCTCGCGCAATTCGTGGCCAAGAAATACGGCGTGGCTGAAAGCTGAACAATGCTCAGCGTGAAAGCACTCCATACCGAATATCCGGGCGCCGGTGGTCAGGCGATCAAGGCCGCGCAGGACGTGAACTTCGAGGTGCCCGAAGGCAAGCTATTCACGCTGCTGGGCCCAAGCGGCTGCGGCAAGACCACGACATTGCGTTCGATCGCGGGCCTTGAGCGACCGCGCGCCGGTGAGATTTCGGTCGGCGGGCGCGTGATGTTTTCCGCCGATGCCGGAATTTTCGTTGCGCCAAACCAGCGCAATTTCGGCATGGTGTTTCAGTCCTACGCCATCTGGCCGCATTTGAATGTTTTCCAGAACACGGCGTTTCCGCTCGAAGTGCGCAAGCAAAAACTCAGCCGCAGGGAAATCGAAGAGCGGGTGATGCGTGTGCTACATGCGGTGGCGCTCGATGAACTCGCCGAGCGGGACGCGACAAAGCTCTCCGGCGGCCAGCAGCAGCGGCTTGCACTTGCGCGCGCGCTGGTGATGGAGCCGCAACTCCTGCTGCTCGACGAGCCGCTCTCCAATCTCGACGCCAAGTTGCGCGAGCGCATGCGTTTCGAACTCAAGCGCCTGCAGCGCGAGCTCAAGCTCACCACGGTTTATGTCACGCACGATCAGAGCGAAGCGCTGGCGCTTTCGCACGAGATCGCGGTGATGAACGAGGGGCGCGTCGTACAGATCGGTTCGCCGCGCGAAATCTACGAGCGGCCGCGCAACCGGTTCGTGGCGGATTTCGTCGGTACCACTAATTTTCTCGATGCGAAGGTGCTCTCGGCGCACGGCGGTAACGGCCATTGCCAGGTTTCGACGCCGTTCGGCACGCTCGATGTACAATGCGGCGAGACGCTCGGAACAAATACCGCCGTGGTGATCTCGGTGCGCCCGGAGGATATTGAACTCACCGAACAAGCGCCTGCGCGCGCCGAAGGCATCAATGTGATCACCGGCACGGTTCACGGCAAAGCTTTTCTCGGCGAATATCTGGACTTCCAGGTCAAGGTCGGTGACAGCGTGTTGCTCGCGCGCGCACATCCGTCGCTGCGCACGCCGATCGGCGAGCCCATTCACATGCGCATGAAAGTCGAAAAATGCGTGGCCATCCCGAATGCGTGAAGGATCGATGATGGAGAGGAACATGAGTCAAGAGGCCGTCGTATCGGAGGAATTCGCGAAGAAGTTCGCGACCGAGAAGGAAACGCCCTACACCCGCTGGGTCAAAAGCGAAGGGCTCGATCTCATCAGTTCGCTGTACGTGCCGAATCTGCACACGGTTGAGCTCAAGCCCTGGGCGCGGCGCGGCGGGCGCGGCCTGTTTCTCAACCACGAGGCCTCGCGCACGTCGAACGACTGTTATGTGTGCGAAATTCCGCCGGGCAAGGCACTTGAGCCACAGCGGCAATTGTTCGAGGAGACGATCATGATCCTCGATGGGCGTGGCTCCACCACGGTGTGGAACGACGCCGGCGCACGTATTACATTCGAATGGAAGGCGGGCGCGCTGTTCGCGATCCCACTCAATTGCTGGCACCAGCATTTCAACGGTTCGGGCCGTGAGGGCGCGCGATATGTCGCCGTGACCAACGCGCCGGTCGTCATCAATCTCTATGAAGACATCGATTTCATTTTCGGCACAAAGTACGACTTCAAGGGGCGCTTTGCAGGCGAGCCGGATTATTTTTCCGCCAAAAGCGAGCACAAGGGATTTTTGCTCGCGACCAACTTTGTGCCGGATGCGGTCAATCTGCCGCTAATCGCGGCGAAGGAACGCGGCGCGGGCGGCGGGCATATCCGTTTCAATTTTGCGAAAAGCTCGCTCAACAGCCACATCTCGCAGTTCCCCATCGGCACGTACAAAAAGGCGCATGCGCACGGGCCCGGCGCGCATGTGATCATCCTCTCGGGCGAAGGATTTTCGCTGATGTGGCCTGAGGGCGACGCACCGCGGCGCTACGAATGGCAGGTCGGCTCGATGATCGTGCCGCCGAACATGTGGTTCCATCAGCACTTCAACACCGGCACGACGCCGGCGCGTTATCTCGCCTTCAAGCACGAGGGCGTCGCCATCCGCAACGCGCAAGGCGTGCCAAAAGCCTGGATCAGCCGGCGCACGGGCGGCGATCAGGTCGATTATGCCGACGAGAATCCGGCAACGCGCCATCTGTTCGTCAAGGAACTCGCCAAGCACGGACTGACGTCGCAAATGGACAAGGCCTATGCGGCGGAGAAGGCGGACCTGCCGACCGCGAAGTCAACGGACGAAGAGGAGAAGGCTCATGCATGACGTTCCGGGCGAGACACATTGGCACGAGCCGACCGGCGGACAGCGCGCCGGCTTCGGCAAATTCGGCCGGCCGAAGACGCCTTACGACGACTTCATGGAGTCCGAGGGCATTCCTGTCTTTCGCGATATCGGGGTGAGCAAGGTGCAGAATTTGCCGCTCGCACCGTGGAAGCGAACCGGCGGGCGCGGCAGCTACATCCAGCTCTACGGTACCGAAGGAAAATGGGGCTGCTATGTCATCGAAGTGCCGGGCGCGGGCGCGCTCAATGCCGAAAAGCATCTCTACGAGGAAATCTTCTATGTGGTCGAAGGCCGCGGTACGACGGAAGTTTGGCTCGATGGCGACTCAAAGCGCCATGTGTTCGAGTGGCAGAAGGGCTCGTTGTTCTCGATCCCGGTGAATGCCTGGCACCGGCTGGTGAATGCCAGCTCCGCGCCGGCACTTCTGCTTTCGGGCACGACCGCGCCGAACCTGATGAACCTGATCAACAACGTGGGTGCGATTTTCGATTGCCCCTATCAGTTCCGTGACCGGTTTTCCGGTGCCGACGATTTCTACAAGTATAAGGACGACATCGAGCCCGATCCGGTGCGCGGGCTTGCGATGCGGCGGACCAATTTCGTGCCTGACATCGTCAATTGCGAACTTCCGCTCGACAACCGCCGCTCGCCCGGCTTCCGCCGGATCGAGCCGTTTATGACCGGCAACACGTTCTATCTGTGGGTCGGGCAGCACGAAAACGGCCGCTACTCCAAGGCGCACGCGCATACTTCGGCCGCCGTGCTCATCTGCATCAAGGGCAAGGGCTATACTTACACGTGGCCGGAGCGGAACGGCATCACGCCATGGAAGGACGGCAAAGAGAGCGAGATCAAGCGCGTCGACTACGAACCGGTCGGCATGGTGTCGGCAGCACCGGGCGGCGCGCGCTGGTTTCACCAGCATTTCGGCGCCTCGAAAGAGCCGTTGCGGCTTACCGCATGGTTCGGGCCGCACAACCCCGGCCGCGAACCCGGACCGCCGGGCGAAAAGCATATCGACTACACCGCCATGGAAATCCCCGAGGGCGGCAGCGCTATCCCGTATTGGATGGAGGATCCCTTCATCAAAGCGGAATATGACGAACGGCTGCGGCGCGAAGGCGTCGAAAACCGGATGAAGCCCGAGTACTACGACAAGAACTACAAGGGCGAGCTGCCGAAGGAATGAACGTGGAGCAGGATGCCGAGGGCGGGCGCGTTTTCTTTTCCAGTGTGGGGCGATCGCTGGCGGAAGATGACGAGATTTGCGTGCTCAGCGTCGGCGTCGACATCGGCTCGTCGACTTCGCATCTAGTGTTCTCGCGGATTTTGCTGGAGCGGCTTGATAGCCGTTATGTGGTCACGCAGCGCGAGACTTTTTATCAGTCCGACATCCTGCTCACGCCCTATTCCGCCGAGGAGACGATCGACTCGGACGCGCTCGGCGCGTTCATCGCGCGCCAATACAAGGACGCGCAGGTCGATCCGGACGAGATCGACACGGGCGCGCTGATCCTGACCGGCGTCGCGGTGCGGCGGCGCAACGCACGCGCGATCGGGGAGCTGTTTGCGCGGCAGGCCGGAAAACTCGTCGCGGTGAGCGCCGGTGACAATCTAGAAACGGTGATGGCAGCCTACGGCTCGGGCGCCGCCGCGCGCTCGATCCGCGAGCAGGCCATCGTGATGAATGTCGATGTCGGCGGCGGCACGTCGAAGATCGCGATCTGCGCCGACGGAAAAGTGGTCGATCTCACGGCAGTCGACGTTGGGGCGCGGCTTGTGTGCTTCGATGCGAGCGGGCGCATCACACGCCTTGAAGAGGCGGGACGTCGTTTCGGCGCCGAGCTTGGAATTGATCTTGAGCTGGACGCGATGCTCAAACCGGAAGCCGCCCGCGCGCTTGCGGCGTGCATGGCGGATCGTTTGTTCGATGCGATGCGTGGCGGCAAACCTTCGGCAGGCGGCGCGAAACTTCTCCGGCTTGATCCGCTGGCGCAGCGCGCGCCCGTCAATCAGATCATGTTTTCGGGCGGTGTTTCCGAATTCATTTACGGCCGTGAAGCCGGCACGTTTGACGATCTCGGGCCGCTGCTGGCGCAAGAAATCCGCGCGCGCATTGCGGGCTTTTGTCCGCGGCTGGAGCTTGCGATCGAAGGCATCCGCGCCACGGTGATCGGTGCGTCACAATACACCATTCAGCTCAGCGGCAGCACCATCTACGTGTCGCCGCTCGACGCGCTGCCGCTGCGCAATGTGCCGGTGATCGCGCCGGACATGCCGATCGATCAGGAGACCATCGAGCCTGCCGCCGTCGCGCGCGCGATCGAGGCCATGCTCAAACGCCTCGACCTTTGCGAGGGCGACAGCCCGGTTGCTATTTTCGTGCCGTGGCGCGGATCGGCGACGTTCCAGAGGCTCGATGCATTCTGCCGCGGCATCGTCGATGGCTTGGCGAGCGTGCTTGCACGCGGGCATCCGCTGGTGCTCGCCGGCGATGGCGACGTGGGTGGCCTGCTCGGCATCCATCTGCACGAAGAGATGCGGATTGAGAATTCGATTGTGTCAATCGATGGGCTCGAGCTGAAGGAATTCGATTACATCGACATCGGCGCGATGCTGGACAGTTCAGGCGCGGTGCCGGTGGTGATCAAATCGCTGATCTTTCCGGCGAACGTAACGCCGCCGACTCAGACCGTCGCGAGCAAGAACACACCGACCGCTGCGATCGCGGCGCCTGCCGTGCGCGCCACATAGCGCAGCGGAATTGCGTTCGCCAACAGCCCGATCGCAATTCCGATGGCGTGCAGCATCAGCGTGGCTGCAACAAAACCTGCGCCGTAGGTTAAGGCGGAAGCACTCGCAGGCAGTTCCACACCGTGGCTGTATCCGTGCAGGAGTGCCAGCAATGCCACGAGCGCGGCGCTCACGATGAGCGAAGGCCGCAGCGCCAGCGCCACGGCTGCGCCGAGCACCAGTACCGAAGCGGCAATTCCGATTTCGATCCATGGCAATTCCCGGCCACTGATGCCGAATGCGGCGCCGATCGCCATGACGACGGGAAATGTCGCCGGAAGAAGCCAGATCGCCGGACGGCCGAGTTGCGAAGCCCACAGACCCACCGCCACCATCGCCAGCATGTGATCGAGCCCGGTGAACGGATGAGCGAGACCTTCGACGAAACTCAGGCCGGAATGATCGCCGACATGGGCGAAAGCTGCCGAACTAAAACCGGTGAGCGCGCCTGCGACCAGGGCCGCAGCCGAAAGTTTGGAGGCGATGGAGTGGCGCATTGAGTTCCTCTTGTGGTTCCGCTCTTAGTTCCGCTTATGGTTCCATATGGCAGAACACCGGAAGCGGTATGCGAGATACCCTTTTATTGCTTACCGCCGAGGGGCTTTCAATCCACATCGACAAATACTTTTCCGTCCTGCACCACCGCCGGATAGGTCCTAATCGGGATCATGCAGGGCGGCGAAACGACTTCTCCAGTTTTGATGTTGAACTGGCCGTTATGGAAATTGCACTCGATCACATCGCCATCGACAAACCCTTCCGAGAGCGAGCCGGGACCGTGGGTGCAGGAGTCATCTGTGACATAAAACTCGCCGTCCACGTTGAACACCGCGACGACGAGCCCGCCGGCCTCCACTTTAAGCGCTGTGCCGGCTGCGACCTGATCAATCCTGCAGAGTTCGACGCGTGTGGGCACCGGCTTCTCTTGCTGAATGGGCGGAATGGCGGGTAATCTTGCGGCCGGAACGATGTTCCGTATGGAAGAACCAGAACGTCTTTCATAGACCACGGGCCTTGACCAAGGTCAACGCCGGCCGGGCCGCCGCCTGATAAGGCTTGAGCAAGTTTTATAGACGACGTTACATAGCGACAGAACGCTCCAGGAGCGCTTGCCGATGCTCAGGAAAGAACAGAACGATCTGCTGACCAAGACGGGTCCCGGCACGCCGATGGGGCAAATGTTCCGCGGCCACTGGCTGCCTGCGTTGCTCGCAGAAGAGCTGCCGGAAAACGAGTGTCCGCCGGTGCGGGTGAAGCTCTTGTCCGAGCGATTGCTGGCGTGGCGAGATACGCAAGGCCATCTCGCATTGACCGACGAGTTCTGCGCGCACCGCGGTGTGTCGCTCTGGTTCGGCCGCAACGAGCACAACGGTTTGCGCTGCCCCTATCACGGCTGGAAGTACGACCACACCGGCCAGTGCATCGAAGTGCCGTCGGAGCCGGAGGAAAGCGGCTTCTGCAAGAAGATCAAACTCAAGTCCTATCCGCTGGTCGAACGCGGCGGCGTGTTGTGGACCTACATGGGCCCGCCCGAAAAGCAGCCGCCGTTGCCGGAATGGGAATTCGCCATGATGCCGGCCGACCGCCGCTTCATGTCCAAGCGTACGCAGGAATGCAATTGGCTGCAGGCGATGGAAGGCGGCATCGATTCAAGCCACGTGTCCTTCCTGCATAGCGGCGAGCTCGACCGCGATCCGCTATTCAAGGGCTCGAAGGGCAATCAGTACAATATGGGCGATATGAAGCCGGTGTTCGAAGTGGTGGAGAGCGCAGGCGGACTGTTCATCGGCGCGCGCCGCAACGCCGAGAACGGCAGCTATTACTGGCGCATCACGCAATGGGTGATGCCGGCCTTCACCATGATCCCGCCGCGCGCGGACCATCCGGTGCACGGGCATTTCTGGGTGCCGATCGACGACGAGAATTGCTGGGCGTGGAGCTTCGACTACAAGGTGACGCGCGCGTTGGCGGAGAAAGAGGTCGCGGCCATGCGCGCAGGCCAGGGCATTCACGTCACCTATGTGCCGGGCACGTATCGTCCGAAGGCGAACAAGGACAACGACTATTTGGTGGATCGCGCCGCGCAGAAAGTGGGCCGCACCTACAGCGGCGTAGAAGGCATCGCGATGCAGGACGCGTCCTTGCAAGAGAGTATGGGGCCGGTCGTCGATCGCGCGAAGGAGAATCTGGTCTCCACCGACAACGGCATCATCATGGCGCGCCACCGTCTGCTGCGCGCTCTCAAGGCCATGGGAAAAGGCGAGACGCCGCCTGGGATCGACCTCGCGCACCAGCGCGTGCGCTCGGCCGCATTCGTGCTGCCACCCGATAAGCACTTCAAGGACGATGCCAAAGAAGCGCTCGTGGTGCAGACCGGCCGCGAGCATGTGACGGTGTGACCATGCAATCCGAATCCGCCCGCATGAGCAGTGCCGCAGAAGCGCGCTATCGTATCAATGCGCCCAATTCGCTGCCGCGCGCGATCAAGGTGATCGCTCTCGATGGGCCGAGCGAACACGTGGTCAAACGTTTGGCGCTGGCGCGCTGGAATGGCGCGACGTTTTTTACCGCCACCGCCTTCGGCAGCACGCCGCGCAAAGGCGAGAGCCTGGTGGGCTGGCTGAACGATCTTGCCGGCCGTACCAAGAATTTGATCGACGAGGTCAATGCCGCCGATCAGGTCGTGATGGTCGCGACCGCAGGCGAGAATGTGCCGGTGGCTTCGCTCATCGGCGAGGCCTGCAGTCTCAAGCGCGTGATGACGACGGCGCTGATTGTCGGCTCCGCCGGAAAATCCGACGAGGCGCTTTCCAAGACGTTGGCGCAGCTGCGGCCATGGTCGCTGATGCTGGTAATCGCCAACGCCGAGGAATACATCGAGGACATGCTGGTCGCGTTGCGGGCATAGCCGCCGCGCAATCCACAATGTCCGTCATTTGCAATTTAATTCGTCGGAGCGAGATTGATATCTTTGGCGAGCTTGACCGTCGCCGCGATATCGTCGCGAGAAAACTTGGCAAAGTCGTCCACGCTCATCGGCTGAATCTCCACGCCTTGTTTTGCGAGGGCTTCCCTCACCGTGGGCGTGTTCAGGGCTTTCTGAACTTCCGCGTGCAGTTTGTCGATGATGGGGCGCGGGGTCTTAACGGGCGCGACAATCCCGCCCCAGAACAGATAGGTGGCATCGGGATAACCGGCTTCAACGATCGTCGGCACGTCAGGCAACAAGGCAGCCCGTTTCGGCGTACTCACGGCGAGCGCCACTAGCTTGCCACCCTGGATGTTTTAAAGCGCCGGAGAAATGGGCAGATAATAATAATCTATATTTCCCGCCAAGAGTTGGGTGAACGCTTCAGTAGGACCGCGAAACGGTATGTGCTGAACGTCGATCTTCGCGGCAAGACGGAATTGCTCGGCCGCCATGTGGGATGCAGCACCAATTCCAGCGGAGGCAAAATTCAATTTTCCAGGATTCGCTTTGGCCGTCGCTACGAGCTCTGCAACGGTCTTGTACCCTTTCTGTGGCGTCGTAACCAACACGCTCGGTTGGATGCCGAACATCGCGATCGGAGCAAAGTCGCGAGCCGGATCGTAAGGCAGCGACTTATGCAGCACGACCTGAGAACTCAACGTGGATGAGTTCAGCAAAAGCGTATAGCCATCCGGATCGGCCTTGGCGACCGAACCAACGCCGATCGTCCCGCCGGCGCCGGCCCGGTTCTCGATGACGTACGAAGCGTTCATCTGCCGGAATGTCTGATCGAGCACGATGCGGGCGACGATGTCGTTCGCGTTGCCCGCGGCAAACATGCTGATGACCTGAACCGCTCTGCTGCTGGGCCATTCCTGCGATATCGCCGCCGTAGTGCTTGCAATGAGAACAGCGCCGGCGAGGACGCCGTGCAATCTACGAAACGATGACATCAGAATCTCCCTGGATGCGTGTCAAAATCTTGATCGACTTCGTTATTTTGTTGGTCGCCTAGCTTGCGAAGAATGATCTTTTCCGATTGCGCTGGCAATGCCGGACGTGCACGCACGCTGCGGTAGCACGTCGCAGCTACCCTCGCGGAATAGACGACGCCTCAACCAGCCGCGCGCGTCCTAAACCCAAGTCTGGCAGATATCGCCGCCGCCGTCTCGATGACGTGGGGGATGAACGCGGCGAGCGCTTTCTTCGAGAGCCGCGACACTGGTCCGGCCAGCCCAATTGCGGCGATGACTTCGCCTGAGTCATCGCGGATGGGGGCCGCGATGCAACGCATGCCGATTTCGCTTTCCTCATCCTCAATCGCGCAGCCGCGCTGGCGGACCAATTCGAGTGCCTTACGCAGCGCGGCCGGATCGGTGATGGTCTGCGGCGTGCGCGGCAGCAAGCCAGCGCGGATCACGCGTTCCACACCTTCGGCCGGCTGGTAGGCGAGCATCGCCTGACCCTCGGCCGTGCAATAGGCGGGCTTGCGCACGCCGATGTCGGAGCGCATGCGGATCGCCTGCGTGCTCTCAAGATTGTAAACGTACATGATCTCAGACCCGTCGAGCACCGCGAGATGCACGGTTTCGTTCGCCTTCTCGCGCAACTCGCGCAGCAGGTGGCGCGCCTCGATCGACACATCCATGCGGTGGCGCACCAGCGCACCCAATCGAAACAGCGCGATACCGAGCCGGTATTTTCCGCTCTCGGGATTTTGTTCGAGCATACTTTCCGTTACGAGCGTCACCGCGAGGCGATGGGCCGTGCTCTTGGCGACGCCGAGGCGCTTGGCGAGATCGCTGATGCCGATCTCGACTTCGTGTTCGGAAAAAGCTTTGAGCAGCCGCATGGCGGTGGCCACCGAAGACAGCCGGCCGGTGCTATGAGAGCTGCGGGGCTTGAGTGCATTTTGGAGCGGCGGCACGTTATGTTCCGCTGAATGGTGTGTTCCGCCAGATGGACCGGCGTTCCGCAGAACTGTAGGCGGGCGGCCCTGAAAGTGTCAATGAACAGCTAGAACGGACGTAAGCGGATCGCATGGCAAAAAACATCGTGGTGATTGGCGGCGGGCCGGCCGGAGTCTGGGCCGCCATCGAAGCCAAGCGGCGCGATAGCGCTGCAAACGTCACGCTGCTGACCGACGAGCCGTGCGAGCCGTACGAGAAGCCGCCGCTTTCCAAAGCTGTGCTGTTGGGCAAGGCCAACCCGGAAGACGCGCCGATCGCCGGCAAGAGCGGGCTCGCCGCGCACGATGTTACGCTCAAGACAAATGCAAAATGCCAGGCCATCGATCGGGCGGCGCGAAAGGTTATTA
Source organism: Hyphomicrobiales bacterium (assembly GCA_003169835.1). GTDB lineage: Bacteria > Pseudomonadota > Alphaproteobacteria > Rhizobiales > Xanthobacteraceae > PNAI01. The sequence goes on along the minus strand of PNAI01000042.1, from coordinate 72,673 downwards.
CGGACACGGGCCCTCTGCCCTACGACGCACTGGTGATCGCTACGGGTTCGCTGATGCGCGAGGTCGCGCTGCTGCCGCCGAGAATGCCGCGCGTGTATTATCTGCGGACGCAAGCGCATGCGCGTGCGCTCAAGGCTGCTCTCGCGGGATGCAAAAAGCTGGTGGTGATCGGCGCGGGCCTCATCGGCCTTGAGGTCGCAGCTTCGGCAACCGAGCTTGGCATCAAGACGACAGTGATCGAGTTCGCGCCGCGCATCCTGGTGCGCATGTGCGACGAGGAAACCGGTTTGTATGTGCTCGTGGAGCACCAGCGCCGCGGCGTCGATATCCGTCTCGATACATCGGTGACGAAAGTTTTGCCGCAGAGCAGTGGTCATATAGCACTTGTGACCAGCGCCGGCGACACGATCGCGGCCGATCTTGTTGTCGTCGGCGCCGGCGTGAAACCCGACGAAGCGCTCGCGGCGGCGGCGGGTCTTGCCACGCAAGACGGCATCGTGGTGGATGAACAGTGTCGTACTTCCGACGGAGCTATTTTTGCGGCGGGAGATGTGACGCGCTTTGCAGGTCCGCATGGGCTGGTGCGGCTGGAGAACTGGCGGCACGGGCAAGACCAAGGTGTCATCGCGGGCCGTAATGCGGCCGGCGGAACTGAGGCCTATCGCCCGGTGCCGTCGTTCTGGACCGAGCAATATGATCTCTACATCCAAGGCGCCGGCTGGCCGCCGGCAAATCCATCGCGTGTGAAGCGGCCCCTGCCGGGAAAAAGCTGGCTGTTGCTTGAAACCGACGGGCCGCTTTTGTCTTATGCGCTCGGAATCAATGCGCAGAAGGACCTTGCCGCCGTGCGCCGGCTGATCGAGCGGCGCATTGCGGTCGATCCGGCGGCGCTCGCAGATCCCAATCAGCCGTTTGCCGCGATGCTGAAAGCGAAAGTATAAATCATGACGAATGTCACCATTGCCATGCTTCAGCAAATGAAGCGTGACGGGAAAAAGAGCGTCGGCGTGGTGGCGTGGGACACGCAGCTTGCGCAGATCGCGGACCGCGCAGGCGTGGATTTCGTTTCGGTGGGAGATTCCGTGGGCGTCAATCTCTATGGCCGCACTGATCCGTTGGACATCACGCTGGAAGAAATGCTCGTCGTGTGCAAGGCGGTGCGGCGCGGGGTGACGCGCGCGCTGGTGAGTTGCGATTTTCCTTATGGGCCGCTGCAGGAAGGCATTGCGAGCGCGTTGCGTGCTGCGAACCGGCTGATCAAGGATGGCGGCGCGGACATGGTCAAGCTCGACGCCGCGGCGGATTTTCCCGATGCGGTGCGCGCCATCGTCGATGCGGGTATTCCCGTTTTCGCGCAGTTCGGCATCACGCCACAGACCGCGGCACAACACGGCATTCCCTATAGTTCGCAGTCGGCGCCGGACGCGCAAGTTCCGCCGGCGATGACGGCGAAGCTGGTCGAACAGGCGAAGCTTTTGGAAAGTTTGGGGGCTGCGCTGTTGGATTTCACCAACTCCGGGCCGGTGGCGGGGGCGGCCGTGGTGAGTGCTGTGAAAATTCCCGTGATCGGCGGCTTCGGCGGCGGGCCGTGGCTCGACGGGCGCGTGCGGCTTGCGCATACCGCGATCGGATATGGGACGAAGTGGCTCGATTCCAAGACCGAGACTTATGCCAACACCGCGAAGGCCAGCCTCGATGCCTTCGCGGCGCTGATCGCCGACGCGCGCGCCGGGCGGCAGATCAAGGGCTGATTGCGTCAGCAGATCATCCGCCCTCATCCTGAGGAGCGGCCACCGATCTCGAGTTAACTCGGGATCGGCATAGCTAAATGCGCAAGTCGGCGAACCCATCCTACAACTCGGGCTGTCTGAAACAGGCCGCTCGGGCCGTTAGCATCCCGCCAATAAAATCGCCGATCCAATTGTGAACCGGGTAGAAGAATTTTGTCCGGCTGAACAGCGTGGAGGATTGCTGATAATAATAATCTCAACAATGAGAGCGAAAGCAAGGATTGCACCCAACCATAAACCAGAATAGCGCCCGTGAGAGTTATCGTTATTTGCGCTATTTAGAATAATTTCTGCTGCAAAATCGTCGGAGGGAAAATCCAATGGCGATTTATCAGTGTGCGGCTTGAAGGTGTCTTGTCGCTGTGCGCGCATTGTTCGCTCATGATCATATCTGTCACGCGAATCACAGCCGCTTAGGATCTATGTTGATTGATTCAAAAGATTAACAAATCGTAAACGGGCGGGACTGTTGTTAGCAGCACGCGCCAACAGTGGCGCAATACGCGGAGTTTACCCTTGGGCCGCGCGAAGCGCGGACCCGAGGGCTATTGCGCCCCACCGGAAAATCACCTCACCCAGCACGCGTGTGCGCGGCGCATTGGACTGGCGCGAATTTGTTTTTAGTGCTTGGTATCGCGCGCAAGCAGCTCCTGCGCGAGAGGTCAAAATGCCGAAGCCGCAATCCATCCGGAACATGGCGTTGTTCGCGCTGCCGCTGGGGCTGACCTTTCTCGGCTTGAACCTGTATCTCGACGCAACCGGCCACCCGAAGCTGGCGAACCTGTTTTTCATGCTCGGGATTCTCAGCAACGTGGCCTTCGCCGGGCTCGCCGTGTTCTGGGGTCTTTGCAGTGCATGGGTGCGCGAGCCTGAGCGTCCCCCCGCACCAATGCAAATGCCAGGCGCTGTCGCCCAAAAGAAGCCGCCGCAGCCCTGACTGCCGGCGTTGTCGACGGCCGCTTCGCAAACAGTTTGGCCGCCGCGCCGCGCAATCCGCTTCGTCATCAAACGATGGCGGAGAATCGCGCGTTGAGCTATACCCCCATTGGCGCGCCGAACGAGACTGCTTGCAATCGCACGCGCCAGGGCGAAGGACGTAACGCAATGGCCGTCAAGACCAAAAAAATGAACCGCATCCTGGTGATCAAGATCAAATTGCCGACGGCCGAGGCCATCACGTCGCTGTCCATGATGATGAAATCGGCGACGCCTTTTTATCCCGCGTTCGGCGACGCCAAGGTGCGGCTACTGCGCAATGTCGACAGCCCGGCCGACGTGATCCAGATCGTCGAGTACGAGGCCGAGCCCGGCTTTGAGCTGAACCGGCAAAAGTTCGCGAGCGATCCGATGGCGCGGAATATCCTGCAGGGGTGGCGCATGCTGTTTCCGGGCGGCGTCGAAATGGACGTGTATGAGGACGTAACCGAGAGCGCGTAAATTCCCCCCACCCCCGACCCCTCCCCACCGCTTCGCGGGGGGAGGGGAGAAGAAATAGAATGCTCCGCACCCAAGTGATTGTTGGAGAAATGTAGTGACCGAAAAAGTCCTGGCGGCCGTGCGGGTGGGTCCGAGCAAGACCGAGATCCGCGAATATCCGATGCCGGATATTCCCGCCGACGCGGCGCTGATGAAGATGGAAGTCGCCGGCATCTGCGGCACGGACGTAAAACTCTACGCGCATCCGATGTCGAACGTGCCCGTCATCATGGGGCACGAGAACATCGGCATCATCGCCAAGGCCGGCGCTGAATTCACCGCACGCAAGGGTTTCAAGGAAGGCGATCTGGTTTTCGTCGAGCATTATGTGATGTGCGGCAAGTGCGAATGGTGCCACTCAGGCCAATACCGGCACTGCGAGAACACGGACTGGCGTTCCAACCCGGACGGTATCCGCTATGGCTACACGTCCGCCGAGAAGGCGCCGCATCTGTGGGGCGGCTTTGCGCAATATGTGTATCTGCCGTGGAACGCGGTGCTGCATGCCGTGCCCAAGGGCGTGACGCCGGAACTGGCCGGGCTGGTCACACCGATGGCGAACGGCGTGGAATGGTCGTTGTTCGAGGGCGGCGTGAGCTACGATTCCACCGTGCTCATCCAGGGCCCCGGCCAGCAGGGATTGTCGCAGACCGTGATCTGCAAGCAGGCGGGCGCGTCGCTGATCATCGTGACCGGCACAACAAAAGATGCCGCGCGCATGGCGGTGGCGAAGAAACTCGGCGCCGACCATGTGATCGACGTGCAGAAGGAAGATGCGCTTGCGCGCATCATGCAGATCACGGGCGGCAAGGGCGTCGACGTTGTGCTCGATTGCACCGCCGGCGCGGGAACCACGCCGATCTTGCTGGGCATCGACGCGCTCAAGCGCAAGGCCGGAACTATTGTGGTGCAAGGCGAGATGGCGGAATTTCCGAATTTCCCGCTCGGCAAGGTCACGGTGAAATACATCACGATCAAGAGCGCACGCGGGCACAGCTACAAGGCGTGCGAACTGGCGCTGGCGCAGCTCGCGTCGAGGCGCTTTCCGCTCGAGCTGATCACGACGCACCGGTTTGGATTGAAAGACGTGGACCTGGCGATCAAATCGGTCGGGGGGGCGGGCGTGAAGGACGTCATCCACGCATCCTTGATGCCGTGGGAGTGAGCGGCCGGCTTGCGCATGGCTGAGAAAACCAAAATCGCCATAGCCAGCGGCGATCCGGCGGGTATCGGGCCGGAAATCAGCCTGAAAACGGCGCTCGATCCTGTGGTGCGCGCGGCGTGCAATCCGATCGTTGTGTGCGATGCGGGTATCGTCGCGCGGCACGCCAAGGTGTGCGGGATCGAGGCGGAATTTCACACGGTGAAGCATGTGGGCGACGCCGATTGGTCCGGGCAACGCGTCAACGTGCTCGATTGTGCGGTGGCCGATGCGGCCACACTCGCGCTTGGCGCCACAAGCGCCGCAGCCGGACGCGCGTCGATTGCATGCTGCCGTACTGCCGTCAAAGCGGCGCTCGCGGGCGACGTCGATGCCGTGGTTGCGGCGCCGCAGAATGAAACTTCGATCGCGCTCGCCGACATTAAGTTCGACGGCCATCCTTCGTTCGTTGCGCGCGAGACTGCGACCAACGAGAGCGGCGTCTTCATGATGCTGTGCGTCGGCAGAATGAAGATCGTGCATGCAACGTTGCACTCAAGCGTGCGCGAAGCGATCGCGATGATCACGCGGGAGAAGATCGCGCGCGTCATCAAAGCGACCGACGCAGCATTGCGCAGGCTTGGAATTGAAAAGCCGAAGATTTGTGTGAGCGGACTTAATCCGCATGCCGGGGAAGACGGGCTGTTTGGTTCCGAGGAAATCGAGATCATCAAGCCCGCGATCGATGCCGCTATTGCCGAAGGGATTTCGGTCGCGGGCCCGCTCGGCGCGGATATCATGTTTCACAAGAAAGGCTTCGATGCCTTCATCGTGATGCTGCACGACCAAGGACACGTCGCGGCAAAGGTTCTTTCGCCAAATGCGACAGCGGCGATGACGATCGGCGTTCCAATACTGTTTGCCTCTGTCGCGCACGGCAGCGCGCACGATATCGCGGGCAAAGGGATCGCGAACCCTGCGGCGATGTTGGAGGCGATCAGGCAGTTGGCGAAGGCAAAGCCTGGATTCCCGCTTACGCGGGAATGAACGGGTGGGTGCGACTACTTCTTTAAGCCGTCTTCAAATCCCGCCGCATTCTCGACCTGGTCGAACCAGTCGAAGCCCATTTCCTTGACGATGCGGTTCGACATCACGATCAGCCGCGCGTCCTCGTGGTCGGCGGCGACGTGCTGGTGGATGGTGAAGGGTGGCACATAGATGTAATCGCCGCGCTTCCAGCCATAGGCCTTGGGCTCGGGCGCCCATTCCCATTGGAAGGCGTCGAGGCAATCGAACTTCAAGTCCCAGTGCAGATCGTAGCCTGAGCCCTCGACCACGAAGATGACCTCTTCCCACATGTGGCGGTGCTTGCCCGAGCGCTCGCCGCCCTTGAGGAACTGCATGTAGGCTTCGACGCACATTTCGCGCGTGTCGAGCTTGTGGTGGACGAGGTGCTTGATCAGGCCGTCGGCGGATTTTTCCCACGGCATGTCCTCGGCGGCGACAACATTGAGCTTGCTCTCGTAGGCTTTGCGGAACTCGTCGCCGGTGGCGACATCGTCGGCGCGGAAGGTCGCCGTCTTGGTGCCGGAGAGCGCGGGGCCTTTGTCGGTGAACAGCGTCATGGATCGATCTCAGATTTCCGACGGCGGCTTGTAGTTCTCCTGCCCTTTGGGCGGCACCTTGGATGGCCATTCCACAATTTTCTGGAACAGAAGGTGCATGAACAGGAACAACGGCTTGGCCTTGAACACCAGCAGGATCGCCTCTTCGTCCTTGCTGTCGTTGAAGTGCTGATGCACGCAGCCGTTCTCGACGATCATCACGTCGCCGGCTTTCCAGGGAATGTGGCGCCCGTCGTGAATGTCGTGGCCGTGGCCCTTGAGCACGTAGAACACCGCGCTGTTGAGATGGCCGTGCTTCTGGCCGGAGGCACCGGGCGCGTAGGCCTCGATGTGGGATTCGATCGATTGCGTGACGGCCACGGCCTGCGGAGAAATCACGCTCTTGCCGAAATGACCGGGGCCGCCTTTCCAGGGTACGTCCTTGGATGAGTAGACGCGCGGTTCTTCGGTCAGCGATTTGTAGAGATGGCTATAGGTGCCTTCGAGCGCGCGCACGAAGGTGCGCTTTTTGGCCCAGCGGTCCCAGTGCTGGTTCTCCTTCTCCGCCGCGTCTTCCGGCGGCTGGTTATGCCCCTGCCCCGGAATACCGTCAATTAGGCCTGTCATTGACTGCTCCGTGTGCGCGTGGCTTTGAGCGTTCCGTACAGCCGAACGCCAAGGGCTAAAGCCTACAACTTGGCTATACGTGGAAGTCCATCAAATCAAGCCGGTTGCGTGCATACTAGATGAGCAGCCATTCAATTGATTATGCTGGCGCGGGGCAGCGGAGATCTGACATGGCATTTGGGTTATTTGTGCGCAGCACCACGACTGCCTTGCTCGTCGTTTCGTCGGTCTTGGTCGCGTCAGTCTTGGCCATGCCGGTTCGCGGATGGGCGCAAAGTCCGGCGGAATTCTACAAAGGCAAGAATATCGATCTGCTCATCGGCTACAGCGTGGGCGGCGCTTATGATCTTTACGCGCGTCTGCTCGCCCGGCATATGGGCAAATATATTCCGGGCAACCCTACTGTCGTGCCGAAGAACATGGAAGGCGCAGGGAGCCTGCGGCTTGCCAACTGGCTTTATAACGTCGCACCTAAGGATGGCAGCGCGTTCGGCATCATCGGCCGCGGCACAGGCTTCGATCCCTTGCTCGGAAACAAGAGCGCGCAATTCGATGCGCCAAAATTCATCTGGGTCGGGAGCGCCAACAACGAGGTGAGCATTTGCGTTGCCTGGCAAACGACCGGGATCACAAAGTTTGAGGATTTGTTGACCAAAGAGCTGGTCGTCGGCGGAACCAGCGCGTCGGCCGACACCGATCAGTTTCCAAGAATCACCAACGCCGTGCTGGGCACCAAAATGCGCATCATCACCGGCTATCCCGGCGGCAACGAGGTCGGTCTCGCCATGGAGCGCGGCGAGGTGCAGGGACGCTGCGGCTGGTCATGGTCGAGCGTGAAATCGACCCATCAACAATGGTACGACCAGAAGAAAATCAACGTTCTGGTGCAGCTCGCACTCAGCAAGCATCCCGAATTGCCGAACGTGCCGCTGATCATCGACCTCGCCAAGACCGATGAGCAGCGGCAAATCCTCAAGCTCATCTTCGCGCGCCAGGTGATGGGCCGGCCGTTCCTGGCCCCACCCGGTGTCCCGGCTGAACGCGCGACGATCCTGCGCAAAGCTTTCATGGATACGATGAAAGACAAGGACTTCCTTGCCGACGCCGATAAAGCACATATGGAGATCACTCCGGTGCCCGGGGATCAGCTCGAAACTCTGGTCAAGGAAATCTATGCAACGCCGCCGGAAATCGCGCAAAAGGCGGCTTCATTGCTGAAATAGTTTTAGGAACTCCCACCGATGGAAGCCAAGGTCTCGAACACCACACGCTGGCAGTCCGATGTCATCGTCGACCTGATCAAGCACTACGATTTTCCATATATCACGCTCAATCCGGGAGCGAGCTTCCGCGGTTTGCACGATTCGCTCGTCAACTACGGCGGCAATAATCCGCCGATGCTGCTGTGCCAGCACGAAGAGATCGCGGTGCAGATCGCTCATGGCTACGCCAAGGCAAGCGGCAAGCCAATGGCAGTGATCCTGCACGATGTGGTCGGGCTGCTGCACGCCACCATGGCGATCTACTATGCGTACATCGATCGCGTACCGATCTTCATCATGGGCGCCACGGGGCCGATGCATGAGGGAAAACGGCGTCCGCACATCGACTGGACGCACTCGGCGCTGGTGCAGGGCAATGCGGTGCGCGACTACGTCAAATGGGATTATCAGCCGACCGCGATCGAGGGCGTGCCGGAATCATTCGCGCGCGGCTATTCGGTGATGATGACCGAACCGCAAGGCCCGATCTACATGTGCTACGACGCGATGCTGCAGGAAGAACCACTCGCAGCAGATGTGCCGCTCCCGCCCAAGGGCGCTGCGGCAATGCCGTCGCCGAGCATGCCAGATCCGCGCGCGCTCAGCGCTATCGCCGACAAGTTGCTCAAGGCCAATCATCCGATGCTGCTCGCCGAATACGCCGGACGGCGGGCGGGCGGGTTCGAGAGCATCGTTGAATTGGCGGAGACGACCGGCGCGGCGGTGTGGGACGTCAACAATGCGCTCAACTTTCCCAACAAGCACCCGCTATGCCTCTCCATGGATAAAGAGTCGCTCAAGACCACCGATCTGGTGGTCGGGCTCGATGTGCGCGACTGGGAGAAGCCATTTTCCGATTTGGACAACGCAAAACGCATCGTCACGCCGCTATTGTCGGAAAGCTGCGAGCGCGTGGAGATCGGATTTGCGGAAATCGGGATCAGCAAATGGTCGATGGATTACTGTCGGATGCAGCCGTGCTCCGTGCGCGCGCTGGGCGACACGGCGCTCGGCATTCCGGAACTCACGCGCCTGTGCAAACAGCGCATCGATGGCGATGCGAAACTCAAGAGCCGTATCGAAGCGCGCAAAGCGGCCGTCGGAAAGCGCCACGATCAGGTCTGGGCCAAATGGCAGGAAGAGGCGCGCAAGAACTGGGACGCCTCACCGATCACGTTCGGGCGACTGGCGCTTGAAGCGTGGGACGTGATTAAAAACGAAGACTGGGTGCTCACCGCCAACGAACTTAAACACCAAGTGCGCAAGCTGTGGGATTTCGACAAGCCGCATCGCCATCCCGGCGTGGAGCTCGGCACCGCGACGCAAATCGGCATCTCGATTGGCGTTGCACTCGCGCACAAAGGTAGCGGCCGCCTGGTGGTGGACATCCAGCCCGACGGCGATCTGATGTTCGATGCCGGCGCGCTGTGGACGCTCGCGAAATACCAAATCCCGATGCTGATCGTGATGCACAACAACCGCGCCTATTACAACGATTGGGAGCATCAGCTGCGCATGGCGCGGCTGCGCGGTACCGACGAAGCCAGAGCGCATATCGGGATGGATCTGTTCGGGCCGGCGCCGGATTTCGCGACGCTTGCGCGTTCCATGAGTTGCTATGGCGAAGGGCCGATTGAACGGCCCGAAGATATTCGGCCGGCGCTGCTGCGCGCGCTCGCCGAGGTCAAAAAAGGCCGGCCGGCGCTGGTGGATACGATCACGCAACATAAATGAGCCGGCTCGCGGACAGGATTTCTAGCCGGCAAAAGCTTCTTGATCTTGCGCCGGATTTTGCGATGGCGCGGATTTATCCCCTTGCGATTATGTAATTATCTATTTGATATTACTATTATATTTTCTCTTATTGCAAATAAGTTGCAATTGCGAATATGAATTGTCATGCTCGTCTTGTCTCCGTCGGGTACAAATTCGTTTCCGAGCACCAGCGTCCGAAGTTCTCGATCAAGCGGCTGAGTAGATCTGATGCGTCGTTCGTATTCTCGCGCTGTGCTCTCCGGCATCGGGGCCGCGTTGTGCAATTTCGGCGCGGCGCTGGCGGGAGACACTCCTGGATTACCGATTAAAGCCGCAAGCGTTTCATCGCCCTACCATTGGACGGGATTTTATGTCGGCGGCCACGTCGGCTATAGCCGCGGCCATGCCAATACGACGCTGTCCGACCCAGCGCCATCGGGTGCGCGCAATTCGTTCGGAAGTCTCTTCGGCGGCGTGCAGTTCGGATACAATTATCTTCTGACGTCGCGCGTGCTGCTTGGCGTCGAGGCTGATATTTCGTTTCCCAATTATCTGTCGGCCGACGATATTACCGCCTCGCGTACCGGTGCTGCTAGCGATGTCGCGCACAAGATCGATTACGTCGCCACGTTGCGCGGCCGCCTCGGCTATACCTTCGACCGGTGGATGGTCTACGGAACCGGCGGCGCGGCCTGGACGCAGGGGCGCTTCGAGCAGACGCCGGGTGTCAGCGACGACCAGAACGAAATCCTGCGCCGGTTCACGGGCTGGACGGCCGGCGCGGGCGCCGAAGTTGCGATCGCTCCGCCCTGGACCACGCGGATCGAATATCTCTACAGCCGATTTGGAAGCGCGAGTGCCACGTTTCCATCGGGCACGCGTTATGAGTCGGCGTTCGACATCCATACGTTGCGGCTGGGGCTCAATTGGAAGCCTGGCGCGCCCGGTGCAGGCGCGGCTTATGGCGCGGCTTGGCCCAGCGTCGGCGGCGCGAAGGCGGTCGATCCGGACCGCTGGGAGCTCCACGGACAAACAACCTATATCCAGCAAGGCTATCCGGCGTTTCGATCGCCCTATGTCGGTGAAAACAGCTTCACGCCCTGGGCGCAGACGCGGAACACCTGGACCACTACGGCGTTTCTCGGCTTTCGGCTCTGGCAGGGTGGTGAGTTCTATTACAGTCCCGAGCTGCTGCAAGGCTTCGGCCTGCATGAAACGAGTGGCGCCGCCGGATTTCCCAACGGCGAAGCGCAGAAATCGGACTTCGCCTATCCGCACTATCACACTTCGCGGTTGTTCTATCGGCAGACGTTCGGATTTGGCGGTGCGCAGGAGAAGCTCGAAAGTGCGCCGAACAAATTGTCCGGCAAGGTCGACATTTCCCGGCTGACGCTGCAGGTCGGAAAACTTCCGGTCACAGATATCTTCGACGGAAATTCCTACGCCCGCGACCCGCGCAAGGATTTCATCAACTGGTCGATCTGGGCGGCGGGCGCGTTCGACTACGGCGCGGACAAGGTCGGGCTGACTTACGGCGCGGTCGCCGATTTCAATCAAAAGAATTGGGCACTGCGAGCAGGTTATTTCCTGGTGCCGTCGCAATCGAATGCCAATACTTTCGACATGCACCTGATGCAGCGCGGAAACTATGTGGTCGAGTTAGAAACGCGCTATTCGCTGTTGTCGCGACCGGGAAAGCTGCGCACCATCGCCTGGGTCAACACGGTATTCGCCGGCAGCTATCGCGAGACGCTCGACAATCCGGCGCTCAATCTCGACATCGCGCAGACGCGCGCGAGCCGCGTCAAATACGGCTACGTCTTCAACGTCGAGCAGTCGGTCACCGATGACATCGGCTTGTTCGGGCGCTGGAGCTGGAACGACGGCAAGAACGAGATCATGGCGTTCACCGACATCGACGCGAGCCTCTCGTTCGGCGCCTCGATCAAGGGTACGGCGTGGGGACGGCCGAACGATACCGTCGGCGTTGGCGCCGCCTTCAACGGCCTGTCGCAAGATCATCGCGACTTTATTGCCGCCGGGGGCTTAGGGATTCTGATCGGCGACGGACGGCTCAATTACCGGCAGGAAAGAGTGCTGGAGAGCTACTACGCGCTCGGGGTCACGAAAGAGGTCTCACTGACCTTCGACTATCAGTTCCTCGCCAACCCGGCCTACAACGCCGATCGTGGGCCGATTTCGATATTCTCCGGCCGCCTGCACGCCGAATTCTGAAGGTTGATCCGAAAAGCAACGAGGCCGGCGATCGCTCGCCGGCCTCGGTTTTTCATGCGTGACGAGAGCAATTATTCGGCGTTGCGCTCTGCCGGGGCTACCGGGGCTACCGGGGCTACCGGGGCTTCCACGCGCTCTTTTGGCGGCTCCTTCGCCGGTTCCTTGGGCGGCTGCTTCGCCAGGATTTCCGATACGCCGGACTTGGCAAAGATTTCCGCGATATTCGGCTTGAGAGCCTTCGCCGCGTCGATGTCAGCGCTGCCCGAGGTGTCGTTGCGCGCCAGCTTGGACATACCCCGGCCGAACAGCGCGCTCGGAAGTTTCGGGCTGAGCTTGAGAGCCGCGTCGAAGTCGACGATGGCCTGTTCGAGCTGACCCATTTTCAGGTGGACGAGACCGCGATTGTCAAAGGCGGGTCCGTTGTTCGCCTTCAACCGAATGGCCTCGTTGCAATCGTTGACCGCGGCCGGCAAATCACCGCTCAACGAGCGCGCGCCGCAGCGATTGGTCCATGCATCGGCGTTCGCCGGCTGCAGCGCGATCACCTTGTCGTAAAGCTGGATCGCACCGGAATAGTCGCGCGCGGCGAGCTGGATGTTGCCGCGATTGTAGGTCGCGATCGCCGGCGCCGAATTGATCTTGATGGCCTGGTCGACCTCTTGAATGACGCGGTTATCCTCGCGCTTGCTTTCGTAGGAGGAGCCCTGCTTGTTGAAGTTGATCGGATAGTTGGCGACGATCTTGATCGCCTGATCGGCTTCCGGGATCGAGGGATCATAACGATTCTTGTCGTAGTAGAGCACGCCGCGATCGTGGAACGTCGCGCCATAGTTGGGGTTGAGCTTGATCGCTTGATTCAAGTCCTGCGTTGCACGCTCGAAGTCGCGCTTCTCGTAATAGGCCATGCCGCGGTTGTAGTAGGGGAGCGCGTATTCCGGCTTGAGCTTGATTGACTGGTTGTAGTCGGCGATGGCGCGGTCGGTCTCGCCATTGTTGCGATAGGCGAACCCGCGGTTGTTGTAATAATACGAGCTGTTCGCGTTGAGCTTGATCGCCTGGTCGAAGTCCTTGATGGCGGCCGGGTAGTCGCGCTTCTCATCGAGCGAGAGGCCGCGATGGTTGTAAGCCGAAGCAAAGTTCGGATTGATCTTGATCGCCTGCTCATAGTCGGAGATGGCGCGGTCGAACTCACGCTTGGTGTAGTAGATGTCGCCGCGATTGGCGAAGGCGATGGAATAGGATGGATTGATCTTGATCGCGCGGTCGAAGTCGGCGATCGCCTTATCGTTGTCGCCCTTGTTGCGGTACGCAAAGCCGCGGTTATTGTAGGCACGCGGGTCTTCCGCGTCGAACTTGAGCGCGAGATCGAAGTCGGTAATCGCGCGGTCGGTATCGCCCTTGAGGCCATACGCGATGGCGCGGTTGTAATAGGCCAGCGCGAAGTTGGCGTTGAACTTGATCGCCTCGTTGAGATCGGCGATGGCGCGGTCGACTTCGCCCTTGTTGCGATAGGAAAGTCCGCGGTTGCTAAAGGCGTAGGCGTTGCGCGGATCAAGCTTGATCGCCTGGTCGAAATTTTGGATGGCTTTGTCGAAGTCGCGCTTGTCGCGATAGGCGAGACCGCGATTGTAGTAGGCGATGGCATAATTGGCGTTGAGCGTGATCGCCTGGTCAAAATTCACAATGGCGCGGTCGTAGTCGCGGTTCTCGTAATAGGCGTTGCCGCGGTTGTAGAAGGCGAGATCGTAGGACGGGTTGAGCTTGATCGCCTGGTCGTAGTTGGCAATGGCGCGGTCGTTGTCGCCCTTGTTGCGGAACGCGAAGCCGCGGTTGTTGTAGGCCTGCGGATCCTTCGGATCGAGCTTGATGGCCTGATCGAAATCGGCGATCGCGCGGTCGAAATTACCCTTGGAGCCGTAAGCGATAGCGCGGCCGTAATAGGCCACCGTGTAATTGGGATTGAGTTTGATGGCCTGGTCGAGATCGGAGATGGTCTTGTCGAAGTCGCGCTTGCTCTCATAGGCGTCGCCGCGTGCGAACAGCGCAACGGTGTAGTTGGCATTGAGCTTGATCGCCTGGTCGTAGTTGGCGATCGCGCGATCGGTCTCGCCCTTGTTCCGGTAGGCCAGGCCACGGTTGTAGTGGCTGAAGGCATTCTTCGGCTCGAGCTTGATGGCCTGGTCGAGGTCGGCGATGGCGCGGTCGAGCTCGCCTTTGGCGGCGTAGGAGGTGCCGCGATCGTTGAACACAAGCGCGTTGTTCGCATTCAACTTGATCGATTGGCTCAGGTCGGCAATCGCGCGGTCATAGTCGTTCTTGTTGCTGTAAGCGCCGCCGCGATTGTGGAACGCGGAAGCATCGTTCGGATTGAGCTTGATCGCCTGATCGTAGTCGGCAATGGCTTTGTCGTAGTCGGCCTTGTCGTAATAGGCGTTGGCGCGATTGTAGAACGCAACCGCGTAGCTCGGATTGAGCTTGATCGCCACATCGAAGTCGGCGATGGCGCGATCGGTCTGGCCCTTGGTGGCAAACGCAACGCCGCGGTTGGTGAAGGCGGGCGCGAATTTCGCGTCGAGCTTGACCGCCTGGTCGAAGTCGGCAATCGCGCGGTCGATCTGGCCCTTGGCGCCAAATGCGAGGCCGCGGTCGTTAAAGGACACCGCATATTTCGCGTCGAGCTTGATCGCCTGGTCGAGATCTTCGATGGCGTGGTCGAAGTCGCGCTTGCGGGCATACGAATTACCGCGGTTATGGAAGGCGAGCGAAATCTTCGGGTCGAGACCGATGGCGCGGTCGAGATCGGCAATGGCTTTGTCGAAGTCGTTCCGGCCGTAGTAGGCGATGCCGCGGTTGTAATAGGCGAGCGCATCCTTGGGATCGATGCGGACGACCTGGTCGAAATCCGCGATCGCCTGGTCGAATTTGCGCTGACTGTAGTAGCTCACACCGCGGTCGTAATAGATCTGCGCACCGCGCGGATTGATCTTGATCGCCTGATCGTAGTCGCGGATGGCGCGATCGATGTCGCCCTTCTCACCAAAAGCGTTGCCGCGATTGTGGAAGGCGGTCGCAAAAGTCGCGTTGATGTTGATCGCCTGATCGAAGTCCGCAATGCCGCGATCGAGATCGCCCTTGGCGACGAACGCTATGCCGCGGTCGTTGAAGGCGAGTGCGAAGACCGGATTGAGCGCGAATTGCGGACTAATGTCGGTGACCGAACGTTCGTAGCCGCGCTGCAGATCGGCGACGCTGCCGCGCGCATTGACGGCGACGACGTATTTGGAGCGAATTTTCACAATCTGGTCGAAATCGGCGATGGCACGGTCGTAGTCGTACTTTTCGTAATAGGCCATGCCGCGCTCGTGATAGACGGCGGCGTAGGCGGGGTTGAGCTTGATCGCCTGGTCGAAATTCTGGATCGCACGGTCGAGATCGAGCCGTTCGGAATAGGCAATGCCGCGATTGAAATAGGCCGCAGCATAGTTCGGATTGAGCTTGATCGCCTCGTCGAGGTCGGCAATGGCGCGGTCGTAGTCGCCCCTGTTGCGATAGCTAAAGCCACGATTGTTGAAGGCCGCGGCGTTCTTGGAGTCGAGCTTGATGACCTGGTCGAAGTCCTTGATCGCGCGTTCGCTGTCGCCCTTGGCGCCAAAAGCTACGCCGCGTTCGTTGAGTGCGGCGAGATCCTCAGGCGAAAGCCGGATGCCCTGGCTTAGGTCCTGTACGGCGCGGTCGAATTCGCGCTTGTCATAATAGGCGATGCCGCGGTTGCGGTAAGCGAGCCCGAAGCTGGCATTGATCTTGATCGCCTGGTCGAGATCCTGAATCGCGCGGTCGGGTTCGTTCTTATTGCGGTAGGCGTAGCCGCGGTTGTTGAAGGCGATGTCATAAGTCGGATTGATTCTGATCGCAGCGTCGAAGTCGCGGATTGCAAGATCGGTCTTGCCGGTGGCGATGTAGGCGGCGCCGCGTTCGTTGTAGGCCAGCGCATAGCTTGGATTGAGTTTGATCGCCTGGTCGAAGTCGGCGATGGCGCGGTCGTAATCGCGTTTGCCCATGGCAAAGGCGTTGCCGCGATTGTAGAAACTGTAAGCGTCGTTGCCGGTGATCTTGATGGCTTGGTCATAATCGCGGATCGCGCGATCGGTTTCGCCCTTGGTTTCGTAGGCGAGGCCGCGGTTGTTGAAGGCAACCGCATAGCCGGGGTTGACCTTGATCGCGTCACCGAAACTTCGGATCGCGATGTCGACCTCGCCCTTGGTGCGATAGGCAAGGCCGCGGTTGTTGAGCGCCACATCCAAATTGGGATTGATCTTGATCGCCTGGTCGAAGTCCGCGATCGCGCGATCGGTCTCGCCGCGGGTCTGATACGCCAAGCCGCGATTGTTGTAGGCAATGTCAAAGTGCGGATTGTTTCTGATGGCGGCGTCGAAATCCCCAATCGCCGCCTCGGCCTGGCCTTTGGCGCCCTTGGCGAGGCCGCGGTTGTTATAAGCCACCGCGAACTTGGGATCGAGCCTAATGGCCTGGTCAAAATCCTGAATGGCGCGGTCGTAGGCGCGCTTCTCGTGATAGGCGAGGCCGCGGTTGTCGTAGGCCACCGCGAGCTTGGGATCGAGCCGGATGGCCTGATCGAAATCCTGAACGGCGCGATCAAATTCGCGCTTGTCGCGGAACGCTAAGCCGCGGTCGAGCCACACCGCCGCCACGGTCGGGCTTATGCGGATCGACTGATCGAAATTCTGAATGGCCTTGTCGAAGTCGCGCTTGTCGGCGAAGGCGAGGCCCCGATTGTAGTAGGCGGGCGCATAGGTCGCATTGAGCTTGATCGCTTGATCGAAGTCAGCGATCGCACGGTCGGGTTCGCCTTTGTTGCGATAAGAGAAGCCGCGATTGTTGAAGGCGAGCGCATTCTTCGGATCGAGCCTGATCGCCTGCGTAAAATCCTGGATGGCAAGATCAAATTCGCGGCGATCACGGAACGCCATGCCGCGATTGAAATAGGCGACGTCGTAAGCCGGGTTGAACTTGATCGCCTGCTCGAAGTCGGAGATCGCGCGGTCGTGTTCGCGCTTAGTCTGATAGGCTTCGCCGCGGTTGTTGTAGGCGATGGCGAATTTGGGGTCGATGCGAACGGCCTGATCGAAATCCTGGATGGCGCGATCGATGTCGCCCTTGCCCGCATAGGACAGGCCGCGAATATTGAACGCCACCGTGTAGCTCGGGCGGATGTTGATCGCCTGGTTCAAGTCCTGGATGGCCGGGTCGAAGTCGCGCTTGTCATAATAGGCCAGACCTCGGCCGTAATAGGCCGGCGCGTAATTGGGGTTGGCGCGGATGGCCTGATCGAAGTCCGGAATCGCGCGTTCCAACTCACGCCGTTCGTAATAAGCTAGGCCGCGGTTGAAGTAGGCCAGCCCATTCTTGGGGTCCAGACGGATCGCCTGGCTGAAATCGGCGACCGCGTGCTCGGGGTCGTTATTCTCCCGGAAGGCAATGCCGCGGTTGAAATACGCCAGCGCATTCTTGGGATCGAGCTTGATCGCCGTGTCATAGTCGGCGATGGCGAGTTTGGCGTCGCCCATGGCCTTGAAGGTGAGGCCGCGGTTGAAGACCGCCAATGCGTCCTTGGGATCGAGCTTGATCGCCTGATTCAAATCTTGAATTGCACGCTCATATTCGCGCCGATCGTAATAGATGATGCCGCGGTCGTAATAAGCGATCGCGTAATTGGGATTGATTTTGATCGCCTTGTTGTAATCCTGGATCGCGATGTCGTAGTCGCGCTTGTCGTAATAGGCATTGCCGCGATTGTAATAAGCGACGGCCAAATCCGGATTGAGTTCGATCGCCTGATCGTAATCGTTGATCGCGCTGTCGACGAGGCCCTTGTTGCGATAAGCCATGCCGCGGTTGTTGAGCAGCAGAGCATTCTTCGGATCGACCTTGATCGCAGCGTCAAAGTCCTCGATCGCCTTGTCGAAGTCGCCCTTGGCGGCGTTGGCGACGCCGCGATCGGTGTAGATGGCGGAGTTCTTCGGATCGAGCCGGATCGCTTGCGCAAAATCCTGAATGGCGCGCTCGTAGTCGCGCAGGTCGCGATATGAAAGGCCGCGATTGTAATAGGCGGAAGCGGCGTCGGAGTTGCCGGGATTGATCTTGATAACCTGATCGAAGTCCGGAACGGCACGGTCGGACTCGCCGTTGGCGCGATAGGCTACGCCGCGATTATAGAGCGCCACCGGATCGCGCGAATTGATTCGCAGCGCCTGATTGAGATCACCGATGGCGTGAGCGTAATCGCGCTTGCTGAAATACGCGCCGGCGCGGCTCTTATAGAATGCGCCCTGCTTGGGATCGTTCTGGATGGCCTGATCGTAGTCGGCAAGCGCGGCTTCGACGTCGCCCTTGGCGACGCGGCTGAGGCCGCGGTTGTAATAGGCATTGGCGTTGCGGCCGTTGAGCTGGATCGCCTGGGTGAAATCGTCGATCGCTTGATCGAACTCTTCCTTGGCGCGGGAGAAATTGCCGCGCGCCACATAAGCTTCGGAAATAATACTCGGCTGATCGCGGCCCGCTTCGATGATCGCCGTGCAAGCGGTAACTTGCGCGGCTGGCGCGGCCGCTTCTCTGCCGAAGCACACGTTGCGCTGCTGCGGCGATTGCGCAAATGAAGATGTAAACGTGAGAGTCGTTATCAGCAGACTCGCTGCCGCGAGTAGATAACGACCGATACCGTACAACGGACTCCAACTCATGCCCCGCCTCTTTCAGCCGGTGGCAGCACTAACGCTACCCTGACCTAGTTCCTTACAATTGAACAAACTCTATCCCAATAATGAACCGAATTCTACTGAACCTTTAGACCTTACACCGGGCCGATTGGGGGAATTTACCGAGTAATATTAATGCGGGTGGAGCAAGCGACGTCACACCGGCTTCATATTCGGCGCGCACGTCGCCGTCGGCCCGCAGACTTCGCAACCCGACGTGGTCAGCAGACTTCATCATCTGCGCTAACCATCATTCTTGAAGTGTCTTCACCGGGCATCGCGGCGCCCGCGGCACCTCGCTCGTTACAGTCGGAGCCCTGTTGCGGTCTGATCGAGGTAAGACCTCGACCACATTTCGATGGTGAATTGTTTTGCTAGTGTCCTGTGATCGTTGCCAAGCCGAAATCTTAAACTCGCTGCGCATCGTTGCGCGCGCTCGGCGGATCGTCGGAAAATCGAGGAAACCCGCACTGTGCGCTTGCAAGCGTCGCGCATGTAGTTAATACTAACACAATCAAACCGATATGCAACGGCTTATGTCCTTGGCGCTGGAAGCAAAATCGGACTACAAACAACAAGATGCGGCCCAATCCATACATGCGATGGTCGGGCGATAGTTAGAAGTCGGCAGGAGCGGCGCCGACGTGTGTCGTAAGATCAGAGCGTGAGGTAATGCGTGTAGCGCGATGAACTTAATCCTCGTCAAAATGTTCGCCACCGTGCTCGCGTTGAGTCAGGTTACGACTCGCCCCGACGCGGTGAGAACAGAGTTTGACCCGGTCAGCGACCAGAATGAAGTCGTGCAGATTATGCGCGACGGCTGCGCGCACATCCGCAAAGAATTCGACGTTGAAGATTTTAATCTCGACGATCTGATCAGCACCGCCATGCTGGACCCGGCAGGGGTCGCAGGCGAAATTAAGGCTTTCCGCGGCATCAATTTCGACGAGTTGCTCGGCGCCTATCGTGTGTTCTGCAGCAACGAGAAGATCGACAGTGCGACCTTCGACATACGGCAGGTCATCGAATTCTATAACAAAGCCGCAGCTACACTGCCCGATCACATGCGGCTCAAAGGCCTCAAGCTGCCAGGCACCAGCGTGGTGCTGGACGG
The DNA here is from genome assembly GCA_003169835.1 of Hyphomicrobiales bacterium. GTDB lineage: Bacteria > Pseudomonadota > Alphaproteobacteria > Rhizobiales > Xanthobacteraceae > PNAI01. The sequence continues at coordinate 52,896 of PNAI01000042.1, read as the reverse complement.
CAAAGGCGAGAAATTCGCGGAGCTCTTCGAGTCCGATCATCGGCGAATCTGGGTATCGCTGAAAGACCTTCCCGATTACGTACAAAAATCGTTCATCGCAGCGGAAGACAAGCGCTTCTATCAGCACCACGGCGTCGACGAGCGCGGTCTCATCCGCGCGTTCATCGCCAACCTCGCGCAGCCTGGGCGGCCACAGGGCGGCTCCACCATTACGCAGCAAGTCGCCAAGAACCTGCTGGTCGGCGACGATGTGAGCTACGAGCGCAAGATCCGCGAGATGATCGTAGCGGTGCGGATCGACCACGACCTTTCTAAAAACGAAATTCTCGAGGTCTACATTAATTCAATTTATCTCGGCCGTGGCTCGTGGGGCATCGACATGGCCGCGCAGAGTTATTTCAAGAAACCGGCGTCGGCACTCACCGTGACGGAAGCAGCCCTGCTGGCCGGACTTGCCAAGGGGCCGGCGTATTTTAATCCCGATCGCTATCCCGCCCGCGCGCGCGAGCGTCAGGCCTACGTCATCAAGCGACTGGAAGAAGATAAGTTTATCGCCTCCGAAGTAGCGACAAACGCCATCAGCACGGGATACCGCATCATCCCTTATGAGCGGCCGCGGCGCTCCGCCGGATTCTACTTCACCGATCATATCGTGCGCGAAGCCCGCACCCTGGTCGGCATGCAGTCGCTCACCAGCGAATCGTATGTCGTGCATTCCACCATCAATGCCAAGTTGCAGGCGGCCGCCGAGGCCGCCCTGCAAGAGGGTCTCGCGCGCTACGAGATGAACTCGCATCGGGCCAAGTTCGAGGGGCCGGAGACCAACCTCTCGGAGCTGATCACCAAGATCGACGGCGAGCAAAAAACCCGCGCCCAAAGGCGTGGAAAAATCGTGCTGCCGCTGTGGCAGCTGGCGATGCAAGGCGTGCGTTTACCGCTCTATGACGTGCATTGGACCCCGGCGGTAGTGCTGGAAAAGAAGAATGGCGAGGGCAGCAGCCTGTTCGTCAAAGTCGGCCTCGCCGATGGCCGCATCATGCCGCTCAGCATGCCGGAGGGCCTCAGCCGCCGCAGTCTCGGCATTTATGACGTCGTCTTCGTCAAGGTGACGGAGGGCAAGTCCAAGAGCGATACGCACGCCGAATTGCGAGTGCGGCCGAAGGTCCAGGGTGCAGCGCTGGTACTCGAAAACAAGACCGGCCGTGTCCTTTCGATGGTTGGCGGCTTCTCTTATCCGCTGAGCCAGCTTAACCGCGTAACGCAGGGCTATCGTCAGCCCGGCTCATCGATCAAGCCGCTCACCTATCTCACCGCGCTGCACCACAACCTGCAGCCCAATACGCTCATAATGGATTCGTCGATTACGTTGCCGCCGATCCCGGGCTCGAGCAATCATTATTGGACGCCGAAAAACTACGACCGCGGGGGATGGGGCGCGATCACGATGCGGCGCGCGCTGGAGAATTCCAAGAACCTCGTCACCGCGCGTTTGCTCGACGGCGGCATCGATAGGGATCCGTTAAAGAGTCTTGAGCAAATATGCGGCCTGGCGCTGGAAGCAAAAGTCTATCGCGAGTGCATGAATAATTATCCGTTCATTCTCGGCGCGCAGGCGGTCCGCATGATCGACCTGGCCCCGCTCTATGCCGCCATCGCGAGCGAAGGCGCGCGCTTCCAGCCTTCCGCGATCGATTCCATCGAGTCAAACGGGCTGCTGGTTTATCGGCGGCCCCCGACGCCTCCGACCATGCTCTTGGGCGGCGACCGCGTCGCCTTCTATCAGATGCGCACCTTGCTCGAAGGCGCGGTCGCGCGCGGCACTGCCATACGGATCAAAGCACTTACGGGATATGTCGGCGGCAAGACCGGCACAACGGAAAACGAAAACGACACGTGGTTTGTCGGATTTACCAGCGATGTCACAATCGCTGTTTGGGTCGGGTATGACAACGCCGGCGGCAAACGCACGCTTGGTGCGGGCGCGACCGGCGGTTCGGTGGCGGTTCCGATCGCGGAGCAAATCATGCAAGCGGCCTGGACCTATCAATCTCCGAAGACGCTGTTGCCACCGCCTTCGGCCGAAGCCCAAAAGCGTATGAAAGCGCTCCCGGTCGATGTCGCCACCGGCAACCGGGCCTCGCCCGGCGCGGGCGCATTCATGGAGTACTTCCGGCTCGACGACCGCGGTCGCCCGTATGAGACGCAGCACTCGCTGGTCGATCGGCGCCATGCTCTCACCGCGCAAGGCGAACCGCGCGAAACGCGTGCAAGCGCCGCGGAAGATCGGGGGCCGGCGACAGGCCGGCGGACAGGCTCCGGATTTAATTTCTTCGGATTGATGCAGTGAATGGAAAACCGCGGCCGGCCGCTTTAAGGCCGGTTGTCGTCGAAAGGTCTTATTTGTAGGGCAAATTGGCGACTTGATTGGGAATAGAGGAATAACATGTTGATGCGGCGTGCCATCGCGATGCTGTTCGGACTGGCGGCCACCACCGGGGCGGGCGTCTGCGCGCAGGAATTCCAGGTGGTGAGAGTGAATTCGATTCCCGGTTTCGCCATCGACCAGCTCAAGCCCAATACCATTATTTTCAACGACCAGCGGACCGACGATACCGCCAGCAACGGCTTCGTGCGTTTCGACGATTGGACGCGCCTCAAGCCGATCCAAAAACAGTACCTGAGCCTGTATCCGGCCTATACGGAGCCTACCGTCCACAAAATGGTCGATGGGATTACGAAGACCATCAAGGAGGAGATGCAGCTCTACGTGGTCGAGGCGCGCTTCAAGCTGTCGCGGCCGCCGGCCTCGATCGACCTCAAGCGCTACGCAGCGCTGAAGTTCATCGAGAACCTCGATCCCTCGATCAAACATGAGGCGATCAGCGCAGCGAAGTCGTCGCTTGCCGACGAGAAGGTCGCGACCGACGAGCGGTACGCGAACAATCTCAACCCCGACCGCAAATGGTGCGAGGGGCAAAGCGTCGCGCTGTGCGTTCGCTCGACCTACAGGCTCGAAGGCAAGCTGCCGATCGGCATCGCGCTTGCCAACAAGATCCGGGAAGGCGAGAGAAAGCTCTCTCCGGACATCGTTTTCGAAAGCGAGCTGCGTCTTTACACCCCGTCAGAGGAAGACGCGGCGGGCCTGAAGAAGCTGACCGGGCTCGATTCGCAGATTTCAGGCGTGATCGAGCAGAGCATGTTCTACGTCAACCAAGTCATGCGGTTCGGCAAGCTCATGGCGATGTTCCAGCAGAACCCGAGCGATGCAAATTCCACCATCGCAACGGTGATGATTGCGGTCGCGGTGAGCTCGAGCACGGTCGATTCGAGAAAGAAATACCAGGACGTCCCGGTGCTCAAACAGCTGGTGCCGCTGCAGGTGTTGATGGGCAACAGCAACTTCAACACCGGCAATTCAATTAGCGCCGGCCTGCCGGTTTATGTGCGCAACCGGATGAAGGCGCTGGCGGGAATTCTCGATCACGAGTGAATGGCGGTTTGATCGACATTAGGGACACGAGCGGGGCGCCTTGGCGCCCCGTTTGTTTTTGGTCACACGTCGATGATCCGTTCGTCCCCGCGAAAGCGGGGACCAGAACTGTCTCTCCATGCATTCAATTTCTCTGGATTCCCGCTTGCGCGGAAATGAGCGGGTTGGGAGAAGCGGAGCGCACGGCGCCTCGTTTCCATTCACTGCGATATTTTTTGCCGCCCTAGTTGCAATGGGATGCGAAGCCGTCAGACTGCGGGATATTTAGAGGGCGAACATTGAGACGTCGAGAGAATATTTTTTGGGCAATCGTCGGGGCGGCATTTGTAGTTGGATTCCTAGTCTCTAATCCCGACGTACTATGAAAATTGCGGCATAGATGAAGCCAAGCAGGAACACTGCGCCTTTTATCAAGTCGTTCCATTCGTTGCTATTAAAGTCGTTAAATTTCTTGATGCGTTCGGTTCTGTCATTACCGTCCTGACGACCATCGCTATTGCGTGCTTTACGTCACTCTCAAACGAGCGACCGACAAATTGTGGGAAGCTGGAGAGCGTCAATTGACGCAGTTGGGCGAAAACGCAGCCATCCAATCTCGCGAAATGCAAGCTCCCATCAAAGCAGCTACTGACTCCGCAAATGCAGCCATTGCTAGCAATCAAATTGCTGTCACGACCGCTGAGCAACAATTGAGGGCGTATGTAACTGCGCAAGAAATTAATCTGACAACTCATCGCCATCCTGACAGAACCAGTACCGAAAGCTATGCAATCGTCATTCCTGGTGCGATTCATACTTATAGATTGGCTGTAGTTCTTAAGAATGGAGGGCAGACGCCTGCCATAAATTGTAAAATCAACTTTAGCTGTGAAAAATTTAATGGCGATATTCCTGCCGACTCCAGTTTTCCTGATTCCAAGCTGTTCGGAAGCGCCCTGATCGGGCCTCAGACAGTTTCGTATACGCCATCCATCCAAATCGTGGCACGAGAACTGGAAAACTCGGCTCTCCCAGCCACTCGTTATCTCTGGGGTTGGATTGAATACGACGATATTTTCCGGGGAACGACACGACACAGAACCGAATTTTGCTTCCAAGTTGTTTTTGAACGGTTGGAGCCAACTAATGAATCTTGGTTGGCCTTCCTGCCTTATTCGAAGTTCAACGCTGCCGATGGCGGCTGTTTGCGGCCGGTAGACCCACACACCAACAAAAGCTGCTGATGCCGCTCGTGCCCACTCGGCGCGCGCTCCTACACGTCAACCTCTCGTCTTATGAAATGTGGGATTGGGCACAGCGCTAAGCTTGTGGCGTTTGCGCCATAATACCGGAAATATCGATTTCGGGCGGGACCGGGAGGATCGGTAATTTGGATCGCTCTCGCTCCAATTGGTATTAGGAAAAATGCGTAAATATTAAGAGCGGCGCTTTGGGCACCGCTCTGATTTTATTTTTTTGTTTGACGCCTGTTTTTGAAGATTACCGCTGCGCCGCCATGACGGCGTTCAACGTCGCTGGGTTCACGCTGTTCACGTTCGGCGGCATGAAGTAGCCGAGCACCTTTTCCTTCTTATAGATGCTCTCGGAAACCTTGTTTCCGTGGTTGCCCGAGATCACGACCGGATTTCCGTCGCCGTCGGTGCCACGCACGATGCCGACATGGCCGCTCTGGCCGTTGCCGCCGCGGGTCAACACGACGATGGCGCCCACGCGCGGGCCGTCAAGCGGCTTGCCGTATTTGAGGAACGAGCGCGCCGCACGCGAGCCGGTGCCGCTTTGGCCTGTCTGGCCCAGGATGAAATTCATGAAATCGGCGCACCAGAGGTCGCTCGGCACGCCCACTTGCGGGGCAGTCGCACCCTTCCAGCGCAAGGCCTCAAGCAGCGGGTTGGTCTCGCCGGATTTCGACGCGGCCTGCGCGGCAGGCTTGGCTTCGCTGTTGAGGATCAGCTTGCTGACGCTGCTGGTGGAGATCTTGCCAAGGCTGCTGGTCGAGTCGACCGTGTTGCTCACGGTCGGCCGCAGATTGTCACCTGGCGTCGTCGGGATGAGAAGCGCAGCGCTGTCGCTACGCTGAATCGATTCGATGGCGCGAACCGGTTCGACTCGCTTGGCGGGCGCTAATGTTGGTGTGGATTGCTGGGTTGAAACGACGTTTGAGAATCGCTCATTACCATTCAGCGGATTGGCGGATACAGACGATGCCGTGGCAGCCACTGCGGCGAACACGGTCAGCAACATTACAGGGCGATGCATGGCTCACTTCCGTCCCAAAAGAACCGAACCAGTTTCTAGTTTTTCCTCCTCATTCCATTCCCTGCACCGCCGCGCGCCGGAAATGGATCGAACTTTAGTTATCTCCTTCGAAGATGTCCCCCGCAAGATTAACTGAGGATTCACCCTAACCCGAGCGGTATTATGATAAACGCCGGACCCCGATGCAACAGAATACGTGCGTATGCACAGATCGTCTAAAGCCTGGGAATAATTCCGAGTTGGCCCGTATCGCGCCGCAATAAGTTTAGAAATTACAGCCGGCGATTGGCCAATCCCGTTGGGCAGCGGGCCGATGCCGAGCAATACCTAAAGGAACACAGGCCCGCGCCGGCCCAAGGAAGGCGGGTCAGCCACCGCAACGGTGATTTGAAGGATTTGGGTGGGCAGCAGATGCTTTTACGTGCTGCCAGGCCTCCCTGCGGAGGCGACACAATGGTTAATTTTAGACACCGGATTTGCCAGGCCCAGCCTGGGATCGGAGCGAATTAAGTCTGGTCGATCCGGCAGCTCCAAAGACCATTGGGCGCAACAGGTTGGGTAAAAATAGAAGGATTCGACACGGGACTCCGGTAGCCATTTTCCGCGTATGAATTCGAAATGAACGCCGCGTTCAACGACGGCTTAATTGCCAAATCGTAAGTTGCAATCAGGTCCATGTTGGCAGAGCGTGTTGCGTGACGAGATTGCGCTTTCGATTTTTCAGCGGAGTGATCGTCAATGGCGGTTGATCTAAAATTTGAAGCCGCATCCGCGCTGCACCGGTTTGGTTTTGGACCGCGGGCGGGATCGATTGCGGCGCTCGCCTCGGATCCGCGCGGCGCACTGTTAGCCGAACTCGATCGGCCGTCGATCGGCCGCATTTCCGATTCCGATCTGCTCACCAGCGGCGAGGCGGCGCGCGCGGCCTTCGATTTCCGCCAAGTCCAGAGAGCCGCGCGGCTGGCGCAACGGGCCGAACGCGAGATTAACGCCAATGCTGCGAAAAACGCCGTACCGCCGACGGTCTCGCAGGCGCCTGCCGATCAAATACCTTCCGCGCAACCGCCCGCGATGGAAAACGGTGGGATGGAAGCAAAGCCTAACCAAAGCGCGCCAAACGCCAACGCTGCGCCGCGTAATCCGGGGCCGGGCATCCCGCAGCAGATCTATCTTGAAGAGGCCAAGGTCCGCATCGATGCCGCGCTCAGCTCAGAGATCGGATTTGTTGAGCGGCTGGTGTGGTTCTGGTCGAACCATTTTTGCGTGTCGGCCGACAAGGGGCCGGTGCGCGCGTTGTGCGGGGCCTATGAGCGCGAGGCGATCCGCGCCCACGTGCTGGGCCGGTTCGCCGACATGCTCAACGCGGTCGAGAGCCATCCGGCGATGCTGTTGTATCTCGACAATGCGCGCTCAATCGGGCCGAACTCGCTCGCCGGAGTTTTTCGCGGCAAGGGCCTTAATGAAAATCTCGCGCGCGAAATTCTTGAACTTCATACGCTCGGCGTGCGCACCGTCTATACGCAAGACGACGTCACCCGATTTGCCAACGTGATCACAGGGTGGACGATTTTTCCGCCGCGGCAAGAACCGATGCGCGGCGGTGAATTTAATTTCAATGCGCGCATGCATGAGCCCGGACCGCAGAAGGTCGTCAATCGAACCTATGCCGACACTGGAGTCGATCAGGGACGCGCGGTGCTCTCCGATTTGGCGCGGCATCCGGCGACGGCGAAGCATCTTGCGCAAAAGCTCGCGCGCCATTTTATCGCCGACCAGCCACCGCAGGCTTTGGTCGAACGGCTTGCCAAGCGTTTCAACGACACCGACGGAAACCTGAAGGAAGTCGCGAAAACGCTGGTCACTTCGCCCGAAGCGTGGAATGCCCCGCGCAGCAAGATCAAGCGGCCGGGCGAATGGATCGTGAGCGCGCTGCGCGCCATGGGAGTAACGCCTCCTGATGTGCGGCCGGTGATGCAGGCGCATAATCTGCTCGGCGAGCCGCTCTGGCGGCCGACCGCGCCCAAGGGATTTTCCGACGAGAACGCCGCATGGATCGACGGCCTGGCGCAACGGCTCGACATCGCCAACCAGATGGCGCGGCGTGTCGCGGCACTGGTCGAACCCGAAGCCGTCGTGGACGCAGCGCTGGGGCCGCTGGCGAGCGCGGAAACGCGGCAAGCTATTTCTCGGGCCGAAAGCCGGCCGCAAGCGCTCGCACTGCTGCTCATGGCGCCGGAATTCCAGCGGAGATGACCATGCCGATCAACCTGCACGCTGCCACGCGCCGCGAACTCTTTCTCGCCTCGGGCGCGCTGTTCGCATGGGCCTACATGCCGAAGATTGCGCTGGCGGAGGGACGCGATCCGCGCCTGCTGGTGATCGTGCTGCGCGGAGCGCTCGATGGGCTCGCGGCGGTCGCCCCCGTGGGCGACCCCGATTGGGTGGCTTTGCGCGGCGACAAGGCGCTGACGCTCGACGGCAAAACGTCGGCGTTGCCGCTCGATTCATTCTTCGCTCTCAATCCGGCGATGCCGAACGTGCACCGCCTCTACAAGCAGGGCCAGGCGATCTTCATTCATGCGGCGGCCACGCCGTACCGGGAGCGCTCGCATTTCGACGGCCAGGATGTGCTCGAGAGCGGCGTCGGCAAACCGGGGTTCACCGACACCGGATGGCTTAACCGCGCGCTTAGCGCGATCGAACCTACGGGGCGCGTGGATGGTGGACGCAAGATTTTCGCCGCGGGTCCGGTTACACCGCTTGTGGTGCGGGGACCGGCGCCGGTGATGTCGTGGACGCCGCCGCGGTTGGCGCCGGCGAGCGACGACACGCTCATGCGGCTGCTCGATCTCTATCGTCACACCGACGTCGACCTCGCGCGCGTTCTGGAGGAGCGCATCGGGCTTGCGGCGATCGCGCGCAGCGGCGGGATGGATGCGAATCCCGGCCAGAACGGAGCGCCGCGCCCAGCCGGTGTGGCGCAGGTGCGGGCGTATTTCGCGGAAACCGCTGGGGCTGCGGCAAAATTCATGGTGCGGCCGGACGGGCCGCGTATCGGTGCGCTGGCTTTCGACGGCTGGGATACGCACGCCGATGAAGGGGTTGCGAGCGGGCGGCTCGCGGCGCTGCTCGGTGCGCTCGATGGCGCGATTGCCGTGATCGAGACGGAAATGAAATCAAGCTGGCGCGAGACGGTTGTTGCGGTCGTCACCGAATTCGGCCGCACCGCGCGCATCAACGGCACCGACGGGACCGACCACGGAACGGCGACGATCGCCCTGCTTGCGGGCGGAGCGCTCAAAGGCGGCCGCGTCATCGCCAACTGGCCGGGCCTGAAAGCCGCTCAGCTGCACGAGGGCCGCGATCTCAAACCCACCATCGATGTGCGCGCTGTGATCAAGGGTGTGCTTGCGGATCATCTGCGCATCAACGAGCAGGCGCTCGCGACCAAGGTGTTTCCCGACAGCGCCTTATTGAAACCGATGGCGGGACTGTTGGTGTGAGCGAACACCGCAGCTATTACCGGTCAGGGTTGAAATTGTATTCGCAATATCCACCCTGACGATCACGCGGCTCGAACGCCAATGCTCGATTGCAGCGCACGTTGTTAAGAGCAAAACATCAGACAAAATTAAGTGTATTCGGCGCGCGGCAAAACGTGAGATTCACACGATATTTCGCGGCGACTGATCGATTCTGGAACAGCAGATTTGTTTTTCCGGCCGTTAAATTGTTGTTGTCCATACAAAAGCGGTTGCTCGCGTATTAAGGCCAATGAAACACAAGAGAAATAAGCTTTGCTAAATTCATAAATGAGTACAGGGCGTGGCGAAAAACTGGCACATTTTGCAACTGCCAAAACTGATCACTGAGCGGCGCAGCTCGGCCATATTCGGCGCCGTGATCATCGCCATGCTTTGGGGCGGCGTGGCGCTAAAATATTTTGAAGATTTTCAGACCGACAAAAGAGAAGCCGAACGCGACAATCAGAACTTCGCGATGGTGTTCGAAGAGAACGTGCTTCGCTCGATCGGCGAGATCGACAAAGCGCTGTTGTATTTGCGCAAGAGCATCGAGTCGCGCAAGGACACAACCGATTTCACCACCATCGCCAACACCACGGACGTGCTGAGCGAGATCATCGTTCAGGTCGCGATCATCGACGCCAAGGGTATCATGCGCGCGTCGAATGCCGGACCTCAGCCGGCTCCACCCATGGATTTGAGCGACCGGGAGCACTATCGCATCCACCTCAACAGCACGACAGATCAGCTGTTCATCAGCAAGCCAGTTGTCGGCCGCGTGAGCGGAAAATGGTCGGTGCAGATTACGCGGCGCTTCTTGAATAGCGACAAAAGTTTCGGCGGCGTGGTGGTGGCATCGCTCGACCCTGAGCATCTGACAAAATTCTACGAAAAAATCGACTTCGGATCGCCGGTGTCGATCTCGCTGATCGGCAGCGACGGCGTCGTGCGCTCCAGTGGCGGCAGTGCCGGCGGCTACAAGCTTGGCCAGGACCTCGCAAATACCGAGCTGTTCGCCCGCTTGCAGACCGGCGCGAACACCACGTTCGAAGACAACAGCTTCCCCGACGGCGAGGCGCAATTGGTGACGATCCGCAAGGTCAAAGGTCATCCTTTGTGGGTGAGTGTAAGCAGCGATAAAAATGAGATTTTCAAAGACTCGCTTTCCGCTTTGAGACTGAATGTAACCATTGCCGCCATTCTGACACTGATCATCCTCGCGGCGGTGGAACGCATTCTCAATACCGAGGCGAAGGCAAGGATCAAATCTCAGCAGCTGCAACTGACGCTGGAGAACATGAGCCAGGGAATCATGATGGTCACCAAAGACCTTCAGATTCCGATTATCAACGCACGGTGCGGCGAGTTGCTGGATCTGCCGCCTGAGTTCATCAAGAAGCCGCCGCGATTCGATCAGCTCATCGAATACCAGACGCAGCACGGAAAATTTCGTAACGCCGCCACCTCGAACGGACGCGAGCTGTTCGAGCATTCCATGGCGAGCAATGCCTCGAGCCAGGTCGCCGTTTGCGAGCGCTTGATGCCGAATGGAACCGTGATCGAGGTTCGCAGCGGGCATCTTCCCGATGGCAGTTTCGTGCAGACCTTCACCGACATCACAAAACGGTGGGAGGCGGAAGCGCATGTGGCGCGCTTGGCGGCCGAGGATCCGCTGACCGGTCTGCCGAACCGGCGCGTGTTCCGCTCCACGCTCGATCAGATGACGCGGCTTGCAACTCCGGTGCCCGGAAGCGCGCTGCCGAAAAACGAATTTGCCGTGCTGTTCCTCGATCTCGACCGGTTCAAGGTGATCAACGACACGCTTGGCCATCGAATCGGCGACATGCTCCTGCAAGAAGTGGCGAAGCGCTTGAAGCTGTCGCTGCGGGCAACCGATATTCTGGCGCGGCTCGGCGGCGACGAATTCGCCATCGTGGTGCCCTCGTTGGTGACGCGCGCGGCGATCGAGGTGCTTGCAACTGGCCTGATTGTTGCGGTCGCGCAACCCTATGAGATCGACGGCTATCGCATCCGATCCAACGTGAGCATCGGCATCGCAATCGGGCCGCAGGATGGCGAGAACGTCGACGACCTGCTGATGGCCGCCGATCTTGCGCTCTATTCGGTCAAGGCGGGCAATCGAGGCACCTACAAGTTCTACGAAAAGGCAATGAACAAGGAGCTCAACGACCGCCGGCAGATGGAATTGGATCTGCGCGAAGCGCTCGAGCGCAACGAACTGGAGCTGCACTATCAGCCGATCCTGAACCTGCGGACCAATGTCATCACCGGCTTCGAGGCGCTGGCGCGGTGGCGTCATCCGGTCAAGGGCATGGTGCCGCCGGCGCTGTTCATCCCGGTGGCAGAAGACAGCGAGCTTATTTTGCCGCTCGGCGAGTGGGCATTGCGGGAAGCGTGCCGCAAGGCCGCGCAATGGCCGGACGATCTGCGGATTGCGGTCAATCTTTCGCCCAAGCAATTCACCGCGCCCAATCTGTTTCACATGATCGAACAGACGCTCAAGGAGACGGGCCTTGCGCCGGGACGGCTGGAGCTCGAAATCACCGAACGCATTTTCATGGAAAACAACGACAGCACGCTGTCGACGTTGCGCCGGATCAAGGACCTTGGCGTGCGCATTTCGCTCGACGATTTCGGCACCGGTTATTCGTCGCTCAGCTATCTGCGCAGCTTTCCGTTCGACAAGATCAAAGTGGACCGCGCGTTCGTCTCCGACCTCAAGGACAGCTCCGAACATATCGTCATCGTGCAAGCGGTGGTCAGCATCGCATGCGCGCTCGGCATGACGACCACGGCAGAAGGCGTGGAGACCGAAGATCAGCAGCGATTGCTTACGACGCTCGGCTGCGACGAGGTGCAGGGCTATCTCTACAGCGCCCCCGTCCCGATCGAGAATGTTCCCGAGACCATCGCCAAGTGGGGCTCGCAGAAGAAAACCAAGGCTGCCTAGGCGCTTTCGGTTTTGACGGAATTAGCGACGCTGCCCGCCCATATTATTGAATCTCTGCTGAGATAGCCTGAGAGCATCTTCCATTGCGCGGAACTCGCGCTTGGTTGCGACCTTGCGGCGCGCCTCGTGCCAGAGCAAGAACAATCCCGATGCCACGACAATCGCGGAGCCGATGAGGAGCCCGATCGTCGGCACCTCGTCCCACACGACAAATCCGATCAGCAAAGCCCACACCAGCAGGAAATAATAGAACGGCGATACCGCCGTAGCTGGCGCAAGATGAAGCGCGCGCGTCCAACAGTACTGCGCACCTGCGTTGATAATTCCGCTGGCGACGAGCAGCCCGGCGTCTGCCGGCGCCGGCCATTGGAAGCCGAAAAAAAGCAGGAAGGTATGGAAGAACGCCAGCGTGACCATCTGCCACATCAACAGCGTGTTGGCGGATTCAGTCTTCGACATGCCGCGCACCGCGACGGTGACGCTGCCGTACATCACGGCATTGGCGAGCGCGAACAGCGCACCGACCTGCAATGAATCGGCGCCCGGATTGGTGACGATGAGGACGCCGAAAAATCCCGCCAGCAGCGCGGTCCAGCGCACAAAGCCGGAGCGCTCTTTGAGAAATACGATGGAAATCAGCGCCGCGAACAAAGGTGCGGAAAAATTGATGGCGATGGCGCCGGCAAGCGGCATCAGCCCGAGCGCGATCACCGTGAAGGTCTGCGAGATCGATTGCGAAAGGCCGCGCGCGACGTGGTCGCGCGGGCGTTTGGTGGCGAAGACCGAAAAGCCGGTGAACGGAAGGATGAAGAAGGCGCAGATGACGAGCGAGGAAAACGAGCGGAAGAACATCACCTCGCCGACCGGATAGAGCGCGACCAGCCATTTTGCGAGTGCGCTGGAGAGCGCGAACAACAGGCTCGCCGCGATCATGAAAAGGATGCCGCGCGGAATATCACTCTTGCGCACGGCGGCCGGTTTGCGGGGCGCCGAACTTACTGCACGGCCGGTGGAGTACTCCCGCAACTGCTGCGCAGCGCTCATGCCGTCCAGCCTCTCATGCCGCCCAGCCTTGGCCGTCGACGATGCCACTGATCAGGTTGCTGTCGAGCAATCTCGGCGTGACATTCGCTCCGGTAAGCGTGCACGGTACGATCTTGCCGCCGATGCCTGCAATCTCGGCGAGCAGCTTGTGCCGTGCCGCCACGGCGACATCGATGGTCACCGGCTCGAATGCGACCTTTGCCCCGATCGGCAGACGGCCGAGCGCGGGCAAATCCGCCGAGATGACCGTTGCGATCTTAGGGTACCCGCCCGTGGTCTGACGATCCGCCAGCAACACGATGGGCTTGCCGTTGCCCGGCACTTGAATTGAGCCGGGTGCTATGGCGTCCGAGGTGATGTCGTAGCCGCGCAGGTGATCGAGATGGGGGCCGTCGAGGCGCATGCCCATGCGGTCGGACCCGGCGGCCACTGTATATTTGCCTTCGAAAAAGCTCGCGAGCGATTGCTTGGAAAAATAATCGCCCTGCGGTCCGGTGATGACACGGAAGCGTTCGGGCGCGCTAAGGTCCAGACCCTCAAGCCGGAATTCATCGTGCTCGCTCGCGGTGTTTTGCACGAGTGGCAAGAGGTCGCCCGCAACGAGCGCGCGCCCTTGCCAGCCTCCCATGCCGCCGCGGATGTAGGTGGATACGCTGCCGAGCACGGGTGCGATGTCGAAGCCGCCCTCGACAGCCACGTAGAGCGTCGTCGCGTCCCAGAGCGAGCCGATGCGCACCACGTCGCCGCGCCGCAGATGAATGCTCTCCATGGTACCGATCAGCGTGCCGGCGGACGCGTTGATGTCGGGAAGAATTTCGATCGCGGCTTTGGCTCCGACGAAGGACATGCGCACATCGTCGGCTTCAACGCTCAGCGTTGGACCGACATAGGCCACTTCGAGCGCGCCCACGCCTGGCGCGTTGCCGACCAGCGCGTTGGCCGCGCGCAAGCTGATGGGGTCGAGCGCACCGCTCACCGGAATGCCCAAATGCTGATGGCCAGGCCGGCCCAGGTCCTGGATCGTGGTCAGCAGACCCGGCGAGATGACGCGCAGCGCCGGACTCATGCGGCGGCTCCTACCGCCGCGCCATTGGACCCCTCGCCCGGCACGATCTTTAGGGTGCCGTCGGCGACCTTGGCGAGCAGGCGTTCATATTCACGCAGCGACACCGGCGCGAAATTTACCTGGTCGCCGGGCGCGAGCAGCGCGCCGCCGTCATGGCGGCCATCCCACAGCGGAATGGGCGATCGTCCGATGAGATGCCAGCCGCAAGGAGACTCCAGCGGAAAGATGCATGTCATCGTCATGGCAATGGCAAGGGAACCTGCGGGAATTTTCAGCCGTGGCGTTTGATGGCGCGGCAGATTGAGTTCGGCCGGAACATCGCCCATGTAGGCCTGGCCCGGCAGGAAGCCGAGCATGTAGACGTGATAGGTCACCGCGCTGTGCCGCTCGACGACCTGGGCAGGCAAGAGATTGGTGCGGGTGGCGACCTCTGCGAGATCGGGGGCTAGGTGCTCATGGTAACAGACCGGCAGGCGCCACACGCGCCCTGCCTGCTCGGTCAAATGCAGACCTTTCATCAATTTATCAACGCGCGCTTTGAGTGCGTCGGCAGTCAGCACGAGCGGGTCGTAATACACCATGAGCGAGCGAAAGGTCGGGACGGTCTCGACCACGCCGTCGATGCTGCCTTTGATCTTGGCTTCATTGAGACGCCGATCGAGAGCAAGGACCAGGCGGCTGAGCCGCCGGTCGATGCCTTCGCCGAATTCAACAATCAGCGCCGTGTCACCCGCCGGCAGAATTTTGTATTCGCGCATGACTGGCATTCCTCCCAACGAAAGATTGGGTGATCACGGCCGATCAGCGGATCCGGAATTGGCAGACCTGCATCGGCAGGACGATGCGTCGCACGGCGGCGTATCGGCGGGCAGGAACCAAGGTTTGACGCTCGTCCCGCGCTGAAGGGAGTACATGTAAAAAATCGGCATGCGCTTTGGAAACAGGATGCGGAACTTGCTGCTGTTGAAGGTCGCAAAGATCGCGTTGGGGAACGCAAGCTCCACCGCACGCTTTTCGATCATGTTCATGTGAAAATACGTGACCGCGCCGCGTTCGACAGTGTCAGCGCCGTGATACCATTTCATTGCGCTGGCGGAGAGTTTCGCAAGCATGTCTTCCGGCACTTTGTCATCAAGATAATCTTCGGCTTTCGCCTGCGTCGTTTCGATGAGCTTGCTCAGCGTGCAAGTTTCAAAACCGCGCCGGTGCGCTTGGGCTTCGATCGCGCCGCAATAGGTGCGGATGCCAAGATCGGTGTATCCATTCAACCGTGCGTGCGTGTCGGTGAAGATCAATTTCATCAAGGCGCCCGGCGCGTAGACCGCCGACACGCGGGACGCAAAGGCGGCGAGATAATCGAGGCATTTCACATCATGTTCATCGATCTGGCAGCGCGGGCCTTTGCCCCAGTAGACGACGAACGGAACGGGCCTATCGTGCGCGACAGCTTCGGCGATAACCTGCAAAATCAATTGCGGATCGGAGGGGTGCTCACGTTTAAAGGCCCAGGTGTTGAAGGCTCGCAGGACATTCTCCGGCGAAACCTTGGGCACCGGTTTGTTAAGCGATCTGGCGGCGAGAGATCGGCCCGCGTTGCGCGCCGCCGAACTCATGCTTTCAGCGTGTCGATAGGGAGCGCCGTGCAGAGCGGGTTCGCTAACGCTGCGTTCGTCGGAAGCCCGCCTCGACGTCATATCGCTGACAGTCAACACTTCATAATCTGACATCGCGATCCCAACTCGAAAATTTACGATTTGTTAATAAGAGTTAAAACTCCAATAACGTCAATTTTAATTAATCTTTATGACGCGAGAAAAATAATTAAGGTTAATCGCGTCGCATTTGATTGATTTGCTTTTGACACATTCGTTCCACACCGGAGGCGTTTCGGAGATTTGCATTCCATTTTGTCGGAATAAGTTTGGAACTTTTATCTGCGCGCGCGGATGCGTCCGGTTTTGACACACTCGGGCGAAGCTCCGATACGCGCAAACACATTTGGGTTACCTCGGGGGCCCGATTGCGTGCCTTATTTGCCGACGTCTCGATGACAGCCGCCGGATACCGCTAAGACCGGACGAAGTGCACCGAAAACCACGCGCCGCCTCCGGGACGATTTTTGATCGCGATGGTGCCGCCGTGCGCATCGACAATGCGCTTCACGATCGAGAGCCCGAGGCCGGCGCCGCCCGCCTGGCGGCGATCGCGGCGCCAAAAGCGCTGAAAGATCACTTCGCATTCGGCGTCGGCGATGCCTTGGCCGCGATCGAGCACGCTCACGAACCCATCCGCGGTGAGTTCAATTTCGACCGCCGTGTCCTTGGGCGTATGGTTGATCGCATTCTCAACCAGATTGCGCACGGCGCGGTGCAGCATCTCCGCGTTGCCGCGGATCCAGATCGGATCACGCGCGCCGCCGATGGTGATGGTCTTACCTTGCGCCAGAGCCAGCGGTGCGATCAATTCGGCCACTTCAGCACAAACGAGCTGCAGATCGACGGATTCGTCGGGATTGACGACGAAAGTATCCAGCTCGGCTGAGTCGAGCAGCTGGCTGACGACGCGGCTCATCCCTTCGATGTCGTGATGGAGCGATTTCACGATGCTTTGATCCGGCAAGGTCTCGATGCGCGTGCGCAGAATAGCAAGCGGGGTGCGCAATTCGTGCGCCGCATCCGCGGTGAACTCGCGCTGGCGCTGAAACCCCTTCTCTAACCGGTCGAGCGCCTCGTTGACCGCCGTCACCAGCGGCAAGATCTCGCTCGGAATCCCGTCATAGGTCAGCCGCACGTCGATCTTCGCCGGAGAGATGTGCTGGGCCTCTTCCGAGGCGCGGATCAGCGGCATCATGGCGCGGCGGAAGATGAATATGTCGATGGCCAACAAAACGAGAAGGATTGGAAGCGTCACCCAGCCGACACGCTGAAAAAAATCCGCGACAATGTCGTCGATGATCACATCCTGATGGGCCAAATCCTCCGCGACCTGAACCCATATGGTCCGGCCGGCCAGTTGTTTGCGCACGCTGGCGCCGGCGATGATCTTGTTGCCGCTCCGGATGTTGAGGTATTCGGCTTCGGCGGCGTGAGAATTGAGATCGAAGATCGGTATCTTATCGGCGCGGGACGAAAACAACGTGCGGCCGGTATCATCAAGAATGGCATAGGCGTAACGGCCGTAGGCTTCGGAATAGAGGTCGTGAAGATCGAGCGGCAGATTGAAGGTCCATCCGCCCTCGGCACGGGGCACAAGATATTGCGCGATCGCCTCCGCCTGCTTGCGCATGGCCTGGTTGTGGAGGTCGTTCGCGGCGGTGCTCAGGAACCAGTAGAGGATCAGCGGCATGAAGATCGCAGTGGCGATCACTACGACCACGTGCAGAAAAATGATCCACGACATGAGCGACTTGAATCGGAACACGCTATTTTTCCTCGGCAATGAGATAGCCGACGCCGCGCATGGTGTGGATTTGAACCTTGGCGCCGCGATCGGCGAGCTGTTTGCGCAGACGATGGACATAAACCTCGACGGCATTCGAGGCGACATCGTCGGCAAGCCCGAAGAGATGATCTTCAACCAGCCGCTTTGGGACGACGCGGCCTTGGCGGCGCATCAGAAGTTCGAGCACTGCCGCCTCACGGGCGGAAAACAACTGCGGCTGATCGTCAATATATACCTGCCGGCTCTCGGTATCGAAAACGAGGTTGGAAACGCTCAGAGAGCTGCCGAGCAATTGGCCTGGACGGCGTAACAATGCCGCCAACCGCGCGACCAGCTCTTCGAACGCGAACGGCTTGACCAGATAATCATCCGCACCGCTACGAAGACCGCCGACGCGGTCATCCACGCTGCCGCGGGCGGTCAGCACGAGCACCGGAGTGGGATCATCGCGCTGTCGGATTTCGCGCAAGATCGAGAGGCCGTCGCCGTCGGGCAGGCCGAGGTCAAGGATCACGGCCGCATAGCGCGTCGTTGACAAGGCCGCGCGCGCGTCGCTCGCGGTCAGCAAGACATCGCTGTCGTAGCCAGCGCTTTTGAGTCCATTGGCCAAAAGCTGGGCAAGCTCTTCACTATCTTCGACGATGAGCAACCGCATGCTCGCGCAATCCCGTCAGTCAAAGTCAACGCGTTGTATAGCTAGCACTTTTTAAGCCATGCAACGATGACGGAGGCAACTGTGAGAGTTGCAAAACAGCGGCGACGTAAGGCTGTTGTAAGCAACAACGCCTAAATACCACAGGCTTCGATTTTTGACGAACGCCCGCCACTTGTGGAGTTTTTATCGTATGAAGAATGCTGTGGCTGAAGCGTTGCAGGCGGAATTCGATAAAAGCCGGCGGGCGTTGAGCGGGCTTGCACAAGATTTTGCGAGCCTCCAATTGCGCAGAATCGTCGCCACCCTTTCGCATCTGAGAAGGGCGTACAGAGGCAAGCCCCTCGTTTTAATTGCCATAGTCGCCGCGAGCGTGGCGGCGGTGTTGCTGGTCGTGAGCATTGTCGGGCGCTCCACGAATGAGCACAATGAATCTGCAAACCACGCCAAACCATTGGAAGGCACGTTCGCACCCACGCAAGCCCAGTGGACAACGTTCACGGTCGTGCCGGTGACGCAACGCGTGTTCCGATCCGAGCATGTGACGGAGGGAAAAGTCGCGGTGAACGAGGACCGTTCGACGCTGATTTTTTCGCCCTATTCCGGCCGCGTGACGAAGCTGCTGGTCAAGCCAGGCGACACGGTTGAACGCGGCCAGGTCTTGTTTGTCATCGAAGCAGCCGACATGGTGCAGGCGCAGAATGATTTCATCGTCACGCTCACGACGATGAATAAGGCGCGCGCGCAGCTCAAACTTGCGGAAATCGTCGAGAAGCGGCACCGCGATCTCTACAACGACAAAGCAGTGGCGCTGCGCGAGCTGGAACTGGCGCAGGCGGGGCTGAACGCCGCGCAAAATGATGTGCGATCAGCGGAAACCGCACTCGAGGCCGGGCGAAATCGGCTGCGCATTCTGGGCAAAACGAACGATGAGATAGCCGCCTTCGAGGAGACGGGAAAAATCACCGCCGAAACGCCGATCTTCGCGCCGATTGCGGGAACTGTCGTGCAGCGCAAAATCGGACCCGGCCAGTATGTGAACGCAGGTGCGAGCGACCCGGTGTTCGTGGTCGGCGATCTCTCCACGGTCTGGCTGGTCGCCTATGTGCGGGAAACCGAGGCTTCGAAGATTCATCTCGACCAGCAGATCAATTTTATCGTGCTGACGCATCCAAACGAGGTGTTCCGGGGAAACATCACCTACATCGCGGCAACCTTGGACCCGACCACGCGGCGTCTGATGGTTCGTGCGACGATTCCAAATCCGCATGGCGAGCTCAAGCCGGAAATGTTTTCGACCGTGAGCATTTTCACCGATGAGGGAGACTTGGCTTCGGCTGTGCCGCGCGATGCGGTGATTTACGAAGGCGACGCGGCCCGCGTTTGGGTCGCGGCCAAGGACCACACGCTGGTATTGCGCAGAATCACCCCGGGCGTCACCGACGGCGGAATGGTGCAGGTGCTCGACGGTCTCAAACTAGGCGAGGAGGTCGTCACCAAGGGCAGTCTGTTCATCGACCGGGCGGCCATCGGCAGCTAGGCCAGGCCGCGAAATAAGAAGAAGCGTTTCATGAATGCGCTCATTGCATTTGCACTCAAGCATCGCGTGCTGATGCTCGTGCTCTACATCATGATGTTCGTGGGCGGACTCTTTGCATTTCGCCAGCTCAACATCGAAGCCTATCCCGATCCCACGCCGCCGATGGTCGATGTGGTGACGCAGAGCCCCGGACTCTCGGCCGAAGAGATCGAGCGCTACATCACCATTCCCATCGAAGCGCAGACGGCAGCGCTGAAAAATCTGACGTCGATCAGGACGATTTCGCTTTACGGTCTGTCGGACATCAAGCTGCAATTCAGTTTTGATTTTACCTATGAAGAAGCACTGCAACAGGTGCTCAACCGGCTATCGCAACTTCCAATGCTGCCGAACAATGCGCAGCCGCAAATTTCGCCGGTGAGTCCAATCGGCGAGATTTTCCGATACAAGCTGGTCGGACCACCCGGCTATAGCGTGCTCGATCTCAAGACGCTGCAGGATTGGGTGCTGCAGCGGCGGTTTCGCGCGGTGCCCGGCGTGATCGACGTCACCGGCTGGGGCGGCAAGATCAAGACCTTCGAGCTGCAGGTCGATTTCAACAAACTCATCGCCTATGGGCTGACGCTCTCCCAAGTGCTGCAGGCGCTCAACAACAGCAACATCAATGTGGGCGGCAACACCGTCAATATCGGGCCGCAAGCCGCGGTCGTTCGCGGGGTCGGCCTCATCCGCTCCATGGACGACCTCAACAATACGATGCTGACGCAGAGCGGCGGCAATCCCGTGCTGGTGAAGGACGTTGCCAAAGTCAGCGTCGGTTTTCAGCCGCGTCTTGGCATCGCGGGAAAAGACGACGTCGACGACATTGTGCAAGGCATCGTCCTGATGCGGCGTGGCGAGCAAAGCATGTCCACGATCCGTCGCGTCGAACGCGAGCTCGAGCGTATCAACGATTCGAGCATTCTGCCGCCGGGAGTGAGGATCGAGCGCATCTACGACCGCAAGGACCTCATCGACATTACAACGCGTACAGTGCTGCATAATATGGCAATCGGCATTGCGCTGATTTTTCTGCTGCAATGGGTGTTTTTGGGAAACCTTCGCAGCGCCATCATTGTCGGCGCGACGATCCCATTCGCGCTGTTTTTCGCGATCGGCATTCTGGTGTTGCGCGGGGAATCGGCCAATCTGCTCTCGGTCGGAGCCATCGATTTTGGCCTGATCGTCGATGCCACCGTGATCATGGTCGAAAGCATCTTCCGCCGCCTCGGGCAGATTGGAGAATCCTCCGATCAAACGCCGGCCGTGGCGACCGTGCCGGCAAGCGAGTTCAGCGGCAAGTTGCTGGCCGTTTTCCAGGCAGGACTTGACGTGAACCGATCGATCTTTTTTGCCGCCGGCATCATCATCGCAGGCTTTATTCCGCTGTTCACGCTCAGCGGCGTGGAGGGCCACATCTTCGGCCCGATGGCTAAAACTTATGCGTACGCCTTGGCGGGCGGACTGATCGCGACTTTCACGGTGACGCCGGCGCTGAGCGCCGTGTAGCTGCCCGAGCACGTGCGCGAAACCGAGACATGGGTGGTGCGCAAACTGCACGATCTTTATACGCCGGCATTGCGCTACGCAATTGCCAACAAGATTCAGATTTTTTCCGGTGCACTTATATTGCTTGCGGTTTCAATTCTGGCGATTCGCTCGTTGGGGTTAGAGTTCCTCCCAAAATTGGAAGAGGGCAATCTTTGGATTCGCGCCACAATGCCGTCAACGATTTCACTCGACGAAGGCAACGGCTATGTCAACCGCATGCGCAACGTCATTCGCGAATTCCCGGAAGTCGAAACCGTGGTGTCGCAGCACGGACGGCCGGACGACGGAACCGATGCCGCCGGTTCCTTCAATGCGGAATTCTTTGCGCCGCTCAAGCCCACCGATCAGTGGCCGTCGGGCGTGAGCAAAGACGAACTCACGAACAAGATCGTCGCGCGTCTGCAATCCGAGTTTCCGGGCGTCGAATTCAACTTCTCGCAATACCTGCAGGACAATGTCGCCGAGGCGGTGTCCGGCGTCAAAGGCGAGAATTCTATCAAGCTGTTCGGTAACGATCTCAAGTCGCTGTTCGACACAGCCAACAAGATCAAAGCGGTGCTCTCGACCGTGCCGGGCATTGCCGATCTGGCGGTGTTCACTTCGCTCGGTCAGCCGACGGTTCAAATCGACATCGACCGTGCGCGCGCGGCGCGTTATGGGCTCACGCCGGGCGATATCAACGCGACCATTCGCGTCGCCATCGGCGGAGATTCGGCGGGCGACATCTACGAGCCCGGGAGCGACCGGCATTTTCCCATCGTCGTGCGGCTCGCGCCGCAATTCCGGCAGAGCGCCGACGCCATTCAGAACTTGCACATTGGCGCGCAGGGTCCAAATGGGATTACGCAGATTCCGTTGAGCGAAGTCGCGACGGTGCGACTGGTTTCCGGTGCTTCGTACATCTATCGCGAGCGGCAGGAGCGCTATCTGCCGATCAAGTTCAGCGTACGCGATCGCGATCTCGGCGGCGCCATCCAGGAGGCACAGCAGAAGATTGTCGAGCGCGTTCCGTTGCCCGTGGGCTCGCGGCTCGAATGGGTGGGTGAATTCGGCAATCTGCAAGACGCGATTGCGCGGCTTACGGTCGTCGTTTCGGTGAGCCTCGGGTTGATCGCGCTGCTGCTGTGGATCAACTTCGGCTCAGTGCCGGATACGCTGCTCGCGATGAGCGTCATTCCGATGGCTGTCGTCGGCGGAATTTTCGCGCTGCTGTTGACCGGCGTTCCGTTTAGCGTGTCGGCAGCCATCGGGTTCATTGCGCTGTTCGGTATCTCTGTTAGGGACGGCATCATCATCCTGTCGCAGTACAACCAGCTCATTGAATCCGGCCTCGACCGTACGCGGGCCGTGCTGCGCACCGGCGAACTTCAGATGCGCCCCGTGCTGATGACCTGCGTAATCGCGGGCGTTGGATTACTGCCGGCCGCGCTTTCCACCGGGATCGGTTCGCAGGTGCAAAAGCCGCTCGCCATTGTCGTCGTGGGCGGCATGATGCTTGCGCCGATTGTCATCCTGATCACGTTGCCGGTCCTCATCGCGCTGTTTTCGCGAAGGTCCGTCAAAGTCGAAGCGGGCATTTCCGAAGCCGGCGCACTGACCTAGCGCACATTCACGCGCGCGCGCGATGGCTTTTCAACAGCGACTGTTGCATCGATGCATCAGCGGCAAACAAAATTCGCAAGAATCCAAGAATTGGTGTGCGAGACCGCACAGCGGGGAAGTCGAGGAAAACAGGCCACGACAAGCCGCGCCGATGTTGCGGCGCGGGATTTGCACTGGCAATTGAAGCCCATCGAGCGCATAGTTTGGCATGCGCAGCGATTTTGACCCCGATGACTATTCCGTTGTGGTGAAACTGCGTGGCGGGCCGCCTACTCCATGGAAATGGGAAATCTATTGTGCCGGCAAGCAAATGCCGGTCGAGCGCTCGACCACTTTTTTTCAATCCCGGGGAACGGCTCATGTGGCCGGAAAAGAGGCCCTGGCGCGACTGATGGACAAACTCACCTATTGAGCTTCGTCTGTGAGATGATGCATTGCAGGCGAGAAGTTGGTAAAGATCGCGGCGGGACTTTCATCGTGCGAGCACTTGGCGTATGTCACGTGCGCCCCCTCAAGAATAGGAACTCCCATGGCAAACGCGTTGTCTGACGAAGAGGCAGGTCGCCAAATCCTCGGCGTTTTCATGCGGAACAAGACACCTGCGAACGGCATCCTTCGGCGCAATAATTTTTTCGACGTGCGCGATAGCGATTTTCAGCGCGGCATCAATTCGGCGGTGGCGAACAAGTGGATCACGCTGCATGTGCGCGACCGCTACCGCTACATCCTCACGGACGTGGGCTATGCCGCCTGCTGGCCGGTCAAGGCGCAGGCGCAAGCAAAGACCTAGGTTTAGTCGCGGTTCTCAGTAGCGCTGCGGCGGGCGCCCGCCGCCCATTCCGCCACCACCCATTCCACCACCCGTACCGCCGCCCATTCCCGGGCGCTTCATGGCCGCCTTCGCGGCGAGTTCCTTCTTCTTCTTCGGATCGGCGATGAGGCCTTCGCGCTGCGCCACCTTGCGGGCCTGCTTGCGCGCGCGGCGGATCGCCTCGGCCCTTTCGCGCACCGACCGCTCGGAGGGCTTCTCGTAGTAGCGCCGCTGCTTCATCTCGCGAAACACGCCTTCGCGCTGCATCTTCTTTTTCAAAACTCTGAGAGCTTGCTCAACGTTGTTGTCGCGGACCAATACCTGCAATGTCTTATTCCTTCTGTGAAGTGTTCAGCGCGACCAGCGCCGATCGGAATTACGCTTGGATTTCGCATCGCGATTGAGGAATGCGACGCCAGCGATATTGCCGTCGGCCTCCCGCGTCGCGTCACGTGCAGCGTCCGGCGGCCGCTTGTGCTGGTCTTGCCGGCTGTGCTGCTGGTGTTGATGGCGGCGCTCGCCGTCTTGCCGGTTATGCTGCTGGTTTTGATCGCGGGGCGCACCATCTTGCCGGCTATGCTGCCGATGCTGATGGCTGCGTTCGCCATCTTTGCGACTGTGTTGCTGGTTTTGACCCGGGCTTGTGCCGTTTTGCTGGCGGTGCTGATGACCATGTTGCTTGCGCGCGCCGTCGTGCGGACGGAGCGAACCGTTCCGATGCGGCTGGTTACTCTGCGGACGCGCGGCAGGCTGTGTCTGGAGATCTTGGGCAGCCTCTTGCGGAGCGTGCTGTGGTGCGTGCGGCGTCTCTTGTTGCGGCACGGCCTGCATGCGCTTCGCAGGAATTGTCATGCGGATGAGCTTCTCGATATCGCGCAGATAAGCTTTCTCTTCTCCATCGCAAAGCGAAATCGCCACACCATCGGCTCCCGCGCGTGCGGTGCGGCCGATGCGATGCACGTATGTTTCCGGGATGTTCGGCATGTCGAAATTCACGACATGGCTGATGCCGTCAACATCGATGCCGCGTGCCGCGATATCCGTCGCGACAAGCGTGCGCACGTCGCCTTTGCGAAAGGCTAAAAGCACGCGGTCGCGCTGGTTCTGCGACTTGTTGCCGTGGATCGCTTCGGCGGCAATGCCGGCTTTGACAAGGCCGCGCACCACCTTGTCCGCGCCCCGCTTGGTGCGGGTGAAAATGAGCGCGCGGTTGACCGGTTCACGCTTTAAGAGGTCTGCAAGAATAGAGGGCTTGGCATTGCGGTCGACATGGATGAGACGTTGCTCAACGCGTTCAACCGTCGATGCGGCCGGGCTCACGGCGACCCTGGCGGGATCGCGAAGCATTTTGCTTGCAAGCTCGGCGATGGCGGCCGGCATGGTCGCGGAGAAGAATAGCGTTTGCCGCTGGGCGGGAAGCTTCGCGACGATTTGGCGAATGTCGTGGATGAAGCCCATGTCGAGCATCCTGTCGGCTTCATCGAGCACGAGGAATTCGACCTGGCCGAGACGCAGCGCGTTGCTGCGAACGAGATCAAGCAGGCGTCCCGGCGTCGCGACCAGAACGTCGATGCCGTTCATCAAGCTGCGGACTTGCCGGCCCATCGGTACGCCGCCGATCGCCAGCGCTGAGCTGATGCGAACATGGCGGCCATAGGCCTTGAAGCTGTCGAGGACTTGGCCTGCGAGTTCGCGCGTCGGGCAGAGCACGAGCACGCGGCAAGCTTTGCGCTCCATTTGGCGGCGTTCGGTGAAGAGCTGGTGCAGGATCGGCAGCGCGAATGCCGCGGTCTTGCCGGTGCCGGTTTGTGCAATTCCGATCACGTCGCGGCGCGATAACGCAACCGGAATGGTCTGGATCTGGATTGGCGTGGGTACGGTGTATTTTTCTTCTGCGAGAGCGCGTGTGATGGGTTCGGCAAGGCCGAATTCAAGAAAAGAGGTCAATGAAGAATCTTTCAGTCGTGCGATGAGCCGCCGCCGCGCGATTCGCGAACGGACAGCTGTCGCTGTTGGGGTGGACACCCCAGCGTGAAATGGGTTGTCAGTGAATAATGAAGGGGCGAGCCAGACGTCGTTTAACGGAGATCTACACGCAGCTCGCTTAAGCGACCCTCGGGCCGCGTCCCTCATATGGCATGGACGTGTGTTCGTATCAAGGCATCAATTGACGATATATGCCGGGGTCGCGATCTAAGCCTTTGTTCACATGTTCGGATTACGATTTGCAATGAATTAACTCAAAACCACATCAGGAGAGCGACATGGCTGGCGACGCCGTTCCCGGGCAACGCGGAAAATACGACGTGTTTTTTCAAGCCGATTTCATGCCGATGATCCGCGACGAGCAAACGCAAAGCGCGGAACATCGAGCGGCCTATGCCGGTGAATTCGCGGCGTATCACATGGGTCAAATCGACAAGAAACTCGGACGCCTGATCGAGCTGTTGGAACAAAACAACAAGCTGCAGTCTTAGTCGTACCGATCTTCGCCACCGTAGCGGCTCACATTCTTCCAGCGGGCTGCGGCGCTTGCACGGCTTTGAGGCACTCGGTGTACGTTTCAAGGATCCACGATTTGGTCGGCAGATCGCCGGTTTGACCAGGCGCGATCGCCTTCTTCTCGACAAACGCGATATGTGTGAAAAGCTCGTAGGCAATGTTTTCGAGCGCATTGTCGCGATTGACGATCATCGTCTGCTCCTCGGATTGCGTTCCTCGGCGGCTAGACATACTTCAGTTTGCCGCCTGCCGTGGACTGCGAATGTTCAAATCCTGATAGTATTTCGGGTGGTTATCTGCGAGCGTGTATTGGTCATATATTGCGTAACAATTCACAATGCACTTCATGGGACAGGCGAACAGTCAAAATGTCAGTCACCTCAAGGACGCTGGTCGGACCATACGGACTGCACGCAGTCGGCATGGTTATGCTCGTTCTTTTTGGATTATTTCTCTGGGCATTCAATTTTACGACTTTCTTTTGACGCGCGCCGCCCAAGCGTCCGTCGCGGTCAGAAGTCGGAACTGACCAAATCGTATGAGCCCCTGTTACCGCGCGCAAAAACCTTCGCCGCGGTCGAGCAAATCAAGTCGCGATTCAAATCGAAGGCATTCAAGAGGCCGGCTTCGTCGATCGGCGTGCCCGGTTGAAGGCGGCGCAATGCATCCGCCATGACATAGAACGAGGCTTCCATCGCTTTGTCATATCCCCAAAACCGGACAGCGTGACGGGTCGAGTCATAACTGCGACTTTGATTTGGAAAGCTCAATGTCATGATGCGATGCGCCAAGCCTTTTTGGTCGCCGGCAATGGCGGCGTCAGGAGAAGGCGGGATCGGTCCGTCTTGACGGGGTCAGCTCGCTTTCGCAGGCCACACGCTCGTGCTTCTCAGCAATATTCTTGATGCGGTAGCGCGGGTCTTTCGGATCGCTGTCGGGTGCGGGCACGAGACAACGAATTTCATATTCGCCGGTGGCGGCGTAACGCAGCACGCCCGGAGCGAGCGCGACGGCTTGGCCTACTGTGAATTTGTGCGACATGAGTTGTCCTTAAACTTAGCGGGCCGGCTCGGATTCGACGCTTGTGATGCCGGCGTCGCGCAGTTGCGCGTTCTCAAGGCCGGTCGGATCTATGGTGATCATTTCGATCGATGAACCGCCCGGCGCGCCTCACCAAAACCAAATCTCAGCGGATTTGATATCTTGAGTAATATCGTAGTGTTATCGGCCCAACGCGGGATCATTACAAGAACAATATGACACAAATAGCGCGAATCGATGAAATATCTGATTTGAGCTCCCTTGAAATCGATGTCAAAAAACGCCACATATGTGCATGGTTTGAATGGTTCACGTTCAGATTATTTTTTTACTCCGGCCCCAATTGTGCTGTCTGTAAGGAGTTCCAAATGCCGCACGAAGTTTCAGCGATCAACCGCGTCCGCGACCAGGCGCGCAGGCAAATGCAGGATCTTACCGGATTCGATTTCACGGCTCCGGCGGAGCTGTTTCCGAGCGGAAACCGGAAGGGCAAAAGCTTTTTCGCTTACAAGCGTTTCGACACGGCGTCCGAAGCGCTGCGCTTCGCCGTCGAGGAATTGCCGGAACCCGCGTTGCTCGGATCATACCTTGAGGTCAACGAGGCGCGGTTCGGATTTCACGAAATCAACGCGCTTTACGAAAGCGCGGCGTATCCGCTCAAACGCACGGCGAAAGTTGCTTGACGGAGCGCGCGGCGTTAGCCTGATTATTTTTTCTGGCCAAGCCCGCCTTTGTCTTCGACAAAGCGGATGATCTGATCCACGCCCTGCCCGCTGCGAAGATTGCTGAAATAAAACGGGCGCGCGATGCGCATTCGTTTGGCATCGCGCTCCATCACTTCGAGCGACGCGCCGACATACGGCGCAAGATCGACCTTGTTGATGACAAGGAGATCTGAGCGCGTGATGCCAGGCCCGCCCTTGGATGGAATTTTGTCGCCGGCCGCGACGTCGATGACATAGATTGTCAAATCTGCCAGTTCGGGCGAGAAGGTCGCGGCCAGATTGTCGCCGCCGGATTCAATCAGAATAAGATCAAGATCGGGAAATTTACGGCGCATGTCGGCTACGGCGGCGAGATTGATCGATGCGTCCTCGCGAATTGCGGTGTGCGGGCAACCGCCGGTCTCGACGCCCGCGATGCGTTCGGGTGCAAGCGCGCCTGAGCGCACGAGATATTCCGCATCCCATTTGGTGTAGATGTCGTTGGTGATCGCCGCAATCTCATAGCGATCGCGCATGCGCTTGCACAACGCATCCATCAACGCGGTTTTGCCCGAGCCGACCGGACCGCCGATGCCGACACGCAGGGGGCCGTGAGATTTTTTCATTTGGACCGCCATGACTTTGTCAAACTCAACTTCGGAACAGTCTGGTGTATTGCGTCTCGTGATGCATGCTCGCAAGGTCGACACGAAACGCCGAGGTGCCGGCATCGTCAAGCGGCGCTGACAGCGCGCGCCGGGCGGTTGCGGCGATGTCGTGCTCAAGCGCTGCGATCATGCGCTGGCCCTCAGTCTGGCCGAGGGGGACGAGGCGTACGCCGGCGGAAATGAGATTTGCAACAAACGCCTGGAGATAGGCGTGCGTGGCGGGCGCGAGCGGCACGCCGTGTCCGGCGCAGGCAACGCCAACCGCGACCGGCAATGCGACCGGACCATCCCAGACTTTGAGGAACCGATCGAGCGCCCGGCACGGCCACGCTTCGCGCGCGGTCGCAAGGAAAGCCTGACCTTGCGCGGTGGTCTCCAGGAATCTTTCTTTGGACGGCGCGAAGGCTGCGGCCAGTTCAGCGACCTCACCCAGCAATGCGTCGTCCTTTTCCACGATGGCGCGATGGGCATGAACGAGGAACACGGCATCGCAAAAGCCGCTGCCTCGCCCGAGCATCACCGCGAGCCAGCGCCTGAGCGTGGCGGAATCCGTAATGTCCCCGGCCTCGATCGCCCATTCGATGCCGCTCGAATAGGAGAACGCCCCGATGGGAAAAGCCGGCGACAACCACGCCATGAGCCGATAGAGCGCGGAAGAACCGAGGGTGCCACCAATGACAGCCTGTTCCCTCTCCCCATTGGGGAGAGGGTTAGGGTGAGGGGGCCTCGGAGTCGACATTGAGTTCGATCCCCCCTCACCCGGCCTCGCTGCGCTCGGCCGACCTCTCCCCACAGGGGAGAGGTGAAGTACGGCGCCGGCTTTTTTCAATCGCGGCATACTTATTCGCTTACGCGCCATGATCGTGACCGTCGTGCGCGTGATGTTCGTAGGCGCCAGATTCCGGATCGAACGGCGCATTGATGTGCGAAAGCCGAGCCCCGAGGCCATGCAGCATTTCTTCGAGCACATGATCGCGCTGGATGCGCAATTTATCTCCGACGATTTGAACGTCGGCGTGACGATTGCCGATGTGCCAGGAGATCCGCACCAGATCGCTCATGTTTGCTGCCGAAATCTCCACCAGAGGTTCCGGCTTGCCGGCCACCCGGACGATCGCGCCATCATCGAGCATGAGGCCATCGCCGTCGCGCAGCATCGTCGCATGCGGCAAATCGAGCAGAAACGCGAGCCCGCGTTCGGCGATCAGCACCACGCGCCGGCGATGGCGTTCGCTTGAATCGAGCGTCACAAAATCGACGGCGGTTGATTTGTCCCATTGGCCGGCCGGAACTATCGCGAACGCACTTTTCATACTCGGATACTCCGGCTCACACGCAGGCCCAGATCAAAAGAGGAAATAGCGCTGCGCCATCGGCAATACCTCGGCAGGCGCGCAGGTCAACAGCTCGCCATTAGCGCGCACTTCGTAGGTCTCAGGGTCCACGTCGATCTTCGGCGTGGCATTATTGTGGATCATGCTTTTCTTGGAGATGCCGCCGCGGGTGTTTTCGACGGCAACGAGTTCTTTCTGAATCCCAAGTTGCTTTCCGAGTCCGGACTTCACCGCAGCCTTCGAAGCGAACACCACCGAACTTGCGGTGAGCGCGCGGCCGAACGCGCCGAACATATGCCGATAGTGCACCGGCTGCGGCGTCGGTATCGAAGCATTCGGATCGCCCATCAGCGCCGCCACGATCGAGCCGCCCTTGATCACCATGTCGGGCTTGACGCCGAAGAATGCGGGCGACCACAGCACCAGGTCCGCGAGCTTGCCTTTTTCCACCGAGCCGATGTGTTTCGATACGCCATGGGTGATGGCCGGATTGATTGTGTATTTGGCGACATAGCGTTTGACGCGCACGTTGTCGTTGTCGCCCTTCTCCGCTTTGAGGCGGCCGCGCTGCTTTTTCATTTTGTCGGCCGTCTGCCAGGTGCGAATGATGACTTCGCCGAGCCGGCCCATGGCCTGACTGTCGGACGACATCATGGAGAGAGCGCCGAGATCGTGGAGAACGTCCTCGGCGGCAATGGTCTCTTTCCTGATGCGGCTTTCGGCAAAGGCCAGATCCTCGGCGATCGACGGGTCGAGGTGGTGGCACACCATCAGCATGTCGAGATGTTCGTCGATGGTGTTCTTGGTGAAAGGCCGCGTCGGGTTGGTCGAGGACGGCAGGACGTTCCTCAATCCGGCAACCTTGATGATGTCGGGCGCGTGGCCGCCGCCTGCGCCTTCGGTATGAAAGGCGTGGATGGTGCGGCCCTTGAAGGCTTTGATGGTGTCTTCGACGAAGCCGCTTTCGTTCAGCGTGTCGGTGTGGATCATCACCTGCACGTCGTACTCGTCTGCGACCGACAGACAGCAATCGATGGCGGCGGGCGTCGTGCCCCAGTCCTCGTGCAGCTTCAGAGCGCAGGCGCCGGCCTCGACCATTTCCTCAAGCGCTGCGGGACGCGAGGCGTTGCCCTTGCCGGCAAAGCCGAGATTGACCGGGAACGCATCCGCCGCCTGGATCATGCGCGCCATGTGCCAGGGGCCGGGCGTACAGGTGGTGGCATTCGTGCCCGCGGCCGGGCCGGTGCCGCCGCCGAGCAGCGAGGTCACGCCCGACATCAGCGCCTCGTCGACCTGTTGAGGACAGATGAAATGGATGTGCGTGTCGAAGCCGCCGGCGGTGAGGATTTTCCCCTCACCCGCGATGACTTCAGTGCCCGGGCCGATAACGATGGTCACGCCGGGCTGGATGTCCGGATTGCCGGCTTTTCCGATACCGAAGACGCGGCCGTTCTTGATGCCGACGTCGGCTTTGACGATGCCCCAATGGTCGAGGATGAGCGCATTGGTAATGACGGTGTCGACGGCGCCCTGCTTGTTGGTGAGCTGACTTTGGCCCATGCCGTCGCGGATCACCTTGCCGCCGCCGAATTTCACTTCCTCGCCATAAATGGTGAAATCTTTCTCCACCTCGATGATGAGATTGGTGTCGGCGAGCCGCACGCGATCGCCCTTGGTGGGGCCGAACATGTCGGCGTAGACGGTGCGTTTGATCTTTACGGACATGGGATTCTTCTCACAGGCTGCGGCCGTCGAATTTCTTCACCTTCAGCGAATCGACCTCGACGCCGTCGAGACAACGCACGTTGATCGCCACCATTTCCTTGCCATCGGGCCGCTTGCCCCGCCCGAACGACTGGATTCCACAGGTCGAGCAAAACAGGTGATGGATGTTGTGCTTGTTGAACTGGTAGTCGGTCATGGCTGCTTCGCCGGACACAAGTTTGAAATCGGACGCGGGAACGAAGGCCAGCAGCGAGCCCCACTTTTCGCACCGCGAACAATTGCAGGACATCACTTCGCCCAATTCAAGCGCCACTTCGTAGCGCACATTTCCGCACTGACAGCCGCCGATGTAGGTTTGTTTCATCGCCGTCCTTTCAGAGTTTTCCCATCACATCGCCGCGGAAGCCGTAGGCTTTTCGGCCGCCGGCGAACGCGACGAGCGTCACGTTGCGGCTTTGGCCGGGCTCGAAGCGCACGGCCGTACCGGCCGCGATATTGAGCCGCATGCCGCGCGCTTTCTTGCGATCGAATTGCAGCGCCGGGTTGGTCTCAAAGAAATGGTAATGCGAGCCGACTTGAATGGGCCGGTCGCCGGTGTTGGCGACCTTCAGCGTTAAAGTTTTTCGGCCCTTGTTAAGCTCGATCTCGCCTTTCTTGATGAAGAATTCGCCGGGGATCATGGGCACGCACTCCGTAACCCTCTCCCCTTGTGGGAGAGGGTGGCGAGCGAAGCGAGCCGGGTGAGGGGTCGCTTGACTTCGCTCGGTCAGGGAAGAAACCCCTCACCCGCCTCGGACCTTCGGTCCTCGGCACCCTCTCCCACAAGGGGAGAGGGAAGAATCATCGTATCGGCTCATGGACTGTGACAAGCTTTGTGCCGTCGGGAAAAGTCGCCTCGACCTGAATTTCGGGAATCATCTCGGGTATGCCATCCATCACCTGCTTGCGCGTGATTACGTGCGCGCCGGACTCCATTAATTGCGCGACGGTCTTGCCATCGCGCGCGCCCTCCAAGAGGAAATCCGAAATGAGCGCGACCGCCTCGGGATGATTAAGCTTGACGCCGCGCTCAAGGCGCCGGCGCGCCACCATCGCCGCCATGGCGATCAGCAGTTTGTCCTTTTCCCGCGGCGTGAGATTCATCACACGTCCTTTAGTAACATTTTGCTAGTTGAGCCAAATGCGCGGCAACGATGCACCGAGCGAGGTCAGCACGCAGGTGAGATCATGACGCAAGCTCGCGCCATCCTTGGCGCAGAGCCGCGCCACCGCAAGGCCATTCCAGGCCGAGATCCCGACTTCCCCGCTGAATTCGCCACTGATCGCGCGCACGCGCGCGACCATCGCGTCATCCGCCGGCACGACAAGTACGGTCGCAATCGCGATGCCGCCTCTTGCAACCGCCGGTTCGGCAAGCATTTCCGCCACCGCGCCGTCGAGCCTGACGGTTTCGGCGAACAGCAAACGGCCGTCGCGGCGCGCGCGCCAGCGATCGGTGAAAGAGCCCGTGTCCACGGCCTCGCCCATGGCGGAGCGTCCAAACACCACCATCTCGGCCATGATCAGCGTGGCATGACGCTCAAGCTCGACATCGATGCGGCGAGAAAGCCGGCATCGATCGAACAGGATCGTCTCCTGCGGCAGCCACGACAGGCGCGCACCTGCGGCAACATTCAATTTGATTTCGATTTCGGCCGCGGGCCCGAGTGCGCGGTAGACTTTTTCGGCTGCGGCCGTGGTGACGGTGAGCTGTGCGTTCTCTTGCGCGGAAATATCCAGCGCGTGACGATCGCCACCGGCAATGCCGCCGGCCGTGTTGACGATGACGGCTTCGAGGTCGGCTGCTTGCGGGGTTGGAAAGCGCACGCGCAAGGGGCCGTCTTCGGCGACACGCTTGCGACGCGTGATGCCGTCCCGCACGTCGACCGAAAGTTTGATGCCGCCGATGGAACGATTGGCCGCGAATATGCCCGCACGCTTCGTCGCGACGGTGGATTTAAGGACATCGTCTTTCATGCGGCTGCTTCGAATACTCAACTGCAGAGGACGGAAAAGTTACAACGAAATCGCTTGCTTGAGCGCCTTTTCGTCCAGCTCGGCCCGATTGGAAGCGTACACGACTGCGCCGCGATCCACGACGGAAAAACGGTCGCCAAGTTCCTGCGCGAAATCGAGATATTGCTCGACCAGAATGATCGCCATTTCTTTAAGCGAGCGCAGATAGCCGATCGCGCGCCCGATATCCTTGATGATCGAGGGCTGGATGCCTTCGGTCGGCTCGTCGAGCAACAGAAGCCGGGGCCGCATCACGAGCGCGCGGCCGATCGCGAGCTGTTGCTGCTGGCCGCCAGAAAGATCGCCGCCGCGCCGGCGCAACATGCTTTTGAGCACCGGGAAAAGCTTGAACACATCGTCCGGAATCTGCTGATCCCGGCGCTTGAGCGGCGCAAAGCCAGTTTTGAGATTTTCCTCGACCGTGAGCAGCGGGAATATCTCGCGGCCTTGCGGCACATAGGCGATGCCGCGCCGCGCGCGCTCATACGACTTGAGCCCGGCGAGATTGGTCCCTTCCCAGATGATCGAGCCCGCGCTCACGGGATGCTGGCCGGAAATCGCGCCCAAAAGGCTCGTCTTGCCAACACCGTTGCGGCCGAGCACGCAGGTCACCTCGCCGAGTTCGGCCTTGAGCGACACCCCGCGCAACGCCTGCGCAGCGCCATAGTGAAGATCAATGGAGTTTACTTCGAGCATCGTTCGATCTCGTTTCGTCACCTCATCCTTCGAGACGGCCCTTCGGGCCTCCTCAGGATGAGGTTTCTTTTTTCAATCCGTAGCCCTCATCCTGAGGAGCGAGCAAAGCTCGCGTCTCGAAGGATGAGGGAGTATTCCTAGCGTCCCAGATAAACCTCGATCACGCGCTCGTTGGTCGAAACCTGATCGATCGAACCCTCCGCAATCACCGAACCTTCATGCAGCACGGTCACGCGCACGTCGAGATCGCGCACGAAGGTCATATCATGCTCGACCACGACGATCGTGCGATCGCGATTGATTTCTTTGAGCAGCTCCACGGTCTGGCGCGTCTCGGCGTCGGTCATGCCGGCGACCGGTTCATCCACCAGGAGAAGTTTTGGTTCTTGCGCCAGCAGCATGCCGATTTCGAGCCACTGCTTCTGGCCGTGCGAGAGGCTGCTGGCGAGGCTATTTCGCTGGGAGTTCAGGCGGATGGTTTCGAGGATGCCATCGATGCGGTCTTTCTCCGCGCTGCTTTCGTGCCATTTCAACGTCGCTTGGAAGCGCCGATCGTTCTTGAGCGCGAGGGCGAGGTTGTCCTCGACCGTATGCATCTCGAACACGGTCGGTTTTTGAAACTTGCGTCCAATGCCCAGCGTTGCGATTTGTGTTTCATCGAGTTTGGAAAGATCATGTATGCCTTCGAAGTACACATCGCCGCCGTCGGGACGGGTCTTACCGGTCACCACATCCATCATCGTGGTCTTGCCGGCGCCGTTCGGGCCGATGATGGCGCGCATTTCACCGGGCTCGACTGCGAGCGAAAGATTGTTGAGCGCGCGGAAGCCATCGAACGACACGTTCACACCGTCGAGATAGAGCAGCGAATTTGTGGTGAGTGTTTTCATTTCACTACTCCGCCGGCCGGGGGGCTTGCTCGGACACACCTGACGCATCGTTATCGGCCGGTCTTTTTCGCGTTGCCCAAAGGTGTTGCACCGTGCCGACGATGCCGCGCGGGAGCAGCAGCGTCACCGCGATGAACAGCCCGCCGAGTAGGAACAACCAATATGGCGCCAGCATCCCGGTGGTGAACGTGGTCTTGGCGTAATTGACCAGCACGGCGCCGATGGCGGCCCCGATCAGCGTGCCGCGGCCGCCGACCGCGACCCAGATCACGACCTCGATGGAATTCGCCGGCGAGAATTCGCTCGGGTTGATGATGCCGACCTGCGGCACGTAGAGCGCGCCGGCAACGCCGGCCATGCAGGCCGACAGCGTGAACACGAACAGCTTGTAGGATTCTACGCGGTAGCCCAAGAAACGCACGCGCGCTTCGGCGTCGCGGATGGCAACCAGCACTTTTCCGAATTTCGACGTGATCAGCGCACGGCAAATCAAATATCCCAATGCCAGCGCCAGACATGAAATGGAAAACAGCGCGGCGCGCGTGCCGGGGGACTGCACGTTGAAGCCGAGGATGTCCTTGAAGTCGGTCAGTCCGTTGTTGCCGCCGAAGCCGAAATTATTGCGGAAAAATCCCAACAGCAGCGCGTAAGTCAGGGCCTGGGTGATGATCGAGAGATAGACGCCGGTGACTCGGCTGCGGAAGGCAAACCAGCCGAACACAAAGGCGAGTGCGCCCGGCACCAGCAGGATCATCAGCGCGGCATAGACGAAGTGCTGAAACCCGTACCAATAGATCGGCAATTCCGGCCAATTCAGGAACACCATGAAATCCGGCAGGATCGGATCGGCATAGACGCCGCGGGTCCCAATCTGGCGCATGAGGTACATGCCCATGGCGTAGCCTCCGAGCGCGAAGAATGCGCCGTGACCCAGCGAGAGGATGCCGCAATAGCCCCAGATGAGATCGATGGAGAGCGCGAGCAGCGCGTAGCAAACATATTTGCCAAACAACGACACCAGATAGGTCGGCACATGCAACGGGGATGTTGGCGGAAACAGCAGATTGCAAAACGGCACCACGATCGCGATCGCCAAGACCACGGCGAGAAATATCGAGGCCGTGCGATCGAGGATGCGGCTTACTCCGGGGATCATCATGATTCGATCGCTCTGCCTTTAAGGGCAAACAATCCGCGCGGGCGCTTTTGAATGAACAGGATGATGAGCACGAGGATCGCGATCTTGCCGAGCACGGCGCCTGCGAACGGTTCGAGAAACTTATTCGCAATCCCGAGCGTGAACGCGCCAACCAGCGTGCCCCAAAGATTGCCGACGCCGCCGAACACCACCACCATGAAGCTGTCGATGATGTAGCCCTGACCGAGGTTGGGGCTGACGTTGTCGATCTGCGAAAGCGCGACGCCGGCGATGCCCGCAATTCCGGAGCCAAGTCCGAAGGTGAGCGCATCGACGCGGCCGGTGCGGATGCCCATCGAGGCCGCCATGGCGCGATTTTGCGTCACGGCACGCATTTCAAGGCCGAGCCTTGTCCAGCGCAGAAGCCCGAGCAGAGCTACGAACACCGCGAGCGTGAAGCAGATGATCCATAGCCGATTGTAGGTGATGGTGATCTGGCCAAGCTCGAAGGCGCCGCTCATCCAAGTGGGATTGCTGACCTCCTTGTTGGTCGGCCCGAAGGCCGTGCGCACGGATTGTTGCAAGATGAGCGAGAGGCCCCAGGTCGCAAGCAGCGTTTCCAGCGGCCGTCCGTAGAGAAACCGGATGATGCCTTGCTCGATCAGAATGCCGACCAGTCCGGCGAACACAAAAGCCAGTGGGACCGCAAACACGAGAGAATAGTCCTCGAGCGCGGGGAATTTGGCGCGGAATATTTCCTGCACCACGAACGTCACATAGGCGCCGAGCATGACCATTTCGCCGTGCGCCATGTTGATGACACCCATCACGCCAAAGGTGATGGCAAGACCGATCGCGGCGAGCAGCAACACCGAGCCGAGGGAGAGCCCGTACCAGGCATTCTGCACCGTTGTCCACATAGCGAGCTGGCTTTGGATGGCGGTAA
Organism: Hyphomicrobiales bacterium; assembly: GCA_003169835.1. Lineage (GTDB taxonomy): Bacteria > Pseudomonadota > Alphaproteobacteria > Rhizobiales > Xanthobacteraceae > PNAI01. Next base: position 15,210 of record PNAI01000042.1, on the reverse strand, counting down.
CCGCATCCTGGGCTGCGCGGGAAACGGCTGCCGGCGTGTCCGACGGCAGCCCCGCCAGCAGACCAACCGCATCCTGATCGCCGCGGGCACGGATGACCACGACCGCCGAAAGCTTGTCGGATTCCGATGCCTCAGCGAAATTGAGCACGACAGCCGCACGCGCATCGGTGAGCGCGCGCTTGATCTTCGGATCGGTCTCCTTGGCCAGCGCGGCATTGAGCGCGGGAAGCGCATTGGATTCGCGTGACTTGAACACGGCCAGAGCCGCTCCGAGCCGCTTGACCGGATCGGATGAAAGCAGAGTCAAACCGCCGAGAGCTGCATCGATCACGCGCCGAAGCCGGTTGTTGACGCGCACGGGCTGCGCATCGGCGGGCGCGCCCGCGAGGGGCTGGCCTGTGGCGGCATCGAGCAGCGAGACAGAGGAACCCTTGATGAAAACCTTGCGCGAGGCCGGGTCGTAGAGCAGCCGCGTATTTTGCAAGGCGTCGAGCACCTGAGCGGCCATGGGATGACCGCTTGCGGCAATGGCCGCGATGGCTTCCTCGGTCTCGGCATAGCTATCGGCGGCAAACTTATCGAGTGCCTCCTCATAACTCGCGGCCTGCCCCAATTGGCTACCGAGGAGCAACACGGCAAAGGCGAACAAGAGCACAGCACAACGTTTGAGGAAGGCGGACATTTCGGACCCTAATAACGATGGAGGCAGCAGTAACCTGCCGCCCCCATTTTTAGCACGTTCGCAGTGGTGGAATCAGGCACCGCCGCATTTCTTAGTCACAGTATTGTAGTTTCCGCATTTAAGGGTTTTCCAGTCGCCGATGAGGTCTTTCGAGCCAGGCAGCTCCTTGGACCATGCATCGCCCGGGACGAGGCCGGGGGACTTCCAAACCACGTCGAACTGGCCATCAGCACGCACTTCGCCGATGAATACCGGCTTGGTGATGTGATGGTTTGGCAGCATGGTGGACGTGCCGCCGGTAAGATTCGGCGCGGTAATGCCGGGCAATGCGTCGATGACCTTGGTGGCGTCAGTCGTTTTCACCGCCTCCACCGCTTTCACCCACATGGCGAAGCCGATCACATGGGCCTCCATGGGATCATTGGTGACGCGCTTCGGGTTCTTGGTGAAGGCCTGCCACTTTGCGATGAAGGCCTTGTTGATCGGCGTATCGATGGACTGAAAGTAGTTCCAGGCGGCGAGATGGCCGACCAGCGGCTTGGTGTCGATGCCGGCAAGCTCTTCTTCGCCGACCGAGAAGGCGACGACCGGAATGTCCTTGGCCTTGAGGCCCTGGTTGCCGAGCTCCTTGTAGAAGGGCACGTTGGCGTCGCCATTGATGGTGGAAACGACCGCGGTCTTTTTACCCTCGGAGCCGAACTTCTTGATCGCGGCAACGCGCGTCTGCCAATCCGCATGGCCGAACGGCGTGTAGTTGATCGAGATGTCTTCGGGCTTCACGCCCTTGGCCTTGAGGTAGGCTTCGAGAATCTTGTTGGTGGTGCGCGGATAGACGTAGTCGGTGCCTTCCAGCACCCAGCGCACGACCTTCTCTTCCTTCATCAAATAGTCGACGGCCGGGATCGCCTGCTGGTTCGGCGCCGCGCCCGTGTAGAACACATTCTTCTCGCTCTCCTCGCCTTCGTACTGCACCGGATAGAACAGGATCGAGTTGAGCTCCTTGAATACCGGGAGAACCGATTTACGCGACACAGACGTCCAGCAGCCAAACACCGCGGCGACCTTGTCCTTGGAGATCAGCTCGCGGGCCTTCTCGGCGAACAGCGGCCAATTGGAGGCCGGATCGACCACCACCGCTTCGAGCTTCTTGCCAAGCAGACCGCCTTTCTTGTTCTGCTCTTCGATGAGCATCAGCATGACGTCCTTCAGCGTGGTCTCGCTGATCGCCATGGTGCCGGAAAGCGAGTGCAGGATTCCGACCTTGATGGTGTCCTGGGCCTTGGCCGGGAACGCCGCCGCAAGCCCCAAAGCTAGTCCCGTCGCGGCAGTCAGAAGCCACCGGCGGGAAAGCGGTCGCTCGGCGACCGCGAGTGTGGAATTGAACATTGCAAAGCCCTCTGTTGACGCGTGCGCTTCGGCTGGATGCCGTACGCCCCATTGGGAATCGCAAGAAGGGTGCCAACTCCTTAACGGCCGTAAGGGTTTGAGTCGGTGAATAGATTACCGCAGCGCACCAAAGACCTGACGATATTGCCTACTCGATAGGCCGCAGGAATCGGAGCTGCACAAGAATTGTGCAGTATATTCCGGAGAATTTTTCTTTCTGGTCCGGCAAACGACCGCCTCAAGCGCTCTCGCCCGAATCGTCTTTCTTGCCACCGCGTGACTGCTCCGCAAGCTTCCGAACGATCACGGAATTGCGAAGCCATTCGCGCACCGGGATCGCCGGGTAGCCACCCCAGCTCTCGCCAGCGGGGACGTTGGAGATGACGCCGCTTTTGGCAGCGACGCGTGCACGTGCTCCAATTGTGAAGTGATCGGAGACGCCGACCTGCCCTCCCAACATGGCAAAGTCCTTCAAGGTCACACTGCCGGACAGTCCAACTTGGCCGGCAAGGATGCAGTGGCGGCCGATCGTGCAATTGTGGGCTATGTGGACGGAATTATCGATTTTCGTCCCCTCGCCGATGACTGTGTCGCGGGTGCCACCGCGATCGATGGTCGAGTTGGCTCCAATCTCGACATCGTCCTGGATGATGACGCGACCCAATTGGGGGATCTTGTCCTGCCCCTTCGGGCCCGGCACGTAGCCAAACCCATCCTGCCCAATGCAGCATCCGGCGTGCAAAACAACCCGGTCGCCAATCAGGGCGTAAAGAATGGTCGCGCTTGCCCCGATCGAACAATTGCGGCCAATGCGTACATCCGGACCGATTACGGCGTTCGGAGCAATGACAGTGCCCGCGCCGATCTCAGCGCGCGGCCCAATCACGGCGCCGGGATCGATCGTGACCCCGTTCTCCAGCCGCGCTGTCGGATGGACCGTTGCGCCGGCGGAAATCCCGGCCGCCTCGAACAGCGAGGACGGCCGCAGCGCATCCGGAAACAACGCACCGGCCACCGCGACAAACGCCCGATACGGGTCACGCATACGCAGCACCGTCAGGTGTGACGGCGCACAGTCGGCGAAACGCTCGCCAATCAGGCACACGCCGGCATGGGTCACGGCCAAGGCATCCGAGAACTTGGAGTTGTCAAAAAAAGTTAGGTCGAAGGGGCCGGCCAGATCGATCGGCGCGATATTGGTGATGCGGCGATCAAGGCGCGCCCCCGGACCGGGCTCTGCCTTCACGAGTGTTGCGATCTCCGCCACGGTCAGACCCGACGGGCGCTTGTAGAATTGCGGCTCGGTCATACGACCTGACTCAAATGACGAACGATGCGCCGCAGTGTAGCATGATCGCGCTTGGAAAAACCGCGCGAGAATACATATTTTCGATCTTGCTTCCCTTCTTGCCGCCAAGTTCTTCGGCGTGCTGAAAAGTTAAAGTGACCTACGATGGCGGCGCGCAGTCTTGCCAGACTCAGGTCTTGGACGATCGCTCCAGCGCTTCGAGGCGCGACCTGAGGTCGTCGACCCTGCCGTGCAGCGCCCTTTGCCGCCCGAGATAAAGCACTTGATCGACCATGCGGTGGTAGGGCATCGCCGGTGAACCGACGACAAAAACCTTTTCAGCCACGTTGGACCCGACGCCCGAGCCTGCTCCGACAATCGCTTCGGTGCCAATCGTCAAATGATCGGAAATTCCGGCGCCTCCGCCAATGCGTACACGGTCGCCGATTTTCGTGCTTCCGGCGATGCCCACCATCCCTGCGATTAGGCATTTCTCGCCGATCGTCACGTTGTGTCCGATGTGAACGTGGTTGTCGATCTTCGTGCCGGAGCCGATGCGGGTCGCTTCCAAAGTCGACCGGTCGATGGTGCTCGCCGCACCGATCTCCACGTCGTCGCCGATGATGACGTTGCCTAATGAGTGCACGCGCAGCAGCGACAAGTCGGGCGGATAAGGCATGCGGGGCCCAAGTTCCGGCGCAAAGCTAAATCCATCGGAGCCTATGACCGCATTGCAATGCAAGATCACACGGTGACCGATCTCGACACGATCGCCAATGCGAACGCCGGAATGGATCAATCCGTGCTCGCCAATCGTGACGTCGCCGCCGATCGAGACATTCGCGAGGATCGATGTGCGCGCGCCGATGCGGCTGCGCGGGCCGATCACGGTGTAGGGCCCGACGCTTGCTCCCTCGCCCAATGTCGCGTCAAGCGCAACAATCGCGGTCGGATGAATTCCTTCGAACCTGGATGGACCCGCGTCGAAGAGCTTGGTCAGGATCGCGAGCGCGGTCCGCACCTGCTCGATCACGATGACGGATTTGAAACGATCCGCAGCGGATGCCCGTTTGGCTGAAACCACAACGGCTTGGGCCTTCGTCTCGCTGAGGGTCGCGGCGGTGTCGGCGGTCATTGCGATCGCAAGATCAGAAGGCCGCTCAGCGGCACTTGGATGAACAAGACGGGTGATATCGATCGTGCCGTTGCCAACGAGGCGTGCGGAGAGCGCATCAGCGATATTTTTCATCAACATGGGAGAGGTTGCCTGGATACCTGTACGGATAGCTCTACGGATTCCTGCACGATTTCTGGACCAATTCTCGGACGGATTTTTGGACGAAAGCCGCTAACAGGCTGCTCGAATATACACGGCGGGGGCGTCGGCTCGCCAGTCCAATGTGCCGTCCGACTCGCGTCAAATGCCTACGCCATGGAGATGCTCGCCGGAATTCCGGCTGGGAATTTGCGATGCATTTGAGCATATTTGGCCTTGGGAGCCTGACCTTTCGCACTCTATTGGTAGTGCGCTATGAAGTGGTCGAGTTCCACATCCTACAGGAGACCCTGTAATGCCTATTTCGCGTGAGTCGGGCGAACGTGCCTCCTCCGCCAAAGCACGCGTCTCCTCGCCATCAGCAGGTTTGTCAGGGTCCGGAGTCGCTGCGATTCATCCGACGGCATTGCTCGAACCCGGCGCCGTGATCGGCAAGGGTGCAAGCATTGGGCCCTATTGCATCGTCGGCGGTAATGTCGTGGTGGGAGACGGCTGCAAGCTGGTGGCGCACGTCCATGTCGCCGGGCAAACCACGATTGGCGCACGGACAATCGTCTATCCCTTTGCTTCGCTCGGCGGGCCGCCGCAATCACTTAGTTATCGTGGCACCCTGACACGGCTGATCATCGGGGCGGACTGTGACATTCGCCATAACGTGACGATCAATGCGGGCACCGAGGACGGCGGCGGCCTGACGGAAGTCGGCGACCGCGGGTTCTTCATGGCGAACAGCCATGTGGCGCATGATTGTCATGTCGGCCATGACGCCGTGTTCGCCAATTGCGCGACGTTGGGCGGCCATTGCATTGTCGGCGACTACGTCTTCATGGGCGGGCTGTCGGGCGCGCATCAATTCACGCGCATCGGCTCGCACGCCATGATCGCCGGAGCCGCCGGCGTGCGCGGCGACGTCATTCCCTTCGGACTCGCCGCCGGTCCGTTCGCTCGGCTGCGAGGACTCAATCTCGTCGGCATGAAACGGCGAAAGTTTCCGACTGAGACGGTTCGAACGCTGCGGGTCGCATACCGGATGTTGTTTTTCGGCAAGGACGTCATGGAGCGGCGTCTTGAAGTGGTCGAATCCAAGTTCGGCGACAATGAAGCCGTGGCGCAGATCGTCGCGTTCATTCGAAATGCGGGATCGCGTCCGCTCTGCCACGCGAGTCCGACTCAAGAGAATTGATCTCAAACGCCATTGATCTCGAAAGCTATTGTGGCGGTATTAGGCATAAGACGCCCTGAGTCCTCCGAAAGCGGTCAATATTAAACAGACTCCCGTCGGCCGAAGGGCGTACACTGAGGGCAATCGAGCTGTCGTCGCAAGGCGAGCGGGCTGGCCGTAGCGCTCGCACCGAAGCACGTTGGGCAAGAGGACAAGATCATGACATTCTCGATGAAATTGACTCCGAAGATCGAAGCGATCTTCTGGGGCGCGATTGGCGGCGCTGCCGGTCTCGCATTCGTTGGATTCGCGTTCGGCGGCTGGGTCACCGGCGGCAAAGCCGCCGAAATGGCGCGGCAGCAAACGGACAAAGCCGTTGTTGCGGCATTGGCGCCAATCTGCGTCGACAAATTTCGCCATTCGAAGGATGTCGAAGCAAACACGGGAAAACTCAATGCCATCTCCTACTCGTGGGAGAAGGGCACCTACATCAGCAAGGGCGGCTGGGCGACATTGCCAGGAGGCGATGAGCCGAACTCGGGTGTCGCACAAGCCTGCGCCGAGATGCTCAGCAACTTGGCGAAATAGTCGCGCGCAGGCCGATCACACACGACCCGCTCGCGCACGCGCTCACAAGAAGCGCCGGGCATTGCCTTATGTAAGTCTTTGACGGCGGGCGTTTCCGGCTGTACCGGATCGACATGGCTCCTCCTCTTCTGCAACTCAAGGACATTGCGCTCACCTTCGGCGGCACGCCGCTTCTCACCGGGACGGAGCTGTCTGTCTCCACCGGCGAGCGCGTGTCGCTGGTTGGGCGTAACGGATCGGGCAAATCGACGTTGCTTAAAATCGCGGCCGGGCTGGTCGAGCCGGATCGTGGATCAATTTTCGTGCAACCCGGAGCGCTCGTGCGCTATCTGCCACAGGAGCCGGACTTCTCGGGCTTTGCGTCCACGCTCGGCTATGTAGAGGCGGGCCTTAAGGCCACCGACGATCCCCATGCCGCGCGCTATCTGCTGGAGCAACTCGGCCTCACCGGGCATGAAAATCCGGCGCATATCTCGGGCGGCGAAGCGCGCCGCGCTTCGCTGGCGCGCGTGCTGGCGCCCTCGCCCGATATCCTGCTGCTCGACGAGCCGACCAATCATCTCGACCTGACGACGATCGAATGGCTGGAGCGCGACCTCGATTCGCGCCGCACCGCGCTCGTGATCGTCAGCCATGACCGGCGCTTTCTGTCGACACTGTCGCGCAGCATGGTCTGGCTCGACCGTGGACAAACGCGCCGCATCGAACGCGGATTTTCCCATTTCGAGGAATGGCGCGATGCGGTGCTCGCGGAAGAGGAACGCGATCAGCACAAGCTCGACCGCCAGATCGTCGCCGAGGAACATTGGATGCGCTATGGCGTCACCGGCAGACGCAAGCGCAACATTCGACGGGTCGCAAAGTTGCAGACGCTGCGAGAACAGCGCCGCACCCACCAAGCTGCGGCCGGCAACGCCACCATCAACGCAGGATCGGCCGCACCGTCCGGCGCGCAGGTCATAGAGGCCAGGGGGATCGGCAAGAGCTTCGGCGGTCGCCAGATCGTACGAGACTTCTCGATCCGCATCCAGCGCGGCGACCTCATCGGCATCGTCGGGCCAAATGGCAGCGGCAAGACCACGCTGATCGGCCTTCTGACCGGCATGTTGCCGCCGGACAGCGGCACGGTGCAACTCGGATCAAATCTTGCCGTTGCGACACTCAATCAACATCGCGACAGTCTCGATCCCAATATGACCGTCGTCGAAGCGCTGACCGGACGAAGCGGCGACACCGTGATGGTCAACGGCAAGCCTAAGCATGTCGTCAGCTACATGAAGGATTTTCTGTTCACCAGCGAACAGGCCCGCACACCGCTCGGCAAACTGTCGGGCGGCGAACGCGGCCGCCTGATGCTGGCGCAGGCGCTCGCCAAGCCGTCAAACCTGCTGGTTCTCGACGAGCCGACCAACGATCTCGATATGGAAACGCTGGACGTCCTCGAGGACATGCTCGGCGAATATTCCGGTACGGTCCTGCTCATCAGCCATGATCGCGATTTTCTCGATCGCCTCGTGGGTGGCGTGATTGTGCCGGAGGGAACCGGCCGCTGGATCGAATACGCGGGCGGTTACAGCGACATGCTCAAGCAGCGCGGCGCGGATCTGACCCGCGAGCGCCGCGAAGCCGAACCGCAGAAAGCCGCCATGAAATCCGCGTCTGTCGTCGCAGACCCGCAGCCCGCGAAGCGCCGGATGAGTTTCAAGGATAAGCACGCGCTTGAAACCCTGCCAAAGACCATCGTTGCGCTCCAGGCCGAAGCCGATGCGCTGCATGCAAAGCTCGACGATCCGCAATTCTACGCGCGCGATCGCGCAGCCTTCGAGAAGGTCACCGCCGCGCTTGGGACCATTCAGCAGAAGATCTCCGCTGCGGAGGAACAATGGCTGGAGCTTGAGGCCGAGCGCGAAAAACTCGCCGGCGCCGAGTTGGGTTAATTCAAAATTCCGACCGCCCGCGACGCGACGAGGGCGATGGTTATGAGCGAGATGGCGGATTCCGCCATCATGAGAATCTTGGCCCTGACAGTGAGCGGAAAAGTGTCGGCCGGCGAGAATGCCGTCGCATTGGTGTAGGCGAGGAACAAATAATCGACGAAGCCCGGTATCCATCGTTCAAATTGCTTGTCACCCGCGGCGGTCTGCTGGGGAAAAAGAAAATCGCTCTTGTTTTCGGTGGTAAGACCCCGCTCCGCCGGTCCATTGCGATCCACCGTCCAAAACCAAAGGGCGAAGACGACGACGTTGGTCAGCCAAATGTTCAGCGCGTCGAGCAAAAGGGTCCGGCCCGTGCCGGCGTGGCCGCTCAGGATGGCCTCGATCAATTGGGCAAGTGCGCCGAAGTTCATCAGCGTACTTAGGCCGGTGAGAAGGATCGCCAACATTCTGACACGGCGCCGGTCCCGGTCAACCAGTTGCCACTGGGGATCGGAGGATGCTCTGCCGGCGGCCTTTTGAGTCCATGCGGTGGCAAGTGACAACGGTATCAGCAGCGCAAGCTCAAGTGTCGGTGCGAGCCAGCGCGGGCCAACCGTCAGATCGTTCACGATTCCCAGTTGAAGCCCGACGATGACGAGCACCGCACCGCGCGCGAGCCAAAAGTCACTCGGCTTCGTGCTCAGGTGCTTGTGAGGTGACTGCATGCCTGCTGCATTGGAAACGTCTGCGCGCGAACGCGGCATCGCGATCGGCAGATTCGAATTGCCGAATCGCGGAGAACGTACGCTCACTTATGAATCGAGCGCGTGCCGAACGGAAAGCCGGTTCCCACCATTGCCGGGACCGCACTCCGTCACGAGCACGCGCTTGCGTTCAATCTGGTCGGTGCCAAAGCGCACCAACGCCATGCAATGCGGGCAGTTGACGGAAGGCGTTCCGGCGATCGTGACCCGCAGGTTGGGGTTTTCGTGATCAACCGCTGACTTCTGAAAAGCAATGAGCCCGCGACATGCAGGTTGAGTGCACCGGACTGTCAAATACCATTCGCCAGCCGTGAAATCGTGGGTATCGGTGTCAGTTGCTTTGCGGATATCACATCCCGATGGGTGAGAAATTTGGGCAGCGCCGGTCGGCGCGCCCCGTCACTTGACCTTGAGGTTTTCGGCAGAGGACTTGCCACGATTGGCGACGACCTCGTATTCGACCTGCTGGCCTTCATTGAGGGTGCTTAGTCCGGCCCGTTCAACGGCCGAGATATGTACGAACACGTCCTGACCACCACCCTGCGGTTGGATAAAGCCATAGCCCTTGGTCGGATTGAACCACTTTACTGTTCCGGTCGCCATTGTCAGATCCTCTAATTATTGATGCGTTAGTGCGAGTGCGTTAGTGCGCTAGCGGCGCCACATTGCGCTTTCACGGCCTACGCGGCAACAAGATTCAGCAATAATTGATGGCTGTGTATTGTCACAGTTAGGCTATTGGACCGATTTTCTTTTGGAAAACAGCCGGGACCGCAAGCGGGATTTGAACCCCTACCCCGGCGTTACAAAGCGATTTTTTACCCCGTTTCCGTCATGCGCCGGCACCGCCGAGCGCCTGGGCGCCGACAGTGGCGCGGCCTAAGCAAGAAGTGCGGCCAAGCTCTGAATCATGGCGCTCAGCTCCGGCTCCTCGATCGCATCGGCGGCGGCCTGCAATGCATACCATTGGGTTTGCCGGCGTCCGCGTTCCGGCCAGGACGTCAATTGCTCCTCGACCTCGAGCAGAAATGTCTCCACGGTGCAGCGCACCGCGGAACCGTCGGCAAGGCGCTTTTCGTACCCGTAAAAGCCGATAGATCGATCGCTGATCCGTCCGACCAGGCCGCTCTCTTCCATCGCCTCGCGTGCCGCGCAATCGTGCGGCGCCAGACCCTGCACCGGCCAACCTTTAGGAATGATCCACCGCTTCGTATTGAGCGACGTGATCAACATGACCTCGATGGCACCGTCGGTGCGCCGCCGGTAAGGCAGTGCGGCATATTGAAGGTTTGGCGCAGCCTTTCCGCTCATGGGATGAGGCCGCACAACGCATAGAATGCCGCGGCTATCAGCCCCGCGGCCGGCAGTGTCACGACCCAGGCGACCACGATATTGCTCGCAACATTCCAGCGAACGGCCGACATTTTACGCGCCGCACCCACGCCGATGATCGAGCCTGTAATCGTATGCGTGGTCGATACCGGAATACCAAACCAGGTTGCGGCAAAAAGCGTGATCGCGCCGCCAGTCTCAGCGCAGCACCCTTGCATCGGCGTCAACCGGGTGATCTTCGAACCCATCGTATGCACGATACGCCATCCGCCGATGAGCGTCCCAAGCGCCATGGCGATCTGACAGGTGATGACCACCCAGAACGGCACGTAGAATTCGCCGCCGAGCTGCCCCTGAGAGAACAGCAACACGGCAATGATGCCCATGGTCTTCTGAGCGTCGTTGCCGCCATGGCCGATCGAATAGAGCGAGGCCGAGACGAATTGTAATAAGCGGAAAGTACCGTCAACGGTGCGCGGGAGTGCGCGCACGAATAGCCAGGACACCGTAAGCACCAGCAGCAATGCAAGGAAAAATCCCGTCAGCGGCGACAGTACGATGGCGGCGCTGGTCTTGATCAGCCCCGCCCATACCACCGCCGCGCTTCCGGCCTTGGTCACACCGGCCCCCACCAGGCCCCCGATCAACGCATGCGAGCTGCTGGAGGGAATGCCGGCCCACCACGTAATCAGATTCCAGGAGATAGCGCCCATCAGCGCGCCGAAGATAACGCGCGCATCGACGATTTCGGCGGCCACGATGCCGGTCCCAACGGTCTGCGCCACGTGAAGACCGAAAATCAGAAATGCAATGAAGTTGAAAAACGCCGCCCACATCACCGCATAGCGTGCCCGCAGAACGCGCGTGGATACGATGGTCGCGATCGAGTTTGCGGCGTCGTGCAGACCGTTGAGAAAATCGAAGGCAAGGGCAACCGCAATCAGGCCGATCAAAACAGGCGGACTCAGGATTGCGTCCATTGCCGAGCGCGTCCGTTACAAGTGGTCGGTTACGATTGCGTTGATTTCCTTCGAGACGTCCTCGAAACGATCGACCACCTTCTCCAGATGATCGTAAAGGTCGGCCCCGATGATGTAGTTCATCGCATTTCCTTGCGCGTTTCCTTGCCGGTTGACGAGGAACAGCGCCTTGAGACCCCGGTCGTGAAGCGCATCTGCCTGCTCTTCGACACGGATGATCTGCTCGGTAAGTGTGCTCAGCGCGCCGGCGTTCTTTCCGATTGAGCTCAGAAGCGGCACCGCTTCCAGCACGAGGTTTGCCGCCTGCACAATGATCTCGCCCATCTGCTGCATCTGCGAATCAAAATTGCGAACCTCGAACAACATGATGATCTTTGCGGTCTTGTTCATCTGGTCGATGGCATCGTCCATCGAGTTGATGAGATCTTGAATATCGCTGCGATCGAACGGGGTGATGAACGTACGGCGCACCGCCGTCAAGACTTGGCGCGTGATTTCGTCGGCGTCGGCCTCGCGTTCAAAAATCTGCTTGCAGTAATGCTCAACTTTATCGCCGCCTTGCAGCAATCCGCGCAATTCTCCAGCACAGGCGACCACGATCCTGGCGTGCTGGGTGAATAGGTCAAAGAAGCGCTCTTCCTTTGGCATCAAAGCCTGGAACCAGCCGAGCATCCGCATCTCACGTGTTGTAGGATTTGAATCGCGTGACGATACTAGATAGGGCGCGACGGCGGCTCAACCGATGATCGTAAAATCCACACAGGGGCATTGTGCGATGCGCGGCGATATGGGGTTGATGATGAAGAAGCGGATGCCGGCCCGGATTCCGTCCGAGCCAGCATCCGTCGTAGGATCAACGTTCCGGACGTGACGGCGGCGCTTCGCTGCCGGGACCGCGGTCGGAACCGGGGCCACGATCTGCACGCGGGCCGGGCCGTTCACCGGGGCCACGTTCGTGGTGTTTATGCTTCGGCGATCCGATCGCTTCGCTGGTGCCATCGGCTCGCGTCATCACCTTGGCGTGGACGAAGCCATTCTTGAAGTCGCCTTGGATGGTGATTGTCTCACCTTTCGCCACCAGCTTTCCGTCTTCGCCACGCCGCCCAGTATCGACCAGCGTGCGGCCGCTGTCGTCCTGGATGATGAACTTATTGCCGAAGACCTCGGCAACCTGTCCCTTGACCGCGAACGGACCTGGGTTCGTCATCTTTGCGATCGGTGCGGGCTGCAATAGCAACACGCTCTGCGCTTGCGATTTCTGGATATAGCGGTTGGCACCAACGCCGCCCACCGCACCCACGGCGAGAACGGCAATGACGAAACCAGCGCCCATCAGACGCGGGGAGACATTAAAGCGCCGCGAAGGCGGGGGAAGGCCCGGCCGCGTTGCGTCCGATCCAGTACCGGATGTGTCGTTGGTCGCTTCGGAAGTCATGTTGCTCTCCATCTGTTAAGTTGATGGAGGGATCCTAGGCCGCTGACGCCAAACCCACCCTGAACCGATCCGTTCAGGCTGAGTTAAGCTAGATCGTCTAGCGAATGGTCCTGCAAGATGGACAAGGTGCATGAAAGTTCTTCTGGTCGAAGATGATCGTCTTCTTGCGCAGGAGATCGCTCAAGCCTTGCGTCACGAGAATTTTGCCGTCGATATTGCCGTCAATGGTGAAGATGGCCAACATCTTGGCGAGACTGAAAGCTACGATGCGGCGGTTCTCGATCTCGGCCTTCCTAAGGTCACCGGCGCTGCCGTCTTGCGCGCTTGGCGAAAGAAAGGCCGCCATCTGCCGGTATTAATTCTTACTGCTCGCGATGGCTGGACCGACAAGGTCGACGGCTTTAAGGCGGGAGCCGACGACTATCTGACAAAACCGGTTCGGATCGAAGAACTCGTGATGCGTCTGCGTGCGTTAGTGCGGCGATCGGCGGGCCACGCCGAGCCTCGCATTACGTGCGGGCCGCTCACATTCGATGCGCAGATCGGTGTCTTCGAGTTGAACGGACTGCCGCTTCGTCTCACGGCATTGGAGTGGCGCGTTCTGGCATGTCTTACTCTGCGCAACAACGTGGTGGTTGAGCGGTCCGAACTGAATGAAAAAGTTTACGAAGGTGACGCCGAGGTGGATTCCAATTCGCTCGAAGTGATAGTTGCTCGTCTTCGTCGCAAAATCGGTCATGAGATGATCGAAACGGTCCGCGGCCGGGGATACCGCCTTACATCCGGCAACCCATGAAACTCGGACCTGCATCCCTCAACAGACGGCTCCTGGTCGGGGCCGCGGTTTTCATCACGCTGGCGTTGGTCGCCGCTGCGATCGTGATTGGCTTTGTCCTCCATCGCTTCGTCCAAGGTCAGATTGATCAGCGGCTCGATACGCAAATCGTCTTTCTCTCCTCGATGCTCACCGCAGGGGATGACGGCGTCATCGCGGTCGCGGGCAACACCGACGGTCCGCCGTTCGATCGGCCGGCACGCGGCTGGTATTGGCAAGTCATCGGACCAAGAAACGTACTCCGTTCGCGTTCGCTTGAGGGCGCCAGCATCGACGTTCCGGAATCCCGCCGTCCTCCGCGCGAAGGGCGTTCAACATCCGCTGATGGGACCGGCCCCAGGAGCGAAGCTCTGCATTTCAGAATTCAGCGAGTGACGGTTGGACGCATCCCCACCACCATCGTTGTGTCGGCTCCGCGCTCTGCCGTAATCGGCCCGCTGCGGGAGGCGATGACGACATTGGCGATATCGCTCGTCTTGTTGGGGCTCGCGCTTGTTCTGGCCATCGTTTTGCAAGTCAGGTTGGGCTTACGTCCCCTCGAACGGCTTCGCCAGGCTGTCGCGGATGTCAGGACCGGACGGAGCGAAAAGGTGCCCGCCGAGCAACCGCTGGAAATTCTGCCGCTGGTATCCGAACTCAACGGGTTGCTCGAACAGAATGCCGCCAATCTTGAGCGGGCGCGACGCCACGTCGCCAATCTGGCGCATGGGCTCAAGACGCCGCTGGCGACCCTCGCTATCGCCTTGTCGGAACGCGGCCGCGATGCGGCGGGCGAGCTTCATCCTTTGATCGTATTGATGGAGCGGCGCATTCGACATCATCTTGGGCGCGCGCGCGCCGCGGCCTTGAGCGGGCCAACGCGCGCGCAAACACTGATCGCTCCGCGCATTGACGACGTCGGCAATGCACTCGGCAAAATTTATGCGGACAAGCGAGTTGCCCTTGCGCAGAACGTGCCGCGCGATCTTGCGGTTGCGTGCGAGCAGCAGGATTTCGACGAGATGGCGGGCAATCTGCTCGAAAATGCGTTCAGATGGGCGCGCAACAAGGTCGAGGTTCACGCGCACCAGGATGATGGACGATCGGTCGCAATTGTGATTGAGGACGATGGGCCGGGCCTGCGGCCGGATCAAATTCCACAGGTTCTGCGACCGGGTGAACGAATCGATGAAAGTGCGCCTGGCTTTGGATTTGGTCTGCCGATCACCCGCGAGCTTGCCGAACTTTATGGCGGAGAACTCAAGCTCGACGCTTCGGTGTTGGGCGGTTTGCAAGTCACGCTTCGATTGCCCTTCGCAGCGTAAGCGGTCGACGAAAGCAGAGCACCGGCAACATACAATTCTGCAAAACCAGCACACGACACAAGATATTCAGAGAATGCCTCCTTTGGGTCATTCACTACCGAGCCAGCCGGCCCCACCTTTTGACGCCCTTCTGCTTCACTCCTAATGCGTTAATTGGCGCTCGGAGCAGCCATGACTCAAATTCATAACGAGGCGTTACTACAGCGTAGCTAAGACCTGGGAATAATTCGGCTAAGTATTGGTGCCGCAAGAGGGACTCGAA
>PNAI01000055.1 GCA_003169835.1 Hyphomicrobiales bacterium | reverse complement strand
AAAATGCAACTGTAATGCTAGGAGCCGCAGATGAAATCGATCGGTAAATTCACGCTGGTATTTTTGCTCAGTGCCTGCACCACGCCTTTGCCCGAGCCGCAAGGGGTTTGGTACCGCACCGATGGTCGATCAATGCAAGCGGATCCAACCCTCCTGAAGAAAGGTTAGTTGGATCGAAACATTTGTGAGGGCGAACGGCAAAAGGTGCTGACCGCGAATCCTCAAGACAATACCGCCAACAGACAGAACGCAGCGTTTGAAGTGATGAAAAGCTGCATGGCAAATCGGGGTTATGGCTGGCGATGACGTGCATGTCCGCTCTTAACCCGATTGTGTTGCAAAATTCCGCGAGGGACCGCTTGCGCGCAATATTTGAATCGAGACAAACAGCCTTTTGAATCAACGTTGCGCAATGAGGCCTATTTTTGAATCATTATTGCGCGCGAAACCACTCAAAATAGTTTTGCAACACAATCAACCCAACAGCAGACATTCGTCGGCACTATCGACATGTCCGCTAAGTGCCGATTGTGTTGCAAAAGTCTTTTGCACAGCTGATCAAAAATTCTCTGGGCTATGGATGCGTTTTTCGATTCAATATGTGAGGGACCTCATCGCACCGCGATGAACTCACTAGCGCCTTCGGTAACGATATGGGTGCACCATTAATCGCCGACAGTAGCTAGCTTCATCTCCTAGCGGAAAAATTGTCGTCTCGCGATTTGGGACTTTTGCAACACAATCTGCCACAAGCGGACTCATGCATCGCAGCAAAACTGCATCATTATTCGATCACCTGGTCGGCGCGAACGAGTATGTTTGGCGGGATTGTAAGCCCAAGGGCTGACGCCTTTTTCAAATTGACTATCAGTTCGAAGGTCGTCGCTTGTTGGACCGGTAGAGTCGCCAGTAGATGCGGTAAGAGCAACGAGCAAAATGAACGTGTTTAGAAAATCGTCCTTTAAGATCCGAGGCATTTGTTGATGAAATTAGTGCGTTCCGGTCCTCGAATTTTTTGCTGAACTGCTTGCTTCAAACAGGCCAGTCGAGCCTCCTGAACGCAAACCGAAACGTAATCCACCAAGTCAGGCCCGCGCAATCCTTGGCTTGTGCCAACTTGCCGACAGTCTGCGCGTTTCCTCTGAACGGCAGTGGTTGAATTATTTTCACGAGATTCGTCGGAATTGGGAGCTGGAGCCGGCTCGCCAAACGACAGGTTTGCTATCAAAACTAGAAATCCCACTAGTCCGCAAATTGCGAGAGTGCGCATCGTTCAAGTCCTACCTAAGCGAGGCCTATGGACACTGCGCGCCGCTGTCGATCCACGCCTTGATCAACTGGCCAAATAGATCTTGCGTGCCGGGAGCGGAGTCGCGCCCAAGACCCGGCTCCCAGCCCCAAGCAATGAGATCATCGCTGGCGGCGTGGCGATGCAAAAGAGATAAGTCGCGGCCACCATTGCGGTTTGGGTCCTTCATTTGGAGGCAGATCTCGCCAATGGGCTTGCCTTGCCATGCCATTTCGATCGGCGCCAAGCCCCAGCGCGCATTCCCGGGAATACTTCGGTACGACGCCTCAACGTGAAGAGTGTAATTGCGGTCGGTGTGACATGCAGTACACGGCGTGCCAGCTACGCCGCCGCCACTATCGCCACGGCTGACCGGCGGAAAATGCGGATGCATGTCATTACCTTGCGTAGGCCGGTCGCCGGAAGGATGGCAGTTCATGCAACGTGGGCTCATAATCACCTTTGCTGCCTCGATGAACAATGCGCGCGACCGCGTGGCGGGATCGGAAATAGTGTCAAAAGTCGACGGAGACTGCAATCCGCTACGCTCAGTTTGCGCGGCGCCGTGCACCAACACCAGCGTCGTCGCGCAACCCAGCAAAGTAACGAGGTCCACGATTCGCATGGAGTTCGATCCATCGCTATTCGCGTTCCCCTGAAGGAACCTCTCATACAACGTGCGAGCTTGGTGCAAGTTGCCTACTCGACTAACATCGATCTGGCCGAGTGTTGCTATCAGCCGTACAATGGCTTCTCCCGCGTTTGAACCAATATACTCGCGTCGGGTCCGAACTAAGTCCGGTTTGCCCCCCGCAAGCGGCGACGACCGAACAGATCTGTGCCCCAGTAAAGGGCCCAATTTTTTTCTCGGTGCGCATATCCCTCAAAAAATACTGTTGGTATTGCTGTTGGTATCGTCCATCTTTGAGTCATTAGTTCTTATGTTCAATCAACATGTTATGCGCTAAGTGGGATCCCGGCCAGGCACCACGTCAACGTCATTGCAGACTCGTTGGTTATTTCCGCGAATATGGAAATCGAGAAGCTTTTTCCGGCTGCACGCGCGTTTAGCCTTCCAATTCGCCGCATCCCGTTCCGGTCTTACAAGCGAGCGTTTACGAACGACGGACAGCGCAGAAACCGCAGCGAAAAACTTTTCACCGACCATCCAACCAACTGAAAACTATAAGGAAAACAACAATCTGTACCGGCCCATCGGGGACGATGCCTGGACATTACAGCTCATGAACGGCGACGGGATGTAACTTTGCAGCGACTGCGCGCGAAAGGAGAGCATGCATACGCAAAGGAAATCATCATGAGCACGATGGAGACCATCGAGACCGGTACCGCCAAGCGGCGGACGACGAGTTACGTTGGAGGCTGTTTTTGCGGCGCGGTTAAACTCGAGTGCGTCGGGTCGCCGGAGGCCATGGGCTATTGTCATCGCAATTCCTGCCGTTCGTGGTCCGCCGCGCCGGTGAACGCCTTCAGCCTGTGGAAGCCGGAGGCCGTGCGGATTACATCAGGCAAAGAGCATGTCGCGACGTTCAGCAAAACCAAGTTCAGCCAGCGTCAGTATTGCGCGAAGTGCGGCGGCCACCTGATGACCAACCATCCGACGATCGGCCTGGTGGACGTTTATGCTGCGACGATTCCGACGCTGAAATTCACCCCCGGCGTTCACGTCAATTACGCCGAGACGGTGCTGCCCATGCGGGACGGCATGCCCAAGCTGAAAGACTTCCCGGCCGAGCTTGGCGGCTCGGGCATCGCAATCCCGGAATAGCGGCTCGCACTAAACCCCAACAGTGAAGGAATACGACCGTGAACATTCAAACAGCCATCCCTGCCACCGCCGACCTCGCCGCGATCAAAAGCCGCCAGCAAGTCGCCTGGGGTTCCGGCGACTACGCCATGATAGGCACCACGTTGCAGATCGTCGGCGAAATGCTTTGTGAGGCGGTCGATCTGCGCAGCAACCAGCGCGTCCTCGATGTCGCCGCCGGCAACGCGACGCTCGCCGCGGCCCGCCGTTTCGCCGACGTCGTCTCGACGGACTATGTCGGGGCGCTTCTTGAGCGCGGGCGCGAACGCGCCGAAGCCGACCGCCTGCCGGTTACGTTTCAGGAAGCCGATGCAGAAGCGCTTCCGTTCGCGGATGCTAGCTTCGATGTCGTGCTGTCGACCTTCGGCGTCATGTTCACGCCAAATCAGCAGCTTGCCGCGAACGAACTGAAGCGCGTCTGCCGCCCGGGCGGAAAGATCGGAATGGCCAACTGGACGCCGGAGAGCTTCATCGGCCAGTTGTTCAAGACCATCGGCAAATATGTTCCTCTGGCGCCCGGCATGAAGTCGCCGGCGCTTTGGGGCAACAAGATGCATCTCGACACCCTGTTCGGGTCGCACACGACCATCGCGGTGGAAAGCAGGAACTTTGCGGTATTATGGCGCAAACGCCCTGTGGCGTTTGCGCCATAATACCGGAACTTTGTTCTCCGCTACAAGTCGCCCAAGCATTGGATCGAGATTTTCCGCAATTACTATGGGCCGGTCATGAAGACTTTTGCGGCGATCGATCCGAAGGCACGTGAGGCGCTTGAGGCCGATCTCTATGCTCTGATCGGCAAATTCAACATCGCCAAGGATGGCACGCTGGTCATCCCCAGTGAATATCTGGAAGTGGTCATCACCAAACGTGGTTGATCCCGCATACATCGAACGCGGCGGCCACGCCGCGTTCGCTCTACATCTCGGAGCTACAACTTACAGCGCGCAACTGGCACTCATCGCCTGAAAGCAGAGATCAAAGCCCCGCGAGCGCTTTTTTGTAGTAAGTCAGGTCGTAATATTTCTCCGGCGCGGCGAGTGTGCCGCCTTCGGAATCGACGCGCAGCTTGAGCACGTTCTTGAAGCCCGCGAGGTCGAATTTCGCGTCCTTGGCAAAGCCATCAACCGGGTTGCTCAGCACCGCATAAGCCTGCGCGGCAATGTCCGGTGACAGCTTGATCTTCTCGACCAGCAGCGCGGTCGCTTCATCCTTGTTCTTGCGATCGACGGCCCAACGCAGGCCTTCGATATAGGCTTGCGTGTAGCGCATCATGACGTCGGGATTTTTCTGCGCCCAGGAGCGCAGCACGAAGCCGCCCGTTCCCTGATAAGGCCCAAGCGCCTTGACGGCTGTGCCAAGATCTTTCAAGCCGGCTTGCACCGCAATCAGCGAGAATGGGACGTTCAACATCGTGGCGGCAATGGTCTTGTCGCTCTTGATCGTGTTCAGCCTGCCAAGCGAACCGCCGATCGGCTTGACGGTGTAATCGCCTTTGTTGAGACCCTTTTGCTTGAGCATGGCGTAGAGCTGAAAGGCATAGGCGGTGTTGACCGCGTCGACGCCGACGGTTTTTCCCTTAAGGTCCGCGATCGATTTGATGTCGGCCTGCGCGATCAGCGAATTGAATGCGCTGTCGCCGCCGATGAAAATGATGGAGTCGGATTTGGCGTTCTCGACCAGGGCAACGCTGTTGTCGATGCCGGCATGCGCGATCTGGTAGCGGCCTTCGGCGAGGCCGTTGCGCAGTTCGTCGGAATTCGGCGTGGGCTTGAGGTCGATCTCCAGCTTGCGCTTGGCGAAGAAGCCTTTGGATATTGCCGCGAGGACCGGCAGGTTTGCCATGCCAGGGAATACGATGACCGTGAGCTTGGTTGTTTCCTGCGCGAGCGCGTGCGGCGCGGCAATGCTCGCGGCGGCAGCGGCGCCAAGTTGCAGGATTGCTCTGCGTGATTTCATGGTGTCCTCCCGGAGTTTGTTATTTGATTGAAGCGTTGCAACTCATAACACCGGGCCGGCGGCAACATTGCGCCGGCCGAAAGCGGCCTCCATCTCGCGGCGCACTTTAACGGCAAAATCATTGGCGTCATAGGCGACGTCGGTCCATTTCAGTTGTTCGCCCGTCTTGATGTCGCGCTTGAGTTTGACGTTCTGCGCAAGACCGAGCGGCAGGAATCCCTCATCGAGCGAATGCTGGGCCGGCGTCTGCTTGCCCCAAACGCAGAAACCACCTTCGCCGTCGAGCATCTCGCCGGCTTTCAGATTGCGCTTGGCGGTGGCCACAACATCGGAGCGAAAGCCGGTCGGAGCGCCGGTGGGCTCTTTGCGCAGTGCAACGCTCGCAACGGAAATCCCGAGTTCGAGCCCGATCATATGGGTCGGACGGTAGAGCGCGGCGTATTTCCCGCTCTTGTCGGGCAGCATGGCGTATTCCTTGAAGCAGCGGCGCGCGTATTCGGTTTCGCCCTCGATCACGACGTAAGTGCCGAGCGCGAGATGATGCGGCACGTCGCGGCCGTCGCGATAGACCGAGGACGTGACTTCGGTCACGCCTTCGGCTTCCAAGATGCCGCCGGCGCTTTTTGGTTTGCACACGTCGGCAAGCTCGAAACGGGTCGCAGGCGGGAAGTTCAAGCCTTCGCTTTGCGGCAGAAGTCCAGTGGCGTTGCACACCGCGGTCATTTCGATGCCCGACTTAGTGCCGTCAATAAAGCTGTTGAACATCTTCGGATTGATCGATTTGCGATCGGAGATGTTCAGATACTTATCGAGAATGTCCCACACGTTGTCGGGATTGGACTGATGATAGTGCGGCTCGTAACGCGTGCCCTTGCCCGCCGCGATCACCTTGAAGCCGCAGGCGCGCGCCCAATCGACGTGTTCGCAGATCAATGCCGGCTGATCGCCCCAAGCGAGACTGTAGACGACGCCCGCCGCCTTGGCCTTGCGCGCGAGCAACGGACCGGCGAGCGCATCGGCCTCCACGTTGACCATGACGATGTGTTTTCCGTGCGCGATGGATTTCAGTGCGTGTTTGATGCCGGCTTCCGGGATGCCAGTCGCCTCCACAATCACTTCGATGTCCGGGCACGCGATCAGCGCTTCGGCGTCAGGCGTGACGTAAGTGCGGCGTTGTTTCACCGCGTCGCCGAACGAGGGCGCCGCAAACTGCTCCACCGGCCAACCTGCAGTTTTGAACTGGCTGTGCGCGCGTTCGACATTGAGATCGGCGACGGCGACCACGTGCAGGCTCTTGGTGAGCCGGGCCTGCGAGAGAAACATGGTGCCGAACTTTCCGGCGCCGATCAGCCCGACGGTCACGGGTTTTCCGGCGGATTCACGTTCGAGCAGGAGGGAGGAGAGGTTCATAATCGAAGTATAACCTCTTCACTTCTGACTTTAAGAGAGGCCGACCGCTCCAAAACTCTAAGAGTCCGTTTCGAAACCCACTGCCGACGGCTTCAAGGGTGACTATTGCCACCGTTTTGCGGTGTCTGGCAGCCACATATCGCTATTTTCGTGTTCCGAAGAACCGAGGAGGGCCGACCCCACCGGGTTTCGAAACGGCCTCTAAGACCCACACCCTCTCGAAACAATTTTGAACATATTGGTCAGATTTTTGAGCGTGGATTGCGCGTATTCAAAACGTGAGTCGGATGCAGGGCACAATATGACAAGTTCTTTGCTCCTTTCGTTGAGCTTGTCCAACAATGCTGCAGATTCCTTGTAAGCGGCTTTTCCTTCCGGGGTCTCGCAGTTCTTGATTCTCTTCATGTCCGAGAACACAGCTAACTCATGGATCTGCGTTTGCGCCCCTGTCGTGCAATCGGCCGCCAAGGCCTGTTCCGCCCTGAGGGTGGATAGCAATGTTAAGGCAATGGCGACGCTGAAACTTCTCATAGCAGTAACCTAAGCATCCTGATCGCAACAATCCGCATCGCGTTCGTGGAAAGTCCGAACAATTATTTGATCGGCACCACGAGCGAGTAGCGCTCGTCGGCTGCGAGGATCTTGGCCTCAGGCACGCCGAGTTCCTTGCGCACCATGTTAGTGCCGAGCACCAGCGACACGGTCTTGTAGAACGCGTGGCGGCGGCTCATGCCTTCGCGTCCCATGCCGCAGTCGGTCGAGATCATCAGGCGCTCGGCCGGAATGTGCTTGAGCGCGGCACGAATTTGAGCCGCGACCTCTTCAGGGCGTTCGACCTGAAGCGTGTGGTGATCGATGACGCCGATGGCGATCTTCTTGCCGGTGATGATCTTGCCGATGGCTTCGAGATCGATGCCGCCGGAGGCTGACGATTCAAATGTGATCACGTCGGCATCGACGGTGTTGTAGGCCTCGAGCGCGGGCTTGTAGGTCTGCACCGATGCGAACATGCGCTGCGCGGAGGGATTGCCCCAGCACGAGTGCGCCCAGACTTCGGTTTTGGCGCGCAGACCTTTGACGGTGCGGTTAAACACTTCGACCATCAGCTTGGGATTGATCACGGCATCCACGATGTTGCGCACCGCGAGCAAATGAATTTGCGGCTCTTCGATCTGGATCACCGGGCAGCCGGCGTCGGCGAGCTCGTGATATTCCTCGTTGAAGGCATCGGCGATGGCGAACATGCGGTCGGGTACGCTCTTGTAGTGCCGGTCCTGCAACGCGAAGGTAACAATTTCTGCGGATACCGAGCCCCATTTCACGGGCTTCTCGGTGATGCGCTGGGCCGCCTTCCACATCGCCGTATATTGCAGATTGCCGCGACTGATCGGGCCGGTGACAATCGGCATGACGCGCGATTCCAGATAGTCGTGGAGGATATGCCCGCGCGGGAACCAGATGCCGCCACGCCCAGCCGGCGTCGGCACAGGATGCTCGATATCGAGGCCGGTCATGTGGTTCGGCGGATACGCCGTCCAACTTTGCCCGCCGACGTCGTCGTCGAAATGGGCATCGCCGTCGGTGACGATATCAAGGCCGGCCAATTCCTGATCGCGAATGAAGCACGTTACGGCATCCTCGTACTGTTCGCGGAAGCGGCGGTTCACCATCGCTTCGAGGAAATGCCGCGTGCCGAGATTTTCGGTGTACCAGCTTGGCCGCGGCAGCGAGCCGGTGATGGTCGTCGGTAAAATGATGTCTTTGGTGGCGCGATACATGGACCTTATCCTCCCCGTTTTCTTAGAGTTCTTATCGTTGAGGATAGGCGAGCGGCAACATAAATCAAATCAATGCGGCACCGCGAAGCCCGCATGGCACGGACACGTGCAAAGGTTGTCTTTTGGGATCAAGGTTGCCTTGTGGGATGAAGGCGGATCGCACTATTCTCGCACGTTCTTGCCTTAACTTGCTCCAGCCTTGCCCACCATTCTTGCCCACCGTAGGGATCGAATGTCCGACGTGGTTGCCAATGCCAGCACGCTTGCGGCCACGCGATCCGCCGCGCCGGAGAACGCGTACTGGCGTGTATGGCTGCGCAACCTGTTTCCGTTCTTCGTGGTCGGTGTCATGTGGGAGGTCACGGCACACGCCGGCATTTTCCCACCGCGCCTGTTTCCAACGCTGGAGGTCGTGGGCGAGGCCTTCGTGCGGCTCACCGTGTCGGGCATTTTGCCGCATCATGTGCTCGATACCGTCATGCGCCTGCTTTCGGGATTTGCGCTTGCAGCGATCGCGGGCGTTGCAATCGGCATCGCCATGGGACGCTCACGGCTGGCGGAGGACATCTTCCTGCCGCTAGTGAGCATCGGGGCGCCGATTCCAGGCCTCGCCTACGCGCCGCTGTTTCTGCTGTGGTTCGGGCTCGGCAACAAGTCGGCCGTTTTGCTGGTCGCATTCGTGTCGGCCTTTCCGATCATCTTCAACACCTGGACCGGCGTGAAGGCGGTCAAAGAAATCTGGGTGCGCTCGGCGCTGGCCATGGGCGCGGACAATCGGCGGCTGTTCCACAAAGTGATCGTGCCTGGCGCACTGCCATACATCCTCACGGGATTGCGGCTCGGCCTCGCGCAAGCCTGGCGGATTCTTGTCGGCATCGAAATGCTGGCGGCGGTGCCGTGGGGCCTGGGCTGGATGATTTTCGGCGCGCGTGAATTCCTCAACACCGATGTGATGCTGGCCGGCATCGTGGTCATCGGAGTCCTGGGGCTCGCACTGGAAAAACTGGTGTTCCAGCGGCTGGAGCACTTCACGGTCGTGCGCTGGGGGATGATCACGTCATGACCGGCACGAGCGATCGCACACGGTCGGCATATCGCGCGGCAATCACGCTTGTCGTCGCGGCCGCGGTCTATGAGGCGATTGCGCGGACCGGATATTTTCCGCCGGTGCTGATGCCGACGCTGCCCAAGGTCGCAAGCACGCTGATCGCGGTCCTGCTCGATGGCAGCATGATCAAGCATGCGGCGACCACGCTCTACCGCGTGATGGTGGGAATGACTTTTGCCGTCGTGATCGGCCTGCCACTCGGAATTCTCATGGGCCGTTTCAAACCGGTGGAGAATTTCTTCCTGCCGCTCGCCAGCGCGCTAATGCCGATTCCTTCGCTCGCCTGGGTGCCGTTGTTCATTCTGTGGTTCGGGCTCGGCAACACGGTGGCGATCCTGATCGTGTTCTATGCAGCGCTATTTCCCATGCTGCTCAATTCCTGGTCGGGCGTGCGGGCGGTCAATCCGCTGTGGCTGCGGGCGGCCGGCGCCATGGGCGCTGACGAGCGGGCACTGTTCTGGAAAGTGATCGTGCCGGGCGCATCTCCGTTCATCATCACAGGACTGCGCCAGGCCTTCCTGCGCGCGTGGATCGCGGTGATCGGAGCGGAATTCCTCGCGGCCTCCGACTGGGGCCTGGGCTGGATCATCTATGACGCCAAGGAATTCTTGAATGCCGACCTGATGCTCGCGTCGCTCGCGGTCATCGGTGGCATCGGCTTTTTGTTCGAGCGGCTGGTGTTCGGCTCGATCGAACGCGCGACTGTGGTGCGCTGGGGCATGGTGCGGGTGGCGAAGAGTTAGCGATCCACCTCGACAAGCGCACCTTGCAAGAGCAAACTCTTGCACGCAATCAGGGCATTTCATGCATAGGGCGCTCAAGGACGCCTGACTGATTTGGGAGACGACCATGCGCATTTTCAAGCGCCGCAACAGCGGCGAAAAACATTCCACTTTGCAACCCGTCGCCGGCAACGGCCTGCTCGATCGCCGCGCGCTGCTCGGGCGCGGCATCGCGTTTGCCGGCGCGATGAGCGCGGGTGGCGCGGCCTCTCTGACCGGTGCCGCAGCCGAGCCGCTCAAGGATGAGCAATGGAGCCTTGAGCCGGGCGAAGTCCTCAGCCCGTACCAGCAGCCATCGAAATTCGAAAAGAAAGTGACGCGAATCCTGAGCAATCCCAGAGGCGAGCCGCGCACGCAGCACGCGCGCACGCCGCATCATATGCTCAATGGCACGATCACACCAAACGGTTTGCACTTCACCATCTCGCACCAGGGCAATCCCGACATCGACCCGGACAAGCACAAGCTGATCATCCACGGCATGGTCAAACAGCCGCTGGCGTTCACACTCGATTCGCTCTCGCGCTATCCGATGGTTACGCGTGCTGCGTTCGTGGAATGCGGCGGAAACAGTTCGCTGTTGTTCTCCAAGGAACCCGTGCAGACGGATGTGCAAAACCTGCATGGCTTGGTGTCCTGCGCGGAATGGACCGGCGTCAAACTTTCCGTGCTTTTGGAGGAAGCCGGCTTCGATAAAAATGCGAAGTGGATGATCGCCGAGGGCGCCGACGCGCCAGCCGTGAGCCGCAGCGTGCCGATGAAGAAAGCGCTCGATGATGCGATGATCGCGCTCTATCAGAACGGCGAGCGGCTGATGCCGGGCAACGGTTATCCGGTGCGCCTGCTGCTTCCCGGATATGAAGGCAACATGCAGGTCAAATATCTGCGACGGCTGAAAGTCGTGAACCAGCCGAGCATGAGCTATTACGAGACCAGGACCTATTCACCCGTTCTGCCAAATGGAAAGGCGTATCGTTTTTTCTTCCTCCAAGAGGTCAAATCCTTCATCACGCATCCCTCGCCGGGTCTGATGCTGAAGGAACCGGGACTCTACGAAATTTCGGGCATCGCCTATTCCGGCACCGGCCGAATTACCAAGGTCATGGTCTCGGCTGACGGCGGAAAGAGCTGGGCCAAAGCGGCGCTGCAAGCGCCAGTGCTGAGTAAGGCGTTCACGCTCTTTCGGATGGCGTGGCGCTGGAACGGCAGTCCGGCCGTGCTGCAGAGTCGCGCCTGGGACGACGCCGGCAATGTGCAGCCCACGCGTGCCGAGGTTGTCGCGACGCGCGGCGAGACCAAGACGGTCGCGCGCGTCGGCGGCTTTCCGAGCCAACACTACAACGGCATCACCAGTTGGGGCATTGCCGGCAGCGGGGAGGTCAAACATGTCTACGCGTAGGATCGCGGCTGCTGCGCTCCTCTTCACGCTTGCAGCTAACAGCAGCTTGGCGGAAAGCCCGCGCCTTGGAAAATCGATCACGGAAGTCGAGATCGCCGCATGGGATTTGAGCATTCTCGGCGACGGCACCGGCCTGCCGTCGGGAAGCGGTACGGCCGCGGAAGGCGCGGCGATCTACGCGCAGAAATGCGTCGCATGCCACGGCGAGGGCGGCAAAGGCGGCAACAATGGCGCGGTGGTCGGCGGCGGGCCGCTCGATCGCATCGAAGCGACGAAGACCATCGTCAATTTCTGGGGCTATCCCACGACCGTATTCGATTTCATTCGGCGAGCAATGCCTTGGCAGCAGCCGCGTACGCTAAGCAATGATGAAGTTTATGCGCTCGTGGCTTTTATTTTCGCGCAGAACAAATTAATCGGCGAGAAAGACGCGATGAATGCGCAGACGCTGCCGAAGGTGAAGATGCCCAATCGCGACAATTTCATTGTCCGGTTTCCGAAGGAAATTTGAGCAGAATTTCGCCGAATCGTGGGCAGAGGACTATTCCACCGCCACGCCGGTCTGCTTGATCACGTCGCCCCAGCGGCGCGCTTCGTCCTTGATGAAGGCCGCGGTCTCGGCCGGTGTCATCGGAAGCGGTTCGACCGAAAGCGCACGAAATTTGGCCTGCACGTCGGGAAGTTTAAGCGCCTCGATCATCGCATTGGCGATCTCGTTCTGAAGCGCCGCTGGCAGTTTCGGCGGCCCGACCACGGCGAACCAGCCGAGCGCAACGAGACCAGGCAGACCGGCCTCGGCGGATGTCGGCACATCGGGCATGGCGGCGGAGCGGGCCGTATCGGTGACGGCCAGCACCTTGATCTTGCCATCGCGCCAGAGCGCGAGCGCCGCCGATACGTTGCCGAAAAACAAATCGACGTGCCCGCCCAGCATGTCTTGGAGCACCAGCGTCTCGCCGCGATAGGGCACGTGGATCATCGTGGTGCCGGTCAAGCTCATGAACATGTTGGCGGTGAGGTGGGGCGTTGCGCCGTTGCCCTGGCTGCCGAAGACCACTTTGCCAGGATTGGCTTTGACGTATGCGATCAGCTCCTTGACCGAATTGGCCGGAAAATCCTTACGCACGATGAACAGGTTCGGAACTTTGCCGAGGCCGGTGATTGGAACGAATTCTTCCGGCTTGTAGGACAGCTGCTTGTAGAGCGATTGATTGATTGCGAGCGGGCCAGGTGCGGATGCGAAAAGCGTATAGCCATCGGGATCGGCATGGGCGGCGAGATCCGCGCCGATGTTGCCGCCGGCGCCGGTCCTGTTCTCGATGACGATCGGCTGGCCCCATTTCGCCTGCAACTTGTCGGCGACAATGCGCGCGAGAATATCGTTGATGCCGCCGGGCGGAAACGGCACCAGGAATTTCACCGTCTTGATGGGATAGTTCTGCGCGTGCGCCAATCCTGACAGCGCGAATACGCTCAGCGCGGCGAGAAGACAGATTGAAAGTCGTCGATGCATAGCACCTCGCATTGCACTTCGCATGGCACTTCGCCTATTCGGATTTCAGGTTTGCGTCCTTGATGATCTGCCGATAATTCACGGCTTCCGTTCTCATGAAGGTATAGAACTGATCGACCGACAGCGCGGTCACATCGGCGCCGTTGTCGCGCAAGACCTTGCTCGTTTCCGGCTCCGCGATGATCTTGTTGATCTCACTATTGAGGCGCGCGACGATTTCCGGCGGCGTTCCCTTCGGTGCGAAAAACCCGACCCAAAGGATGAAATTGAAATTTGGAATGTCGGCGGCTTCGGCGACAGTGGGAATGTTGGGTGCGGCGCTTGTGCGCTTGGCCGAGGACACCGCAAGCAGTTTCAACTGGCCGGATTGCACGAGCTGAACTGCCGCCGGAAATCCCGGAAAATAAAAATCGACGTGGCCGCCGACCAGATCGTTCAACGCGGGAGCTGCGCCCTTATACGGAACATGGACGAGATTGCCCTTGGTCTTGAGCTTGAGCAGCTCGCCGGCAAAATGCCCCGGCGTGCCAGTGCCCGCGGATCCAAACGGCACGGACTTACCCGGCTCTTGCCAAGACTTGAGCATGCCGGCCACGGTCGAATACGGCGCCTTGCCAGGCACCACGAGAGCGAGCGGCACTGCGGCGGCAAGCGCAATGGGCTGCATGTCCTTCAAGGGATCGTAGGCGACGTTCTTCATAAAATACGGATTGATCGCGATCTCCGGCGTCTGCGCGGCCATCAGCGTGTAGCCGTCAGGCGCAGCGTTCACGAGCGCTTGCGCTGCGATCGTGCCGCTCGCGCCCGCGCGGTTTTCGACCACGATGGTTTGATCGAGCACGACGGAGAGCCGGGCGGCAACCAAACGCCCAACAATGTCGCCGGTGCCGCCGGGAGCGTAACCCACGAGCAGTTGGATGTGTTTGCTGGGGTAGGTCTGCGCATGGCCGGGCGCCGCGCCCAAGCAAGCGATAAGTGTGGCCGCAACGATTATCCGCGTCTGCGAAATCATGGACATGGCGAACTCACATTCTGACCTGCGGTGCGCGGACGAAACATCCGCTGCCTGCTAGATCACAGACGATATAGCGTCTATGAGTGCGCAGCTAGACCACGATCCGATTTCATTGGATCATGGTCTAGGTTCTTATTGGAGCGTGATCTTATCCGAAAACCGGTTTCCACCCG
Source organism: Hyphomicrobiales bacterium (assembly GCA_003169835.1). Taxonomy (GTDB): domain Bacteria; phylum Pseudomonadota; class Alphaproteobacteria; order Rhizobiales; family Xanthobacteraceae; genus PNAI01. Next base: position 77,302 of record PNAI01000055.1, on the reverse strand, counting down.
CGGATCAAATCCGAGGGCAAGCTTTTCGGGATCACACTCAGGAGGCCGAGAAGAGCAATGCCGCATATCGAGGTGCAGGACGTTTCGCTGGTCTACGACACGCCGGCCGGCCAGGTACCGGGCGTGCAAGGCGTGAGCTTCAATATCGAACAGTCTGAATTCCTGTGCCTCGTGGGTCCGTCGGGCTGCGGCAAGTCGACGCTGCTCAATATCATCGCGGGATTTCTCGCGCCTACGGCTGGGCAAATCCGCATCGGCGGCAAGGCGGTGACCGGGCACGGAATGGACCGCGGCGTGGTATTTCAAGACTTTGCCCAATTGTTTCCGTGGCGCACGGCGCTTGGAAACGTCGCATTTGGACTGGAAATGAAAGGCGTGCCCAAGCAAGAGCGCGAAGAGATCGCCCGCGCGCAGCTCAAACTGGTCAAGTTGGAAAAATTCGTGCATTCGTATCCGCATCACCTCTCGGGCGGAATGCAGCAACGAGTCGCCATTGCGCGTGCTCTCGCCTATAATCCGGCCGTGCTCTTGATGGATGAGCCGTTTGCCGCACTCGATGCGCTCACGCGCGATGATATGCAGCGGCTGCTCGCGGATGTCTGGCGGGAGACACGAAAGACCGTGATCTATGTGACGCACAATGTCGCGGAAGCGGTCTACCTCGCGGACCGCGTCATTGTCATGACCCCGCATCCGGGCCGGGTGAAGACGGAGGTCGCTATTCGTCTTGATCGGCCGCGCAATCCGCTTAGCGTCGAATTTCTCGACTATCAGAAGCAGCTTCTGAGCCAGCTCGGCCATGATATCGTGAACGACACCGTGGATGCATGAACTGTGGATGCGTAATCAATGGATGCGTGACACGACGAAATACCGTGGCGGGACGACGGAAAGTAACCAGGGAGAACAGCGATGAATGACAAGATTTTGAGAATGAGCCGCCGACACTATCTTACGGCGACTGGCGCCACGGCGCTGGTGTTGGGTCTCGGATCGAGCCGCGATGCGGCGGCACAGGCCGTCACCATCCGCCAGGGCTATCAGACCAACATCTGGGGCATGCCGACCTATTACCTGATGAAGTCCGGCGCGCTCGAGAAGCGCGGTTTGAAGACCGAGGACTTCGCGGTGCCATCCGGCAATCTCACCATGCAGCAGATGGTGGCAAGGCAGGTCGACCTGGGCACCTATGCCGGGCCCTCGCTGATCCTCGGCCACGACAAGGGCGGTCTTGTTGCCATCGCGCAGATCGAGACTGTCGGCAAGACTGGCGCGCTTGTGGTTCGTAAGGATCTTGGAATCACGAAGATCGAAGACCTCAAGGGCAAGAAGATCGCCAATCAGGTCGGCTCGTCGATCGGAAATATTTTCGTTGACCAAGTCTGCCCTTCAAACGGTCTGAAGAAGGGCGACTATCAGGAGGTCCGCATGGATGTCAACAACATGCTCGCCGCCTTGGCTTCAAAGACCGTGGACGCGATGATCAACATCGAGCCGTATAACGCAATTGCGGAAGCCGACGGGCTGGGCACGATCATCGTCAATTTGGAAAAATACGACAACGTGCCCGTCTTCATGGCGGCGACGCCCGATTTCGTCGAGAAGCATCCGGAGGCGGTGGTGAACTACCTCAAAGCGTGGCTCGACGTCGCGAAGGACTTCAAGGACAATCCAAAGAAGGTGTCGGACGTCATCTATGCGTTCTTCGCGTCGAAGGGCTACACCATGTCGCCGCAGACTTTTGCCACGGCAATGGGCCGCATCGACGTGGCGCCGGGCTTCCCGCAGGGCCTTGAGCCCTATATGCAGAAACATGCCGAAGTCCTGCTCGCCGAGAAGAAGATTTCGGCGATCCCCGACTGGAAGAAGGCACTGCGGCCAGACTTCATGGATAAGGCCCGCGTCGGCTCCTGACGGCACAACCTATTCTTTCCTGCATGAGGCCGGCTTAGACCATGATCCGACCAATCGGATCATGGTCTAGCACTTTGCTTGAGCATGATCTTTTCCGAAAACCGGTTCCCACTTTTCGGTATCATGCTCCAGCGTCGGCCTTTTGCGTTGAAGTCCCCTCGCCTCGCCCACCGAAACGCGCTAAACGTGCTCGCCCGCGAGCAGGTCATTCACATCAATATGCACATCAATGGAGCTGGTTATGAAAGGCGCTAAGAAGAAGGCTGCAAGAAAATCCGTTGCCAAGAAAAAAGCGGCCGCGAAGCCAGCTGTGAAGAAAGCGTCCGCCGGCAAGGGTGGCGCGAACGGCTCAGGCACCGTCACCTGGAATTTCAAGCTGCTCGCCCACCACATGCTCGACGGTTTCGGCGGCATGGGTGAGGGCATGTCGGTGCAGATCGCGCCGGACGGCCGCCGTATCATTTGGCTGGCGCACGAGAGCGCGCCGAAGAATTTCACCGCCGTCGATGTCTCCAATCCGCGCAAACCCAAGGTGGTCTGCCAGACCGATCTGCCGCAAAGCCACATGCGCTCCAATTCGCTGGAGACCTGCGGCAACCTGATGGCGGTCGCCTACCAGACGCAGAAGAAGGGACAGCAGCCGGCGGGCATGGAGCTGTTCGACATCTCCAACCCCGAAAAGCCGCGGTCGATTTCATTCTTCGACTGCTCAGGGCCGCATTCGCGCGGCGTGCATCAGCTGTGGTTCTGCGACGGCGAATATGTCCACATGGCGTCGAGCTCGGCCGATTTCGTCCCGACGCATCCGCAGGACGATCAGTTCTACCGCTGCATCGACGTGCGCAACCCGTCGAAGCCGCGCGAGCTCGGCCGCTGGCACATGCCCGGCACCAAGCAGGGCGACAACGTCATGCCGCCGCCGCGCCACCCCCTCGACAAGGGCTACCGCGCGCACAATTGCAACGTTTATCCGCAGCGCCCGGACCGCTGCTATCTCGCCTACATCGACGGCGGGATGCATGTCCTCGACATCTCCGACAAAGCAAACCCCAAGCGCATTTCGTCGTGGACCAACTCGCCGCCCTATTCAGGCTTCATGCATACGGTCGTGCCGCTGTTCGATCGCGGGCTGATGCTGGTGACGGACGAGTCGACCGAGAACAACGCCAAGGACTGGCCGAAGCTGGTCTGGATCCTCGATGCGCGCGACGAAAGCAATCTGGTTCCGATTTCAACGTGTCCGCTGCCTGACCACAAGGCCTATGCCGCGCGCGGGCGGTTCGGCGCCCACAATATTCACGAGAATGTGCCGCTGCCGACCTGCTGGCAATCCGACCAGATCGTGCTCGGCACATTCTTCAACGGTGGCCTGCGCGCCTACGACATCTCCAATCCGTATCAACCGCAGTCGGTCGCGACCTTCGTGCCACCGGCGCCTAAAGGCGCGCCGACGGGCACCATCCAGCTTAATGACGTGTTCGTCGACGAGCGCGAGATCGTCTACACGGTCGACCGGCACGTCGGCGGGCTCTATATTTTGGAGATGGATTTCTGAGCGACGGCGTTCTCGATCTCTTTCCTTCGGCCAAGGCCGGCCGCTTCGGCCGACAGCAAAAGCGTGTGCGCGGCGCACGCCTCCCGGTCACGATCGTCACGGGCTTCCTTGGCGCCGGAAAGACCACGCTGATTCAACGGTTCTTGGATACGCCGGAGGGGCGCGGAACGGCGCTGGTGGTCAATGAGTTTGGTTCGGTCGGCATTGACGACGCACTGCTGCGGTCGAGCACCGATAAAATTACGCTGCTCGGCAACGGCTGCCTGTGCTGCAACATGCGCTCCGATTTGCAGATCGCGCTGCGCAAGCTGGTCGCCGACCGCGATCGCAATAAGATCCCGCATTTCGATCGTGTGCTGATCGAAACCAGCGGGCTGGCCGATATCAGTCCGATCCTGCAGACGTTTTCGACCGACCGTGCGCTTGGCTCGGAGTTCGCGGTTGAAGTCGTCCTCACGCTGGTCGATGCGGTCGCGGGGCTACGCAATCTCGACAAGGCGCCGGAAGCACGAAAGCAGGCGATACTGGCCGATCGTCTCGTGGTGTCAAAGACCGACATCGCCGATTCAAAGACCACCGCAAAGCTGATCGCAACGCTTGAAGAACTCAATCCGCGCGCGATTATCGAGACCGCGGTCAACGGTAAGCTGGATCCGCAGTGCCTGATCGACAGCGGGCGCGCCGATGTGATCGGACGCCATTCGGGTTTTGTCGCCGAGGCCGCGCACAGCGACGGCATCGTGAGTTTTGTGCTGCGGGAGAAAGTGCCGCTCGACTGGGCGGTGTTTGTGCGCACGATGGAGACGCTCATCGCGCTGCGTGGTCCTGATCTCTTGCGCGTCAAAGGAATTTTGAACCTTTCCGGCGGCAAGGGCCCGGTGGTGTTCCAGGCCGTGCAGCATCTGATCCATCCGCCGGTCGAGCTCAACGCGTGGCCCGACAAGGACCGCTCCAGCCGCGTGGTGTTCATCACGCGCGGCGTGAGCGAGAAGCAGGTGCGCGAACTGTTCGCAGCGGTGCGTGCGCTCGGCACTACGAAAACCGAGTAGCCGGACACCGCACTTAGGCATCTTTGCATCACGATACCGTCGCGCAACCGCGACATCGTGCTGCGAGCGAAAACGGCTTCGATCCCGGAAATTCGGTGAAAAGCGTATTCTCACTAGCCGGTGATTGCACTATTCTAACAATTCTAAAGTGCGCTGAATAACGTCAAAAAACGGATTCGAGGGAATCGCCCACCATGACCCAAAAAATCACGCTCAACGTCAACGGCAAGAACCACACGGTCGATGCCGATCCCGACATGCCGCTGCTCTATGCACTGCGCAACGACATTGGGCTCAATAACCCGCATTTCGGTTGTGGGCTCGCGCAATGCGGCGCCTGCACCGTGCATGTGGATGGCGTGGCCATCCGTTCATGCATCACGCCGGTCTCCTCGGTCGGCAAGGGCAAGGTCGTCACGTTGGCCGGTCTTGGCACGCCTGAGAAACCTCATCCGCTGCAAACCGCTTATGTCGAGGAGCAGGTGCCGCAATGCGGCTATTGCATCAACGGCTGGATCATGACCGCCGCGGCGTTCCTTGCGAAGAAGAAGAAACCAAGCGAGGCTGAGATCAAGACGGCGCTCGAAGGTATCAAGTGCCGTTGCGGCACGCATGTCAGCATTTTGAAGGCGGTCAAGCGCGCCGCCGCGATGATGGGTTGAGGGAGGCGAACATGACAAAAATGGAAAAGCCAACGACGATCTCGCGCCGCGCAGTCCTGATGGGAACAGGAGCGCTGGTGGTTTCGGTCGGCGCCCCGCTCGGCCTCGACGTGTTGCTCGGCATGAACAACGCGCTGGCGCAGGGCACGAAGCCCCCGCTCACGCCCGATCAGTTGTCGTCCTATATCGCGGTCAATGCCAATGGCACCGTCTCGGCCTTCTTCGGCAAGATGGACATGGGGCACGGATTGTTCGTCGCCGTTGGCCAGATCGTGGCTGAGGAACTTGATGTGCCGTTCAAGGCCGTCAAAGTTTACATGGGCGACACCGCCAACAGCGTGAACCAGGGCGGCGCCTCCGGTTCCACCGGATTGCAGCTCGGCGGCAAGCAGATGCGCATGGCGGCGGCGGAAGCACGTCGCGTGCTGGTCGACATGGCGGCCGAGAAGCTCGGCGTTCCGGCGGATCAGCTCACGGTCAGCAATGGCGTCGTGAAAACCATCGCTCCGAGGGGTGCGATGCCCAAGAGCGTGAGCTATGCCGACCTGATCGGCGGGAAATATTTCAACGTCCAACTCGAATGGAACAAGGCGTACGGCAATACGCTCTACGCGCCGGGCAAGGCAAAGCCAAAGGATCCGAAAGACCACAAGATCGTCGGCAAGCCGATCAAGCGCGAAGACGTTGCGCCGAAAGTTTTCTGTCAGGAAGATTTCTGCACCGACATCAAGGTACCGGGAATGGTGCATGGCCGGATGATCCGTCCCGCCGTCGCCGGCTCAGTGCCGGTAAAGGTCGACGAGAGTTCGATCAAGGACATCCCCGGCGCCAAGGTGGTGTGGCAGCAAGGATTCCTCGGCGTGGTCGCGGACAAGGAATGGGACGCGATCCGGGCCATGGAGAAGCTCAAAGTCGAGTGGTCGAAGGTCGAACCGCCGTTCCCCAATCAGGCTGCGCTCTATGATCACATCCGCAAAGCCCCGGTGCGCAAACGCGCCGAGGAAGGCAAACTGGCCGGCAATGTCGATGAAGCGTTCAAGACCGCAGCCAAGGTTATCGAGGCCGAATACGAATGGCCGTTCCAATCGCATGCCTGCATGGGACCGGCCTGCGCACTGGTCGAGATCAAGGACGGTAAGGTCAATTGCTGGACCGGATCGCAGAAGTCTCACTTCGTACAGAACGGTCTTTCCGCCCAACTCGGGGTTCCGCTGGAGAATGTCCATGTCATCTGGCAGACCGGGCCGGGCTCCTATGGCCGCAGCGACGCCGACGATTGCGCGGCCGATGCAGCGGCGCTTGCCAAAGCGGTCGGAAAACCGGTGCGGCTGCAATACACGCGCGACCAAGGCACGGGCTGGGACCCGAAAGGACCGGCCTCGATCCATCGCGCGCGGGCGGCAATCGATGCGCAGGGCAACGTCATCGCCTATGACTTCCTGAGCAAGGGTTTCTCGCGCGTCGATGTCGATACCAACGGTAGCAAGCTGTTCGACACGCTCGCGGGCCAGACCCAAGGCGTGACGCTGAAATCGGGCGACGGCTTCGGCGTCCCGGCGGAATCCTACGAGTTCGCCAACAAAAAGACGGCATGGGAGACGATCCCGCCGCTGCTCGATCGCTCTTCGCCGCTGCGCTCGTCGCATCTGCGCGATCCGGTGGGACCGCAGATCCACTTCGCCAGCGAGTCGTTCATGGACGAGGTGGCGGCGGCGCTTAATGTCGATCCGATCGAATTCCGTCTGCGTTATGTCAAGGAGCCGCGCGACATCGCGGTGATCAAGGCGGCAGCGCAGAAATTCGGCTGGGACACGCGGCCGTCACCGCGCAAGGGCCAGACCGGCGCCAAGGTGAGCGGGCGCGGTATCGCCTATTCGCAGCGCAACGGCACGCGGGTTGCGGTCATCGCGCAGGTGGATATCGATCGCGCTACCGGCAAGATATTTGCGAAGCGCTTCACCGTCGCGCACGACTGCGGCCAGATTATCAATCCGGATGGCCTTGAGAAGTGCATCGAGGGCAATATCATCCAGGGTATCAGCCGCACGCTGTGGGAAGAGGTCAAGTTCGACAACAAGAAGGTCACGAGCGTCGACTGGATTTCCTATCCCATCCTCGACATCACCGAAACTCCGGAGAAGATCGACTTCGTGCTGATCAACCATCCGGAAATTCCGCCATCGGGCGCCGGCGAGCCATCGATCCGGCCGATCGCCGCGGCGATTGCGAATGCGATCTTCGATGCGACCGGCGTGCGTATCCGCCGCGTACCGTTCTCGCCCGACCGGGTGAAAGCGGCGCTGTCGTAAGCGCTTACCGTTCTCGCTGCTCTTACCCTCCCCCCGCGAAGCGGTGGGGAGGGGACCTTGACGCCTTAGCGCCCCCCACCCCCGACCCCTCCCTGCCACGCGCTTCGCGCGTGTGTGGAGGGGAGTTCACCGTCGTTCCAGGCTGGCCGCTTGCGAGATCACGTCGGCAATCGCCCCCTCGTTGCCCGGCGCCATGAGATGAACGCCGGCGACGCCGGGGATATTTGAGAGCTCTTCGAGCAATTCAAGGCAAATGCGCTGGCCTTCGGCTGCCGGATTAGTGGCGGCATCCATGCGTGCGACGATGGCATCGGAGATGATGGTGCCGAACAGCTTTTCGCGCATCCAGCGCGCGGATTTGGCCGAGCGCAGCGGCGAGATACCGATAAGCATAGGAAGCTTGACGCCGTGGTCGGCAAGACGCGCTAAATATCGGCGCACGACGGCGGCATCCATGCAGAACTGCGTCTGCGCAAACTCGCAACCGGCCGCGATCTTGGCTTTGAGGCTCTTGGGCTCCCAGCCGGCCGGCGGATCGATGGGTGCATCCGCAGCACCGATGAAAAATTTCGCCTGACCGTCCACCTTGCGCCCATTCGGCAACTCGCCCTTGTCGCGCATTGCGATCGCCATCTGGGTCAAGCTCACGGTATCAAGATCGAACACCGGCTTGGCATCCGGCTGATCGCCCTGCTTCGGGTCGTCGCCTTTGAGCATGAGCAGATTTTGCACGCCGAGGGCAGCTGCTGCCATGAGATCGCTCTGCAAAGCGATGCGGTTCCTGTCCCGGCAGGTGAACTGGAGAACCGGCTCGACACCGTTTTGCAGCAGTATGCCCGCCGCCGTCACCGCGGCAAGATGAGCCCGCGCGCCCGCGCCGTCGGTCACATTGATTGCATCGGCGAGAGCCTTGAAGGGCAGAGCCTTGGCAAGCAGATCGGCCGCGTCGCAAGACGCCGGCGGCGTGATTTCGGCCGTGATGACGAAGCGGCCGCTTTTGAGCTTTTCCTGAAGTGTCACCACGGTGTCCTTCCTGAGCCTATCGGCGCGTACGGACCAGAATTTCCGCCCCTTTTCAAGCCGCAGGGATGGGACCCACACATGCATTGCCCACTTCGCCCCCACTTGGCGAGCCCGCTTCTCGCTCATAGGATCGTTCGACCATGCCGCAGATCGTTCCCACGCTCGACGAGGCGCTTGCATCGATTGCCGACGGCTGCGTGCTGGCGGTGCCGCGGGAGAATTCGGGCGTCGCCATGGCTGCGACGCGCGCGCTGATCCGGCGCGGCGTGAAGCGACTCGAACTGATCGCGTTACCGACGTCGAGCCTGCAGGCCGATCTGCTGATCGGCGCGGGATGCGTTGCGTTGATCGAAACTTCCGCCGTGAGCCTCGGCGAGTTCGGGCCGGCGCCGCGCTTTACCGCTGCGGTCATCGCGGGCTCGATCAAAATGAAGGATGCCACCTGCCCTGCGCTGCATGCCGCATTCCAGGCCGCCGAAAAAGGCGTGCCGTTTTTTCCGCTGCGCGGGCTGATTGGGTCGGACGTGCTCGCACACCGGCCAGACTGGCGCATGATCGACAATCCGTTCGGCAACAACGATCCGATCGTGCTGTTGCCCGCCATCAAACCGGACGTCGCGCTATTCCATTCACCGATGGCAGACCGCGCGGGCAATGTCTGGATCGGACGGCAGCGGGAACTCGCAACCATGGCGCATGCTTCAGCCAAGACCATCGTCACAGTGGAGAAAATCGTCGACGGCGATCTGCTGGCGGATGCGACGCTCTCAGCCGGCACCCTGCCCGGCTTTTATGTGGACTCAATCGCGGTCGCACCGCGCGGCGCATGGCCGTTGCCGCTGCCGGATCACTATGCCTGGGACGAAAAGCATCTTGCGGAATACGCCCGGCTTGCTGCGAGCGAAGAAGGATTTGCGAAATATCTCGAGCAGTATGTGTATGACCGCCGCGCCGCCTGAACAGAAACTCTCCAACGAGGAGCTGCTTGCCAGCGTGATCGCCGATCTGATCGGCGATGTACGACACGTGGCGGTGGGCAACGCTTCGCCGATCCCGGCGACGGCGGCGCTTTTGGCGCGCGAGCGCGGCGGGGGTAAGCCTTATGTGTCGCTGCTGCAAAGCCGAAAACATAATTTCTTCACCGACGGCGGGCGCGAACTGTTCGACTGCGCCGGACAGGGCCGCATCGACGTGTTCTTCCTCTCCGGCGGCGAAATCGACGGCGAAGGAAACATCAATCTCGTGAGCATTGGCGAATATGAGCACCCGAAGGTGCGTTTTCCTGGGTCGTTCGGCGCGGCCTATCTCTACTACGTCGTGCCCAAGGTCATCCTGTTCCGCACCGAGCATTCGCGCCGCACGCTGGTTCCGAAAGTGAGCTTCGTCAGCGCGCCTGGGACAAGCCCGGAGAATGTATTTCGCAATGGCGGACCGATCGCGCTGGTCACCAACCGCTGCGTGTTTAGCTTCGATCAAACCCATCGGCGCTTTCGGCTGGAGAGCGTGCATCCGGGCCATGCCGTCAGCGAGGTTGCCGAACACACTGGATTCGCCTACGTGCAACCCGCGGCCGTGCCCGAGACACCTTCGCCATCGGCGGAGACGCTGCGGCTGATGCGGCAGGTTGTGGCGCCGGAGCTTGCCGAGGTCTATCCGCAATTCGCCGCCCGCATTTTCGGGGTTCGCGTGCCGGCCTGAAAGACCATTGGCATATGGCAGCCGGCGTGCGCATTATCCGGCCCGACCAAGGCCCCAGGGAACGCTCAAACAAAAAGGGACTATCGTGAAGCAAGTCGAGGTGGCGGCAATCGGTGTGGGGTGGGTCGGCGGCACGCGGGTGGAAACACTCTCGCGCACCGCGCTGGTGGACAAGCTCCACATCTGCGACATCAAGCCGGACCGGCTGGCCGAACTGAAGGCGCGCTATCGCCCGGCGACCGCGACGCTCGATTACCAGGACATCATCAAGAACGAAAACATTTCGGTCGTCTATATTTCGACGACACCGGAAACGAACCACTATCCGATCGCGCGCGATTGTCTCAAGGCCGGCAAGAACGTGATGCTGGAGAAGCCGATCGCGCTGGAGCTGTGGGAAGCCGACGAGCTGATCATGCTCGCCAAGCGCAACAACCTGAAATTCACGATCGGCTATTCGCAGCGCTTCAACCCGAAAATCGCCTACGCCAAGAAGAAGATCGTCGATGGCACGCTCGGAAAGGTCGTCTCGGTGCTGGTCAGCCGTCACCTCTCGCGCAGCCTCGGCAAGAAGATCGCGAGCCGCGTGCGGCTCTCGCCGGTGGTGATGGAATCCACGCACGATCTCGATTTCGTCATGTGGCTGCTGGAGCCCGCGAAGCCGATCCGCGTCTATTCGCAAGGCGCCTACGGCTATATGGAACCTATTAATGGGTCGCATGACGTAATGTTCACCACTGTGACGATGGACAATGGCGTGGTGGTGATGATCGGCGGCGGCTGGAATTTCCCGGAGAGCTATCCGAACTACTGCTCGACCTGGATCGAAATCACCGGCACAGAAGGCGCGCTGGTGCTCGACGACACCCAGCGCGACAACTGGCTCAACACCGTGAAGACCGGCCAGGTGTTCCCGATGTCCACCATGCCGGGTGAGCAGGTCGACGCTGTGTTCGCGGGTGGCATGGGGCCGGAGACTATTTATTTCCTGGAGTCCTGCATCCGCAATACGCCTGTGATGGTCACGCCGGAAAGCGCGCGCATCGTGATGGAAACCTACACTGCGGCCGATCTTTCGGCGGACCGTGGCGAACCAGTGGCCCTGCCGCTGACCAACGAGACCATTTCGGCGGTCGCCGAATTCAAGCAGAAAATCCGCGCAGGATTGAATACGTGAGAATGCAACCCGCTGACATTGGCCTTGCGATCATCGGCGGCGGTCGCGTTGGGCTGTTTCGCGGCGAGGTCGCCAACCGCCATCCGGCGGTGAAATGGATCGGCCTGGCGGAAAAGAACCCCAACCGCGCAGGCGAAGTGGCGCCGAGGATCGGCGCTGATTTCGTCACGCAAAGCCATGTCGAACTGCTCAAGCGGCCGGAAGTGACTTGCGCCATCATCGCGACCGACGAGCACCTGCACGTCGATCCGATCATGACTGCAATCGAGCGCGGCATTCCGATGCTGATCGAGAAGCCGCTCGCGACGGATCTCGCGCAATCGGCCCGCGTGCTCAAGGCGATCAAGGACGCCAAAATTGATGCAGTTGTCGGATACACGCAGCGCTTCCGGCGCAAGTGGCTTGCGGGCAAGGAGAAGGTGCGCACTGGTGCCTTAGGAGATGTGACGCTGGTGACTTCGCGCGCGTTCATGAATCGATTGGTCGCGATCGACAATTACAAACGCACGGATGATCCGAAATCGATTTCACCCATGGTGATCTCGGGCACGCACGCGCTCGATATGTGCATGTGGTACCTGGAAAAGAAGACGCCGGTCGAATGCTATGCGCGCTCGATCGACAAGGTGCTTGGGCCGCTCTACCAGGGCATCGACGCCACCGCCGGCATGATCATGATGAGCGACGGCTGCATCTATCATCTCAATATATCCTGGGCGTTGCCGGTGACGTGGCCGGGCGCGGTCTATTCGCTCGAAGTCGGCATCGTCGGCACTGACGGCGTGCTGACCATCGACGACACGCACCGCGACATGGTGATGGCGGTGACCAAGGCACAATCGGAGGGCTACAACCCTGATCCCAGCCGGTTGGTGGATTTTCTTGGCAGCTATCCGCCCGGCGACATGGCGCTCGGCGAATTGCGCGGGCCGATGGCAGATGAAACCGTGTCGTGGCTCAATCGCGTGGCGCTCGGATTGCCGACGCCGGCGGCAACGGTCGAAGAAGCGCACAACCGGCTGATGCTGACCAAGGCGCTCGATCTCTCCGCCAAACGTAAGCAGCCGGTGAAGCTGCCGCTCGATCCGGACGAAGAACGCAGAGCCGTTTAAAGTCAGCAGCCGCGGTCCACGAGTTTGGCGACGCCCATTTCGGCGGCAAGCTTGTCGAGTTGCTCCATCACTTCATCGACGATCGGAATTCCATCGCGCCGTCGCTCGTCGCGCCGTTGTGCGCGCTGCTCGCCTGGAAGACGGATAGCATCGACGCCCGGCAACCGCTTGGATTCCCGCAGATCGCGCAATTGCAGGTCGATCTCACGCTTGAACACATCGATCGGCATAAAGCGCGACACGTCGAGCGCAATAAAGAAATGGCCTGTGTCGCAGGCGTCTGAATCGTTGTAGTTGAAATCGATCACGTCGCGGCCGAAGGCTGCGCCGTTGAGCGTGCCGGCGAGCAATCCCAACACCAGCGCAAGTCCCGCGCCCTTGTAGCCGCCGATCGGAAGCAATAATCCTTCCGCACTGCGGGCCGAGTCGGTGAGCGGGGTGCCATTTTTCGGATCGATCATCCAGCCTTCGGGCATCGGCTTGCCCTGCATTTTATAGGCTTTCACCGTGCCGTAGGAGACGACCGTGGTGGCGATGTCGAGCACCACCGGCGGTTCCTCGCCAGCAGGAATTGCGAACGCAACGGGATTGGTGCCGAGCAGATTTTCCGCGCCGCGCCAGACGGGCATGTGGTTGGCGTTGGCGACGACCGAATAGATTCCGACCATGTTATGGTGCACCGCCATTTCGGCATAAACACCGGCCGCGCCCGCATGATTGGAGCGGCGCGCGCCAACCCAGGCGACGCCGGTTTCCTTCGCAAGCTGGATCGCGGTGTGGACGGCGCGCTGCATCACGAGATGGCCCATGCCGTTGTCGCCATCGACCATGGCGGTGGCGGGCGCGGTCTTGGTGACTTCGATCTTCGGGCGCGGATTGATGCCGCCGGCTTTGATCCGTTTGACGTATTGCGGTAAGCGGAACACGCCATGCGCGTCGGCGCCGGCAAGATCGGCCTCCATCATCAGGATCGCGATCTTCATGGCGTCCTCGCCCGGCACTCCGAGGGCGAGCATGCAATCGCGAATCAGCGTTACGATCGAGCTTCCCGGAACGCGCGTGGCACGCGACATCACTTCACTCCGGCAAGCAGCTTCTGTACGAGGCCGTTGAGGATCACCATTTTGTCGAGATCCGAAACCGACAGCGCCTTGATCTGGCGCGCGCATTCGAACGTGCCCATGTCGTAGGGATAGTCGCTGCCGAGCATGACGTGCGAGGCGCCGAACTCCGAGACCAGGAATTCCAGCGCAGGTTTTCCGTGGAGAATGGTGTCCCAATAGAACGTGCGGATGGTTTCGGCCGGCGGTTTTTTCAGATGCTTCTGCGGCTCGGGACGGACGTGCCAGCCGTGCTGCCAGCGGCCGGCCTGGTAGGGCGTGAAGCCGCCGCCGTGCACCATAAAAAAGCGGATGTTGGGGAAGCGCTCGATCACGCCGCCGAACACAAGGCACGCGGCGGCTATCGTGGTGTCGAGCGGATTTCCAATCAGGTTGTTGAGATAATAATTCTTCAGCCGGTCGGCGCCGGCGACGTTGTTGGGATGGATCATGAAGAAGGCATGGTGCTGGTTCGCAACCTGCCACACCGGCTCGAATTCCGGCTCGTCGAGATTCTTGCCCATGATGTTGGAGGCGATCTGCGCACCCTTCATGCCAAGATTCGAGATGGCGCGCTCAAGCTCGTCGGCGGCCGCCTTCGGCGCCTGCATCGGCAGCGTGGCGAGGCCGTAGAATTTTTTGGGATGATCTTTGACGTGCTTCGCGATCTGGTCGTTTTGGATAATCGACGAAGTGGTCGTGAGGCCTGCATCCTGATTGTAGAGAAAAGTCTGCGGCGTGATGGAGAGCACCTGCATGTCGACTTCGGACGTCGCCATGTCCTTGAGCCGCTGTTCGATGTCGAAGCCGCCCTTGGGGAAAGGCCGATACGGCACGCCAGCGATGGACAACTCGAACATGTCGTTTCCGATTGGCGCGAGCTTGGGCGCGACTTTCGGCGCCTCCTTTTCGAGGAGCTTCATCGTCTCCTCGGTGAGAATGTGCGCGTGGGCGTCGATCGCGAGCGGATTGGGCATTTTCACTCCGTTGATAATCGCATCATCCAATTCGAATTAGGGCGAAGCTTACTCCCCTCCCCCCGCGAAGAGGTGGGGAGGGAAGGAGAAGTCGGTTCGTTCGGCATATTTGATTGAAGGGACAGCTGCAGGAAGTGTCTCGTACGATGAGGGCGAAAAAATTCCTACAGCAAGAAACTCACCGATCCCAATACACCGAGTTCCTCGGCGTCGAGGATAACGCGGCGTTCCGCGATCTTGAGCGCGCCGTTGCGGCGCTGGAGCTTGTAGCGATAGCGCCCGACGAACTCGCGCGGCGGCTCGTTGCGGCGATAGCGGAAGATGTCGAAATTGGCGGCCACCGAAATGGTATCGCCCTCGATGCCGGTGATGCGCACGTTGGTGATCAGCCGGCGCGTGCGCGAGGGCGGAAATTCGGCGTGGCAGTTGGGATCCTTTAGCCGGATGATGCGTTCGCGCAGGCGCACGATGTCGTCGGCAATCGTAAAGAGCGTGAAGCGATGATCGCCGTCGGGTTTGTCGTTCGGCGGCACGTAATAGGCCGCGTCCTCGGTCAACAGGCCAAGCCAGTCGTCGAGCCGCCAGGAATCCAAAAGCTCGGCCTCGTGATAGAGCAAATCCTCGACCTCGGCGCGTGTCACTGTCGCCGCCGGGTCCACCGGTTTGTTCATGGATGCTGCTCCATCAGCTCGCTCCAGCGCCGCCAGAACACGCGCAGGTGGCCTTCGTCGGTGTGAAGCTGCGGCTCGTTGGCGCTCTTGCCCATGCCGCGTGAGAGATCGGACCATTGCACCTCGCGCCAAGCCGCGAAGCCCTGCTGCGCCAGTTCAAGGGCTGTGACGTCATCAGGCGTGGCAAAACCGCCGGGGCCATAGAACGTCAGGAACGCGTGCAGGCGGCGGGCGCGCTGCGCTTCGGTCTCTTCCACTGGGCCGAGCGCCCAGGCAGTCACGCGCATGTGGTCGGGGCCGAGCGGATAGAAATTCCGCACTGTTACGGATGAGCCGTCGTTGATGACGAGATTGGGGAACACGACCAGATTACGGTTGGTGTCGGCGACGCGGGCGGCGCGCGTTTCGCCCAGCCGCTCGACCAGTTCCTTGCGGATGGCGTCGATGTCGGCCTTGGCGTCCTCGCCGTAGATCGAAATCCATTTTGCGACCGGCCGGCCGCGGTAGTTCGGATTGTCGGTAGTCAGATGGCCGTTGCCGAGGTCCTTGCCGATGCCTTTGGTCGGCAGCAACTGCCCCTTGGGCACGGAAATATTGACGCCGGAATTGCGCATGTAGTTGAGCCAGGTCGAATGCGTGGTGACCAGGTGATAATCGTCGACGCTGTTTTCGACCAATAGCTTCCAGTTGGCCTTGATGTCGTATTCCTGCACGCCAGAGATTATTTCCATGCGCCCCGACGGCGACTGGTCGACAACCAGGTCGATGTATTCCTTCGCGCCGGCGAGATAGGTTGCGAGGTCCGGCGCATCGCGATCGAAATTCAAAAAATAGAAGTCGCGATAATGTTCGAAGCGCGGGACCTCGACGAGACCGAGTGTCGACTTGTCGAATTTTTCGCCGTAGGCGTCGTCGCCCGGGATCGCCTTGAGCTTGCCGTCGGTGTGATAAGTCCAGCCGTGATACATGCAGTAAAATTGCCGCGCGTTGCCCTCGCGCTCGCGGCAGACGATGGCGCCGCGGTGGCGGCAGGAATTGATCAGCGCGCGCGGTGTGCATTGGCGATCGCGGCAAAAGATGATCGGCCGGCCCGCTACGTTGCGGGTGCGGAAGTCACCTGGGTTGCGGATTTCGGAAGCGTGACCGACATAGATCCAGCACTTGTCGAAGATCGCGCGGCTTTCATCTTCGAACACCGTGGGCGAGACGAACACCTCCCGGTTGACCGAGAAGGTCTGCGCCTTACGGTCTTCGAGCACGAGGTGGCCATTTGCTTGGCCGTTCTTGCCGTTGGTGCGATCGTTCATGTTCAAGCCTCAAGGTCAGGGGCTCCAGCCTGAGTTGATCTATAATATATCAATCGTCCGCGTCCACTATGTGCGTTCTTCTGGCACCGGCACCTGGTGGTGCAGCGCAATTTCGCGCTGCTCCCGCGCCGATTGCAGGATGGCGAGTGCAACCTCGACCGTGGCCTTGCCCCAGCGGCCGTCATGCACGGGTGGCCGCCCGTAGCGCAAAGCGGCACCCATGTCGTCGAGCACCTCGCGGCGGCCGGGCATGCCTTCGCCGCGCTCGATCTTGATCTCGCTTGCGCCGGAGATGTCATATTGCATGAGACCGTTTGCCGAGGTGCGTAGATCGCCGTTGGCGCAGGTCGCGATGGTCTGTCCGAAGTGCGGCTGATGCGGCGGCATCCCCGCGCTGGCTGCGCCATAGGCATATGTCTCGGTGCGCGCCCGCGCTTCGTCTTTGGATTGCTTCAACGCACGACGGGCTGAGCCATGCGCGGGCTCCTTCGGCGCGCCGCGTTCGTTGATCCAGTCATACCATTCGTCGGAATCGAAATGATCGTGGCCGCTGTAGACCAATGACGCGGCGGCGCCGTTCTCGAATTGCAGGAAGGCAACGCAGCTTCCTTCGGTCGGACGTGGGCGATCGAGCGCGTTTGCTTGAGCGCGCACACATTTCACCAGGCCGCCGCCGAGGAGCCGCGCGATGTCGATCTGGTGCGGTACTTGGTTGAAAAGAATGCCACCCCCTAAAGACGTGTCGAGTTCCTCGGGTCGCCGCGGGCGGTAGAGGAAATTCGTGTAGTTGAAACTGTTGATCATGCCGAGCTTGCCGAGCGCGCCAGACGCAATGAGCTTGTGCATCACGCGGATCGCCGGGTCGTAGGCATGGGTGTGGCCGACGATCAATTGCACCTTGTTGCGTTCGGCGGCGGCGATGATGGCCTCACACTCGGCAAGTGTGAGCGCCATGGGCTTTTCAAGGATGACGTGCTTGCCACGCTCGGCGGCGAGAATGGCGTGGGGTGCATGGAACTGGTGCGGGGTCGCTACGTAGACCACCTCCACCGCCGGATCGGCGACGAGTTCCGCTACATCGGCGTAAGCGCGGGCGTTGAAATCGCGCGCGAAGGCCTCTCTCGGGCCGGCGTGCGGGTCGGCGGCTGCCTTGAGCATATAGCCTTCATGCACCGCCGCGGCCTGCACCATGACCGCGCCGGCCATGCCGAGGCCGGCGATGCCGAGGCCAATTGGCGCAGGATTGCTGGGTTTTTTAGCGGACATGGCGATTGCGCGGGGCTCCAGCGGCCGTTATCAGTTAGCTCCCCTGACCATACCCAGCTTTTCCCGGAAACCAATATGAGCGCACACGGCACGATACGCGTCGAGGACGATCAACTGCTGCGCGGCGAGGGCCGCTATGCCGACGACGCTAAGCCCGCGAACCTGGCCTATGCCTATTTCGTGCGCTCGCCGCATGCCCACGCGCACATCAAGTCGATGGATACGACGGAAGCCCGCAAGGCGCCCAAGGTGCTGGCGGTGCTCACCGCCAAGGATATGGAAGGCGTCGGCAGCGTGTCGCGCCATCCGCCGATGACCGGGCGCGGCGGCTTCAAGCTCATCATGCCGAACAGGCCGTCGCTCGCGGGCGAGAAGGTCACGCATGTCGGCCAGCCGGTGGCGGTGGTGATCGCCGAGACGCTAGCCGCGGCACAGGATGCCGCAGAGAATGTCGCTGTAGAATACGAAGCACTGTCGGCGGTAACCGATGCGCGTGACGCCTTGAAGGCAGATGCGCCGCAACTCTATGCGGATGCGCCGGGTAATCTGGCGTTCGATTTTCTCATGCCGAATGACGACGCGAATTCGCGCGAGGTCGAACGCATTATGTCGAGCGCCGCCAAGGTGGCGCGCGTCGAGTACGTCCAGCAACGGCTGGTCATGGCGACGATGGAGCCGCGCGGCGGCACGGCGAGCTACGATCCCGCAGCGGACAGCTACGCGTTTCGCGTCTGCTCGCAGGGCTCAGGCCCGATGCAAGGCATGTTGACCGCCATCATGGGGCTGCCGAAGGAAAAGCTGCGGGTGACGACCGAGGAGGTCGGCGGCGCGTTCGGCATGAAATCGGCGCCCTATCCTGAATATCCGGCGCTGCTGGTGGCGGCGCGCATGACCAAACGCGCGGTGCACTGGATGGCGACGCGTTCAGAATCTTTCGTGAGCGACAACCAGGCGCGCGACTCGGTGGCGATCGCAGAACTCGCGCTGGATGAGCGCGGGAAATTTTTGGCGCTGCGCATTCATCAAATCGCCAATGTCGGCGCGTTCGTCACGCCGGCCAATCCGCATCTGATGACGAATAACTTCACGCGTTGCCTGCCCGGGATGTACTGCATTCCGCACATCGAAGTTACGACGAAATGCCTGTTCACCAACACCGTACCCATGGGGCCCTATCGCGGCGCCGGCCGGCCGGAGGCAAACTACGTGCTGGAGCGGCTGGTCGATGAAGCCGCGCGCGTGAGCGGTATCGACAGGGTCAGGATTCGCAGGCGCAATCTCATTCCAGCGTCGGCCATTCCTTACAAGACGCCGGTCGGCACGACGTACGACAGCGGTGAATTCGAGGTCGTGCTCGACAAGGCGCTGGAGCTGAGCGACTACGATGGCTTCTCCAAGCGCCGGCGTGAATCGAAGTCGCGCAAGAAGCTTCGCGGTCTCGGCATCTCCTGTTTCCTGGAACATTCCGGTGGCACGCCGACGGAGAGCGCTGTTCTGACGTTCCCAGGAGGTGAGAGCATGGTCGTGGGGCTGGGTGTGCAATCGACCGGTCAGGGCCACGCCACGGTCTACCCACGGCTCGTCGCGGAGCGGCTGGGCATCAAAGCCGAGCAGGTCGTGCACCGGCATGGCGACACAAATATGAATCTGCCAGGTGCTCCGTCGGTCGGTTCGCGCTCAACCATGACGGCGGGCGCTGCAGTCGTGCGCAGCGTCGAGCTGCTGATCGAGAAGGGCAAGAAAATCGCCGCCATGCTTCTGGAGGCTTCCGAAGCCGACATCGAATACAAAGCGGGCGTGTTCAAGGTGGTCGGAACCGACCGGCGGCTGTCGCTCTTCGAAGTGGCGTCGCGTTCGGCCGAGCTGGTCAAGCGCGGGCAGATCGCGGAAGGCCTCGACACCAAGGCGACGGTGGAAATTCCGCAGACGTTTCCCAACGGCTGTCACATCGCCGAGGTCGAGATCGATCCCGATACCGGTGAAGTCACGGTGGCCAACTACACCGCGGTTGACGACGGCGGCAATATCATCGACCACACTTTGGTTGAAGGTCAGGTGATCGGCGCGCTGGCGCAAGGGTTCGGGCAAGCGTTGTATGAGACTGCGAACTACGACGCGAGCGGCCAGCTCACCACCGGCTCGTTCATGGACTACGCCATGCCGCGCGCGGGCCACATGCCGTCAATGGCGGAGATCAAGACCGCCGATCACGTGGTGCCCGCCACGACCAATCCGCTGGGCGTCAAGGGCGTGGGCGAAGCCGGCACAACCGGATCTATTGCCGCCATCATGAATGCGATTGCCGACGCCATTCCCGGCGATGCTGCCAACAAGCTCAACATGCCAGCGACGGCCGAGAAGGTTTGGCGCGCTGTGCAGGAGAGCGCAGCGGGGAATTAGTCCTGCGCCGTCTTCTCCAGATCGACCAGGATTTTTCCATCCTGCACGACGACCTTGTAGGTGCGCAGCGCGATCGAGCACGGCGCCTGCACGGCTTCGCCGGTGCGGCAATTGAAGGCACCGAAATGCATGGTGCATTCGATGATGTCGTCTTCGAGCATGCCGTCGGAGAGGCTGGCCGCGCCATGCGTGCATTCGTCATCGGTGGCATAGAACGCACCGCCGACATTATAGACGGCGAGCATGTGATTGCCGACCTCGAAGCGCTTAATCGAATTCTCCGGGATATCCGCGGTGGGGCAGAGGCTAATGAGAGTGTCCGCCATGATTTACTGCGTTACCCCTGCGAAATAAACTTGGTGTTGAAGTAAGCGCCCAAGCCCTCAATGCCGCCTTCGCTGCCGTGGCCGGATTCCTTCACTCCGCCGAATGGCGTCTCCGGAGTCGAGACGGCAATCGAATTCACGCCGACCATGCCGGACTCGATGGCGTCGCCGATAGCAGCCGCGGTCGTACTCGACGTGGTGAAAGCGTAGGCCGCAAGACCAAAGGGCAGCGAATTGGCACGCGCGACCACTTCGTCGAAGGTCTTGAAGGTGACGATGGGCGCGAGCGGGCCGAAGGGTTCCTGCGTCATGATTTTTGAATCATCCGGCACGTCGGTGATCACGGTTGGCTCATAAAAGTAGCCCTGGTTGCCGCGGCGCTTGCCGCCGGTGACGATCTTGCCGCCGCGCGACTTGGCATCGGCGACGAAGCTGTCCATGGCATCAATGCGGCGTGAATTCGCCAGAGGCCCCAGCGTGATGCCCTTCTCCAGCCCGTCGCCGATCTTCAAGCCGCTGGTATATTCGGTGAAACGCTTGAGGAAGCGGCCGTAGACATCTTCCTGCACGTAGAAGCGCGTGGGCGAGATGCAGACCTGTCCGGCGTTGCGATACTTGAATGCCGCGATGGTATCGGCAGCCTTCTCCGGATCGGCGTCGCCGAACACCACGACCGGCGAATGCCCGCCGAGTTCCATGGTGGTGCGTTTCATACCCTTGGCGGCAAGCCCGGCAAGATGCTTGCCCACGGGGATCGAGCCGGTGAAGGAAATTTTTCGCACAGCGTCCTTGGCGAGGAGATGCTCGGAGACTTCCGCCGGCACGCCAAATACGAGATTGAGCACGCCTGCAGGGAGTCCAGCGTCGGCGAAGCAGCGCACCAACTCGACGCAAGCGCCGGGTGTCTCCTCGGAAGCCTTGAGGATGAGCGAGCAGCCGGACGCGAGCGCACCACCAATTTTGCGTGCGGGCGTGAGCACAGGGAAATTCCACGGCGTGAAGGCCGCGACGACGCCGACCGGTTCGTGCACCACAAGCTGACGGATACCTTTTCCCCGGCCCGGCACGATGCGGCCATAGGAGCGGCGGCCTTCCTCGGCATACCATTCGATGATCTCAGCCGAGGTCAACACCTCGGCGCGCGCCTCGACATAGACCTTGCCTTGCTCCTGCACCATGATTTTCGAAATATTGTCGTAGCGCTCGCGCATCAGGTCGGCAGCCTTGCGCATAATCTTCGCGCGATCGTAGGCCGAGGTGGCGCGCCACAGGGCGAAGCCTTTTTTCGCGGATTCCAGCGCCAGGTCGAGATCGGATTTGCTGGCATGCGGCAGATGCGCAAGCGGCTTTTCGGTCGCCGGATTGATGACGTCCTCGCCCTTGCGGCCGGAGCCGTTGAGCCATTGTCCGTCGATGTAAAGACCAAGCTCTGCGTACATGGTGTCCTCGTTTTTTTGGTGGTCCCGCGTGGCGGAGGGAATAGCACTTCTGAGGTATTGCGGCCACTTATTGTTGGAGCACGATCTTGTCCGAAAACCGGTGTCCACTTTTCGGGATCATGTTTTAGCCGAAATACGTCCCGCCGTTGATGTTGATGGTCTGGCCGGTCATGTAGCGGGCGCCAGGTCCGAGCAGGAAGCGTACGGCGGGCGCCATGTCGCCGGGCAGCGCGGCGCGACCGAGGACCGGGCGGTAGATCGGATGGTCCGGCATTTCGTTTGGCTTGCCAGGCTTGGCCAGCATGGCCGGGACGAGCGTGTTGACGGTGATCTTGTGCGGGGCAAGCTCGCGCGCGAGCGCGCGGGTGAAGCCGGCGATCCCCGCCTTCGCCGTGACCACATGCGCGCGATCGGACGCGCCCAGCGTGCCGCTTAAGCCCCCGACGTTGATGATGGAGCCAGCGTCGCTCGCCTTGATCGCCTCAAGACAGGCCTTCACGCAATGGAACGCACCGTCGAGGATGACGCCGGTGATGTAGCGCCAGTCCTCGAACGTCATTTCTTCGATGTGCTTTTCCTGACGCAGCGCGGCGTTGTTGATCAGATAATCAATGCGGCCGAATTTTTTGAGCGCCGCCTGCGCCATCGCGTTGACGGCGGGGGCATCGGTGACGTCGGCAATTGCGACCAGCCCGCGGCCGCCCTGCCCTTCGATCGCCTTGACGACTTCTTCCGCTTCGGCGCGGTTCTTGCGCACGTTGACCACCACCGCGCAGCCTGCGGATGCAAGCTCGAGCGCGATGGCGCGGCCGATGCTGCGCCCGGCGCCCGTGATGACCGCGACGCGGTTCTTCAATTCCTGTTCGGCCATCTCTTATCCTCTGAGCGCGGACAGATCGATCCGCCCTTCATACAATTTTCCAAGCGATTTGAGCGCAGCCTTTGCGCGCGTGTCGTCCCAGCCGCCGTGACGGGCGTTGAGCAGGAACTTGTCTTCGATGTCGGTGCGTGTGAGCGGCTCATGCGCGCCGCCGCGCATATGCGGCTGGCGCTCTTCGATAATGCTGCCGTCGCGCAAGGTGGCCCGGATGTGGCCGGTATAATTCTTGGGGTACGGATTGTTCGGGTCGATCCGGTAGCGCACTTTTGCGGCGAGCGCGCGCACCGCCGGATCCTTCACGGCCGCGTCGCTGAAATCGCTCAAGCCCACATTGCCGCGCACGAAGCCCGCGGCAATACAATACGGCGTGGAGAATTTTCCGGCGTAGCCGTTGGGCGGCGTCTGTTTGCCCGCAAGCGGCTCCCACAGCCGGTGCACGGTGCCCTCGCCGACCTCGCAAACCATCTCAACGATGTCGTGTTCGTTAAGATTCTGGGCCTTGAGCCGCGCGGCAAGCCTGCGCGCGCAATCGATGTAGGGATGGGTCATCGTCCCGCATGGATAGGGTTTGAAGGCCAGCGTCTCGGTGACCCAGCGTTTTCCAAAATCGCCGGTCAACGCGTCGTAGTCGCCCGTCGTGGTGTGGGCGAAGCCATGAAACAGTCCATGCACGCCTTCGAACACGGTGCGCGGCCCAGAGAATCCTGCGCGCGCAAGCAACGCCGCGCGCAAGCCCGACTGCGCCGCCCAACCGGCATGCATACGCTTGGTCCAGGTGCCTTCGGCGAGATATTCGATGATGCCCGACGCCATGCTGCCGGCCACGCCGAGCGCATCGACGGTTGCGCGCGGCTTGAGGTGCAGCGCCGCCGCGACCCCGGCCGCAGCCCCCATGGCGCCAAAGATCGCAGTCGGATGAAAGCCGGCCTTGTGGGTTCGTGTCGGCGCGACAAGGCTCAAACGGCAGAGCACCTCGACGCCGATGGCAATACCGAAGAGCGCCGCGCGGCCATCGGGATTATGCCGCTCGCAGGCCGCGAGCACGGCCGGAACGATCACCGCGCCGGCATGCACCGGGCCGCCTTCGAACGTGTCGTCGAAATCCTCGCCATGCGCTGCGGTGCCGTTGACGAAGGCAGCGCTCGCCGTGCTCAGCGTGCGCTTGTGACCGACCGTGGTGCAGGAGCCGTCGTCGTCGCAGCCATCGAGCGCGCTCTTCACGTAATCTTCGTTACGCGCGGTCACGCACAGGCCGATCACATCGATCAGTAATTCATCGCATTTCGTGCGCACGGCCGCGGGCAATTTCGCAGGGTCGAGGGTTGCGATGCGCTCGGCCAAAAGCTCAGCGAGCGCGACTTCGGGAAGTTTGGCGTCCATGAGCCCTCAATAGTTGCGCAAACGCACGGGGCCGCCGCCGATGCGCAGACGATTGGCGAGCGCAACAATGCCGAAGGTGATGATGAGCATAATAATGCCGAGGACCGAGATGGCGGCGAGATCGCCGCTTTCATTGAGATCAAAGATCAGTACCGAGATCACCTTGGTCTCCGAGGTGAACAGCATAATGGCGGCCGACAATTCGCGAATGGTGCCGACGAAAACGAAGCACCAAGTCGCTATCACCGAAGTACGCAGCAGCGGCGCGGTGATTTCGCGCAGCGCGCGCAGGCGCGTCGCGCCGAGAATGCGGCTTGCGTCCTCAAGTTCGGGATGGATGGAGCGGAAGGCCGACTGCATCTGCTGATAGGCTGCCGGCAGGCTCAGCGTGAGAAAGGCAAGAAGCAGTATCCATAGCGTGCCGTAGAGCACGAACGGCGGCCGCGTGTAGCTCAGGAACAATCCCACGCCGAGTACGATGCCGGGAATCGCAACCGGCGCTGTTGCGAGAAATCCTAGCACGCGATGGCCGGCGACGGCCTGGCGGGTCGTGAGATACGAGATCACGAGAGCGAGGATGGTGCCGAGCGTTGCAGTCGCGATGCCGAGCACGAAGGTGTTGTAGAATGCGAGCTTGGTCGCGGAGAGCTCGAAGAACACGAAATAGATATTGTGGAAAGTGAAGTTGTTGATCGAGATTACCTGCGAGGCGATGCGCGAGAACGCGGCGTTGAACAACGCGCCGTAGGGCAGGAACACCGGGCAGAGCAAAATGCCAAAGCACAACAGCACTGCCGGCCAGCGCAAAACGCCAAGCGGAACGATGCGCGGGTCGCTGTTTTTCCCGCCGAGCACGGCATAGCCGCGCCGGCCCAGGATCATGTGCTCGGCGCGCAGCAGGAGCACCGTCAGGATAAGCAGCGGTAATGCCGCCGCGGCCGCAAGCTCGGGCTTGGGCGGATACTGGAACAGGCTCCAGATTTTTGTGGTCATGGTGTGGAAGCCAGCGGGCAGCGCGAGGATCGCGGGCGAGCCGAACAGCGTCATGGCTTGCAGGAATGCGACGAGCGCGCCCGCAAGCACCGCCGGCATTGCAAGGGGTATCGTCACGCGCCGCGCGGTGTCCCAGGCGCTGCCGCCGAGGATCGAGGAAGCATCTTCCAGATCGCCCGGCGTGCGATCGAGCGCATTGGCCACCAGCACGAAGACATAGGGAAATGTGTAGCAGGCGATGACGAAGGTGAGCCCGGCGAACGAGTAGATGTTGAACAGATGATCATCGGCCGGTGCACCTGTGAGCACGCGATAAGCCTGGTTGATCAGCCCGCTGTTGGGCGCCGCCAACAGTTCCCAGGCGATGGCGCCGAGAAACGGCGGGGTGACAAACGAGGCCGTGACCATCAGGCGTGTGGTCCGGCGCAGCGGCATGTCGGTGCGCGCCACCAGCCAGCCCATGGGTGCTGCGACGATGCAGCAGATCACGCTGGTTGAGGTCGCAAGGACGAAGGTCGTGATCAGGGGATCGATGAAGGTCGATTCCGAGAACAGCCGCGTGAAGTTGGATAGTGTGATGCCGCCGCTCGGGCTGCTGAAGGCGTAGTACACCAGCCACGACATCGGCAGAACGATGAGCAGGACAAGCGCGAGAGCGAAGCCATAGAGCACCACGCGGGTGTAATCGAACCCGTGTACCGTGCGCGGGACTTGCTCGGATATTGCGATGGTCATGAGGACTTCGTATTCCTGTCTCCGTCATCCTGAGGTGGCCGCCGAAGGCGGCCCTCGAAGGATGAACGGCCCTTACCTGTCACCCTTCGATGCTCGCCGCTACGCGGCTCGCACCTCAGGGTGACGGTTCGGACTATACCTTAAATATCTCCGCGTAGCGGCGTTTGACCTCGTCGGCCGATTTCTCGACGCCTTCGGGGTCCTCCTTCATCAGTTTGATTTCGGAGAGTTTTCGAACACCGGGTTTTTCGACGGCTTGCCCGTGCGGAGAATACTGGCGGGCATAATCGATGAGAATTTGCTGCGCCTCGCGCCCATGCATCCAATTGTGAAACAGGCGGCCGGCATTCGGGTTCGGTGCAGCCTTCATCAGACAGCTCGGGCTGGTGGCGAGCGGCGTGCCTTCTTCCGGATAGATGACGTCGACCGGCTGGCCCTCCTCCTTGCCACGGATGACAAGATAGCCGGCGCCGTCGATCATGATCGCGCGCTCGCCGAGGGCGATCTTCTTGGGCGTGTCAGTCGCAGACTGGACTTGCAAGACGTTCTGCTTGGCGAGCTTCTCGAAAAAACTCCAGCCAAGATCGCGCGCGATCTGGAAGGTCGCGTTCATGATCGTGCCGCTGTAGGCCGGATGGCCCTTGACCATCTTGCCCGACCATTTCGGATCGAGCAGGTCGGCAAAGCTCTTGGGCGCATCCTCTTTCTTCACGAGATTTGTGTTGATACCGAAGGGTGAAACCAGTACCCGCGTTACCAACTCAAAACCTTCGGGATCGTAATACTTCTTGTCGTAGTTCTTGACCACTTCTTCCGGCAGATATTGCGCGAGCCAGCCGTTGCGTTTCCACAAAATGACGTGAGCCTGGTCGGCTGTGTTCACCACATCGACGGCGTGGACATTGCTCTTGTATTCCTGGTCGATGCGGGTGAAAACGCGCTCGGCTCCCGAACGCTCGACGCGCGCGGCTATACCTGGGAATTTTTCTCCGAACGATTTGCCCAGACGCTCCGCAAAAGCCAAATCCATTGCCGTGTAGAAGACTACCTTGCCTTCTTTCTTCGCGGCCTCGATCAGCGCCGGCGTGATCGCATCGGCCGGAGGTGGAGCTGCGCGAAGCGGGTCGGCGAAAACGGTTCCGCCTGCGGCGCCGACCGCGAGCGCAGATGAAGCCTTGAGAAGGTCGCGGCGTGAGAACTTGGTGCTACGCATTGATGACTCCTTGGTCGACGCCTTGCGCGGTCAATCAAACCTTGAACAGCTTGGAGTAGTGCGCCCTGATTTCTTCGCCCATCTTCTCGACCGCGGCGGCGTCATCCTTGAGCGTCTTGATATCGTTGAGCGGTTTTCGACCCGCCTTCTCCTTGACCTGAGGATGGAGCGAGCGCTGGCCGCCCACATCGACGATCAACTGCTGGCAGTCGGGCGAGAAGCAAAACGCCTGGAACAGCCGCGCCGCATTGGGATTGGGCGCGTTCTTAAAGATGCCGTTCGGGCCGATAACAAGCGGCGTGCCTTCGGCGGCATAGACCGGCTCAACCGGACCGCCGGATTCCTTGATCTGAAAAACGTTGTACTCATTTCCGTCGGCCTGCACCGCCCTTTCACCAAGAGCAAGTTTCTTGGGCGGATCGGACGCGGACTGCACCTGCATAACGCCTTGCTGGGCGAGCTTTTCAAAATATTCCCAGCCGAGATCGCGCGATAACTGATATGTCGCCGTCATGATGGTGCCGCTGTAACCGGGGTGCGCCTTGATCAGCTTCCCTATCCATTTCGGATCAAGCAGATCGGCGTGGCTCTTGGGCGCTTCTTCGGCCTTCACCAATTTCGTGTTGTAAGCGATGATGCTCAAGCCAACACGGAAAGCAGCGAACATGCCGTCCGCGTCCTTGTGGTCGGCGGCGTAATGCTTGGCTACGTCCTCCGGCACATAGGGCTGCAGAATTCCATCGCGCTTCCATACGATGAAATGGGCGGCGTCGGAGGAATTGACCGCGTCGACCGCATAGATCTTGCTGGAATATTCCTGACCGATGCGCTGGAACACGCGTTCGGCGCCGGTACGTTCGACGCGTACCGCGATGCCCGGATACTTCGCCTCGAACGACTTGGCGATCTTTTCCGCCAGCGGAAGGTCGACGGAGGTGTAATAGACGACCTTACCTTCCTTTTTGGCGGCCTCGATCAGTGCGGGCGTCACCGCCTCGGCCGGGGGCGCCGCGGCCAAGACTGACGTAAACAAGACCGACGTGGACGAGAGGCCAAGCGTGAGCGCGCTTGAGCCTTTGAGAATGTCACGCCGGGAGAACTTGGATCTGCGCACGGTCGTTACCTACCTCATACCTTGAAGTACTGCGTGTAACGCGCCTTGATCTGCTCGCTCTCTTTTTCCACGGCAGCCGCGTCGTCCTTCATGACCTTGATTTCGCTCAACGGCTTGCGGCCGGCCTTGTCTTTGACCAGCGCATGCGCTGTACGCAAGCCGCCAAGATCGACGTTGAACTGCTGGCATTCGGCCGAGAGCATGAAGCTCTGCAGCAGACGCGCGGCATTGGGGTTCGGCGCCGATTTCAGGATGCCATTCGGTCCGACGATCAGCGGCGAACCTTCGACCGGGTAGATCACATCGACCGGCTTGCCGGTTTCCTTGAGCTGGAAGACGCCGTATTCGATGCCGTCGGCCATGATCGAGCGCTCGCCGAGCGCAAGTTTCTTGGGCGGATCTGAAGCCGATTGCACCTGCATGACTTTCTGCCCCGCAAGCTTTTCGTAATAGTCCCAGCCCACATCGCGGGCGGTCTGGTAGGTCGCGGTCAGGATGGTGCCGCTGTAGCCAGGATGCGCCTTGACGATCTTGCCGGCCCATTTCGGATCGAGCAGGTCACGAAAACCTTTCGGCGCGTCTTCGGCTTTCACCAGATCGGTATTGCGCGCCATCACGCAGAGATAGACGCGATAGCTTGCGAACAGTCCATCTGGATCCTTGTGCTCGGGCGGGTAATGTTTGGCCACGTCCTCCGGCACATACGGCGCGAGCACCCCCTCGCGCTTCCACACAACGAAGTGTGCGGCATCGGACGACTGTACGACGTCGCAGGCGTGGATGTTGCTGGAGCGTTCCTGCGCAATGCGCGAGAACACACGCTCGGCGCCGGTGCGTTCGACGCGCACGGCGATGCCCGGATACTTCGCCTCAAAGGCTTTGGCGACTTTTTCAGCCAGTGGTAGATCGACCGAAGTATAGTGGACGACCTTGCCTTCTTTTTTAGCGGCCTCAATCAATGCGGGCGTGACGGCCTCCGCCGGCGGGGCTGCGGCGCGGATCGGCTCGGCAAATACGGTCGACGCCGCAAGCGCGGTTCCCGCCTTGAGCACGCCGCGCCGGGTGAAAGTCGTTTTCATGGGTGCTGTTCTCTCGGTTCCTGACGTCACACGCCGAATGTCTTGCTGTAGCGCGCCTTGATTTCCTCGGCCGCCTTCTCGACGCCGGCCGGGTCGTCCTTCATGACCTTAATCTCGCGGAACGGCTTGCGTCCCGGCTTCTCCTTCGCGCTCGGATGGACCGAGCGCAACGCGCCGATATCGATCACGAGCTGCTGGCACTCCGCCGTGAACATGTAGCTCTGCAACAACCGCGCGGCGTTCGGATTGGGCGCGTTCTTGAAAATCGCGTTCGGTCCGACCGCCATCGGCGTGCCCTCGGTCGGATAGACAATCTCGACCGGCTTGCCGTCTTCCTTTAATTGCAGCGCATTGTATTCGTTGCCGTCGACCATCACCGCGCGCTCGCCGAGCGCGAGCTTCTTGGGCGGATCGGTCGAGGACTGCACCTGCATGATCTTCTGCTTGGCGAGCTTCTCCAGATACTCCCAGCCGAGATCGCGCACGATCTCGAACGTTGCGCTCATGACGTTGCCGCTGTAACCGGGGTGTGCCTTGACCATCTTGCCCGACCATTTTGGATCGAGCAGATCGGCAAAGCTCTTTGGCGCGTCCTCGGCCTTTACCAGGCTGGTGTTGTAGCCGATGACGCTCATGCCCACGCGGAAGCTGGCGAACAGCCCGTCGGGATCCTTGTGCTCGGCGGGATAGAATTTCGCCACGTCCTCCGGCACGTAAGCTTGAAGGATGCCGTCGCGCTTCCAGGCAATGAAATGCGCCGCGTCCGACGAGTTGACGACATCGACGGCATAAATCTTGCTCGAATATTCCTGGCCAATGCGCTGGAACACGCGCTCGGCGCCGGTGCGCTCCACCCGCACCGCGATGCCGGGATACTTGGCTTCGAATGCCTTCGCGATCTTTTCCGCCAGCAGCAAGTCGATCGAGGTGTAATAGACGACCTTACCTTCTTTCTTGGCAGCCTCGATCAGCGCGAGTGTCACGGCTTCGGCAGGAGGCGCTGCCGCGCGGGTCGGCTGGGCGAAGAGCGTGGTGGCGGCGAGCGCACTTGACGCCTTTAGTAGAATGTCGCGCCGCGAGACCTTACGTGACATGAACCGTCTCCTCCCATCGTCGTTATTTTAGTCTTGTTATCTCTGCCCGCCGTTCGCGCGGGTCAGCTTACCAATGCCCGGCAGTGCTCTACGGGCAGATGCAACCAGACGTCGGAACCTTGCGAAATGCCCTCACCTGCCGAGGTTACCACGCGTAGCTGGGTTCCGCCTGCGACTTCGACCATATAATCACGGCTCGACCCGAGGAAGACTTGGCGCACGATTTTGGCTGCGACAATGTTGTCCTTGTTTGCAGGCTCCTTGGCGAAAAGGCTGATCTGGTGCTGGCGGATCGAGACTGCGGCTTCCCCAGGCTGCGGTTCACCGGTCACACGTAACGGGGTACCGGCGAAATTGATCTGATTGTCGTTTAGCTTCTTGCCGGTAATCACGTTGCTCATGCCAATGAAGCTGGCCACGAATTTTGATCGCGGGCGATTGTAAATTTCCTCCGGCGATCCGGCCTGCTCGATTTTTCCAGCATTCATCACCGCAATCACGTCGGCCGTGGTCATCGCTTCGGACTGATCGTGGGTGACATAGACGGTGGTGTAGCGGTACTCGTCGTGCAGGCGGCGCACTTCGAAACGCATTTCTTCGCGCAGGTTGGCGTCGAGGTTGGAGAGCGGCTCGTCGAGCAGGAGCGTCTCGGGCTCCACGATCAGCGCGCGCGCAAGAGCTACGCGTTGCTGCTGACCGCCGGAAAGCTCGCCGGGATAACGATCGGCCAACGGTGCAAGACGGGTCGTTGCGAGAATGGCGTCAAGCTTGCGCTTGATCGTGTCGCTGTCCACTTTGCGCAGCTTGAGGCCGTACGCGATGTTCCCGGCCACCGTCATGTGCGGCCACAGCGCATAGCTCTGGAAGATCATCGACATGTTGCGCCGTTCGGGCGGCAGCGATTTCTGCGGCGTCGAGACGACGCGGTCGCCGACGCGAATCTCGCCTGCGTTCGGCTCCATGAAGCCGGCGATCAGCCGCAACGTGGTGGTCTTGCCGCAACCCGATGGGCCAAGCAGGCAAACAAGAGTGCCGTGCGCGATGGTCAGCGACACGTCATTGACGACGGCCACCGACCCAAAATTTTTCGTAAGATTCCGCAGCTCGACCGACGCCACTCTTGCTTCTCCCCCCTTAACTTACCTCTCCCCGTTTACGGGGAGAGGGAAATTTTACGTGCCGGTGAATACCGGCTTGCGCTTTTCCATGAAAGCCTTGCGGCCCTCTTCGTAGTCGCTGCTTTTAAAGCAGGCATCCACGAGTGCAGCGGAGCGCGTGATGTTCCGCTTGCTGTCCTCCTTGACGACTTCGGCGACGGTCGCCTTGACCGCCTTAATGGTCAGCGGCGCGTTGCCCGAGATCATGACGGCGTAGTCCTTGACGTACGTCTCCAGTTCTCCATCAGGCACGACCCGGTTCACCAGACCCATGGCGAGCGCGTCGGCTGCGGTGAATTGCCGCGCCGTATAGAAAATCTCCATGGCGAACGACGGCCCGACGATGTCGACAAGGCGCTTCAAGCCCGGATAGCCGTAGCCCAGGCCCAGTTTGGCCGCCGGCACGGCGAACTTGGAGCCCTCGGTGCAAATGCGCAGGTCGCAGCAGGTGGCAAGCCCCATTCCGCCACCGATGCAATAGCCGCGGATCATCGCAATGGTCGGCTTAGGGAATTCGTGGAACGCGGCGTAGCTTTTTTCCACGATGGCGTTGTAGCGCGCGACGGCCTCTTCGCCGGAGCGCTCCTTTTCGAACTTGGAGATGTCGGCACCGGAGACGAAGGCCTTACCGCCCGCGCCCGTGACCACCACGACGCCGATGTTCTTGTCCTCGTGAAAATCATCGAGGATGCGGACCGCCGCTTCCCACATGTCGAGCGAAACAGCGTTGTGGCGCTCGGGATTGTTGTAGATCACGTAGCCGACACGCCCCTCCTTGCGCGATAACATCTTGTCGGTTTCACTCATCATGTTCTCCTGAATGTCTTTAGGTGTCCGCGCCGTTTGCGCGTCATACCACTTTCGCTTTGCGAAGGGCTGCGATCTCGCTTGCGCCGAAGCCAAATTCAGCGAGCACTTCGTCGGTGTGCTGGCCGAGTTCGGGCGGCGGCGCCGCAATCGAGCTTGGCGTGCGTGAGGCCACGATCGGCTGGCCGACCACGGTGAGCGTGCTGCCGTCCAGCTTGGTCACATCCTGGGCGATGCCGAGGTGCTTCACCTGCGGATCGGCGAACACCTGATCGATGGAATAAATCGGTCCGGCCGGCACGCCTGCCTTATTAAAGATCTCGATCCACTCGGCGCTGCTTTTCTTCGCCGTGTAGGTGTCGATCTCCGCGTTGAGCGCCTTGCGATTCTGCGAGCGCGCCTTAGCAGATTGATAGTCGGGCTTTTGCATGAGCGCCTCGGCGTCCATCGCGCGGCAAAACCGTTCCCAGATCGCGCTGCCGGTGGTCGCGATGTTGATGTGGCCGTCGGTGGTCTTGAACACGCCCGTCGGGATCGAGGTCGGGTGATCGTTGCCCGCCTGTTTTGGGACTTCGTGTCCGATGGTCCAGCGCGCCGCCTGGAAGTCGAGCATGAAAATCTGCGCCTGCAGGAGCGAGGTGTTGATCCACTGCCCTTCGCCGGACTGCTCGCGCTCCAACAGCGCCACCATGATGCCGAGCGCGCAGAACAAACCCGCCGTGAGATCGGCAATCGGTATTCCGACGCGCACAGGTCCCTGGCCGGGTAAGCCGGTGATCGACATCAGCCCGCCCATTCCTTGGGCAATCTGGTCGAAGCCCGGACGATCGCGGTAGGGGCCCGACTGGCCGAAGCCGGAAATGCTACCATAGACGATGCGCTTGTTGATCGTGCGCAGCGCCGCGTAGTCGACGCCGAGACGGTCTTTGACATCGGGGCGGAAGTTCTCGACCACGACGTCGGCCTTCTCGACCATGCGGTGGAATGCGGCAAGACCCTCTTTTGCCTTCAAATTGAGGGTGATGCTGCGCTTGTTGCGGTGCAGGTTCTGGAAGTCGGGGCCTTCGCGCGGGCCGCCCGGCGCATCGCCACCTTCGGCGTCCGGCGGCATCTCGATCTTGATGACGTTGGCCCCCCAATCGGCGAGCTGGCGCACGCAGGTGGGGCCGGAGCGGACACGGGTCAGGTCAAGAACGGTGAAGCGGGCAAGTGCTTGCGAGGCCCTCGGAAACGGCATCATGGAACTCTTCAGGTCGGGGTTTAAGCCGGCAGGACCATCTCCGATCTTTCCCATGTTGTCTACCGGCTCCCAACGGGCGCGAGCGGACCGTTTGCCGAGCGCTGAGGGGTTCACTTAGACTAGAATCTTGGACTTGAAATCTTGTTGCGGTTTGGCCGAACCCACTGGGGGAATGAATGAGACGAATTCCCGCGATACTCGCACTGGCGGGCTATCTGACCGTCCCGTTTTTGCTGGTCCCTGTGGCGGCTACGGCTGACGAATGGCCGTCTCGACCGGTGCGCATGGTCAATACGTTTGCCGTGGGCGGCACCGCCGACGTGCTGACCCGCATGGTGGCCGACCTGCTTTCGACCGCCTTCAAGCAGCAGTTCTTTGTCGAGACCCGCGCCGGGGCGGGCGGCACCATCGGCGTGAAGACGGTGATCGACTCGCCGCCCGACGGCTACAATTTCGTGCTGACCAATGTGAGCCACCTCGCGCTGTTGCCGAACAGCAATCCGAAGCTTGGCTACGATCCGCTGCGCGATCTCACCAACGTCGGCTATATCGCCGGCTCGCCGATCGTGCTTTCGGTGAATGCCGCAAGAGGCGTGAAAACCATCAAAGATTTCATCGCGTGGGCAAAGCGAAGCGACAAGCCGCTCACCTATTCGTCGTCGGGTCTCGGCAGTTCGGGGCATCTGGTGGCGGAAACATTCTCGCAATTGACAGGCATCAAGATCGAGCACGTGCCCTACAAAGGCGCTTCGCAGGGTCTGACGGATTTGGCCGGCGGACATATTTCATTTGGGGCGCAGACTGTCTCGTCGACGGCTGCACTTGTGCGCGGCGGCACGCTGATTGCGCTTGCGCATTCGGCAAAAGAACGGCTAGCAGATTTTCCTGACGTGCCGACCTTGAAGGAACTTGGCTACGACGTGGTCGCAACGACATGGTTCTCGCTCTCCGGTCCGGCGGGACTGCCGAACGACATTGTGCAGAAGGTCAATCACGAAATGGTGCGTGGCATTGCCAAGCCCGAGATTCAGGCACGGCTGCGGCTAGACGGATTGGTCTCCGAACCGATGTCGGTCGACGAGTTGAAGACATTCATCGCCAGTGAGCTCGCGCGCTGGAAACCGGCGATCGAGCGGGCCGGGCTCGTCAGCAAGCAATAGCAACGTCGCGGCATCGCAACCTCTCGGCCGCACGCCAAATAAGCAAAAAACAAGACAGCAACAATATATAAGGAGAGCTCTGCATGCCCCGTCACCTCAAGCGCGGAATGGACGCGAGCACGATCAAGGCGGCCGAAGCCAAGGTGCGCGAGACGGTCGAAGGCATCTTGGCGGAGGTCGAAGAGCGCAAAGACGCCGCCATCCGCGATTTCTCGAAGAAATTCGACAACTGGTCGCCGGCGGATTTCCGCCTGTCGCCCGCCGAGATCGAACGCGCCATCGCGCAAGTGCCGAAGCGCGATCTCGACGACATCAAGTTTGCGCAGGCGCAGGTGCGCCACTTTGCGCAAAGACAAAAAGACACCATGCGCGATCTCGAGGTCGAGACGCTGCCCGGCGTCGTGCTCGGCCACCGCCATATCCCAGTGAACTCAATCGGCTGCTACGTGCCGGGCGGGCGCTACCCGATGGTTGCTTCCGCGCACATGTCGATCGTCACCGCGCGCGTCGCAGGCGTCAAACGCATCATCGCCTGCGCACCGCCGTTCAAAGGCGGGCCGCATCCGGCCATCGTCGCCGCCATGCATTTCGGCGGAGCGGATGAAATCTTCGTGCTTGGCGGCGTGCAGGCGGTGGCCGCGATGGCGCTCGGCACCGAGAGCATTTCAGCCGTCGACATGATCGTCGGTCCGGGCAACGCGTATGTGGCAGAAGCGAAACGTCAGTTGTTCGGCCGCGTTGGCATCGACCTGCTGGCCGGGCCAACCGAGACGCTCGTCATCGCCGACGACTCGGTGGACGGCGAGATTTGCGCGACCGATTTGCTCGGCCAAGCCGAACATGGGCCGACCTCGCCGGCCATTCTTCTCACCAATTCGGAAAAGCTCGCGCGTAACACGATGGATGAAATCCAGCGCCTGCTGAAAATTCTTCCCACTGCCGATGCCGCTGGAAAAGCCTGGGAAGATTTCGGCGAGGTCATTGTGTGCGACAGCTACGACGAGATGGTGGCCGAGGCCGACCGAATCGCCTCGGAGCACGTGCAGGTGATGACNNATCGGCACCAACCATACGCTGCCCACGAAGAAAGCTGCGCGTTACACTGGCGGGCTTTGGGTTGGCAAATTCCTGAAAACTTGCACCTATCAGAAGGTGCTTACCGACGAAGCGAGCACTATGATCGGTGAATATTGTTCACGCCTTTGTATCCTGGAGGGCTTTTCCGCGCACGCGGAGCAGGCCAATGTGCGCGTGCGGCGCTACGGACGGCGCAATGTCGCCTACGCCCAGGCGGCCGAATAAGCAACCGAATATTTGGAGGTCACCATGGTGCCCATCATTGTCCCGGTCTACGCCTCTATCCTCGCCTTGATTTTCGTTTTCCTTTCCGTGCGCGTGATCATGATGCGGGCGTCCGCCAAGGTCGCCATCGGCCATGGCGGCAATCCCAGCCTGGAGCGTCGCATGCGCGTGCAGGCCAATTTCGCGGAGTACGTTCCGCTGGCGCTCATTCTGCTCACGTTCCTGGAAATGCAATCGCACTCCCGTTATCTGATTCATATTCTTGCCCTGGTACTGGTGTTCGCACGCATCTTTCACGCCTATACCGTCTCGCAAGAGCCGGAAAATCTTCAGCTTCGCGGGATCGGCGTTCTGGCCACGTTCGGCGTGCTGGTCATTGCGGCGGTCGTGCTGCTCATCAACGGTCTACGGGCTATCGGCTGATCGACCGCAATGGCCGTTGAACTGACGAAGACACCTTCGTTTCGGCTCGACGGCAAGCGCGCGCTCGTCACCGGCGCGGGCCGCGGCATTGGGCTTGCCGCGGCCTCTGCACTCGCTGACGCCGGTGCGCATGTGACTCTTGCCGCACGCACGTCGAAAGAGATCGAGGAAGCCGCCGCCGCCATCAAGGCGCGCGGGCAGAAGGCCGAGCCGCTCACGCTCGATGTGCGCGATGTGGACGCGGTGAGGAAGGTGATCTCGGCGCAAGCGCCGTTCGACATTCTGGTCAACAACGCCGGCACCAACCGGCCGGCGCCGTTCGTGGACGTGAAGGTCGAGGATTTCGACTTCGTGTTCGGACTGAACGTGCGCGCGGCCTATTTCGTCGCGCAGGCAGTGGCGCGCCGGATGGTCGAAGCGAAGACGCCCGGCTCGATCATCAACATGTCGTCGCAGATGGGCCATGTGGGCGGCCCGACGCGCACGGTCTATTGCGCGACCAAGCACGCAATGGAAGGTTTCACCAAGGCGATGGCGATCGAGCTTGCCGCGCACAAAATCCGCGTCAACACGCTGGCGCCCACGTTCATCGAGACGCCGATGACGCGGCCCTTCTTTCAGAATGAAGTCTTCCGCAAGGATACGCTTGCCCGCATCAAGCTCGGCCGGCTTGGCCAGCTTGAGGATCTTACCGGCGCGATTGTGTTCTTGGCGTCCGATGCGTCGGCGCTGATGACCGGCACGTCGATGGTGATCGACGGCGGCTGGACGGCGGAGTGAAAAGAAATAAGAGTGACAAGACTTGGAGTGAACGATGAAAATCCTGACCGCCCTTCTCGCCCTCGCCTGCACGCTTGCCGCCATGCCGGCGGGAGCGCAAAGCGCGACACCCGATCGGCTGGAGGGCGTGCTCAAGAACGGAACATTGCGCGTCGGCACCACGATGGACACGCCAGTCTTCAGCATGCGCAACGCGTCCGGCCAGCTCGAAGGCTTCGACATGGACGCACTCGAGACTCTCGGCAAGGCGCTCGGCGTCAATATCGAATACGTGAAGATGACCTTCGGCACCATGCTGCCGGACTTGCTGGCCGACAAATTCGACATCGCAATGTCCGGCATGGGGCGAACGTTTGACCGTGCGCGGGTCGCGACTTTCTCTCGACCGTACATGCGCTACGGCAAGCTGATGATCATCCGCAGCGCCGACAAAGGCAAATACAAGACGCTGGATGACCTGGACAAACCAGGCATCAAAATCGCGCACAACATAGGCGGGCTGAACGAGCGCTTCGCCAAGACGCGCTTCAAGCGGGCGACACCAACTGGCTTTCCCAGCAATTCGCTTGCGTTCGCCGACCTGATCGCTGGCAAGGTGGACGCTCAGGTCGCCGACTCGACGTCGGCTGTCTATCTCGCGCGCAAGGATGCACGCGTCGTAGCGATGAGCCCGAAGAATGTGTTTGATCCGGTTTATGTGGCCGTGCTGGTGCGGCGCGAGGATCAGACGCTCTTGAACTTCATTAACATCTGGCTCGACCAGATCGAGATGGAGGGCGATCTGGCAAAAATTCGCACCAAGTGGCTCGGCGATTATGCGCCGGTGGCATGGCCGACCGAGCCGCGAAATTGATCACGCGCTGATCGGATAGACCGCCTTCTCGCCCGAAAGCACACGCGCGACATCACTTGCGCATTTGGTCTGCAATTCTTCGAGCGCCTCGACCGAGTAGAAGCCCGTATGCGGCGTGAGAATGACGTTGTCGCGGCCGAGCAGGGGTGAGTCTTTCGCCAGCGGTTCGGTCGCGACCACATCGAGCGCGGCGCCGCCAAGGTGACCAGAGTCGAGTGCCGCCACCAGCGCCGCCTCGTCGATCAACGGCCCGCGCGCCGTGTTGATGAGGAAGGCGCCCTTTTTCATTTTGCGGAATGCGTCGGCGTTAAACAGCCCGCGCGTCGCGGGCATGAGCGGCGCGTGGATCGAAACGAAATCCGCCATGCCCAGCAGCGCGTCAAAGCTCGCGTCCTCGACGGCGGCGTCGGCCAGCACCTGCGGCGAAACATAGGGATCATGTGTCACCACGCGCAGACCAAATGCTTTCGCTTTGGGCGCGAGCACGCGCGGAATGTTGCCGAAGCCGACGAGGCCGAGCACCTGTCCGTCAATCCGACGCAACGGCGTAATCGGCGGCACTTCCCAGCGGCCGGATTGCACCGACTTATTGGAGAGCGGGATTTTGCGCGCGAGCGCGAGCAGCAGCGCCATGGCGTGGTCGGACACCTCGCGCAGACAATAGTCCGGCACATAATTGACCGAGATGCCGAGCTCCTTCGCCGCGGGCAGATCGATATTGTCGACGCCGAGTCCGAACCGGCCGATTGCCTTGCAGCGCTTGAGTTGGCGTAGCAGGTCGCCCGTGAGCTTGGCATAGGTCACAAGCACCGCATCGGCGTCGCGTGCGACCTCGAGGATGTCGTCGACGGACGCGCTCTTTGCCATGCGGTATTCGGGATCGAGTCGCGCGAGCGCGGCCTTCGCGGGATCGAGCGAGGGAAACGGGCTGTCGGTGACGGCGATCAGTAGACGGGGCATGACACTCTCACTATCCCGGCGATCAACGTTCGAGCACCTGCGGATTGACGATATTGGGCGGCCTGCGGCCCTCCAGCAACGCCAAAATATTGTCGACCACGATATTCGCCATCTGCTCGCGTACCGCGGCCACCGCACTGCCAAGATGCGGCGTGGTGACGACGTTCGGCATCTGCAACAGCGCCTTCGATACTTTGGGCTCGTGCTCGAAGACGTCGAGGCCGGCGCCGGCGATCTGCCGCTTTTTCAGCGCGCGCACCAGCGCAGCCTCGTCCACGATCGCGCCGCGCGCCGCGTTGATGAGGAATGCCGTCGGCTTCATCAGCGCCAACTCGCGCGTGGAGATCTGATGGCGGGTCTCGGGCCGCAGCGGCGAGTGAATTGATACGAAATCGGACTCGGCCAGCAGGCGATCGAATTCGACATATTCGATCGGGCAGTCGCGCTCGGGTTCGGCCTTACGGCGCGGCCCCCAATAGAGCACGCGCATGCCGAAGCCGTGCGCGCGGCGCGCTGTCGCCTGGCCGATCCGCCCGCCCCCGCCCACCATGCCGATGGTCTTGCCGTAGACCGCGGAGCCCGCGAGAAAGTCGGATTGGGAGCCGGGAAATTTGCCGCGGTGGACCAGGCGGTCGCCTTCCACCATGCGGCGCGCAACCATGAGCATCAGACCGAAATTAATGTCGGCGGTCGCCTCCGCCACGATCGGCGGCACGACGGTGACAGGAATTCCGCGCTTGTTCGCCTCGGCAATGTCGGTGTTGTCCGGCGTGATCGATTGCGAGGCGATGGCGCGCAGCTTCGGATTGGCGGCGATGATCTGGCGATCGATCCTGTCGTGCAGCTTGGTGAAGAGGATGTCGCATTTGCGCGCCGCGGCGAGCAGCGCCATTTTGCCGATGATGCGGCTGGCGTCGCGATTGACCGTGACGTTCGCGATGGCCTTGAGGCGCTCGAGCGCGCTTTGTGCGATCGGCTGCGTGACGAAGATGCGTGGCTTGCTCATGCCATCCACCGCACCACACCGGAAACGCCGTCGACCGCGACCTGCGCGCCGTCGGGAATTGTCACAGTCGCATCGAGCACGCCGAGCACCATGGGAATTCCGCGCTCGCGCGCAAGCGAAGCCAGATGCGAGGTCGAGCCGCCCAGCTCAGCCACCACGCCGGCGACTTGCGGCAGGATGTGGCTGAGCGCAGGACCGGCGACTCGCGTCACCAGCACGTCGCCCGGACCAACACGCGAAAGCTCGCACTCGCAATTGATCACCACCGCGCGGCCGGAACCCCAGCCGATGCCGGCGGGATGGCCGTTCAGTTTGGGATGCTGCAGCCAGATGTCGTCCGGCACCTGGATGGGTTGCACGTGCAACGGCCGTGCCTGCAGCAGCTTGAAGCCTGCTTCGTCGGCGGCCCATTCGATCTCCACCGGCATGTCCATGAGGTCTTCGCATTTGCGCAGCATGCGTCCGAGCGCGGTCGCTTCGCCGTGCGACAAGCTCGGTTCGCGTGCGAGGTCCTTCGGCACGGCCTGCGGTGCGACTTGATTGCCGTTTTGACCGCCGTGGCCGCAGGTATCGCGGTGATCCTTACGGCCGGCGT
Organism: Hyphomicrobiales bacterium; assembly: GCA_003169835.1. Taxonomy (GTDB): domain Bacteria; phylum Pseudomonadota; class Alphaproteobacteria; order Rhizobiales; family Xanthobacteraceae; genus PNAI01. The sequence goes on along the minus strand of PNAI01000055.1, from coordinate 36,546 downwards.
CGATCTTGCGCACGAAACCCTGGCGGCTGAGCACAATGCGGTCGGGCACGACTTCGCCTTGCGCGATGGCCGAGCCCAGTCCCCAGGTGGCTGAGAGCAGCATGTTGCCTTCAGCCGTCATGCTTAAGCCCCCGCCGGAGGCGCGTGCGGCGACCAGCGGCTGGATCAGCACCGACATCGCGGTCGCGGCGGGATTGAGATCGTGATTGGCCATGTAGCGGCGTGCATTGGTGGTCCAAAGTGCGGCCCAGCAGGCGCGCACGGCGGTCAAGAATTCAGTCTCGCTGGCAATTCCCAGAAAACTCTCAAACTGGCCGGCGAAATTGGCCCCGGCGCGGTCCTCGATCAAAGCGGAGGAGCGAACCGCCCAGAAGCCCGGGGCCATCTCGCGATAGCCGTGCCATGCCGCAAGCAGCGGCTCGGCAATCTCGGGCACAATGGGATGCTCGTAGAGACCGAGACGAATTTCGACCGAAAGCTTCCGCTCTGCGCGCAGATCGGCGGTGGAGAATTGCGCGAGCGCGTCGCTAAGCCCGAGCGCATCGATCTGGTGGCGGTAAGCGGCGGCAGTCAGGCAAAAGCCACCGGGCGTCGGCAGCCCGGCGCGGCCGAGCAGCGCAAGATTTGCCGCCTTCGGGCCAACGATCTCTGGATCGGTGGCTCGCGGAGCGGAAAGCGGAAGAATGAAATCGTTCATAAATTTTTGCCGATGCGAATCGAACGGTTCACCTCCCCACGCGCGGAGAGGTACGCCATGTCACGCCACACGATGTCACGACTCTTGGTTGGACTAACCGATCACTTCACATGATCGCCGTAGCCGGGCAGCGGATCGACGACGGTGATCTGCTTGACAGGAAAATTCGAGACGATCTCAATCTCTTTCTTATGGACGATCAGCATTTCCTCGATCCGCACGCCGTAGCGGAAGCGCTTGCCGTGCTGCGTCTCGAGGGCGAAGGTCATGCCTTCCTTGATCTCGATCGGATGGTCGAGCGACCAGATGCGGGAAATCACAGGCGGGTCGTATTGCGCCAGACCCAGTCCGTGACCCCACAGATTCGCCGCAGCCTGGTCTTCGTCTTCGTAGCCCCATGTCTTCATCGCGGAGGGCCACTTCAATGCAATGTCGCGCGTGGTGGCGCCGGCTTTGACTGCACCGATCGAGTCGTAGAGCCATTTGAGGGCCGTGGCGTAAGTCTCCTTCTGCTCTTTCGAAGGCTCCTTGCCGACACAATAGGTGCGGTAGTAGCAGGACTTGTAGCCGTTCCAGGTGAGTGCGGCCAAATCCATGAACACAATGTCGCCGGGCTGGATGATGCGGTCGGAGAAGTTGCGCCAGTTCGGCCACGTGTTCGGGCCCGACGACACGATAACGTCCTCCACGTCCTCCATGCCGGGAATGTTGTAGAGGTATTGCATCAGGTGCGCGGTCACCTGATTTTCCGTGACGCCTGGGCGCAGGAACTTCATGCATTCCCAGTGCGTGGCGTCGCCGATCGCGCCGACGATGCGGAAGCACTCTTGCTCGTCCTCGTTTTTGACTGCGCGCGCATCCATCATCGGGGTCATGCCGTCGACCCAATTGATTTTGTGCTCCTTGAAGATCTGGATCATGTTGATGTCGATGAAGTCGACACCAAGCTTTTGCCCGGCGACGCCGTTCTCCTTCATCGCCTGCAACACAGCTTTCGTGAATTTGGTGACTTGTTGGGTGGCGGCCGGGCCCGCCGCACCTTTGATCCACGCAAACGAATGCCGCACGTTCTTCTTCGGGATCCACGGCGAGTGGCGCTCGATCTGAAACCCGAGATCGCCCTGCTCGAACAATATCGGCGCGCCGTCGCCGCACAGCATGGCGTAGCGCAAGCCAGGCTTAAGCCGGTTCCAGCCGGGCGTGAGCGTGCCGGTGATGTAGCGCACGTTCTCGTCGTACATGCACAGCATGGCGCCGAGGCCGGCCTTCTTCATCATGGCCCGCGCACGCTCGGTCCGGTAAGTCCTCAACCGGTCCCAATTGATGCGCTGCTGCCAATCAAGCCCGACCGTGCCGAAATTTGCGGTGCCCATTGCTGACCTCCCTGGCGCGTTTGGCCGCGCCTTCGTTGCCCCACAGGAAAATCCTAGACCTTCTGGTGTATGCGACAGAAATAATATATTTGAGGCTAGGTCATTATTTTTTCTAATGGCGGGGAACGCGTGGCGGGCGTGGCGTTACGACAAATCCGGGCCATCATCGCGGTGTGCGAGGAAGGTTCATTCACGCGTGCGGCGGCGCGCGAGAACGCAACCCAATCGGGCATTTCGCAACATGTCGCCGCGGTCGAGCGCCTGCTTGGCGTGAAGTTGTTCGAGCGCTCGGCGGCGGGCGTTCGGGCGACGCCTGCGGGCCAGCACTATTACAAACATTGTGTGGAGGCCATCGGCCAACTCGAAAACGCCAATGAGGAGGTGCGTGGATTTGCCGATCGCGTCACCGGCGACCTGCGCATCGGGCTGATGCCGACCATGACGCGCGCGGCGCTCGCGCCGACGCTGGAACAATTCGTGCCGCGCTATCCCGATGTGCGGCTGCACATCGTCGAAGGCTACAGCGGGCTGCTCACCGACATGGTGCTCGCAGACGAGCTCGATTTCGCGGTGGTACCGACGTTCGAGGGCCGCGTGGGGCTGAAGTCGCGCCTGATCGTGCGCGATCGCGAGATGCTGGTGTCGAGCCCGCGGCGCGGATTTGCGCCGCTGACCCCGGTGCGGCTCAAGGATTGGGGACCGCTAAAAATTATCGTACCGGGCCGCCCCAATGTGCGACGCCGGAACATCGAGATTTATCTGCAGACACACGGCGTCGAAGTCGCGGACATGATGGAGATGGATGCCATGTTCGGCACCCTCGATTTTGTGGCGCGTTCCGACTGGGTGGCGATCTTGTCCGGACTCATTTGCGTGAAAGACATCGAGAGCACCGAGCGCGTGATCAATCCAATCTTCGATCCGCCGCTGTTCGCCGAATTCGTCGTGATCTCGCCGTCGCGGCGCACGCTTTCGACGCCAGCGCGGCTCTTTCTCGATGCGTTTGAGACACAGATCACGCGCATCCAGGATGTCTGGGCGAGTATCATTCCGCCGGCCGTTTTCCCGGAGATTTCGGAGCGCCGTCCGATCCGGCGACTGCGCGCGGCGAAGGGCTAGCCGACGGACTGCCAGGCGCCGTTAGCGTCAGCGGAGTGAAAGACCGCTTCCAGCGCTGCAACCGTGTGCACAATGCCGGCGTCGTCGATGTGGAATTTGCCCTGCCCGAGCGCCGCGCGCGCGAACGATTCCAGATTCAGCGCGACGTGATTGACCGCTGGCAAGTCGATCACCTCCGGCTCGCCCTTCGGGCGATGCACGACGAGCCGCGTCTCGCTCACGCTTTCCGCCCAGGCGTTCTCGCCATAGACCGCAACGCGCCACACAAATGGGGTTTTGAGCGTGGTCGCAAGCGTACCGGTCGCGCCATCGGCGAATTCGATCAGTGCCGCAGTGGTGTCGCCGGTGGGAAGTTTCAGGGCCCGGTCGGCCGAGAGTGCGCTGATGCGTTGCATCGGACCGATGAGATAACTGAAACAATCGAGCACATGGATGCCCATTCCGGTCATGCCGCCGGCGCGGCTTTCTTCGCGAGCCGTGCGCCAATGTTCGGTGCCCTGCCCGGCCAGCCAGTCGTGACTGTAGTTGCCTTCCGCGTGCATGATCGTACCGAGCGTGCCGGCGTCGATGAGCTGGCGAAATGCTTTGATCGAGGGCAGGAAGCGGAAGTTCTGGCCGACGCCGACAGTAACACCGGCACGGCGGCAGGCAGTAACCGCCGCAGCCGCATCGTTCTTTGCCAAAGCGAACGGCTTCTCGCATTGCACGTGCTTTTTGGCGGCGGCCGCAGCCTCGACCATGACGCGATGCCGCGTATGCGGTGTCGCCAGGACAACTGCATCGATCGCGGGATCGGCCAGTGCTTCTTCATAAGACGTGCTGATCGCCAGATTTTTCTCCTTGGCGAAATCGCACACGAGCTCCGGCTCAAGCGTTACGCCGCGTGAGAAGCGGATCAGCTTGCTGCCTTGCGCCGCCTCGACGAGGCGTTTGCCCCACCAGCCAAGCCCAATGATCGCTGAGTTGAGCATCGCAAATCTAATGCGACACGGCGGCGGGCGCGCCTTCCTGCTTGAGTGGATGGGCGCGGGCGATGGCTTCGTTCTTTTGCGTGGCTTCGACGATACGCGCCACTGTCGGATAGGCACTCACATCGACCTGAAAGAACGAAGAGCCGACCGCCTGCCCGACCAGGCAGATGTCGGCGATGGTGATCTGGTCGCCGTGGCAAAAACGGCCGGTGGATTTATCGCCTGAAAGCAGCGTTTCGAGCGTCCCCAAGGCCTCTTTCTGCCAATGGCGCACCCACTCAAGCATCTGCTCTTCGCTGAGCTTGAGGTTTTTGGTGAGGTAGTTGCGGATACGCGGCACCGAGAGCGGGTGGGCGTCGGAAACGCAGATTTGCGAAAGGCCGCGCACGCGCGCGCGCCCGCGTGCGTCCTTGGGCAGCAACGGCGGCTGCGGATGGGTTTCTTCCAGATATTCCATGATCGCCATGGATTGAAAGAGCGGCGGTCCGCCGTCGTCGAGCACGAGGCTCGGGAGGAGTTTCTGCGGATTGACCTTGGAATAATCGCTGCTGAGCTGGTGACCTTTCAGCAGATCGACGAATTCGACCTCCGGCTTGAGGCCTTTCATGTTCATGGCCATGCGCACGCGAAACGTCGCGATCGAACGCCAAAACGTATAGAGCTTCATTGCAACAACTCCTCCAAATTTAAGTTTTGCTTCCGCCGGGATCGGCTTTCAATCCCGCCGTCTCGATGCCCGTGATCGCGCAGGCCTCGTCTTTGTCGGATGTGTCGCCGGAAATGCCGACCGCGCCGATAATTTCGCCGGCGGCATCCCTGATCAGAACGCCCGCGGGATTGGGCACGATGCGTCCGCCGCTCGCGGCTGCAAGCGCAAGATAGAAGGTCGGCGTGTTGGCCGCGCGCTCGAAGATCGTGCGCGAGCCGAAGCCCATGCCGAGCGCGCCCCAGGCTTTGCCGAAGGCGATGTCGAAGCGAAGAATTCCGGAGCGATCCTCGCGCTTGAAGGCGACCAGATGGCCGCCGGCATCGAGCACGGCGACGCTCAATGGGGCGCAATTTGTTTCGCGGCCTTTTTTTAACGCCGCATCGACGATGGTGGAGGCTTGGGCAAGGCTCAAGGACATGATGGGTTCATTTCTGGTTTGAAGAGGATACATGTGGGATGACATAAAGTCAGCGGCGCGCCCAGTAGGCGGACATGAGCGAGACTTCCTCGCCGCCCAGGCCTTTTTGCTTGGCTTCCTCGTAGCAGACGAGCGTGCGCTCGACGAGCGGTAACTCAACGCCGCGTGCCTTGCCCTCCGCGATCATCGCCCGCATGTCCTTCATGCCGCCATCAAGATCGAAGGTGACGGGGCCTGAGTCTGTGCCTTTGAGCTTTGCGGCGATGGCCGCGCCGCGAACTTTCAGCACGTTGGCGCCGCCGGAGGTGTCGGAGATCAGGTCCATGAGGCGCGCGGGATCGAGCTTGAGGTCGCGGCACAGCGCTAGCGCCTCGCCGAGCGCCTGCCAATAGATCATCAGCGGCAGATTGATAGTGAATTTCATCACCGCGCCAGAGCCGACCGGACCGCAATGCTCCACACGCCGGCAAAGCTGATCGAGGATCGGCTTGGCGCGAGCAAAATCAGCCGGTTCCGCCCCGACGAGCCCGAGCAGTTTGCCCTGACGCGCCGGGCCGGTGGAGCCGCCGACCGGGCTTTCGACGAAGGCCGCACCCTTGGCGCGAACTTTCTCGGCTAGCGCTTTGGGAGTTTCGGGGCGCACGGTGCTCATCTCGATGAAGAGCTTGCCCTTGATGTTGCCCGCGAGGAGCCCCTGCGGTCCGCCGTAGACCGCATCGATCGCCGCCGCGTCGGTGAGGATCGTAATGATGACTTCAGAAGAGCTCGCAAGCTCCGCCGGTGTCGCCGCGACCTTGATGCCAAGCGCGGCGAGCGGCTTGAGCTTTTCGGCGGAGCGATTCCACGCCGTCACCTGATGGCCAACTTCCACCAGGCGCGCGGCAATTCCCACGCCCATCCTGCCGATGCCCGCAAGTCCGATCTGCATTGCAAATTTCCTCCCGCTAATTTTACCCGCCACAGTGCCGCGTGCGTTATTTCATCCGATCCTTGATCTTGTCGATGGCGGCCTGAGCACATTCGTCATCGAAATTGCCGCCGGGCGCGCCGCCCACTCCAATGCCGCCGATCGGTTCGGTGCCGGCCAGAAGCGTTATTCCACCCGGCGTGAAGGTGATATTCGGCAGATTTCCGAGCGAAGCCGTCGTGCTCGGATTTTTCGAGACGCGATCAAAGATTGCTTTTGTGCTGTAATCCTTGCGTACCACCGCGAGCGAGGCCGCCGAGTAGGCCTTGGCATAGGCGCTGTCGAGCGTATGGACGACGGCGCCGTCGCCGCGCAGCACGGCTTGTCGCACGCCTTCGGTATCGACGACGATCGCCGTCACTGCATAACCGGCCTTGGCGCAGGCCGCGACGGCGGCTGCCACCGCCTCATTGGCCAGCGCGGCGGAAAGACGGCGTTTGGTGATAAGGCCCTGGCTGAGCGCGACCGATGCGGTCAGCGCGGCCAGTATGCAAGCGGCGGCGGCGCTCAAAGACGCGGCAGAGATCGTGCGCATGGATACTCCCTCCCAACTCTTGTGATCTTGTTATATCGGGCGACGATAGGCGATCGCGGCGCAATGAGAAAGTCAGCTTGCGCCTCAGCTTGAGCTTGGCGTGAGCCCCTCATTGGTCCTAATGTTTCACCGGACAAATTCAAATACAACGCATCGACGTGATTTTTGGACGTAAAACTTGAAGGAGAACGCGGAATGAGTGCGGCGAAGGCAAAGGGCGCTGTCGGTATTGTGGGTCTCGGCATCATGGGCGGCGCGTTTGCGAAAAATCTCGCGGCGGCTGGCTGGCGCGTTGTCGGTTTTGACATCGATGCGGCGCGCTGCCGCGCCATGGCCAAACTCGGGGTCGAGATCGCGAAGAGCGCGGCGGCGGTCGCCAAGGACGTTCCGATCATCATCACCAGCCTGCCCAGTCCGAAGGCGCTCGATGTCACGGTGAAGTCAATCGTCAATGCGCGACTGTCACGCCGCATCGTGGTCGAGGCCTCGACCTTCACGCTCGCGGACAAGGAGCGCGCCGAACGCGCGTTGCGCAAGGCGGGGCATATCATGCTTGACAGTCCGGTGAGCGGCACCGGCGCGCAGGCGCAGACAAAGGATCTGGTGATCTATGCGAGCGGTGATTCGAAAAGCATCGCCAAGCTCAAGCCGGTGTATGCCGACTTCTCTCGCAAGGCCTACGACCTTGGCGTCTTCGGCAATGGCAGCAAAATGAAATACGTGGCGAACCATCTGGTCGCCATCAACAACGTCGCGTCCGCCGAAGCGATGGTGCTTGGCATGAAGGCGGGGCTCGACCCGCAAGTCATTTTCGAAATGGTGTCGAGCGGTGCCGGCAATTCGCGCGTGTTTGAATTGCGCGCGCCGATGATGGTTGCGGGGCGTTACGAGCGGGCGACCATGAAGATGTCGGTGTGGCAGAAGGACATGCAGGTCATTGGCGATTACGCGCGCCAAATCGGCTGTCCGATCCCGATGTTCAGCGCCACACTGCCGGTCTACGTCGCCGCCATGAAAAGCGGCCACGCCGACGAAGATACCGCGGCCGTCTGCGCGGTGCTCGAGGCCAAAGCAGGCTTGAAGCGAAAAGGTACGCGCGCAAAGAAGCGCTAGGTCGCGCGCGACAAATCAAATTTCATTCTCCCCGGAGAGGGAGAGCTAGAGAATATCCAGGGAGGTTTCGATGGCATCACAGGCAAGCTCTGCGACGATGTCGACCGGCAAAACGCATCAGCAGCGCAGCGAAGTGCGCGACGGCATGCGCATCGATTGGGATGTGCCGATCGTCATGGATGACGGTCTCGCCGTTCGCGCCGACGTGTTCCGGCCAGTCAAAGAGGGCCGCTATCCGGTCATTCTCTCCTACGGCCCCTATGCCAAGGGGCTGGCGTTCCAGGAGGGCTATCCGAGCGCCTGGCAGCGCATGGCCGACAAGCATCCCGATGTTACCGCCGGTTCCAGCAACCTTTATCAAAGCTGGGAAGTGCTCGATCCGGAGAAATGGGTGCCACACGATTATGCCTGCGTGCGCGTCGATTCACGCGGCTGCGGGTGCTCGCCAGGCTACATCGATCATTTCTCGCCACGCGAAACAAAGGATTTTTACGACAGCATCGAATGGGCGGGCGTGCAGCCTTGGTCGAACGGCAAGGTGGGGCTCAACGGCATCTCGTATTACGGCATCAACCAGTGGCACGTGGCAACGCTGCAGCCGCCGCATCTTGCCGCCATGTGCATCTGGGAGGGTGCCGCCGACTGGTACCGCGACATGACGCATCACGGCGGCATCCTCTGCACGTTCTGGGAAAACTGGTACGACATGCAGGTAAAAACCGTGCAGTACGGCGCCGGCGAGCGCGGCAAGCGCAGCCCCGTGCATGGCGAACTGGTCTGCGGTCCCGAAACATTGTCGGAAGCGCAACTCGCGAAAAACCGCAGCCCATTCGGCGACGACATTCGTGCGCATCCGCTCGACGATGGCTATCACAAGGCGCGCTCTCCAATTTGGGCCAAGGTCAAGACGCCGATGTTCACGGCCGCCAACTGGGGCGGGCAAGGGCTGCATCCGCGCGGCAATTTCGAGGGCTACGTACGCGCAGCAGCCAAGGACAAATGGCTGGAAGCGCACGGCATCGAACACTGGACTCATTTTTACACCGACTACGGCCGCGAGCAGCAATTGCGCTTCTTCGACTATTTCCTGCACGGCAAGAAGAACGGATGGGAGAAGCAGCCGCGCGTGCGGTTGCAGGTGCGCCACGCCGACAAGTTCGTCGCGCGCGGCGAGCAGGAATGGCCGCTCAAGAGCACGAAATGGACCAAGCTCCATCTCAACCCGTCGGACGGGACGCTGAGCGAGAAGCGCGCCACCAGCAAGGCGGTGAAGAATTTTAAGGCCATGGGCGATGGCGTGACGTTTCTCTCCGCACCGATACCGCATGACACCGAGATCACTGGCCCGTCGGCGCTGAAACTGTTCGTGTCGTCATCAACCAAAGATGCGGATATTTTTGCCGTGGTGCGCGTGTTCACCGGAGATCTCAAGGAAGTCGTGTTCCAGGGCGCCATCGACCCGCATACCCCTGTTGCACAAGGCTGGCTGCGCGCTTCGCACCGCAAGCTCGACAAGAAATTATCGACGCCCTACCGGCCCTATCACACGCACGACAAGAAGCAGCCGCTCAAGAAAGGTGAGGTCGTGGAGCTCAATGTCGAGATCTGGCCGACTTCCATCGTCGTCCCGGCTGGGCATCGCATCGGGCTGAGCATCCGCGGCAAGGACTATGAATATGCCGGCCCGAGCGGCGGCAAGCTGTCGAACTTCAAGAACGAGCTCAAAGGGTGCGGTCCGTTCCTGCACAACGACCCGCTCGACCGGCCAAGCAACATCTTCGGCGGCGTCACCAGCCTGCATTTCGGCGGTGGGCGAGCGCCCTATCTGCTGTTGCCGGTCATCCCCTCATCCCGATCCGCGACAAAATCGCGGGCACGTGAGCGGAAGCGATGATTTTTTGGGCGACATTTTGACACCGCTACCCTCGAAGGGAGTAGCGGCGGGTCGAAATTCGCGTCATGTTAAGGCGACCAGAAGGTCCTAAGAACCTTCGATCCAGAGTTCAAAGGGAATGGAGGAAGCGATCATGACCTTACATCGTCGTAAAGTTCTCAAGGGAATAGCGGCGTCGGGCGCGAGTCTCGCCGTTCTCAAGGCGCCTTATGTGCAAGCGCAGGCGGGCCCGATGAAAGTCGGCTTCCTGACCATCAAGACCGGACCGCTCGCGTCGGGCGGTCTGCAGATGGAACAGGGCCTCACCGTTTTCCTCAAAGAGCGAAACAATATGATTGCCGGCCGGCAGGTCGAACTGCACACCGCGGATACCGCTGCCAACCCGGCGCAGGCGCGCACCAAGACGCAGGAGTTGGTCGAGCGCTTGAACGTGTCGGTGATCATCGGTCCGCTTGCGGCCTTCGAGGCACTCGCGATTGACGATTACATTCGCTCATCGCAAACACCGATCCTGACGGTGGCCGGCGCCGAGGATATGACCCAGCGTAAGGCCAATCCGTGGCTCGTGCGGGCGAGCGCGACGTCTGCGCAGCCAAGTCATCCGGTTGCCGATTACGCCGCCAAGGAACTCAAGCTCAAGCGCGTCGCAACGATCGCGGACGATTTCGCGTTCGGCCATGAATGCGTCGCGGGTTTCCAACGCGTGTTCGAGGACAATGGCGGCAAGGTGGTCCAGAAGCTGTTTTCACCTTTGAACGCGCCCGACTACGGCACTTATATCGCGCAATTCAAGCCCGACCTGGACGGGATCTTCACCGGTCACGCCGGCGCGAATGGACTGAAGTTCATCAAGCAACTGCGTGAATACGGCAGCAAGGTTCAAATTCTCGGCGGGTTCACGCCGGTCGATGAATCGCTGTTGCAGCAGATGGGTCCGGAAGCGCTCGGCGCTATCACCGGTAACTGGTATTCGGCTCAGCTCGACTTCCCGATCAACCAGAAATTCGTTGCCGCGATCCAAGCCGACTACAAGGTCGATCCTGGCGTGTATGCGGCCGAAACCTACGTCAGCGGCGAAGTGCTCGAAGCCGCGGCCAAAGCTGTCGGCGGCAAGATTGAGGACAAGCCGGCGTTCATGAAGGCGTTGAAGGAAACCAACTTGGCGACGTCGCTGCGTGGCCCGATGAAGTTCGACGAATTCGGCAACGTCGTCGGAAACTTGTACATCCGCAAGGTCGAGAAAAAGGGCGACAAGTACGTCAACGCGGTGGTGAAGACCTACCCGAACGTCAGCCAGTTCTGGACCTACAAACAAGATGAGTTCCTGAAGAATCCGGTTTATTCGCGCGACTTCCCGCCGGCAAAAAATCTCGAAAACTAAAACATAGCCCACCGATCTCCCTTTCCCCACCGAACTCGAGTTTACCCGAGTTCGGTACAAAAGAGGCCAAAGTCGGATATATCCGACTTTGGCGGGGGAGAGGGAGCGATGCGGATCAGCGGCCTTCTTAAGAGTTAGTGGATGCAGGGGCAGTTCTGGATCATCCAGACGCTGAACAGTGTGGCCTTTGGCGGCCTGCTGTTCATGCTGTCGTCCGGATTTTCGCTAATTTTCGGTTTGATGCGGATTCCGAATCTGGCGCACGGCGGATTCTTCATGCTCGGGGCCTATTTGGGCTACAGCCTGCTGATCCGTGGCGTGAATTTCTGGGTGGCGGCATTGCTTGGCGGCCTCGCGGTCGGTCTGCTCGGCGTGGTGATCGAGCGGTTCATCATCCATCCGAGCAATCGAATTCTGCTCGCCATCGGCTCGTTCCTCGACGCGGTGATCTTTCGGCCGCTGGGACTGCGCGCTTTCAGCGGCGCCTGGCGTGGCATGATTGCGCGATTCCGCGGCCTTGCCGGCAATGAGCAGGGTCAAGTGCTCATGACGCTTGGCGTGTCTTTCATCGTTGCCGATGTCTGCTTGCTGATCTGGACCGGCGACCCGATGACGCTCCCAGCGCCGCCGGCGTTGCGCCGGCCTTTATTCATCGGGGGCTACTCTTTTCCGACCTACCGGCTGGTCGTGCTCGGCGTCGCGCTGGTGGCAGCCGCCTGCCTCTACTTGCTGATGGAACGCACGCGACTTGGCGCCATGATCCGGGCCGGCGTCGACGACCGCGAGATGGCGCGCGGGTGCGGCATTCCGGTGTCGCGGCTGTTCACGATTGTCTTCCTGCTCGGCGCGACGCTTGCCGGAATTGGCGGCGTCTTGGGTGGACCGATCCTGAATGCCTATCCGGGCCTCGACACCGACATGCTGCCGCTGGCGCTCATCGTCGTCATCCTCGGCGGTGCCGGCTCGCTGCTCGGCGCGTTCGTGGGCAGCTTCGTCGTCGGTTTCCTTTATAATTTTGGCATCGCGCTGGTGCCGGATCTCGCCTATTTCGTGCTGTTCCTGCCCATGGTGCTTGTTCTCATGTTCCTGCCGCAGGGACTATTCGGCCGAGTGCAATTGTGACGCGCGGTTCCGTCATTGCCGTTTTGCTCGCGACCGTCGTTTTCATGGCAGTGCCATGGATTGTCCCCGGCAATTTCTACATCAACATGGCGAGCCAAGTTCTGATCTACGCGTTGTTCGCGCTTAGCCTCAATCTCATGCTCGGTTACGGCGGCATGGTGTCGCTTGGGCACGCCGCCTATCTCGGCGTCGCCGGCTATACCTGCATCCTGCTCGTCACCGCGGGCTACAACCAATTGACCGCCGCCGTGGTCGCCGTGCTGTTCTCGACCGCGTTCGCAGGCGTGTTCGGTGTGCTGTCGCTACGAGCGCCTGGCCTCGGATTCATCATGATCACGCTCGCGATTGGACAAATCGTATGGGGGATCGCGTACCGGGCGAATGCGCTTACCGGCGGCGACAACGGCATGTCTTTTCCCGCCCGGCCGATGCCATTCGGCTTCGACATTCAGGATGCCAAAAACTTCTACTATTTCACCTTGATCGTATTCGCGATCGCGTTTTTTTTCCTCTGGCGATTTTCGCATTCGCCATTCGGCGCCAGCCTCAAGGGCACCAAGGAACAGCCGCGACGCATGCGAATGCTTGGGCACAACGTGTGGCTCATTCAGCTGCTCACATTCGTCATGGCCGGTTTCTGGGCTTCGATCGCCAGCGTGCTTTACGTCTACTACAATCTATTTCTCAGTCCGCATGCGCTCGCCCTTCAGCAATCTGCCGAGATATTGCTGATGGCAATCCTCGGCGGCGCCACGTCACTCACCGGCCCGATCGTCGGCGCGCTGATCATCACGCTCATCAAGAACGTGATCAGCACATATGTCGAACGCTGGAACTCTTTGCTCGGCGTCATCTTCGTGGTGGTGATCATTTTCATGCCTTACGGACTTGTTCCCGGCTGTAAGCAATTGTGGAAGCGGCTGCAAAGCAGGGGAAAAAACTCCGCGCCTGCGCGCACTTCATCGGAGCCGACTGAATGACGACGCCTGCGCTCGAAATCGTCGGCCTGAATAAGCATTTCGGCGGCCTGCCCGCGACCAAGGACGTATCTCTGCGCGTGATGCCGGGCGAGCGCCGTCTGATCATCGGCCCCAACGGCGCAGGCAAGACCACCATGTTCAATCTGGTGACCGGAGATTTGCGTCCGGACAGCGGATCGGTGAAGCTGTTCGGGCAGGAATTGTCCGGCATGTCGACGCAAGCGCGCGTGCATCTCGGCCTCGCGCGCACCTATCAAATCCTGACTTTGTTTCCGCGCGAAACCCTGATCCATAATGTGGTGCTGGCGCTGCTCGGGCTCGAAGCCTTGCGCTGGAACCCGTGGGCTTTTCTCACCGGATATCGGCACATCTATGCCGACGCCCAAAAAGCGCTTGCGCAGGTGGGGCTTGCCGATGGTGCGGAACGCGTTGTGGGGGAGACTTCCTATGGCGAACGGCGGCGGCTGGAGCTTGCCATGGCCTTGGCGCAGAAACCCAAATTGCTGATGCTCGATGAGCCGCTCGCGGGCCTGTCGCTGGAAGAACGGCAGACCGTACGCGAGCTGCTCGACAAGATTCCACGCGACGTAACCATCGTGATGATCGAACACGATATGGATACCGCGCTGAGCTTTGCCGAGCGCATTACGGTCTTGCACTACGGCGAGGTCATCGTCGAAGGCACGCGGACGGAAGTGGTGGCCGATCCGCGCACGCGGGAGATCTACCTTGGCGACTGAAGCGCTAGCGCTTTCCGGCATCGACTCGTATTACGGCGACAGCCACGTGCTGCACGAGATCGGCTTTACGTTGCAACCCGGCCACCTGCTCGGCCTGCTCGGCCGCAATGGTGCGGGCAAGACCACGTGCATGAACACGATCATGGGATTTTTGAAACCGCGCAACGGCGCGATCGCGCTGTTCGGCGAGCCGGTCGCGGGGCTTACGCCGGAAAATATCGCGCGCAAAGGGATTTGCCTGGTACCACAAGGCCGGCGCATGTTTCGCACGCTTACGGTGCAAGAAAACCTGATGGTGGCGGCACTCCCGGTCAAGCAGGGCGGGCGCCGGGGTTGGAGCTTCGAGCGCGTGTTCGAGATTTTTCCGCGATTAAAGGAACGCACGGCGCAGGTTGCGGGCTCGCTGTCCGGCGGCGAGCAACAAATGCTGGCGATCGGGCGTGCACTGATGGGCAATCCGCGCGTACTGCTGATGGATGAGCCGTCGGAAGGGCTGGCGCCGCAGATCGTCGCGGAAGTCGGCCGCACGATCGCGCAATTGAAGGCCGAAGGGCTTTCGATCGTTCTGGTCGAGCAGAACATCAAGCTTACGCTCGATCTCGCAGACGATATCGTGATCATCAACACCGGCCGTGTGGCGTTTTCCGGGCGCGCCGATCAAATCAAGATCGACGACGCCATCGTGGCGCAGCATCTCGGCGTTTTCTGATTTCAATCTCGCAACAAGGATCATCACCAAATGGCGAACATGTGGAACAAGTATGAGCCGACGGCAGCGCGTAAACGCACAAAACCGGGGCGCGAAATCCGGCCCAAGAGTATTACGATCGATTTCCATTCGCATGTCGCGGTGCCGGCGGCGGGCGCGTTCGTGGCGCCGCATCTCCAGCCCGGCGCCGATCCGTTGTCCTTCTTTGCGTCCGCCGACACCAAGGCGCTCAATCAAAAACAGGGCGCTGACATCGGAGCGCGCATCAGCCAACATGACCAGCGCCTGCGCGATCTCGATGCCATGGGGATCGATCTGCAGGTCGCACTGCCGCCGCCGCCGCAGTGCTACTACAACGTGCCGGTCGACATCGCGGTGAAGGCCGCGATGATGATCAACGACGGCATCGCGGAATATTGTGCGAAAAAACCAGATCGCTTTGTCGGCTTTGCCACCGTTCCGATGACGGACGGCAACGAGGCCGCCAAGGAGCTGGAACGTGCGGTGAAATCGCTTAAATTCAAGGGCGCGCAGATTCTCACCAATGTGAACGGCAAGGAATTATCCGATCCCGCGTTCGCACCGTTCTGGAAAAAAGCCGAGGAGCTAGGCGCGATCATCGTGATCCATCCCAACGGATTTACCGAGGCCAAGCGCTTCTCGCGTTTCTATTTCAACAATGTCATCGGAAATCCGCTTGAGACAACAATCGCGCTGCATTATCTGATCTTCGATGGCGTGCTCGAACGCCATCCGAATTTGAAGATTTTCGCGGTGCATGGCGGCGGTTATCTCGGAGCGTATTCGGGCCGGATCGATCACGCCTGGGGTGCGCGCTCGGACTGCCACACGACGTTGCCGAAACCGCCCACGCACTATTTGAAAAAGATCTACTTCGACACGGTCGTATTCACGCATGAGCAGCTTGCCGCGTTGGTGAAAACCTTCGGCGCAGATCACGTGGTGATGGGCACCGACTACCCGTTCGACATGGCCGACTTCGATCCGATCGAGCATGTGATGTCGAGCGGGTTTGACGCCGCGACCACGGCGGCGATCGTCGGCGGGAATGCGAAGAAGCTGCTGGGGATGTGATCGCCCGGTTCAGGCGTAAAGAAAATTCAGCACCGCAGTTTCGCTGAGCACAGCCTGTGCGTTGCTGTGGCGTTTCGAACGTGCGCGCTCTTCCGCGGTTTGGGTGGCTTGCAGATACGCCCCGAGGTGCCGCGCGCGTTCGATGATGCGCCGCCCGACCGGTAGGCGCTCGGCCTCGAAGCTTTTGAGCGCCGCCGGCACGTCCGGCTCGGCCGCGAGCGCTGCAACCAACGCGGCGGCGTCATCCGCCGCCTTGGCCACGCCCGCCGCCACGTGCGGCCGCGCGACAAAAGCAGCATCGCCGACGATGGCGACCCGGCCAAAGGCCATGCGCGGCGACTCCAAATCATAAATTGGTTGCAGGATCGGGTCGCCGATCAGCCGCGCGACGGCGAGTAATTGCGGCGCGACGAGACGCTCCGCATCGGCGCGCATTTCCGCGATGGCTTCACGCCGGATCAACGGCGGCGGGATCGAGATTTGATGCGTGACGCCGCGCTCATCGGTCAGCAGCCATGGCAGCTTTGTCTTCTCGTCGGCCGGGCGATACCAGACAATATTGAAACGCCGATTGCCCGCGCGCAGGTGCTCGTCCGCACCGGTTACCGGATAGCCGAGGAACTGCTCGCCGGGCGGGAGGCAGAACGACATATAGTTGAAAAGCTCGCGGTGAATGTCGGGCGGAAAATCACTTTCCGAAATCAGCGCGCGCCAGGCCACGTAACCGGCATAAAGCGGGCTCAAGTCCGGCAGGCATTGCTGGCGTACCGTCGAGCGGATGCCGTCGGCGCCGATCAGAAGGTCTGCTTCCTCTGTCGAGCGATCATTGAAATGCACGGTGACCGATCTTTCGGTCTGCGCAAAGCGCGCCATGCCCTTGCCGCGGTGATAGAGCGTCGGGGGGAAGGCATCATGCAACTTGCGATAGACGCGCTCCCAGGCGGTGAGCACTTGGGGGCATTCGCAGGTGTGAATGAGGCGGCCGGAGGCCTCGTACATCTTGCGGGTGGTGATTTCCACGCCCAGTCCGGCGGTATCGATGCCCAGCCGCCGCAGCCAGTCGATCAGCTCGGGCTGCGCGACGATGCCGGCGCCGCGACCGGCAAGCTCGCTCTCGACGCGCTCATAAATATCCACCGACCAGCCGTTCTGGCGCAGCAGCAGCCCGGCCAGGAGCCCGCTCAGCGACCCGCCGACGATCACGGCCCTGCCCGGCTTTGATGTCATGTTGGCCATTCTTGCCGCCGGAGAAATCCGCTATAATGTGGCGATGAACTTTGGAGGATCGCCATGGCTCTTACCATGATGGACAAAAAGGCGGTGAACGAGGACCGCACCGAATGGCCGGCCGAGATCAAGGCCGAATTCGAACGTGAAAACAAGCAGAACAACGGCTGCGTCGGCAGCCAGTTGCTCTCAGAGAACGAAAAGGTGCGGATCTGGATCATCCGGCTCAAGCCGGGCGAGCGGATCGGCTTCCACCGCCACGTGCTGAATTATTTCTGGACCTCGGTCAACGGCGGCCGCGGCCGCCAGCACCTGATGGACGGCACCACGGTCGAGTACACCTATTATCCGGGCGAAACCCGGCACGAAACTTACGGGTCCGGCCAGTTCAAGGTGCACGATCTGACGAACCTTGGCGACAAGGACATGATCTTCAACACGATCGAGTTCCTCGACAGCGCCAACAAGCCGCTGTCGATCCCCGACAGCGTGCGGCTCAAAGCGGCCTGACGAAGATTTTTTAGCGTCCGGTCACGGCAATCCAATCGCCTCGAGCGATGGGACATCAAAAACCTGGGAGGAAGCGATGCTATTCCATGCCTGCCCTGTGTGTGACACGCAGCGCTCGTCCAGACGCCAGTTCATGGCCGGGCTTGGCGCGATTGGTGCTGCGACGGTGCTACCTGCACCGGCGGTGCTCGGTCAGGCCAAGCAGGCACTCATCGACACGCACCATCATTTTTATCCACCGGCCTTTCAAAAGGCCGTCGGTGAGTGGGAACAGCAGCGCAAGGTTCCGCCTTTCCCCGGCGTGGCCGACTGGACGCGCGAAAAGGCCGTCGCGGCCATGGACAAGAATGGCATCACGACCGCGGTTTTATCTCTTCCGTCCATTCCCGGCGTGTGGTTCGACACCGGCCCCGAAGCTGCAAAAAATATGACGCGTATCTCCCAGGATTTTGCAGCGGACATGCGAAGAGACTACCCAGGCCGCTTCGCGATATTCGCTCCGCTCTCCATGCTCGATGTCGATGTCACGCTCAAAGAAATCGAATATGCGTTCGACACGCTGAAAGCCAACGGCGTCAATCTGCAGTCCAACTACGGCGACAAGTGGCTGGGCGATCCGTTCTACAAACCGATTCTGGAGGAGCTCAATCGCCGCAAGGCCGTCGCCTATGTTCATCCAACGGTCGCTGCCTGCTGCGGGCGGCTGAGCGTCGGCACGTTTCCCGCCGTGATCGAAGTGCCGCATGACACCACGCGCACCGTCACGAGCCTGTTGCTGAGCGGTTCGTTCGCGCGCAACCGGGATATCAAATGGCTGTTCTCCCATGCCGGCGGAACGATCCCGATGTTGGCCGGACGAATTGATTCATTCTACGGGCAGCGCCCCAATCTCAAGGAGTTCGCGCCGTTGGGCATCTTCGGCGAATTGCAGCGGCTGCATTACGACACCGCCAACTCAACCTCGCCCCCAGCGATGGCCGCTCTGCTCAAGCTCGTGCCTGCATCGCAGGTGACCTATGGAACGGATTTTCCGTATTTTCCGCTCGACCAGATCGCAGGACTGCGCACGCTTGGGCTCGCGGCAGGGCAGGTACGGGCGATCGAGAGTGGCAACGCCATGCGGCTCATCCCGCAGATCAAGGTGTAATAGGCCTGCCTGGTTTCCAATCCGGACTCTGCGATCGCGCACAGCAGGAACGCAGAAGGACTAGCCAAGCCGCCGCCCTTCCTGCACACTGCCGCCCGCGCGGCTGGCACGATTTCACAAAAAGAGATCGGCCAGCGGGAATGAGGGGGACGCAATGCGCGCAGCATCCGAGCGAAGACCACCGCCAAATCGTGGGCCTTGATTGCGGCAGGTGCGACACTGTCGCCTGCAACGGTCGTGATCAAGCCACTGATATGCCGATCCGCTGAAAGTTCCTTCCTGAGGCCACATAAGACAGACTCTTCTTGGACCCTTCATGGACCCTTCGGTTGCGCTTTTCCTCAATGCTTTGGTCGCCGGGCTGCTGATCGGCGGCTTCTATGCCGCCGTCACGGTCGGTATTTCCATTTCTTTTGGCATCCTCGATATCGTCAATATCGCTCACCCGGCTTTCATCATTCTCGGCTCCTATATCGCCTATATCGTCAACCAGACCTTCGGCCTCGATCCTATTTTGACCAGCATCATCGTGCTGCCGGCGTTCTACCTGCTGGGTTCGGTGGTCTATCAGATCTACTACGTCTCGTTTGAACAACATGGCCAAGACGCTCTGCGCGGCCTGGCGTTCTTCTTCGGCCTGTTGTTTGTGACCGAGGTGATCCTCATTCTCGTGTTCGGCGTCGACTATCGCTACGTCCAGGCCAGCTACATCGATGCGACCTATCGGATGGGAACATTCGCGATACCGATGCGCATGCTGGTCCCCTGCCTGCTCTCGCTGCTCATGGTCGCGTTGCTGCAGATGTTCCTGACGCGAACGTTCCTTGGGCGCGCGATCATGGCGGTGTCGCAGGATCAATTGGCGCTGCGGCTGATGGCGGTCAACCCGGTCCGCATCAAGCGCATCGCTTTCGCCATCTCAATCGCGACGGCGTCGGTGGCGGGCGCGTTTCTGATCGTGATCCAGCCAGTGGAACCTTCGGTCGGGCGCGAATATATCGGCCGCGTATTCGCGATCTGTGTGCTCGGCGGACTGCAAAGTCTGCCCGGCACGGTAATCGCGGCGATGATCATTGGCGTCGTCGAGAGCATGACCTCGACATACTACGGCCCGTCTTGGGCGCCGGCGGTGTCGTTTGGTTTCCTGCTCATCACCCTGGCCTTCCGGCCGGCGGGATTGTTGGGACGTTAGGCGGGACGGCTCGTGCGCACACCATTTTTTTTCATCATTGCGTTGGTCGTCGGCGCGGCTGTCTTCGGCGTGGCGCTATGGAAAGGCGGTGACTACACTTTCTACGCCGGCTATGTGGTTCTGCAGTTTATCGTGCTGGCAACCGCTTGGAACATTCTCGGCGGATACTGCGGCTATGTGAATTTCGGCTCGGCAGCCTTTTTCGCGGTCGGCGCCTATTGCTCGGTCGCATTGCACAAGTTTGACCCGACAAAGCCGCTCGAGCTCTGCCTCAGCGTTTGGATTCCATTTACCGAAATCGGGTTTCGCGCATGCTCTACCCTTAACGTGAGTTTTTTGAGTCCGATTTTTCCGCTTCCTATACCTGCCCTCATAGTCTTTGGCGGACTTATCTCCGGTATCGTTGGACTGGGCATGGGCTATTTGACGTTACGATTGCGCGGCGCTTTCTTTGCCATCGCGACGCTCGCGCTCGCCGTCGTGCTGCAAACGATGGTGGTCAACTGGGACTATGTCGGGGGCTCGCGCGGCGCCTACATCATTCGTCCGTCCGAGCTCACCTTCGCCGGAATCAAGCTCGGCTATATTCAATATCTGTTTCTGATCATGATGCTGCTTTCGGTCATCGCACTCACGCTCGCGCGGCTGATCGAGCGCTCGCGGCTCGGATATGGCTTCGCCACCATCCGCGACGATGAATTGGCGGCCGAGGCCTGCGGCGTGCCGACGCTCCGCCTCAAACTAATCGCCACGACGATCTCGGGCATGCTCATGGGCATGGCCGGAGCGCCGTTTCCCTATTACATCGGTTATCTCGAACCCGGCACGGCATTTGGTCTGTCTTACGGGGTCAATTCCATTGCAATGCCGATGATCGGCGGGACGACAAGCTGGGTCGGGCCGCTGGTCGGCGCGCTCATTGTCGCGACGCTGCAGCAATGGGTGACGGTGACCATTTCCTCGGAATGGGGTGTGCTAATCGTCGGCCTGCTGCTCATTTTCTTCGTCATCATCGCGCCCAAGGGTGTTGTCGGGCTGGTGCAGGCCACCCGCCGGCGCTTCAAAACCGGAGAGCACTGATGGCCGGTCAATTGCTCGAGATCGAAAACGTGGGCAAGCGCTTCGGCGGCTTTGCCGCGCTCGACGGCATCAATTTGACGGTCGCGCAAGGCGAACGCGTCGGCCTGATCGGCCCCAACGGTTCGGGCAAGAGCACACTGGTCAATTGCCTGTGCGGCACGCTGACGAATGAAACCGGCACGGTGCAATTCGACGGCTATCCCATGAATGGGCTTGCCGCGCATCAACGCACGCATCGCGGCATGGCAAGAAGTTTTCAGCTACCGCGGCCGTTCGGCTCGCTGACAGTCGCCGAGAATCTGCGCATTCCGCTGCTCTACACCGTCAATGCGCGCGCGCACACGGGAATCAAGACGCACGCGCACACGCATCTCAATCATGCCCAACTCGAAGCGCGCTGCGCCGAACTGCTTGGGCTCGTCGGACTGGCGAACAAGGCGAACAAGCTGCCGCGCGATCTGACGCAAGTCGAAATGCGCAAGATCGAGCTCGCACGCGCCATGGCGACCGATCCCAAGCTGCTGATCGCCGACGAATCCATGGCCGGCCTGTCGCAGTCCGAGGTCGAGGATATCGTGGGTCTGCTCATCAAGTTAAACGAGCGCGGCATCACTATCATCTTGATCGAGCACATCATGC
This sequence comes from Hyphomicrobiales bacterium, assembly GCA_003169835.1. Lineage (GTDB taxonomy): Bacteria > Pseudomonadota > Alphaproteobacteria > Rhizobiales > Xanthobacteraceae > PNAI01. The sequence continues at coordinate 14,928 of PNAI01000055.1, read as the reverse complement.
GGGCGGTGATGAGTTTCTCGCAGCGGCTAGTGGTGCTGGTCTCCGGCAAGAAAATCGCCGACGGCAAGCCCGGGGACGTGGTCAACAATCCACAAGTCATCGGAGCCTATCTTGGCGAATAGCCTCACCATCGAGAAAATCGACGCGGCCTACGGCGCCGTGCGCGTACTCGAGGATGTCACGCTCGATGTGAAATCGGGCGAGACCGTAGTGCTGCTCGGCACCAACGGCAACGGCAAGAGCACGCTGATCAAATGCATCATGGGTATGGTGCGGCCAAGCGCCGGCAGCATCACCGCCGAGATCGACGGCGTGCGGCACAATCTTGCCAAGCTCACCACCGAACAGATCGTCGAGCTCGGCATCGCACTCGTCCCGGAAGGACGCCGGCTGTTTCCCAAATTGACGGTGGAAGAGAATTTGCTGCTCGGCGCGTTCCGGCCGACCGCGCGGGCGCAGATGAAACACAATCTCGAATTCTGCCTGGAATGCTTCCCCGTCCTGCGCGAGCGCGCGCGTCAGCTTGCCGGCAGCATGAGCGGCGGCGAGCAGCAGATGCTGGCGCTCGCGCGTGCGCTGATGCTGGCGCCGAAAATTTTGCTGGTGGACGAGCCTTCGGTAGGCCTAGCGCCGATCCTGGTCAGCCGCACCATCGACAAGATCAAGGAGCTCAAGGACAAATACCAGCTCACGGTGCTGATGGCAGAACAGAATTTCCATCAGGCAATCCGCATCGCCGACCGCGGTTATGTGATCGTGCACGGCAAGATCGCCTTCAAGGGCGATACGGCCGAGGAACTCAACAACAACGACCTGATCCGGAAATTTTATCTTGGGTTGTGAGCGATCACGCCGGTCGGCGCGCCTGGGCAGACCCTGAAAAAGCAGCGCCGCGCGGAACTTAATCCGCGCGGCGTATGTCTTGGCAAGTGAAAGTCGATGTTCGCGGCAGGCAACTAAGCCTACTGCTTCGCCTTCTCGTAGGGATAGACCACGGTGCCTGTCTTGTACTTGGCCGGCGTGAGCACGGTTTGCGTGTCCATGCCCCTGAACTGATCGAGCTCGCCGCTCTTGATGCTGTGATATTGCACCTGCATCATGCGCCCTTGCGCCCATTCACCATTCGGGCCGTATTTGACGTCGCCCAAGATGGTCTTGAATGTGGTGTTGTGCATGTAATCGGCGAGCTTGTTGTCGTCGAGACTTTTGGTCGCCGCGATGGCGTCGCCATAGACCTGGATGTGAGCGTAACCCCAAGTTCCGAGATAATAGCCGAGTGGATCGACGCCGGCTGCGCCCGCCTTGGCCTGATACTTCTTGAGGAACTCTTCGGTCTGCGGCAGCGACAATTCCTTCGACGGCACCCAGGTCTCGTAATTGACCCAGCCGTTGAGAAGCGGACCCAGCTGGCGCTTGAACACCGTTGCTTGTAGGCCAACCATGGCGCCGCCTACCATCTTCGGCTTAAAGCCGACTTCATTGACCGCCTTGACCATGCCGACCGAGTCGAGCGGATAGGAGCAGATGACGAACAGATCGGGATTCGTCGCCTGCACCGCCCGCACGATGGGCGTGAAGTCCGTCGTCGCCGGCGGATAGCTCTTGTCATAGATGATCTTGATTCCGGTCTTGGCGGCATTCTTGCGCGCGCCTTCGCAGGCATTTTGCCCGAATTCAGCGTCAGCAAACGCAAGTGCCACGGTCTGCGGTTTCGGATTCTGCGTGGCCGCGATTTCGAAGAAACCGTCCGTGAACGACGGTTTGGTATCCGGACCGGTCGGAATCATCGCGAAGAACTTGTCGTATTTGAATTCGGAATTCACGTCGAGTCCGAACAGGACCTGGAACACCTTTTTCCGTTGCACCGCGACCGTCATGGCCGCTGCGGCCGGGACCGTGGCATAGGGACCGATGATTAGATCGACTTTGTCGACGTCCAGCAGCTTGGTGTATATCTGCGGCGCTTCCGATGCGGCGCTCTTATCGTCGTAGTAGATGAGCTTGACCGGACGCCCGAGCAATCCGCCCTTAGCGTTGATTTCTTCTTCCCAGATTTGCATGCCGAGCAGCGCCTGCTTGCCGTTGGCGGCGAGCGGGCCGGTCAGTGCCATCGAGAAGCCGATCTTGATCGGCTCCTGTGCCTGCGCCGAACTGCCGACGGGAAGCGCGAGCGCGAGCACCGCGCCAGCAACCACGGTAGAGAGTTTCAAAGCTAAGTGACGGAGCATCGGCGTTCCTCCTTTGGAAGTTTTATGAAGCAGCGAATTTTTCATATTTTATGCGTATTTCAACGGCAAAAGCCAGAGGTTTTGCACCCCTGTTCATGTGGTGGCGTCGCCGGCATCGACAATGATGGTCTCCACCTCCCCAGCACCGTTGCGACGGAAGGCCGCAGCTTGTTCGTATTCCGGCGAGGTGAAGCAGGCCACGCCCTGCTCGTAGCTGGGAAACTCAATCACAACAAAACGATGGAACTTTTTTGGACCTTCCATGATCTGGAAGCGCCCACCCCGCGCCAAGACCTTCCCACCGTGCTTGCGGATGATCGCCGGGACGAGATCGGTGTACTTCTTGTACTCGACCGGATCGTTGATCTTCGCGCGAGCAACCCAATAAGCCGGCATGTATTCCTCCTGTATTCCGTTCTGGACACTCTTTGCCCAATGGTTGAGACTGGCCATGGTCCTACCATCAGATTGGGACCGGAATCATTCTAAGCTTTGAGGATTCTTAGTCATGCCCCTGTCCCACATGGAGCACTTTCTCCTCCAGACGGAGGACATCGAGGCCACCAAGGACTGGTACGTCAAGGTGCTTGGTCTGCGGGTGGGCCCCTGCCCCGATTTCAAGTTCCCGGTGTACTGGCTTTATCTCGGCGACAGCGATGTCCTGCACATCACGACCGGCGGCAAGAATGTAAGCGACAATCGCAAGAAATATGTCGGTCAGGAATCGGATGCGAGCCGCGGAACCGGCGTGATCGATCATATAGCATTCCGCGCCACGGGCCTTGAGGCGATGATCGAGCAATTCAATCACAACAGCGTCGCATTCAAGGAACGGCAGGTCGACGATCAGGGGCTCTACCAACTGTTCCTGTTCGATCCCAACGGGGTGAAGGTCGAGCTCAATTTCGCCAATTCCGAAGCCAAGAATCGCAAGGCGCCGGTTATGGCGTCGGCATTCGAACGCGCGCCAAACTGAACGCCATCAACGCCGGCACCAACAACGGCAAAAAAATCTCGGAGGAAATCATGGACAGACGCCATTTCGTCATCGGCTCGGCCGCTACTGCCGCAGCTCTTGCGAGCAAGCCGTCGATTGCGCAGGACGCTTATCCGTCGCATGCCGTCACCTTCATCAACCCGTTCCCGCCGGGCGGCGCCGCCGACGTGGTGGGCCGCCCGCTCGCCGCCGTTCTCGAACCTATTATCAAGCAGCCGTGCGTCATTGACACCAAGGCTGGGGCCGCCGGCGCGGTCGGCGGACAGGTTGCGGCGAGCGCAAAGCCGGATGGCTATACACTGCTCATCCACATCACGTCGATCTCAGGCTTTGCCGAAGTCGACAAGCTGTTCGGGCGGCAGCCGAAATTCACCAATGCCGATTTCATTCCGATCGCGCGGCTGGTTGCCGACCCGTGCGTGCTCCTGGTCAACGATCAGCAGCCCTACAAGTCGCTCAAGGATCTGGTCGAGGACGCCAAGAAGCGCCCGGACGACATCATCTACAGTTCGTCGGGGCTTTACGGCGCGTTGCACATTCCGATGGCGCTGTTTGCCAAGGCCGCCGGCGGCCTCAAATTCCGCCACCTGCCGACCAACGGCGGAGGACCTGCGTTGACAGCGATCCTGGGCAACAACTCACAGGTGCTGGTGTCCTCGGTGTCGGCATCGCTTGCCCAGATCAAGGCCGGCAAGCTCAAGCCGCTTGCGCTGTTCGGCGCGCAGCGGTCGAAAGCATTGCCCGATGTGCCGACGATGAAGGAGTCCGGCTACGACGTCGAATATTATCTGTGGGTCGGCGTATTCGCGCCGAAGGGCACGCCCGACAACGTCATCACCTATTTGCGCACCGCGATCGACAAGGCCGCGCACACCGACCAGTTCAAGGGCGCAATGACCAATCTTGGGCAGGAGCTCGGCTATCTCGATCAGGCGGATTTCAAGAAATTCTGGGACGCCGACACCAAGCACATCGAGGACGCCATTCGCCAGATCGGACGTGTGGATACGTAAACGGGAATAGCCCAATCGTTTCGCGACGGCGGCGTGCCGGCGCTTGCCGGAGGCGATCGAAAATAAATAGGCCCAACTAGCGGGCTGCAACTCAATAGAGGAACGCCATGGATCGCCGCAGTTTCGTCATCGGCACGTCAACATGCGCCGCCGCGTTCGCGAGCGGAGCAGCCTTCGCACAGGAAACTTATCCGTCGCACCCGGTCACCATCGTCAATGCATTTCCGCCTGGCGGCGTCAACGACATTGTGACACGGCCGCTGGCCTCGGTGCTCGAAGGCATCCTCAAGCAGCCAGTGGTGATCGAGACGAAAGCGGGCGCCGCGGGCCAAGTGGGCGCGCAAGTCGTCGCCAGCGCCAAGCCAGACGGCTATACGCTGCTGTCGCACAATACCGGAATCACCGGCTACGCCGAAGTCGACAAGCTATTCGACCGGCCGGCAAAAGCCACCCGCGCCGATTTCATCCCGCTCGCGCGCCTGATTGCGGACCCGTGCGTGGTGCTGGTCAACGATCAGCAGCCGTACAAGACGCTGAAGGAATTCGTCGATGACGTCAGCAAACGCCCGGACGCCATCATCTACAGTTCCGGTGGACTTTACGGCGCCACGCATTTTCCGATGGCGCTGCTGGAGCAGGCGGCGGGTGGATTAAAGATGCGCCATCTGCCGACCAATGGCGGCGGGCCGGCCATCACTGCGATCCTCGGCAACAACGCGCAAGTCACCGCGCAATCGGTGTCGGCATCGCTGCCGCACATCAAGGCGGGCAAGCTGCGGCCCCTGGCGTCGTTCGGCGGCGAGCGTTCAAAAGCGCTGCCCGATGTGCCGACGCTCAAAGAGCTCGGCTACAACGTCGAATATTATCTGTGGGTTGGAATCTTCGCGCCAAAGGGAACACCGACCGAGATCGTTACACTGCTCAATAGCTCCATCAACAAGGCGGTCCATTCCGATACATTCAGGGGCGTCCTCGCCAATGTCGGCCAGGATCTCGCCTATCTCGATTCGGCGCAATTCGCAAAATTCTGGGAAGAAGAGGGCAAGCGCATCGACGCCGTTGTGAAGGCGATCGGCAAGCAGAGCTAGCGCATGACCCAAAATGTGAGAACTGGGTTTTGGACATGATCATGCGCAAGAGACCAAGAACATGATTTTGCGCTCCGATCACGTGGCGGGCGCAGCGTTCGCCGCCTTCGGTCTGCTGATCGTTGCGCTCAGCGGCGATCTGCCGTTTGGGCGGCTCGCGATGCCGGGCGCGGGATTCTTGCCCAACTTGGTGGCGGGGCTGATGATCCTGTTCGGCGTGTTGCTCGTGCTGCGCGCGTCGCAGGAGAGCGCGCCGCTCACCGATATCGACTGGAACGACCTGCAGCACGCAGCTCCTGTGATTTCGATCACAGCCGCCGGGATCGCGCTTTATACGCGGGCCGGCTTCATCATCACCATGGTGGCGATGATGGTCGCGCTGCTTGTGCTGGTGGAGCGCCGAAGCATTTTCCGCGCCGGTCTTTATAGTCTCGTCGTCGTGCTGCTCGCCTTCGGCCTATTCGCCAAATTTCTGCGTTCACCGCTGCCGCTCAGTCCTTTCGGCTTTTAAGGCGCGCACGTGGAAGACACTCTGCATTCGCTAATGCTCGGCTTCTCGGTCGCGCTGCAGCCGTCGAACCTTTGGTACGCGTTTCTCGGCTGCCTGGTCGGCACACTGGTCGGCGTGCTGCCCGGCATCGGTCCGCTCTCGGGCATCAGCATCCTTCTGCCGATCACGTTCGGGCTCAACGCCACGCAAGCCGTGATCATGCTGGCCGGCATCTATTACGGCTCGCAATACGGCGGATCGACCACGTCGATCCTGATGCGCATACCGGGCGAGGCGTCGTCGGTGATGACGTGCATCGACGGCAATGCCATGGCGAAGAAGGGCCGCGCGGGGGCGGCACTTTGCATCGCCGCGGTCGGCTCGTGGATCGCCGGCACGTTCGGCATCATCGTACTCACGATCGTAGCGCCGCCGCTGGCGACGCTGGCGCTGCGTTTCGGTCCGCCGGAATACACCGCGCTGCTGGTGCTAGGGCTCATTTTCCTCGCCTACATGTCTTCAACGTCGCTGGTGCGCACGCTGCTGATGGCGTGCCTGGGACTTTTCTTTGGGATGATCGGCATCGACAATATGACCGGCCACTTCCGCTACAGCTTCGATCTGCCCGAGCTTGGCGACGGCATCGGCATCGTGCCGGTGGCGGTCGGCCTGTTTGGGCTGGGCGAAATTCTCGCAACGCCCAGCAAGAATGTGATCGGCGAGGTGATCCGGCCAAAATTGCGCGAGCTGCTACCCAGCCGCGAGGAATGGCGCCAGTCCGCATGGCCGATCGCGCGCGGGTCGGTGCTCGGATTCCTCATCGGCATCATCCCGGGTTCGGCGCATATCATTTCGAGCTTCCTGTCCTATGCGCTGGAAAAAAAGGTGTCGAAGCACCCCGAAGAATTCGGCAAGGGCGCGGTGGCCGGCGTCGCGGGGCCGGAATCGGCGAATAATGCCGCCTCCACCGGCGCGTTCGTGCCGATGCTCGCGCTCGGCCTGCCGACCGGGCCTATCACCGCCGTGCTGATCGGCGCGCTGATGGTGCATGGCGTCAACGCCGGGCCGCAGCTCATCACCGAGCACCCCGATGTGTTCTGGGGATTCGTCGCATCGATGTATGTGGGCAATCTAATGCTGCTCGCGCTCAACCTGCCGCTGGTCGGCATTTTCGTGACCGTGCTGCGCATTCCCTATGCGTATCTTTATCCGCTCATCATCATGTTCTGCGTGATCGGCGTCTATGAAGTGAGCCATTCCATCGTGGATGTGTGGATCATGCTGATCATGGGCATGCTCGGCTACGCCCTGCGCAAATTCGGCTTCGATCCCGCGCCCCTTGTGTTGGGCTTGGTGATCGCGCCGGTGTTCGAGCAAAGCTTGCGGCAATCGCTGATCATGTCGAACGGCAACTACATGATCTTCACGCAACGGCCGATCGCCGTGATGCTGCTGATCGTGAGCGCGGGCCTGCTGCTGATGTCCGCGATTTCGTTCGCGCTCAAACGCAAGGACTGGCGGGCCAAGCTTGCGGAAGTGGAAGCCGGCGAAGGAAGCTCTTGATTACAGCTTGATCTCGCCGAGGTTGATGCTGACGCCGAGCGTGGCTTCGACCGTCTTCTTGCGCCCCTGGGTGGAGATTTCCACGCCGTAGCGGCCAGAATTTTCGTTGAGCTTATCAAACTTGAAGTCGCCGTAGTTGTCGGTTTTGGTCTCGGCGACCGGCGCGCCGTCTTTGAGCAGCCGCACAGCCGCGCCCTCAACGCAATCGATCACGCCGTTTGCCTCCGCCGACACGCTGCCGCCGATGAAGCATTTCGTGAAGCGCCAGAGATTTCGGTAGTAGACGCGCGGCTTGGCGCCGAGTTCGGGGCGCATCACTTCGAGCCCTTGATCGCGCGCCGTGCGCGCCATCTCGTCATCTTCGACCTTGATCGCGCGCATCGCGCCGGTGGGGCAAGCCTGGTGGCCGCGCGTCTGTTGCCAGCCTTGATCGAGAAGATGCGCGTCGAACGGCCAGGCCTGTGGGAGCTGCAGCTCTTCGTTCCACCAGATGTGGCCGTAGGGGCACGCATCGACAAGTTCCTTGTGGCCCTTGGCCTTCACCGGATCGATGATGACGATGCCATCGTCGCGCTTGCCGATCGCGCCGGTCTTGTCCGCCTTCATGCAAGGCGCGTTGTCGCACTGGTTGCACATGGTGGGGACGTAAGCGATGTCGATCATCGGCACCTGGCCGCGTTCCTTTTGCAGGATGTTGATCCACTGGTGGCCGTGCCGCGGCATGGGCGCCGCGACACCCGGCCAATCATTGCCGACGTATTCATCCATGGTCGCGAGCGTGCACAAATTGCAATTCGTGCACTCGGCGACATCGATGATCATGTTCCATTTTTTCATGATGCTTATTTCGCCGGCACGAGTTGCGCTTCCTGCAGCGTGCGCTTGATCTCTTTGTCTTTCTCCATGGCAGCGAACGTCTCCGACATGTGCTCGATGCGGCCGTCCCACAGCTCGACCTGCACGATCGACTGGGCACCCGCGAGCGAATGGGTCGACTTGGTCTGCGTCTTGTGCGGCGTGAGCAGATTGAGGCAGCCACCGCGATCGACGGATTTTCCGGGCTCGCCCATTGGTGCGTAGATGGCCGAGGATTCGTAGCCGTGGCAGACGCTACGCGGCAGCCGCTGTGTCGGCAGCGCCGCGCAAATCACCGCGCCGCGCTCGTTGTAGATCTTCACCAGGTCATTCTTCTTGATGCCGCGCGCGGCGGCGTCTTCGGCGTTGAGGCGCAGGACCCAATAGTACCAATCGCCGATCTTCACGCGATGATCGGCAATGTTGTTGATGAATGAACTTTTCCCGTCGCCCTGGGTGTGGAAGCTGTATTTCGAATGCGGCGTGAGCAGCTGCAGCGGAAATTGCTTGAACTCCGGCGAGTGCGGGCCTTCCCACGAAGGTTCATATTTCACAATGGGCGGGCGCTCGGGGTCTTTGAAGCGCTTGAGGCTGTTGCACTCAAATTCGATCTTGCCGGATTGGGTCTGCAGGCCACGCAGGTATTCTCCGCTGTAGTCCGACGGCAGCGGCTGCGCCTCGGGCACATCTTTCTTGCGGCCTTCCCAGAACCAGCGGAACGACACCGGCGCGCGCAGCTTTTCCTTCTCCGCCGGCACGACGTAGTAACCCTTCTTCAGGAACTTGCGCCACGAAATCACCTTTGGCAGATCGGAGGCGAGAAAGACGCGCTTGACCCAGTCGATTTCGTTGACGCCCTCGGAGAAATAATTAGCGAGCCCCATGCGCTTGCAGATCTCGTTGAAAATCCAGAAATCTGATTTGGATTCGCCCAGCGGCTCGATCGCCTTGGACTGCAGGAGGATGACGCGGTGATTGAGCTGCTGCTGGCCGTGATGGCCATAGCCGCCGAGGCCCGCCCATTCGCTGATGTCCACGCGTTCGAAGTTGGTACAAGCCGGCAGCACGATGTCGGCGAACTTGGCCTCGCCCTCGAACCAGATCGATTGATTGACCACGCACTCCAGATTCTCCGACTGATACATCCGCACGTGGCGGTTGGAGTTGTTCATGGTCGAGAGGATCGAGCCGCCGTACTTGTAAAGCATCTTCACCGGCGAATGGCCCGGCGCGGGATAGGAGAATTTCGCGAACTGGTGCTCGATGGATTTGCCGACCCACGGATAACCTTCGGCTTTGCCGTCGAAGATCGCTTCCGGCATGAAGATGCGTGGAATTTTCTGGAAGCTAGAATTCATGGTCGGCAGCTGCGGCATGCGCTGATAGAGGGCGACCGGCATGGCGGTGTTCTCAAGGTCGCCCGACATGCCTCCTTCGGAGTAACCGGGGAAGTAGAACTGGAAATCGAGCGGGCAACCCCACTGCAGATTTCCCATGTTGACGCCGGGCTTGCCGAGCCCCTGCATCGCGGTGAGGCACACCATCACGCGCGCCCATTGGATGCCGGTCTGATTGCGGCAAGCGCCGCCGTGGCCGTTGCCCCAGCCGCCGGGCGCCAGATAAACGCGCTTGCGGCCCCACTCGCGCGCGAGCGCACGCACGTCCTTGGCCGGGACGCCGGTTTCTTTTTCCTGCCACTCCGGTGTTTTGGGAACTCCGTCTTCGTCGCCGGTGAGATAGGCCGCCCACTTGTCGAAGCCCACCGTGTGGGTCTTCACATATTCCTTGTCGTACAGCCCTTCTTTGATCCAGACATTCGCAATGGCCATCGCCATCGCCGGCGATGTAGTCGGCTTGGGCGCAAACCATTTTCCTGGCAGAAATTGCGCCGAGGCATTGTAGTAGGGATCGACGTGCACGATCTTGATGCCGAGCTTTGGATCTTTCAGCCACTGGCGGCGCACGGTGCCTTCCTGCGCACCATACGAACCTGATGTGGTCTCCGGATCGGCCGCCCAGAACACGATCATGTCGCAGTTCTGCAGGCAGTCCTCGACCGTGCCGTAAGTCTCCGATTGGCCGACGCGCAGCGTGTAGCCCCAGTGATGCACCGCGCCCCAGTACCAGCCTTCCCACGAGTCAGGATTGTGGTGGACGCGCGTCATGCCGATGGCGTTGGAAAAGCGAAACAGCGCGGAGAGGTAGTAGCCGATGTTGCCCCAGGTGTGATGCGAACCGTGCGACACCGCGATGGCGCCGGGGCCATGGGTTTTCTTCTGCCGCTTGATCTCGGTCGAGACGAGGCTCAGCGCCTCATCCCACGAAATGCGCACGTAGCCCGACTTGCCGCGGTTTTGCGGATTGCGCGCGCCGTTGGGATCGAAGTCCACGCGCTTCATGGGATAGAGCAGCCGGTCGGGTGAATAGACGATGGACTTGGCATTCTGGCCGTGAGGCGCGAGCGTGGTCTTGCGCGGCGGCGTGAGCTTCATGCCGCGCGCCTCGATGGTCCAGGGTTGCGGATCGGTCGCATCGAAGTCGATCGGCGTCATGCGCACGATCTTGCCGTCCTTGACGTAGACGAATACCGGGCCGCCGTTGGTCATGTTGCAGTAGCGCGTCGAGCCATCCGGTATGTTCGTGCCGAATTTGAAACCGACCGACTGGCCCATCATCACGGTCTGCGCGAACCAGTTGGTGAGGTCTTCCTCGCCCGTCACCGTGAGCGAGAACTCCTTTTGCGCATTGATCTGGTCGAGCCAATTGATCGGCGGCATCAAAAGCTGCGCACCGAGCGCAGCGTTCTTGAACGCCACGGTCACGTCTGCGTCCTTGCGCACACCAAAGCCCGAAGTGATCTGCCCGTCGCGGAACGTGAACCAGCGGCCGGCCTCCTCGTCGCGCGCCATGAACTGCGCCGTGAGGTTGCGCTCTTTGAGCCGTGCGCGGAACTCCGGATGCCGCCAAGCCTGGAATTTGAGCAGCCATGAGAGGCCAAGCAGGATCAACGAAAGCTTTAGGGTGGCGAAATTCATGCGCTTTTCTCCTCGTCCAGTTTTAGGAGAAAACGGCCGGTAAATCCAGGCACGGCAGCCATGCGGCGGCCGTCTGCGAGCGTGAGAAATCACACCAGCATGCGCACCGGGCTTTCGAGGAATTGCCGCGCGGCGGCAAGCAATTCGGCGCCGAGCGCGCCGTCGACCACGCGATGATCGCAGGACAGCGTCAGGGTCATTAGGCTTGCGAACTTCACGCTGCCGTCGGCGGCCTCGACCGGACGGCGCTGCGAGGCACCGATCGCGAGAATGGTGGCGTGCGGCGGATTGATGATGGCGGAGAATTCGCGCACGCCGTACATGCCGAGGTTCGAGATCGCGCTCGCGCCGCCCTGGTATTCGTTGGGTTTCAATTTTTTCGCGCGCGCACGGTCGGCCAGATCGCGCATTTCGTTGGAGATGGTTGAGAGCGATTTTTCTTCGGCGTTGCGGACCACCGGCGTGAGCAGTCCGCCTTCGATCGCAACCGCGATGCCGACGTCAGAATGTTGGAAGCGCAACATGCGATCGCCGGCCCACACAGCGTTCGCCGCGGGCACACGTTGCAGCGCAAGCGCCAAGGCTTTGATAACGAAATCGTTGACCGAGAGCTTGTAAGCGGGTTCGCCGCCGGCATTCTTGCTGAAATTCTTGGGCGCGCCGGCATTCGCTTCCTCACGTAACTTGAGCAGTTGGTCGATCTCGGCATCGGCGACCAGATAGAAATGCGGGATGGTCTGCTTCGCCTCGACCAGCCGGCGTGCGATGGTCGCGCGCATGCCGTCGAGCGGCACTTCGGTGAACGGGACGTCCTGGTAGAGCGCTTTCACTTGCTCGGCGTTCGCGCCGGTGTGCAGCGTGGGCGCTGCAAAAGATGCACGCCCGCCCTTAGCGAGCGCCGTTTCCACGTCGCGCGCGAAAATGCGGCCGTGCGCGCCGGAGGGCGAGATGCTGCCGGTATCGAGCCCGCCCTCGGCCGCCAGCCGTCGCGCCAACGGCGTCATGGTGATGCCGCTTGGCAGGCGCGCTGCGCCGTAATTGTGCGAAGGCGTGCGAACCTCGAAGAATGGATCGAGTTTGATCGGCGCGCCAGGTCGCGCTGCCACAGGGGTGAAGGACTGAGCTGGCGCGGCTTTCGGCGCGGGTACTTTTGGTGCGGGCGCAGGCGCAGCAGATTGCGCAACGACTGCCGCACCTGCCCCGCCGATGACGGCAACGACTGCGCCGACCAGGGCCACCGCGCCCGCCGGCACGCGGATTTCCGTCAGCACGCCGTTGGTGATCGATGGCACTTCCATCGACACCTTGTCGGTCTCGATCTCGAACAGGTTGTCGCCGTTTTTCACGGCATCGCCGGGCGACTTGAACCATTTCGTGATCTTGCCCTCGGCGACGGTCTCGCCGAGCTGCGGCATCAGGACGTCCATTCCAGAACCTCAAACCTATTTTCGTGATTGCCGCATTTGACGAAGCGCCGCTCACCAACTCAGCGAAATGTATTGCGTCTCGAGGAACTCCATCAGCCCTTCGTGTGCGCCTTCGCGGCCGATGCCGCTCTGCTTCATGCCGCCGAAGGGTGCGGCCGGATCGGAAACCAGCCCGCGGTTGAGCCCGATCATGCCGAAGTCGAGCTTCTCGGAGACGCGCAGGCCACGGCCGATGTCCTTGGTGTAGAGATAAGCTACAAGTCCGTATTCGGTGTCGTTGGCGCGTTTGATCACCTCGGCCTCGTCCTTGAAAGTCTGCAGCGAGGCGACCGGGCCGAAGATTTCCTCGTTGAGCATCTTCGCGTTGTTCGGAATGTTCGTGAGAACCGTAGCGGGATAGAAAAAACCGGGGCCGTCCGGGCGCTTACCGCCAGTGAGAATTTTCGCGCCCTTGCTCACGGCGTCGTCGACCAGCTCGACCACCTTGTCGCGGCCTTCGGCGTTGACCAGCGGACCCAGCGCGACACCATCGTCGAGGCCGTTACCCATCTTGAGCGACGCCATTTTGGCGGTGAGTTTCTTGGTGAAATCCTCCTGCACTTTCTCATGCACGTAGAAGCGGTTGGCCGCGGTGCAGGCCTCGCCCATGTTGCGCATCTTCGCGATCATCGCACCGTCGATGGCGGCATCGATGTCGGCGTCCTCGAACACGATGAAGGGCGCGTTGCCGCCGAGTTCCATCGCGGTGTTGAGCACATTGTCGGCGGCACTGTGCAGCAACTTGCGGCCCACTTCGGTCGAGCCAGTGAATGAAACGACGCGCACGCGCGGATCGTGCAACATGGAATCGACCACCGCACCGGAGCGGCGCGAAGGGATGACGTTGACAACGCCGGCCGGCACGCCCGCTTCTTCCAATATCGGAATCAGTGCCAGCATGGTGAGCGGCGTCTCGGACGCGGGCTTGAGCACCACCGGGCAGCCGGCGGCGAGCGCGGGACCGATCTTGCGGGTGGCCATGGCGGCCGGAAAATTCCACGGCGTCACCAGTACGGCGACGCCTGTCGGCTTATGATGCACGAAGATGCGCGCGCCCGACGACGGCGCACGCCCGACATCACCAAGATTGCGCACGCCCTCCTCCGCGTACCAGCGGAAGAACTCGGCGGCATAGGCCACTTCGCCGCGTGAATCGGACAATGCCTTGCCGTTTTCGATGGTGATGAGTTTGGCGAGCCGTTCGGCGTCGCGCATGATCAGCTCATAGGCCTTGCGCAAGATTTCGCCGCGTTCACGCGGTTTTCGCGCGGCCCAGCCTTCGAAGGCGCCTTGCGCCGCGTCGATCGCCGCCTTGGCGTCGTCGATGCTTGCGCTCGCGACGGAGGCGATCTTGCTCTCGGTTGCGGGGTCGATCACGTCGAAGCGCGCGCCGTCGGAGGATTTGCGCCATTTGCCGCCGATCCACAGATCGGTCGGAACATTGGCGAGCAGGTTGTCATACGCAGCCATAAGGGACCTCTACGCTTGCAGTGTGCGCTTCACGCGATCGACGATGCGATCGACGCTCGGCAGGATGGCGTCTTCGAGAATATCGGCGGCCGGCAGCGGACAGTGTGGCGTTGTGATGCGCACCGGCGGCGCGTCGAGGTCGTAGAACGATTCATCGGCGATGATCGACATGATCTCGGCGCCCCAGCCGCACAGCCGGGGATTTTCCTCGACCGTGAACACGCGATGGGTTTTCGCCACAGAGCCAAGAATGGTTTGGGTGTCGAGCGGCACCAATGAGCGGACGTCGACCACTTCGGCGTCGATGCCGTGCTCGGCCTTGAGCCTCTCGGCCGCGGCAAGCGCGCGCGGCACCATGAGCGCGAGCGCCAGGATGGTGGCATCCTTGCCGGGCCGCAAGATTTTCGCGGTGCCGAGCTTGTCGAGGATCTCGCCGTCGGGCACCTCGCCCTTGGTCGCGTAGAGCGACTTGTGCTCGAGGAAGATCACCGGATCGGGATCGCGCACGGACGCAGCCAGCAGTCCGATCACATCGATCGGGCTCGACGGCGCCACAACTTTGAGCCCCGGGATCATCATGCACCAGTTCTCAACGCTCTGAGAATGCTGTGCACCGAATCGCGAGCCAGCGCCGTTACCGGTGCGCACGACCAGCGGACACTTGGTCTGCCCGTTGGTCATGTAGCGGCTCTTGGGGAACTCGTTGGCGATGTAGTCGAAGCA